>NZ_CP147776.1:5523201-6136891 GCF_037300705.1 Massilia sp. W12 | reverse complement strand
GCCATGCGCGCCAGCTCCGGCGCAACGCACGTAACCCGCTATCTTACCCTTTTTCAACAAAGTTATCCACAGGCGCCGCATCGAATTTATGCATTTGTTGCGAAAAAACCTGCGCGCACAAATGCAGAAATTGTGGTATTTTGCTGCACTTTTCCCGGGCATTCCGTGCTTTTTACAGCAGAATTCCGAAAAATTCCGGCAAACGCCTTGACAGAACAAGGGCTTATGTTGTCTAATCCCCGGTTCTGTGTCCGCCATGTTGATGCACGTTAAGGGTGAAGCGCCCGGGTGCGCGTGAAACGGGCCGGATAGCGCCGTTTTCGGGTGGCAGGCCAGCAGGCAAGCCGCTTAATGACAGTATTTTTTTAGCTCCAGCGAGACCCAACATGAAACGTACTTATCAACCTTCCGTCGTGCGCCGTAAGCGCACCCATGGCTTCCGTTCCCGTATGGCCACCCGTGGCGGCCGCGCTGTGCTGAATGCACGTCGCGGTAAAGGCCGCAAGCGCCTGGCCGTATAAGCGACGGCCCATGCCGCGTGAACAGGCCTGAAACGCCAGCGCAGCACACGCAAGCATTTCCGCGTGAGCACAGGCTATTGAAAACGGATGAATTTTCATCCGTTTTTCGTTTGCGCCCTGCCTGTAAGTCTGCACATTTTGTGCTGTATACACAGGACAAGGCGCTGCCCCACGCCCGTCTCGGGCTGGTGGTGGCGAAACGCTTTGCGCCGCGCGCGGTGACGCGCAATACGATCAAACGTGCAGCGCGCGAGTTGTTCCGCACGCTTGATCTGCCACCGCTTGATTGCCTGCTGCGCCTGTCCAAACCGGTCAACAGCAAGTCCGGCCCCGCCTGCAACGACGCTTTAAAAGCGGAGTTACGGGCGGAATTGGCGCGTCTGTTCCAAAGAGTGGAAAAGCCCCGTCATGCCTCCGACTGAATTTCTGCTGCAACTGCCGGCGCGCCTGCTGCGCCTGGCGGTGCGCGCTTATCAGCTGTGCATCAGCCCGCTGTTGCCGCGCAGCTGCCGTTTTTATCCCAGTTGTTCCAATTACGCTCTGGAAGCGCTCTGCGTCCATGGCGCGCGCCGTGGCGGCTGGCTCAGCCTGCGCCGCATCTGCCGCTGCCATCCCTGGAATGACGGCGGTTACGATCCTGTGCCGCCGCCCAAGTCTTCCCCTGCTGCCGCACCTCGCGGCGGCCATACTTCGTGACTGCCATGCAAACGGATATCAAACGCAATATTTTGTGGGTCGTGCTCCTCACCTCCCTGTTTTTCCTGTGGGATAACTGGATGGTGGCGAACGGCCATACCTCTTTCTTTGCACCGCCGCCCAAACCCAAGCCGCCGGTCGCCGCCTCGCTGCGCAATGATTTGCCGCCGGGCGCCGCCACTGCGGCTGCAGGCGCTGCGCCAGGCGCGATTCCGGCCAGCGCACCCGCGCAAGCCCCGGCGCCGGTCTTCAAACGTGAAGTGATCAGCATCGCCAGCGATGTGATCAAACTCGATGTCGATACCGAAGGCGGGCAAATGACCCGCCTCGAATTGCTGAAATATCGCGACGGCATCGACAAAAACAAAAATCAATTGCTGTTCCATGTGAACGACAAAAACACCTATGTGATGCAGTCCGGCTTGACCGGCCCGGCGATCAATGGCCTGCCGCTGCCAAGCCACAAGAGCGGCTTCCAAGTCCGCCCGGGCGAGCGCACGCTGGCCGCCGGCCGCAATGAATTGCAATTGGTGCTGGAAGCCGAGCAAGGCGGCGTCAAGCTGATCAAAACGTATACCCTGCGTCGTGGCGACTATAAAATCGGGGTGCGGCATGAGATCGTCAACAACAGCGGCGCGCCCGCCACGCCACAGCTGTATATGCAATTCCTGCACGATGGCAACAAACCGCCCGGCGATACTTTCTTCATGAGCAGCTACACCGGCCCCAGCGTGTACACCAATGAAGAGCACTTCCAGAAATTGGAATTCTCTGACGTGGAAAATGGCAAAGCCAAGCACGCCAAGAGCAGCGACAATGGCTGGATTGCCCTGGTGCAGCACTATTTTGTGGCCGCCTTCCTGCCGCCGGAAAAGATCAAGCGCGATATTTACACCAAGAAAGTCGATACCAATCTGTACTCGCTGGGCTATAGCTTCAATCCGGGCGTGATGGCGAATAACAGCAACTACAAGCTGGATGTGAATCTGCTGGCCGGCCCGCAGGAAACCCAAATGCTGACGCAAACCGCTGTCGGCCTGGATCGCGTCAAAGACTACGGCATTCTGCATGTCTTCGCCGAGCCGCTGTTCTGGATGATGGAATTGCTGCACAAACTGATTGGCAATTGGGGCTGGACGATTGTGGTCTTGACCGTCATCATCAAAATGGCGCTGTTCCCCTTGTCTGCCGCCAGCATGCGCAGCATGGCCAAGATGAAAGTGGTGACGCCGAAGATGCAAGCCATCAACGAGCGCTATAAAGACGATCCGGCCAAGAAGAATCAAGCCATGATGGAGCTGTACAAATCGGAAAAAATCAACCCGCTTGGCGGCTGCCTGCCGATTTTGATCCAGATGCCGATCTTCCTCGCCCTGTACTGGGTGCTGCATGCCTCGGTGGAAATCCGCAATGCGCCCTGGATTGGCTGGATTACCGACCTTGCCGCGCCGGATCCCTGGTATGTGCTGCCGGCGATTTATGCGGTGTCGATGTATATCACCACCAAGCTCAACCCGGCTCCGGCAGATCCGATGCAAGCCAAGATGATGCTGTGGATGCCGCTGATTTTCTCGGTCATGTTCTTCTTCTTCCCGTCCGGCCTGGTGCTGTACTGGGTGGTGAATAACATCATGTCGATTGGCCAGCAGTGGGTGATTAACCGCCAGCTGGAAGGCAAGAAGTAAGCCGTTTTGCCGTCAAGATGCCTGCGCTGCGGCGCAGGCATTTTTTTATGTGGAGCTTTCATGTCCCTGTCTGCTTTTGACGCCAGTCCGATAGCCGCCATCGCCACCGCGCCGGGACGCGGCGGAATTGGCGTGGTGCGCGTTTCCGGGCGCCAACTCAAACCCTTGATCGCCGCCCTGTTCGGCCGCGAACTGGCGCCGCGCCACGCCAGCTATCTGCCCTTCACGGCGGCGGATGGCAGCCTGATTGATCAGGGCATCGCCCTGTATTTCCCGGCCCCGCATTCTTACACCGGTGAAGATGTGCTGGAATTGCAAGGCCACGGCGGCCCGGTGGTGCTGCGCATGCTGCTGGCGCGCTGTCTGCAAGCCGGGCAGAATCTGGGCCTGCGCTTAGCCGGCCCGGGCGAATTCACCCAGCGCGCCTTCATGAATGACAAAATGGATTTGGCGCAGGCCGAAGGGGTGGCTGATTTAATTGAAGCGGCCACCGAGGCCGCTGTGAAATCCGCCTCGCAATCGCTGTCCGGCGCCTTTTCGCAAGCTGTCTCAAGCCTGGTCGAACAAGTGATTCAGCTGCGCATGCTGGTCGAAGCCACGCTTGATTTTCCCGAAGAGGAAATCGACTTCCTGGAAAAATCGAATGCGCGCGGCCAGTTGAGCGCGATTCAGCAAGCGTTGCAACAGGTTTTGGATAAGGCCAGCCAGGGCGCATTGCTGCGCGAAGGCTTGAAAGTGGTGCTGGCGGGACAGCCGAATGTGGGCAAATCCAGCCTGCTGAATGCCCTGGCCGGGGCCGAGGTGGCGATTGTGACGCCGATTGCCGGCACCACGCGCGATAAAGTCAGCGAAACCATCCAAATTGAAGGTATTCCGCTGAACATCATCGACACCGCCGGCATCCGCGCCGAACATGAAGCAGCGGATGAGGTGGAGCGCATCGGCATTGCGCGCACCTGGGCCGAATTGGCGCAAGCGGATGTGATTTTGCATTTGCTCGACGCTGACCACGGCCCGCGCGCCGCAGATGAAGCGATGCGCGCCGACTTCCCCGCCGGCGTACCGGTGCTGACGGTGTGGAACAAAATCGACTTATCCGGCCATGCGCCGGCGCGCAGCGTGTTAGCGGACAGCGACGATGTGCATCTGTATTTATCCGCCGCCGACGGGCTGGGCATGGATTTGCTGCGCCAGGAATTATTGCAAATCGCCGGCTGGCGCCAAACGGGCGAATCGCTGTACCTGGCGCGCGAACGGCATTTGCAAGCGCTGCACGCCGCCCGCAACCACCTGCAAGAAGCCGCCGCACACGCCGCCTGCGATGATCAATTGCTCGACCTGTTCGCCGAAGAATTGCGCCAGGCGCAAGAACAACTTTCCTTAATCACCGGCAAATTCACGCCGGACGATTTGCTGGGGGTGATTTTCAGCCGGTTTTGTATTGGGAAATGAGTTTGGGCGGGGGGATATATCAAGCGGGCATGCTGTGTTTTCCTGAGTATGCGCTCATGTTGCAACTGAATTTTGGTGCGCAACGGGGGTGGCAGTTTTGGCGGGGGAGCGCCATTGGCAGGTGTTATGTCTAAGTTTTTCAACTGACCAAAGTGGCGCATATAGAATGTCTGAAATTGCAAGGCATTTCGACGTACACTACATGACCGTCAGCCGGGCAATGCGCTGGTACAAGATGCAAAGGTGTGAATAAGTGAGGAATGGTGACTGTTCAGCCTTCATAAGGATGGACGAAGCAGATTCCGTTCGCCCTGAGCCTGTCGAAGGGCATGGTTGATCATGGAAAACCGTGGTTCGACAAGCTCACCACGAATGGCAAAACCATGGTTCGACAAGCCCGGCACAATGAAGCTGCAACCCGCTTGGTATATAAACCGACTTGTTAGCGCAGTGGCTATATAGATACGAGGAATGTTGAAATGTTAGAGCTGCTCCCTGCATTCAGCGCGCCTGCTTCGTGCCCCCCCTTAAAACTGCCCCCGGCATTCATTCATTACAACTCAGTTATCGACATCAATCTTTCTTCGCTGACCAGCCTGGCGGCATGAGCCAAATCGCGAGGCGATTGAACCAGCCCTTGGTTTTCCCCATATCACGCCACAAGCGGCCAAGTTCGCAAAAGTGAACGGTCCAAGGATTGACGCTGTTAATGGGATGGGTGATGCCGTAGATTGGCGCTTCTTCCTCGCGCTGATAAGTGCCAAATATACGATCCCACACAATCAATACAGCACCATAATTTTTATCCTGATATAGCGCTTGCACACCGTGGTGCACCCGATGGTTGGAGGGAGTGTTGAGCCATGCATCCAGCCATTTTAATTTGCCGATAGATTCGGTATGCACCCATGTTTGATACGAGAGAATCAAAGTGAAGCAAGCAAAGACGATGGTTGGACTGAAGCCAATCAAGATAATCGGCAAATAAAACCACGGCGTGAAAAAACTATCAACAAATGAGATCCGAAAAGTGGTGGTTTGATCAAACTGCGGTGAGCTATGATGTACTGAATGATACAGCGCCCATAATCCACGAATCCGATGCGAGCAGCGATGATCCCAGTAATACATAAAATCAACTAAGAGCAAGCAAATAAAAGCGGATATTGGCGTAGTGGGGATTTCCCAAGGTGACATTTCTCCTGCCGCGAGATAGAAGGCACTAACCACAGCCAAGACAAAAGCGCCAGTGAGAAGGTCTGGAATAAGTGGGCTGACGCTGGCCGCCATTTCTTTTATTGCCGACCAATTGAGTTTTCTTTTTTTCCAGCGCCGCCAGATTTCCAATGGCAAAAGTACAAAAATAATGCAATTCAATAATATGGCTAAGCCATTTACGGCTTCTACAGTAGTGATCATTGCGAAATTCTCCATGAATACTTTGCCAGCAACTTTATTCACAGATAATTTTTTTGTCAATGTTTACCTTGACAGCTATCCACTGCTTTTTCAAGGCTGTAAACTGGGCGGAAAGGCGGGGTAAGCTCTTGCGCGCGCCCCTTGGCTACCCCCTTCCCTCCATCACCTCAGCCGGCTTGCCTTTGTTTGATGGCTTCCTCGCTATGGATAGAAATCAATGGGGTCAGACTCGATTGATCCAGCAAAGGTATAGGCTTCGCCGTTCCAGCGGCTCGCCTTCGGCGCCCGCTGAACTCACACCTTAGACGCCGCAGAATGTCATCCTTCTCCGATCCGAAAGCCATTGCCGGTTACGCAGAAAACGCAAACCGCCGCGTCCCTGGTCTAAGTGACAAACATAGCATGTCAACCTTGCTGTTGACTGAAGGATCAATGGAATCAATGGGGTCAGACTCGATTGATCAAGCAAAGGTATAGCCTTCGCCGTCCCAGCGGATCGCCTGCTGCGCCTGCCAGACTCAAACGCAGGCGTCAATTCCCTGTTCGCTGGAAATCAATGGGGTCAGACTCGATTGATCCAGCAAAGGTATAGGCTTCGCCGTTCCAGCGGCTCGCCTTCGGCGCCCGCTGAACTCACACCTTAGACGCCGCAGAATGTCATCCTTCTCCGATCCGAAAGCCATTGCCGGTTACGCAGAAAACGCAAACCGCCGCGTCCCTGGTCTAAGTGACAAACATAGCATGTCAACCTTGCTGTTGACTGAAGGATCAATGGAATCAATGGGGTCAGACTCGATTGATCAAGCAAAGGTATAGCCTTCGCCGTCCCAGCGGATCGCCTGCTGCGCCTGCCAGACTCAAACGCAGGCGTCAATTCCCTGTTCGCTGTATTGTTCTGGTATATTTGGAATCAATAGGGTCAGACTCGATTGATCCAGCAAAGGTATAGCCTTCGCCGTCCCAGCGGATCGCCTGCTGCGCCTGCCAGACTCAAACGCAGGCGTCAATTCCCTGTTCGCTGTATTGTTCTGGTATATTTCAGCTCTTGCCTGCGCCAACGTTCATCGTCTTTGCTGGCTTGGCATCACGCAGTAGAAGGTTTTTACTCCCGTAAGCTTTATTTTGCGAGGACGCTTTGGCTGGTTTTCAATTCACAAAGGCTGTTGCCTCATCAAACAGCCTAAGCCATCGTTCCAGCGGCTCGCCTTCGGCGCCCGCTGAACTCACACCATAGGGCGCACGATCATGCGGGCACTTTTTGTTCACGGGATGGGGCGAACTCCGATTTCTGCTTGGCCTTTGCTCTGGAAGCTAAAACGCGGCGGTTTATCTCCTGAAAGTTTTGCCTATTTCACCCCTGTAGAGAGTTTCGCCAGTATTGAACGAAGGCTCATTTCACGAATTACAGCTCTAGCCGCACAAGGGGATTACGTGGTTATCGGTCATTCACTTGGCGGCGTCTTGCTGCGAAGCGCACTGAAGTCTTTGCCGTCAGGCCTTCGCAGGCCCCGTCACATATTCTTGCTTGCTTCGCCAATATATCCATCTCGCCTTGCGCAACGGCTCTCATCAAACATCCTCTACAAAGCCATTACGGGAGATTGCGGACAATTTCTTGCTTCTGGCTCGCGCATGGAGGAAATCGGTTCTGCCTCTGATCCAATCACCGCAATTGTCGGCGTTCGAGGTTTTTCCTTGAAATGTGCTCCATTCCACGGGGAGCCAAACGACGGTGTTGTCGCTGTTTCAGAGGTCAGCGCAGAATGGCTGCGTGATCAAGAGAGAATCGATGAAATGCATACCCTGATTCCCGCCAGCAGGCGTGTCGGCGAGATTATTCTGCGTAAGCTGTTCCAACATGCGCCCTAACCATTCCGTCGAGAGGCACCGCCCACAAGCTGCGCTTGCGGGTTCTCTTCGCGGCTTCGCCGCTGCGGCGGCCCCTCACGTCAAACATTAGGCGTCTAAAGCATGTCGCAATCGCTCATCAAGGCACTGGAAGAATTCACCGCGCCACACGACGAAACGCAACTCCGGAAACTGGAGAAAGCAATCTCTGCAGCACGCCCCGAAGAACTGGCGCTGCCCGAGTTCAAGGCACTGCTCCGCGTTTTCGAGCGATTTCCAGAAGACGATGGCTATGGGATCTTCTGGTCTATCTTGCACCGCCTTGAGGCCTGCAAAGGGTATGAGCCGGCGCTCATTGCGTCTGTCAAGCACGCCCCCGGGACGTTCAATCTTCTTATGCTCAATCGCTTGCACAATGGCGGCATCGCTGAAGTCGATGGCCAATCGCTCCTTTCAATGCTGGCTGCGGTCGCCGCCAATCCTGCGGCATCAGGGAGTGCGCGTCAGTCAGCTCAGGACTTTATCTCTTACCAAAACGCAAAGAGGAACACAGACGCCTAAGCCCTCGAACCTCAGGCAAAACGAAGCGTCTGCGACACCCCTGATTCATAACCCTGCGCTTGCTGGCGAAATGCCTTGATATAAGGCATGCAGGCGCCTGCATGCCACGTCAAACAGAAAAATGCAGCCATCCATGCCTGCAGGAAATTTTTATTGCCGCAACAAAACATCGCTATGCGGCATTCCACCAAAGTAGAAAGATGTGTTGTAAGACAGTCTCATTTCTCACTACTTCTGCTTATTTTCAAAAATTGCTGGGCTAAAATCAATTCATGCGCCTGTCCCATTGCGCAGCAAATCCGGCTGTTCGTATTTTGCGTTTCAAAATTCTTCTTTTCCCGGCCTGGCTGATTAAACAGATTCAGCGCGGGTCTTTGTTTTCCCTTGTGCGATATAGGAAAGTGAAATGAATGATTTGCTGCGCTGCAAGCTGATAGGCTCATCCGGGAAATTCCGCCAGGTTTGTCATACCATCGAAAAATTTGCCGGCGTCAACGCCACGACGCTGATTATCGGGGAAACCGGCACCGGGAAAGAACTTGCCGCACGGGCCATTCACTATCAAAGCGCACGCAAAAATCAAGCCTTTATTCCCGTCAATTGCGGCGCCTTGCCGGAAGCGCTGGTGGAAAGCGAGTTATTCGGACATGAGCGCGGCGCCTTTACTGACGCCAAGGCGGCGGCCCCCGGTCTGGTGGCGGAAGCGGATGGCGGCACCCTGTTTCTCGATGAAATCGACGCCCTGAGCCTGAAAGCGCAAGCTGCATTACTGCGCTTTTTGCAAGACAAAACTTATCGCAGAGTAGGCAGCGGCGTCGAACGGCAGGCCGATGTGCGTATTCTGGCAGCCTGCAACGCCAACCTTGATGAATTGGTGCAGGCGCGTCAATTCCGCCGCGATCTCTTATACCGGATTAATGTCTTGACCCTGCGCATGCCGGCATTGCGGGAACGGGAAGGCGATGCGCTGGAATTGGCGCATTGTTTTTTGCAACGCCTGAGCCACCAATACCGCATGCCGCAAAAAACCTTACACCCCTCTGCACAACAATGGATTGTGCAATACAACTGGCCGGGCAATATCCGTGAATTGGAAAATGTGATTCATCGCGAATTTTTAATGTGCGACAGCGATGTGATTCAATTTAGCGCGGCGCCAGGCTTTGCAGAGGAGGATGCGTCAGAGCAGCCATTGCGCTATCCCGCCTCGTTCAAAGACGCCAAAGCTTTGGCGATTGCCGAATTTGAACGCCGCTTCCTGCGTCAAATGTTGCAACAAACCCAGGGCAATTTAACCCGCGCAGCTGAGTTGTCCGGGCAGGAGCGCAGCGCATTTGGCAAACTGGCGCGCAAACATGGCTTGCACATGGAAAATTTTGCGCAGCGCCAGGAGATTGAATAAGGCGCCGCCGCAGCCCTGCCCGCTCTGCGCGCAAGCAGCAGACATGACTGTTTTCTTTTAGTAGTTTTACATGAAAACTGGAATATAATCATGCTCGCTTTACACCCCCATACCATGGGTGGATATTATCCTGTAGCACTCAACTTGCCGCGAACATGATGCAAACAACCCACGCGCAATCGCCTGATGCGACCATCCAATTTGTCATCAGTGCGATTGAACTTTATCTGCAACGCCATCCTGACAGCGCAGACACCGCAGAAGGCATTCACCAATGGTGGATAGAATGGCCGCAGCAAGCGGAATCCCTGCACATCACCTTGCTTGCGCTGCAAGAGCTGGAAAAACGCGGCCTGATTTGCGCACAGCGCATCGGCAACCGCGAAATCTGGCGCCGCCCGCGCCCGCCCAGCGCATAAAAAGCAGCCAGCCAATCGCGCGCCCGCTCAAGCAGCGGGCTTTTTTATGCCCGCAGATTTTTTGCCTCAGGGAAAGAGTGAAATAACACCCATGGCGGCAAATTCCACCCAGCCCGCATGACAGTAAGGCCTCTGCCGCCGGCGGGTGAAATTCCACCCTTAACACCGGGCAACAGTTTAAAAGTTCTTTTTTTTCAATCGCTTAGCAAATAAGGCCGGCATGGCACAGGGCTTGCAATGTATTCCCTGTGCGATTCCGGCCTTCGCAGTTTGAGGGAGGATGCACTGTCCGCGCTGCAGGGCATGGCGGCTGTTACGCCTTCCGCCCGGCCGCAAAGCACAGGAATCGCAGCTGAAAATGGGTTGCATGCCTGGCATGCAGGTCGTTTTGCCGCCGTTTTCGCAAGCAGCGAAGCGGCGACAAAAGATCGTCAATTGACTTTTACTGTGACTTTGGAGCGAGGTCTCAAGATGACTGAAAGCGTGCAAAAGAAACTCCTGCGTGTCAGGCCACCCAGGGTAAAAATCACTTACGACGTCGAAACCGGCGGCGCGATTGAAAAGAAAGAGCTGCCCTTCATCGTCGGCATTCTGGCTGACTTGAAAGGCGAGCGCGAAGATCCGGCCAACTATGAAAGCCTGAAGACCAGGAATATGGTTGATATCGATCGCGACAACTTCAACGATGTGATGGCCACCATCAAGCCGCGCGTGGTGCTGAACAAAGCGAAGGAAGCCGATCCCACGCTGAAGGCGCTATTGAAAGATGCGGCTGATCTGGAACTGACGTTCGCCAATATCGACGCCTTTGAACCGCTGGCCGTGATCCAGGCGCTGCCCTCAGTACGCGCGGTATATGGCGCCCGCAGCCAAATCCGCGACCTGCAAGCCAAGGCAGAGTCAAATGATGTGGTGGCCAAGATTTTGGATGATCTGGTCGAACCGCTGAACCCCGGCAACGACGCCAACCCGGCCCTGAGCAATGCGGCCGCCGAACAGGCCGCTAAAGACATCGCCGCCGCGCTCAAGTTGGAAGAAGACAAGATTGCGCTCAGCATGACTGCCTTCAAAGAGCAATTAAACACCTATTTCAATGATAGCAATGCAGCAGTGGCGAGCGCGATCAGCAATGCGCGTCAGCGCGGCACCACCGCCGTGATTGATGAATTGGTGGCGCTGATTGATGACATGCTGAGCAAAGCCCTGTCGGCCATCATGCACAGCGCCGGCTTCAAGCAAATGGAAGCGACCTGGCGCGGCCTGCAATATCTGGTGTTCAACACAGAAACCGGGCCGATGCTGAAGTTGAAAGTGTTCAACGCCACCAAGGATGAGCTGCGTAAAGACATGCTCAAGGCGGTGGAATTTGACCAAAGCCGTTTGTTCAAATTGATTTATGAAGCGGAATACGGCACTTACGGCGGCCATCCCTACAGCCTGTTGGTGGGGGATTACGCGATTGGTCACACTGGCGCGGACATCGATTTTCTGAAGAAAATGGCGGAAGTCGCCGCCGCCGCGCACGCGCCATTCATCGCCCAGGCCTCGGAAGAGTTATTCGGTCTGAGCGGTTTTGACAAGCTGGACAAGCCGCGTGATTTGAAAAAAATCTTTGAAGGCGGCGATTTGATTCAATGGCAAGCCTTCCGCGAAATGGAAGATGCGCGTTATGTCACACTGGCGCTGCCGCGCGCCCTGTTGCGGCTGCCGTATGGCGCGCCGACCAAGCGCAACACCACACACTGCGAAGCGCTGAATTTCAATGAGCAGGTCAGCAATGCCGCAGAGCCGATTGTGTTTGGCCCAAATGGCGAACCGGTTTCCTACGCCAACCCGGACGCCGATCATTTCCTGTGGGGCAATCCGGCGTTCCTGCTGGCCGAACGCATCACCAACGCCTTTTCTCTGTACAACTGGACCGCTGCGATTCGCGGCGTGGAAGGCGGCGGCCTGGTGGAAGGTTTGCCGGTGTACACCTTCACCTCGGCCAATGGCAGCACTGAGCTGTTCTGCCCGACCGAAGTGTCGATCACAGACCGCCGTGAAAAAGAGTTGAATGATCTTGGCTTCATTTCCCTGTGCCACTGCAAAGGGACAGGAAAGGCGGCATTCTTCGGCGGCCAGACCACCAATCTGCCGAAAAAATATTTCTCCGACAACGCCAACGCCAACGCCAAAATCTCGGCCATGTTGCCGTATATGCTGGCGGCCTCGCGCTTTGCCCACTACATCAAAGTGATCATGCGCGAAAAAATCGGCAGCTTCCTCACCCGTGGCAATGTCGAGTCCTATCTGAACACCTGGATTTCCAATTACGTGCTGCTGGATGACAACGCTTCCCAGGAAGCCAAAGCCAGTTATCCGCTGCGCGAAGCGAATGTGGTGGTGACAGACGTTCCGGGGGAGCCTGGTTCCTACCGCGCCACGGTGTTCTTAAAACCGCACTTTCAATTGGAAGAGTTGACCACCTCGATCCGTCTGGTCGCGAATCTGCCCAAATAAGCGCATTGCCACCATTTTTGAGGAGTTGTTATGGATTTGATTTTATTGGAGCCTGGTAATCAGGACATGATCAGCGGCACCAGCGTGACCATGATCGATAAAGACTGGCGCGATCCGAATCTGGATTTCAGTAAAAAATGCATTGAACTGGTGTCCCTGCACCAGGGTATGCAACAACAGATCACGACCGATGTGAGTAATCGCGCGCGCACCTCCGGGCGGCCGATTATCACCGAATTCACGGTGGTGAAATACGTCGATGCGACCTCAGTCAAGCTGTATGAATATTGCCTGCGCGCTGAGCCGCTCGGGGTTGGCGCAGACAAGCCGACCAAGATCTATATCGCGCGCAATTCCGGCGATAAAACGGCCAACATCATCACCATCCAGCTGCGTGACGCGATCATCAGCGAAATCCAGTTTCAGACCCACCCGGATGATATGCCGACCGAGCAATTCAAAATCAACTTCACGGAAATCATCTGGACTTACACCGTGCAGGAAAACGATATGTCCCGCCCAGGCAGCATTACCGCCGGCTGGAGCATCTCGCACAACCGGCCGCTTGCTGGCAAATTCAGTTGAACGGCGTGAGCAGGCCGCCGCCACGCATTGCTGGCGGCGGGCGGCCTGATCAGTTTGGCGCGGAGGGTCTATGCAGTTTTTACTGGAGCGACTGGCGGCAGCGCCGGCGGCCAACCGGGAAAGCGCAAGCGCCGCACTGAAAACCGCCGTCGCGGCGCAAATCCAGCGGCTGGTCGCCGCGCGCGTGGTGGAGTATGGCAATGACATGAATTTGCTGGAAGCAGGTGTGCCGAATGTGGTGGAAATCAGCGCGGGCGACAAACACGATCTGGAACGTTATGCGCTGCGCTTAACCCGCCTGATCAAGCGCTATGAACCGCGTTTGCTGGAACCCAAGATCGTGGTGCAAGCCAGTGGCGATCCACAGCAGCCGTTCCGCTTGATGATCAAAGGCCATCTGGATGACAGCGTTGAGATAGAAACTTTTTACTTTGAACTGCCAAGGCACTGACCAGGGGAACTGCGATGCAAGCCGCCAACGCCAAATTGAAAGATCATTTCCGCGAGGAATTGAAGGCATTGCGCACTGAAGCCATCGGTTTCAGCGAAAAGCATCCCGAACTGGCGCGCGATCTGGGCCTGAATGCGCGTCAGGCCAGCGATCCGCAGGTGGAAATGCTGCTGCAGTCGTTTGCTTTTCTGACTGGCCGCCTGCGCCAGCAAATCGAGCAGGACAAAGCCTTTGTGCCGAACGCCCTGCTGGGCTTCCTGTATCCCCATCTGAGCGCGCCGCTGCCGTCGATGCTGATCGCGCAACTCGGGGTCAAGCCGGACGGGCCGAATTTCGCCAAAGAGCAAATTCTTGAACGGGGCCGCTACGTATGGGCCAACGCCACCAACAATCTCGGATTGCAAATCGAGTGCCGCTTCCGCACCTGCTATGAAACGCCCTTGCTGCCCTTGCTGATTGATGAAATCGGCATGGAAGCCGCCGCCGAATACCGCATTCTTGGCAGCCTGAGCAAAGCGCAATCCGTGTTGCGGGTCAAGCTCAAAGCTGACGGCGTGGGACAGATTCAAATCCAGGGCAAGGGGCCGCAGCGCTTGCGCTTTTACATCAATGACGCCGACCCGCATGCTTTCGCCCTATACGAAATGCTGTCCCTGCATCTGTTGGCGGTGACGATTGCGCCAGCCGGCGGCGGCGCCCATCCCGGCTTGCTGCCGGCGGCAAACTTGCACTGGCTGGGCATGCGCGAAGATGAGGCGATGCTGCCGGCCAACAGCAGCACCCATCCCGGTTACCGCTTGCTGCAGGAATATTTTTCATTCCCTGAAAAATTCCTGTTTTTTGAAGTGGTGAATCTGGATCAACTCAATTTCAATGGCCATGACAACAGTTTTGAGCTGCTGTTTGTGCTGAGTGCGCCGCACGATCCCAACCAGCAATTCACCCCGCACACGCTGCGCATGAATTGCGTACCGCTGATTAATCTGTTTTCGCAACGCATCGATCCGATTGCGCTCGACCATACCGAATACGAATATCACCTGATGGGGGATATGAAGAATCATCGCTATTGCGAAGTGTATGCGATTGAGGAACTGGAATCGGTCTCCAGCAAAGGCAGCCCGCGCCCCATCGTGCCCTACTTTGCAATGGAAGATGTGACGCGCATGGAGCAGCAGGATTATTTCTATGTCGCGCGGCGCGAATTGTGCCAAACCAAGAACATCGCCGGCAGCGAGATGTTCGTCTCGTTTTTAGATCAAAACCTGTCACTGGCGCTGCCGCCGGATGAAGTGGTGGGCGGACGCGCGCTGTGCACCAATCGCCGGCTGCCGGAACAATTGCTGTGCGGCAGCCCGATGCATCTGGAAGGCGCAGGCCCGGTGACATACATCAGCGCCTTCACCAAACCGACTGCGCATCACTGCCCGCTGCAAAACGGGCAGCGCCCGTGGGCGCTGGTCTCGCAACTGTCTTTAAATCACTTATCGCTTGCCAGCGGCGCACAAGCACACCGCGCGCTGAAAGAAATTCTGCGTTTGCACATCGGCTCCAATCCTAACCAGGGCAATCAGCAAGTGGATGCGATTCTGGATATACGCGCGCGCAATATTGTGCGCCATCAACACCGCGACGCCTGGCGCGGCTTTGTGCGCGGACTGGAATTGACCCTGTTGCTCGACCGCAGCGCATTTGAACACGGCAGCGCAGTGCTGTTTTGCAGCGTGTTGCGGCATTTTTTCCGGCTTTACGCCAGCGTCAACCAAATCGTTGAGCTGGCGCTCGAAACGAATGATCTCAAAGGGACACTGAAACAATGGCAACCATTGGCCGGCGCAACGATCGTACTCTAAAGGAGCTGATGCTCCGCCAGTACGGCGACTTCAACGTTTTTCAGTTGATGCGCTTGCTGCTGGCCGATCCGGATTGCAGTTTACCGCCTGAACAAAGGCTGCGTTTTCGCGCCGATTTGTCAGCCGCCTTTCCTGCGCGCGAATTCGCCCAGGTCGGGGTGCGCGCCAGCCAGGCCGACGCCAGCGCGCAAGAAGTGATCGAGATCCGCACCGCCAATTTCTGCATCGCCAGCATTCTCGGCCCGCTGCCGGAGCCTTTTACTGAATGGGTGCGCGATCTGGCGCGTGAACGCAATCCGGCGATGGCGGATTTTTTCGACATCTTCAATCAACGCTTGAATTTGCTGCGCTTTGCATTCAAACGTGAGCAAATCACCGCCCTCAACAGCGATGCCCCGGAACAAACCGAAGAGGCGCATGCGCTGGCCTCGCTGATGGGGCTGGCTTCGCCCCATCTGGCGCAGCAAATTCCACTCGACCCAAGGCGCTGGCTGGGGCTGGCCGGTTTATTGGCGAATCGTCGCAAATGCGCCAGCAATGTCGAACAGATTCTCACCCTGGTGATGAATATGCAATTCGGCAAACGTCAGCCTGCAATCAAAGTCAGCTTGCAAGCCTTGATTGGGGCCTGGGCGCAAATCGAGCCGGAAGACCGGATCGGTCTGGGCCGCAGCAACCATGCACTGGGCTGCAGCAGCGTACTGGGAAAACGGGTCTGGGATCAACAGGCCAGGGTAAGGCTGCTGATCGCCAGTCTGGACTTTGAGGCGATGTGCGCACTGCTGCCGCCGAATGCGCAGGAACTGGCGCAAAGTGTGCGGGTCTTCGCCAACCAGGCGGCGCCAGCAGAAAGCGGCGCGCAAGAAGCGCCGCGTCCGGGTTACGCCCATTTCTCCGCCCTGCTTTTATTGCTGCTCGACCGTCAGGTTGACTGCGAAGTGGAAATCCAGGTGCGGCAAGACAGCATCCCGCTCAGTTTGCTGCAGACAGGCGAACCCGGTTTGCGCTTAGGGCACACCAGCTGGCTGCAGACGCGGCCGGCGCGCGCCGGAAGTGCGGTGCGCGCACTGCGTTTTCTCATGCAATTTGATGCGCAATGGAGGCCGGCATGAATGACGGACTGAATCCGGAAGCCATGAAGCTGATGAGCGCGCTGCAAGCGCTCAAAGCCCCCGCTCCGGCGCTGTATCTGCATTGCGCCTTCTTTACTGCGGATGAGCAGATCATCGGCGACGAAACCTTCCGCCTGGTCAGTTTTGAGGGACAGGAAAGCGTTTCAGAACTGTTTGAATTCCAGCTCGAATTGCATGGCAACACCGATTTGCAAAACGGCGCGCCGTATTGCTTCAATGATTTTATTGGCCGCCCGCTCACCGTCGGGATTGCCTTTCCCTGCGGCGATGCGCAAGGCGGCGACCATGGCGCGCCCGCCAGCTTCCGCGCCGCCCTGGATGGCGCTCCGGTCGGGCCGGAGCTGGCCTTGTTTAATGGCATCGTCACCAGCTTTGCCATTGGCGTGCAAGGGGTGTACTACGCCACCATGAAGCCGGCGCTGCACCGGCTCAGTCTGACCAACCATTACCGCATCTTCAAACAAAAGAATATCCGCGATGTGATTGGCGACTTGCTCGACCAGCACCGCATCAGCTATTCGACCGAAGCGCTGATGCATAAAGAAAATCTGGCGGTGGCGCGGGTGCAGGATTGGCTGCAGGCCGGCGAAAGCGATCTGGAATTCTTGCAACGCCTGCTGCACAAAGCGCATTTGTTTTTCTTCTTTGAGCAAAGCGCCACGGCGCATACCGTGGTGTTCGCCAACAAGCCCTGCTATCCGCCGGTCTTGAAAAACGGCTTGACGCTGCGCTATGACTACACCCAGACCGAGCCGCTGGCTTTGGCGCAAACCGATGTGCTGGCCGATTACAACTACAGCAACCACATGATCAGCAGCGGGGTGCAAGGCAATCTGACCCAGCAACAGCCGTCCTGGCTGAGCATGCGCATCGCCCCCTGGATCGCCTTCACTGCGCAAGATCCGCCTGACCCTGGCGAATTACCGTTCCGCCAATACAAAATTTATCAATACGGCTGCAGCAATGATGAGGCCAGCGAATACACCGACGCTACCGCCAGCACCCTGAGCAACAGCGCCTCGACCTTGTCCGGCAAGAGTTTTTGCGCGCACTTCCATGTCGGCCATTACTTCAGCCTGAATAATGGCGGGGCGCCGGACAGTCCCTCCAGCCCGCTGCAACCGCTGCTGGAAAATCGCCTGTTTGTGCTGACCTCGGTGCAGCACAGCGCGCATGCGGATGGGCGCTATGAAAATCAATTCCAGGCCGGCGATGCGGATCAATCGATCAGCCCGTTTTCGCTGCAAGACACGCAACAAGGCAGCTTGCTGGCGGTGGTGGTGTCCGGCCTGCAGGCCCCGGTGCAAGATCCAACGGTATTCGGCGCGCCCAGCTCATTCGATCCGGAAGGCATGAATTTTTATGACGCCTTGAGTCAGCCGGCGCAGTTTGCGCAAATGGGCGTGTATGTGCGCTTTTCGACTGATGCGGCGAATGCGCCGCCGGTCTGGATCAGGCTGTCAACCTCTATGCAATCAGTGCCGACCATAGGCTCGACAGTCGTGGTGGCGCGCGCCCAGGATGAATCGGAATTGCCGGAAATTCAGAATATTGTGCAAACCAATGGCGCGATGACTGTCACCGCCAGCCCCTCGCAATGGCTGTCCAACACCCATGTCGGGAATAATTATTCAACCAGCTATGGCGATAATCAAAGCATCAACTACGGCCAGCATTCGAGCGCCAATCTGCAACAATCCAGCAGCATTGTCAGCAATGCTTACGCCAGCGGCAAATACGATAACTGCAGCTTCAGCCAGGGCGCCAGCTACAGTTTTTCCTGCGCTGACAGCGCAGCCCCGGGCGCAGCGCAAAACTTCACCGAACTCTACGGCCCCTATGCAAACGCCAGCGATCTTCTGAGCGCCTCGGAAAGTTTTGGCTCGAACTACAGCCGGCAATACGCGCAAGTGACGTCCAGCTATGCTGAAATCGGAACCTCGTATAACGAAAGCGTGATTCAGGAAAGCATCAGCATTTCCACTATCACCACCAATACCAGCACCTCGACCATCACGACCAGCACCAGCACAGACAAAATTGAGCTTAGCAACAGTGACAGCACAATCGGCATTTCCAACGCCAACAGCAAAGTTGGCGTCGCCAACAGCAACAGCGACACCGGCATTGCCAACAGCGCAGCGCTGACCGGCATCGCCAACAGCGTGGCCCTGACCGCGATGAGCAATGCGGTGAATTTGACTGGTGAAAGCAACAGCATCAATCTGACCGGGGAAAGCAACGCCATCAATCTGACCGGCGAGAGCAATGCCATCAATCTGACCGGTGAAAGCAATAACATCAATCTCACCGGGCAAAGCATGAATCTGAATTTGAGCGGTGAAAACACAAATATCAATCTCACCGGCAAGAGCATGGATGTGTCACTGGTGGGAATGTCAAATTCGGCCAATATCAGCGGCGTCAGCAATGCGGTGTCGCTGGCTGGCGCAACCACCAACACCACGCTCAACGGGGTCAGCGTCAACACCAGCATTATTGGCAGCAGCACTGCAATCAATCTGGTTGGCAATGACAACACATTTGACTTGAAAGGGCCTGGCCTGCACTTTGCCCAAAAAGGCGAACAACCGGCGATCGAAATGATCATCACCCGCATCACGTTGATTGAAGCGATTGTGATTTATTTGTGAGGCGAACATGAAGATCATTAAACCGCAAACCCTGGGCGTACTCTACAAGCCCTATCAATTTCAGGGACGCAATATGCTGGTGGTGAGCGCACTCGGCTTCTTCCGCCTGGGACAAGACAATCCGCGCTTCCTGACCGAAAACCTGCAATGGCCGCATGTGGTGGAAAGCCTGCCGGCTGGCATGGTGCTGGATGAGGTCATGCCCAAGCGCAAGGCGGAAGCGCTGCTGCTGGGCTGCGCCCACGCGCCGGACAAGAAACCCGTCCCGGAATTGACGGTCAGAATGGCGCTGGCCGGCAAACAGGGGCGCGGCATCGCCAAATGCCTGCGCGTAATCGGCGAACGGATCTGGCAAGCCGGCAAACTCGGCAGCATGCTGGGGCCGCTGGCCGGCATGGCGCCGGCGCAAATCAGCGCGCCGCAACCCTTTGTCAGCATGCCGCTGGATTACAGCCGCGCCTTTGGCGGCCCGAACCATCCCATCAATCCAGCCGGACGCGGCTTTCATGGCGTGATGTTCACCCCGCACCAGGGCCTGATGCACAATCTCGAATATCCGCAGCAAAGCGGCGACTGGCAACGCACCGTGCCGGCCTCATTCGGGCCGATTGATATCAGCCATGCGCCGCGCATGAAGAAATTCGGTACCTACAAACAGCAATGGCTTGAACGCAGCGCACCCGGCTTTGCCGATGACATCGACTGGAGCGTGTTCAATCAAGCCGCGCCGGATCAGTGGATGGATGCTTATTTTGAGGGCGGGGAAAGCTATTGCCTGCAAAATCTGCACCCGCAACATGCGCAATTGACTGGCGCGCTGCCGCGTCTGCAGGCGCGCGCCTTCATCATGCAATACAGCAAGCACGCCAGCGATGTGCAACGCGCACGCGAAGTGCGGATGCAAGCCGATACGGTCTGGTTTTTGCCGCAATATGCGCTGGGAATTTTGATTTATCACGGCGAAATTGAGATTGCTGATTGCGACGGATTGGATGTCGCGGTGTTAATGGCCGCTTATGAGCATTGCGCCGCGCCAAAATCCCTGCAGCATTATCTGCAAGTCATGGCCTTGCGCCTCGATCCGGCCACCCGTGCGCAACACGCTTTGAACGAATCGCAACTGGCGCCGGAATATGACGCCGCCGAATTGGCCCGCCGCGCCGCCGTGCAACATCAGGCGGAGCAGGAAGAATTGGCGAAACGCCAACGTCAACTGGATCAGCTCGACGCCGATTTCTGGCGCCAATCCGGTCAGGACAAGCCGGCAGATCACCAGCCGCCGCAAGCCAGCCTGCCGCCGCTGGGCTTGATCAGCGCGCAAGCTGTGCAAGAGAGTGATTTCGATTTGAGCGGGATGCTCGACAAGGCGCGCGCACTGGCGGCCAGCGCCAAGGCCGATGCAGAACAGAGAATGCAGGGCTTGCAAGACATTCCCAAGCCACCCGCTGCCGCACGCCCGGCGCAGGAATTGGAAGCGGCGCAACTCGCCCATGCGCTGGAGCGCGCCAACCAGGCCGCTTACGATTTATTGCCGCCGGGCGAAGCCGGGCAAGACCCGCGCCTTGTGCAAATGCTGCAGCGCTTAGAGCAGATGGCGGATCTGGACCCTCGCACCTTGCAGCAAGCGCGCGCGGCGGCGCAACAAGCCGCGCCGATGCAACGCCAGGCGCGCCAGGCGGCGCCGCAAATTGCTGCGGATATTGCGCGCAACCTGCCCTTGCCGGCCAAAGTGGCGCAACAGCTCGGGCAGCAAGCGCGCCTCTGGCTGGCGGGCGGCATCAGCCTGGCCGGGCGCGATCTGGCCGGGGCCGATTTGCGCGGCGCCAAGCTGAGCGGCGCTGATTTGCGCGAGATTATGTTGGAAGGGGCAGACTTGCGCGGCGCCGATTTGCGCCACTGCAAACTGAGCAAAGCGGTCTTGACCGGAGCGCAATTGGATGAGGCCGATTTTTCCGGCGCAGATCTGCAGCAAGCCAATCTGAGCCTGAGCCGGGCGCACCGCTGCAACTTCAGTCATGCCAATCTGCAACAAGCTTTTGCGCTGGAAGCGGATTGGCGCGGCGCGGATCTGCGCCATGCCAATCTGTTCAAATTACTGGGACACAAAATTCAACTGCAGGCAGCCGTATTGGACGCGGCCCAGGTCAGCCGCGCCACCCTGGCGCAAGCCCAGGCCGCCGGCAGCAGCTGGCGCGGCGCGCTGATGGAACAGACCATTTTGCAACACGCCGACCTGAGCGGCGCGCAATGCCAACAGGCGCGCTTGCATAAAACCGTGCTGGTGCAAGCGCAGCTGCAAAACAGCAATTGGCAGGAAGCGCTGTGGCTGAAAGTGCAAGGGGCCGGCTTTGCCGATTGGAGCGGGGCCAATCTGTCCGGCGTGCAGGCGCGCGAATGCGGCTTGCGCGAAGCCCGCTTCATCAACGCAGATATGCGCGGCGCCGCCATGCTGCGCTGTGATTTCGGCATGGCGGCCTTGAACGGGGCGCAGCTCGATGGCGGCATTTTCAGCGGCTCGATTTTTATGCACGCCAATTTGCGCGCCGCCAGCGCACTGGGGGCCGATTTTTATCAATGCCAATGCCGCAAAGCAGATTTTTCGCAAGCGCAACTGCAAGGCGCCAGTTTTGCCGCCTGCGAAATGAGCGGCATGAAAGGCGCCGATGGCTTGACGGATCAGGAACGGAGGGCGGCATGACTGATTGGGCCGGGATAGAACAACTGATTCAGCTCGAGCGGCCAATCGCGCAAGCCGGGCTGAACAATCTGGACGCGCGCCGGCGGCAGTTGGGCGGCGCCATCTTTCAGCAATGCGATTTGCGCCAAGCTTGCTTCAGCGAAGCCGATTTGCGCCGCGCCAAATTCATCGAATGCGATTTACAGGCTGCCGATTTCAGCCAGGCGCAGCTGCAGAATGCCGTATTCATCAACTGCAATTTGCAACACGCCAGGCTGCAGGGGCAGGACATGAAGCAAAATTGCCTCAGCCAATGCCAATTGCAACACAGCGACTGGCGCCACAGCACACTGCAATCCTGCAGCATCATCAACAGCGATCTGGCGCATGCGCGCCTGGATCAGGCTGCGCTCAAGCGCTGCACTCTGTATGGCAACCAATTCGGAGCGCTCAGTTTACGCGGCGCGACGCTGTTTCACTCGGTCTTGAGCCAGGCCGACCTGCGCCAGGCTGATTTGCAAGGCATGCAGGCGGACAGCGTGATTTTCAATGAAGCCAATTTCGCCAAACAATCGCTGCCCGGCATCAGCCTGCCGCGCTGTACTTTGCAGGCGGCGGATTTGAGCGAAACCGATTTACGCGGGGCCGATTTGAGCCGCTGCAACTTCCATCAAGCCAATTTCAAGCAAGCCAATCTGCACCGGGCGCACGCCAAGTACAGCCAATTCCTGGCCGCCCGCCTGGAGCAGCTTGATGGCAGCCATGCCGATTTGGAATTCGCCAGTTTTCAGGAAGCGCACCTGCATGAATGCAATTTTGCGCAGGCCAATCTGGCCATGAGCAATTGGGGCAAGGCCAGTCTGCACAAGGTGTCATTGCAGGGTGCGGATTTGCGTTATGCGCGCTTTCAGGAAAGCCATGGCTGCGGGCTTGACCTGCGCCGCGCCAATCTCGACTTCGTGCAATTCCAGGCTGCCGCGCTGTGCGAAGCGCCGCTGCACGCAGCCGCTTCACGCAACCGGATGAGCATCAGCGAAGCCAAGGCGGAAGCGCAACGCAGCATGCAAGCGCAAGCGCTGCAAGCGCGCCTGCTCGATCCGGCAAGCTGGGGCGCCCAGCCAGTACACCTGCAACCATAATGCGGAGACCATATGATGCGTTCAGCTGAAAAAACCGATAAACAAGCGCCGCCCGCCCCGCTGCCATTGCAATTGAGCGAGGCGCGCATCGCGGTTGTGCTGCAAGGGCAGGGCTTTATGCTCGACGATGGCAGAGTGGCGCGGCAAGCGCTCAGCTGTCTGGTCACGCCGGAGGTGGGCGACCATGTGCTGACCGCCGCCGGGCACGATAACCCGCCCTATATTTTGCATGTGCTGGCGCGCCAAAATCCGCAACATGTCGCGCTGTCCGTCCCCGGCGCCGGAAAAGTCAGCCTGCAGCAAGACACCATCGAATTGCAGGCGCAACAGGCGATCGCTCTGCAAGCGCTGCGCGATATTGAGATCAGCGCGGCGACCGGGGTATTGCAATTGAACGCCTGCAATCTGTTTTCCACGGTGCATGAAAGCGTGGTGCAGCACATGCGCCATTACGTTGGCCGGGCGCAGCATTTTTTGCTGGAGGCCGAGCAACTGCTGCGCCTGCATGGCGAGCAAACCCTGATCACCGCAGAACAGGATATCAAGGTCGATAGCGAACGCATCAGTCTGGGCTGATGCGGCGCCCACAGGAAAAGGAAAGCACGATGTTTGCAACCAACAGCCTTGCCGGGATGTCGATCATGACGATTCCGGACATTTGCAAAACACTGGTGGTGATTCCGGTGGTGCCGCTGCCGTATCCGAATATCACCTACACGATTTTGCACATTCCGAGCGTGTTCAATGTGATGTTCGGCCCCGGGCTGGGGGAAAACCTGCTGACCCCCGGCACCATCAGCATCGGCGATCAGGCGGGCTTTCTGGGCGGCTTGATTTCGCAGATTTTCATGGGGCCGGATATGTACATCATGGGCAGTTTTCAAGTGTTTGTCGGCGGCATTTGCGGCGCGCGTATGACTTCCCTGGTGGGTATGAACGGGATTCCGTTCAACACCATCGGCATGTCACTGCTGCCGGCGCAATTCCGCGTGATTTTATTGAGCTGAAATCATGCCAAGCCAATTCTGCATACGCTGCCAAATCGGATGCCTGCTGCTGGCGCTGGCCGCCTGCAAATCGCTGGCGCCGACCAAGCTGCTGCAAATCAAAATTGCAGCCGAGCTGAATGCGAATCAGAACATCGCCACCGCCATCGACATCGTCTTTGCCTACGACGAAAACGCGGTGAAGATCATGCCGAAAAGCGGGCCGGAATGGTTCAGTCAGAAAACCGCTTTGTTGAATGGGCTGGCCAACAGCGTGGATGTGGTCGCTTTGCA
Organism: Massilia sp. W12; assembly: GCF_037300705.1. Classification (NCBI taxonomy): domain Bacteria; kingdom Pseudomonadati; phylum Pseudomonadota; class Betaproteobacteria; order Burkholderiales; family Oxalobacteraceae; genus Massilia; species Massilia sp. W12. The sequence continues at coordinate 6,112,614 of NZ_CP147776.1, read as the reverse complement.
AGTGCCGCCAGCCACCATCGTCGAGGTTGCGCTGCCGGCGCGCTATCAACAGGCGGTGGGCGTGTACAGCTTCGCCAATTATGTCGATCCGTCCGGTCAGCCGGTCGGCAATCTGACGCCGTATAAAAGCATGACGATCTGGTTAAAACCAAACACAGTGACATACCAGGGCGGCGCGCAATAGCAGCGCCGGCAAATTCCAGCCGCACACGGGACCAATTATGAGCCACAGCCTCTCTCTCTTGCCGGAAGCAATCCAGTGGTCGGAAGGCATGCTGCTGTCGCCGCAGCATTTTCAGCAAAATGACATTTACTGGCATCAACATCTGCGCCACCGCATCCGCAGCCTGCAGCCATATTCACATGGCGTGTTGCAATTGGAATGTGCGCTGATCAAGGATGTGGTCTCAATCAGCCTGCTGGAATGCATTTTGCCGGATGGCCTGCTGGTGCAATTTCCCGGCAAATTTCCGCGCCTGCCGGAAGGCAATCTGGAAATTGATGTCGGCGCAGACTGCAAGCCGGGCGGCGCGCCGCTCAAAGTATGGCTGCGCGTGAATGAGCGCGGGCCGGCGGCAGCGCTGCAAAGCAGCCGCGAGCGCCGCTTCAACTCCGTGCTGGACGCTGACACAGCGGATGAAAACACGGGCGAAGGCTGGCAACAGCTGGCCCGGCTGCAAATCGAATTGCAGTTATATGTGGGCAGCCGCAGTCCATCGCCGAATGGCGCGATTGCGCTGCTGGAAGTGGTGCGCGATTTGAATGAAAAACTGATCATGACGCCATACCACCCGCCCATGCTGCACTTGAACGCCTCGCGCTTTCAGGGCGAACGCAGTCTGCAGCGGCGTCTCTTGGCGTTACATGATCTGCTGTGGGACAAAGCGCAGAAATTGGCAGGTCAAACCGAAGCCAATGCGCAGGAAGCGGAATTGGGACAGGAAATCCGCCAGCACCTGAACGCCGCGCGGCATATCGCCAGCTGCCTGCCGCAGTTTTCCGTGCAATTGCATGAGCAATGCCATCCGCAACTGGCGTACCAGGCGCTCACCCATGTGGTCGGGGCCGTCGCCTGCCTGGGCGGCAATCCTCTGCCGCTGCTGATGAAGCCCTTTGCGCATGACGACTGTATGCCGCAATTCCAGGCCGCGTTTGACTACATCGAAGCCAAGTTGACGCAAGTCGAAACAAATTACGAAAACATGCATTTCACGCGCGCCGATCATCATTGCCTGGATCAATTGCATGCCTGTTACGAACGCATGCTGCCGGCTGATTTGCATGATGGCCTGTTGCTTGAACTCAAACCGTCTGAAAACCAGAACCGCGAGCAGATGCAAGCCTGGCTGGAAGATGCGCGCATCGCCAGCGCAGATGTGATGCCGCAGCTGCTGCGTGCGCGCTTACCGGGGGCGCAGGTGCGCGCCCTTACCAGCCAGGAAATCGAGCGCCTGAAAATGCGGCCGCAGGCTGCGCTGTTTTTGATCCGCAACCGTCCGCTGCATTTATCCGATGAGCGCAGCCAGCTGGCGTTTCACGCCGGCAAGGAATTGCAGGTGATGGGGCGCAAAAACAATAATCAACCGCAAGCCATCATCTTGCATCGCCGGATTGGAGGCAAGCAGTGAGAGATGCGCCGGATTCGGATCAAGTTGAGCCAGGCGGGGCGATTGAATTCGCCCTGCTGGATCTGTGCGCGCAATTTTATGAAGAAATTGCCGCCATGAAAGACGCTCAATCCGAAGGACGGCTGGCGAGCTGGCTGAGCGCTGACGGCGGCCCGCCGCCGCAATCGCCGCAGGAATTTGCGCGTCAATTATCAAACCGGCTGGCCGCGCAATTGCGCAGCCAGGAACGCAGCTTTGCCGCCCGCGCCACGCTGGAACAAGCGCGCGCCCATCGCATCGCCTTGTATGCGATGGCAGCCCTGGCGGATGAGATTTTGCTGCTGGAATTGGAGTGGCCGGGACAGGAAGCCTGGCTGCAGGTGCTGCTGGAGCAGCGTCTGTTTGGCAGCAATGACGCTGGCAGCCGCTTTTATGCGATGGCGCGCCAACTGCTCAAAATCAAAGGCCGCAGTCCTTTATACGCCGACTTGGCCGGGGTGTTTTTATTGGCGCTGGAATTGGGTTTTCGCGGTTGCTACCGGGGCCGCCAGGGACAGCCTGAGCTTTCCACCATCCGCCAGATGCTGTATCGCATGGTGCGCCACAGCAGCCCGGGCAAGCCGGATGTGGCGCCGGAAAGCATCCCGGCCTTCCAGCAAGCTTACGATTTTTTATTGACCGATGGCCAGGACGAACGCCTGGCCCCGCTCTCGCCATGGCGCAATCTCGGGCTGTACGCCTTGCTGGCGTATCTCTTGCTGACGATTGTGGCATGGCTGATTTTGATGCATCCGTTTGAGGAATATCTGGCGCAGTAAGCGCCGCATTCAAGACAGGAGCAGGCGTGGACGCATTGCAGCAATTGCTGAATTATTTTAAAGCGCGCAATCTCGGCTTGCCGGATCTGGCCATGCTGCTGGGCGGCGCGGTGGGCGCGTTTTTGCTCTTGTTCCTGCTCGCTTTCGGCTTGCGCGCGCTGTGGCGCAGGATCAAACCGCTGGCGACGCTGCCCAAGGTTCCGGCTTTGTGCGGCTGTGCGCCGCAGGACGGCGCGCCGCCGCATTTGAGCTGGCTGGAAAAAACTTCGCTGGCGATTGACTATTTGCGCACCCTGCGTGAGTGGCGCTACCAGCGCCAATGGATTTTGCTGCTGGGTCAGCAAGGGTCAGGTAAAAGCAGCTTGATCGCCTCGCTTTCGCCCACATTGCGCCAGGGCTTGTATGGCGAGCAAACCCAGCTGGAAATTGAGGGGGTCGTCTGGCATGGCGTGAATCAAGGTTTTTTAATCGATCCTGAGGGGCGCTTGCCGGTGCAGGCGGCGCAAGCCCGGTTGAGTCATGGCGCGCCGTTTCCGGCTTGGGATAAGGTCTTGCGCGCACTCGATAATCTCAGACCGGAGCGCGCGATTGATGGCGTGCTGTTGACGGTTTCAGCGGCCAGTTTATTGCACGCCAGCCTGGAAGAGCGTCAACAGATTGCGGAAAACACGCGCCAGCAGCTGCAGAACCTGGAGCAACAGTTTGAATTCGCCCTGCCGGTGTATGTGGTGGTGACGCAAACCGATTGCGTGCCGGGTTTTGCCGCTTTCTGGCGCTCGCAAACAGCAGAACGGCGCGATGAGATTTTCGGCTGGTCTTGTCCGACTCAGCAAAACGAAGGCGCGCCGGCCAGCTGGGCGGATGCCGCCTTCAGCCAATTGGATGTGCGTCTGAAAGCCTTGCAGGTGGAAGCCGCAGCGGCCGTCTCGCCAGAGGGAGATCAGCACCGCATCGCGCGCGCTGACGCTGATCCGCTGTTTTTATTTCCGCGCCAATTCCAACAATTGCGCCGTCCCTTCCAGCATTGGCTGTCCACGGTATTTCAAGCCACGCCATGGCAAACCACTTTCTTTTGCCGTGGCGCGTATTTCACTGGCGTAATTCCGCCTTATGGCCAGCAGGATGAAGCCTTGCAGGTGACGCGCAACGATGTCTCGTTTGTCACCGATCTGCTGTGCAAGAAAGTATTGGCCGAACGCGCCCTGGCGCGCCCGACGCGCGCCGGCATCTGGTCGCGCAATGCCTTGATCCGCCGTTTGCAAGTCAGCGGACTGGTGCTGGCGGCTGCGCTGGCCTTGGGTTTTTGCATTGCCTGCCAGCAAATCAGTCAGCAGGTCGATGATGTGGTGGGGGCGCTCAAACTGGTGCAGCAAACCCATGTCAGCAGCGCGCCGCCGCCGCTCAACCAGGTGAGTGCAGCGCAAGCCGGGGCCGCGATTTGCGTGCGTGAAGAAACCGTGTTTCAGCTGATTAACCAAATCAGCAAAATTGACGCCGATGCGCAATCCCTGCTGATCCCGCTGTCCTGGTTTGATCAACGTTTAAGCAAGCAAAGCGCGCAGAGACTGGCCAATCAGGCCTTGAAAACAGTGGTGCTGCCAGGCGTGGCGTGTCAAATCAACTTGCGCGCGCAGGAACTGGCGGCGCGTCAGCCGGGCGCAAACGTGAATCCCGAGGCGGCTTTTCCGCAAGCGCTGGAAGATTTGATGCGCTATGTGCAGCAAGTCAATCATCTGGAAACGAATATCACACGCTTGAGCCGTTTGCAAAGCGGGGGACGCAATGCGCACGATGCCCAGTTATTGCAGGACTTCCTCGGACTGGTTGAATACGCTTACCGCACCACGCTGCCGGCGCGCTTGAAAAACCATCCCGGCCTGTTGCCGCAAACGCTGGAAAAAATAGGCGACAGCCAAGCCCATGCGCATTTGCGTCTGCCCGAAAATCTGCGCCAGGCCACCAGCAGCCAAATTCATTTCCAGGCCGAAATGGTGCAGCAATTGATGCTGCGTGAAATCGGCGTTGGCGCCGCGCTGCTCACGCAGTTGGAGGAGAAACGCCAGCCGGTGCTTGGCAATATCCGCGACTTTACGCGCTGGCTGTCCTGGGTGCGCAAATCCTGGCTGGGATCTAGCGCTGCGAATAATCCGATCTTGCAAGTGCAAACCGAGCTGGAAAGCAAGTTGCAGCCGCTGATCACACGCTATAACTATCCCGCCAATTTGCTGCGCAGCGCGAGCGCCGGTTTTGACGCCGCAAAAAATTATCCGAAGGCCATGCAAAATCTGTCGGCCATGCAGTTGCCTGAATATGGCGCATTGTTTGTGCAGCAAAATGGACAACTTGATCTGAATCCGAAACTCTTGCTTGAGCTGGCAGGAATGGAATTGCTCAGCAGCCAGGAATTCATGCGCCTGGACCCCAATCCGGGCTTTGTCTGCAATGGCAAAATCGCCGCCTGGAATCCTGCCTATCTCAACCAGGCGGGCAATTTCGTCAAGCAATACCAGGCTTTCAACGCCAATCCCCTGTTAAAAGGGGCAGACCAGCAAGCATTGTTCCAGAAGTTGGCGCGCCACCAGCTGGGCTTGGCGATGGCGCGCAGCTTGCAGCAGGCGCAAACCCTGACGAATGAGCAAAGCGACGCCTATCTCTTGAGCAATGCTGAGCAGCAGGAGAGCAGCGACAGCGCCAGTTTTGGCAAGCTCTTGCCTGCGCTGCTGAATCTGCATGAATCTATGCAAAAGCTTGGCTTTCACGCCAGCGCCTTGAGCCTGAATCAGTGTGCGCGCCAATACGCCAATGACCATCTGGGCAAAATCGCATTGCTGGCGGAACAAAGCCAGCTGTACCAGGCGCCGTATGCGGCGCAAGCCTCCAGCGCCGATGCGTATCTGTATGAGCTGGGAGCGACGCCTGCTTTGAAAGACTATTTATCGCGCCAATTGTCGCGCGCTCAGGTGCTGGCCGGCTACGCCGGGCCATATGTTGACTGGCTTACGCAAAGCCAGGCCACCGCCAGCCAGACTGGCGCCACGATGCAAAACGCTGGTTTCTGGAGCAATACCCAGCTTGAGCTGAAAACATATTTGCAGGCGAAAGACCCGAACGGCCAGGTCAGCCATCTGGAAAATCTGTTCTTGAAACAATTGGCGGAAGTCACATACGGCACATGCAGCAAGACGCTGGCGTCGTATGCCTCGCCTGTCGGCGGCAATGATTTGTTCTCGCAACACCGCTTGCAGCTGGAAAAACAACTCAGTCTGCGCTGTAAAGGAGAGCGCAGTGCGCAAGCGCAAAGCAATTACATGCAATTGGCCGGGCGCTTTAATCGCGAACTGGCGGGACGCTATCCTTTCGGCCCGCTCAGTGCGCCGGATGCGAATCTGTATGTGGTGCGCAATTTCTTTGCAGAGTATGCGAATAACAGCGCGGCGCTCAAGCAAAGCATGAGCGGGCTGTCTGATCCATATTGGGACAGTGCGCGGCAATTCTTGAATCAGCTGGATGGCATTGCGACGTTCATGAACAGCAGTTTGCTGCAAACCGAGACCGATCCAGCCGCCAGCGCGAATGCACAAAGCCCGGGCGGCAATCTGCCGGCCTCTGCGCTGGCGAATGGCAGCGTGAAATTGAATGTGAATTTCCGCGCTCAGCTGGCCGCCTCTATCGGGGCCGAACAGATTGCCAACTGGAGCCTGTCCTCGGCATCGCGCAGCATCGCTTATCCGAACCGGGGCAGCACGCTGGAATGGCCATTCGGTCAGGCGCTGGTGTTTGATATGGAATGGGCCAACCGCTCTGCCTGGCTGCCGCTGGCATCCGGCGAACAGAGCGACTTGCAAGTGGATGGCAATACCGCTTCCTTCGCCAGCAATGGCAATTGGGCCTTGCTGCGCATGATTGAGCGGCACAAACCGAAGAGCGGGCCGCAAACCGACCCGGCGGACAGCAACCGTTTGCTGCTGGAATTCAATGTGCCGCTGACCAATGCGAACGCCACCGCCGGCAAAAACACGGCAAACAATGCGCCCGCCAGCGCTGCGCCGCCGGTGAAAGCAGAAAGCGCACAAGCCAGACTGTATTTGAGTCTGCAATTGTCCGGCAAAGATCCCAAGACCAAGGCCCCGGCTACGCTCAAGCTGCCGCCAGCCTTCCCGCGCACAGCACCACAATGAAAGGACGCGATCATGACGCCACTCCAACACAGCGCAGCGCATTTCTTTGAACACCAATTGGGGGTGTCTTACAGCGCGCTGCTGACACCGATTTCAGAACAATTTCCAGCCGGACGGGCGCTGCGCGGCAATCAAACCTATCTGAAAATCGAACAGGCGCGGCGCCAGGATGACGCCAGCTTACCCATGGGCGCGTGGGAATATGATTTAAAGCGCGCCGATTGGGGCGTGGTCAGCAGCCTTTCCCTGCAAGCGCTGCGCGATGAAAGCCGCGACTTGCAATTGCTGGCCTGGTTTTTAGAAGCGCAATTAAATCAAACCGGGCTGGCCGCGCTGGCGCCTTGCCTGGTTTTGCTGAAAGATTTGTGCGAGCGCTTTTGGCAGGATTTGTATCCGCTGGCCGAGGATGGCGATTTGGAATACCGCGCCAATGTGATCCGCTGGATAGGCGAAAAACTGCTGCCGGTGCTGCGCTTGACGCCCATCATCGGCCTTGGCCGTGAGCGTCAATACAACTGGGCGGATTGGGAGCAGGCGCACCGTAATGAGCAGCTCAAAGCCAGCGCCAGCAAAAACAATGGCGCGCAACATGCGCCGGAAGGCGTCAGCCTGCTCGAACTCAACACCAGCATCAGCAGCACCGGCACCGAGGCGTTTTCCCATTTACAGCAAATGCTGAGCGAATCTTTGCAGGCGATTGAAGAGTTGAATGACTGCATGGATGCGCTGTTTGCCGAAGAGGCGCCGGGCGTCAGCAGCATGACCACGCTGCTGCAACAGATTTTGTCGTTTGTCGAAAGCGAGTTGTACAAGCGCGGCGTGCGGCCACAGGCGCAAAGCGCCGCTGCAACCTCGCAAAGCGCAAGCAATGCCTCCCTGCCCGGGGCCGCCGCTGCCGTGAGTGTCCCGAGCGCGGCGCCGCAATTCACCGCTGCGCCAGCGCCGGCAGCGGAAATCAAGAGCCGCGCCGACGCCTACGCGCGTCTGGCTGAAACCGCTGAATTTTTAATGCGCTTGGAGCCGCACAGCCCGGTGCCCTACCTGGTGCGGCGCGCTACCGAATGGGGCAGCTTGAATACGGTGGAGCTGTATCAGGAATTGTTTCTGCGCCTGGGCGGGCAGTTGAATATTTTTGAAATGCTGGGGCTGGAGACGGAAGAGAAGGCTGGATAAGTCCCACCGCCAGGCAGCGCAATGTATTTGTCGCAGCTCATGTTTGAAACTGAAACCCTCTCAATAAGGAGCAAGCCATGCCCCACTCCATGTCAAAGAAAATTAAAAAGGCCGAAAAGACGGTATATCACCCCTCTGTCGGCAAAGGCGCGGCGCCGACCAAGGCTTCACGCAAATATGTGAATATGCCTTCGATCTCGATTCCAACCAAGGTCCAGGTGAAGCTGCATTACACCAGTGACAGCGGGGTGAAAAAAACAAAGACCTATAACTTCAAGCAAACCATCAAACCCAAAATGAAATGGGATGCCGGCCATATCCAGCCCGCCCAGCTCAAGGGACATGGCAAGCAAAGCAATATGTTTCCACAGAACAAGGACTTCAATCGGAATTCTGGCAAAAAAGGGCTGGCTTTCATTGAGCCGCTCGGCAGTGACACGTCGAAGCATCTCAAGCGGAAAGCCGCCGGCAAGCCTGCCACCCGTCTGAACCGGCCCAAAGTGAATGGCGGTTTGGGCGATGGCATCCGGCCCATGACTTACCGCGATGTGGAAGACAAGATTGCACGCAAAGCGGCGAAGTATCCGGCAGGTTCGGTGACCGTGACGCATACCCGGAAATTTGCCTGAAGAGCCTTGCATGATCAATCGCAATCGCCGCCAGCCTGAGCCGGCGGCAATCGACTGAGGAGCGCATTATGCCCAAAGAAAACGAAACCGGCGGCAGCACGCCGCCTGTCAGCCAGAAAGTGGAACAACGCTTGCAGGTTTTCAAAAAAAACATGCAAACGCAAAGCCAGATGTTTCAACAAAAATACCCTGATCTGGCCCAACACTTGTTAAAGGCCAAACTGCAATTTCACACTTTGCGCAAACAGGGACAGCAACATGCTTCCGATATGCTGGATCATGCGGTGCAAAAAACAGCTTTATCCGCCAGCAGCATGACGCGTGAGAAGCTCAAGCTCAAACCCAACCCGGATGACTGGTTTCACACCCGCATCAAAAAAGCCGTCTTCAACAAGGGGGTGGATTTGCTGGCTGACAATATGGATAAGATCACCAAGGGCGTGACGCATGTTGGCGGCGGCGTCAAAAGCAAGATGTTTGACTCCACCTTGGACATGGTTGACCCGCGCCATCTGAAGCAAATCTACCAAAACCCGCATCTGGCGATGCGCTATCTGGATCAACGGGTGCACCAGGCCAAGCAGTTTGGCAATCTGATTTTTGATCCGAAGCGTTTTCTGAATACCAAAGCACAGCATATAAAAACCGCCTTCTGGAATGCCAAAGATCATTATGGCGAACTGGACAGCGGCAACAAGCTCAAGCATGGCGCGCATGCGTTTGGCGATCTGGTGCAAGACAAAATGGCCGGCGCAATCGGCATGGCGATCGCCACCATGGCGGTCTACAACTTGCCCAAACCGCGCAAAAACACCAAGGCGGCAATGGACAAAACCTTCCCCAAAAACACAACTTACGGCAAGTTTTTCCGTCACTTCCCGGTCAAATTCATGTTTTCCAAGCCGCTCGCCAAGATTCGCGGCAATAAGGTGATGACCGCCGCCATGATTGGCTATGGTTTGGCGGTGGGGATGGGCCGGCATATCGGCAACAGCCTTGAACTGAGCAAGAGCGCACCGAATATTCATAAGCGGCTGAAAGATGAACACCGCGAAATGCACAGCTCAGGGCGGCAATTGGATGTGCAAAAATCGATTCAACGCACCAGCAATGGCAGTGTGAAGAAATAAGGCGGCGCCAGTCTGTGGCGCAGCATGGTAATAACAGCAAGGATTGATCATGGGCATTGCAAAAAACAAGCACTTGCGGCACAACAAGCATTCGCATGTCAAAGCGAAACGCAAGTTTGATCTGGGGACAGGAAGCAGCAAAACGATTACTGTCCCGGTCACCGCACTGGGTGGCGGTAAGTACGCATTTCGCCGGGGCACGCTCAAGGCTGGTCAGGCCTTGCAAGTAAAATTGCAATTGCGCTCCACCGCGCCTTCCCGCCACCCAAACGCCAAGGCGCGCGCAATTGACGATCTGACGGCGCCGCACACCGGCAGCGCCAATCAGCTCAAGATTGACCAGTTAAAGCAACTCAAGTCGTATAAAACTGGCACGGTGCGTGTCAAATTCAAGGGTGATCGCGACAGTTCCGGATTTACATCTGGAACTTCGCTGGGTGGCGCGCGGATTGATCGCGCCGCCTGGACTCCGGATCAAAAAAAGGTCAGGGATCATTTAAGCGCGCATTTGATGAGTGATTCATCTTTCGTCCCTGCCACCAACAAAACCTCAAAATGGGGTTCAGAAATCGCGCACAGCCGCGCCCAGCATGCCGGCGGCCTGAGCGATCCGCTCGGCGCGCAACCGGCCAGCGTACATTCCAATATTGAAGACATGGCGCGTGAGGAGGGGCAGAAAAGACTCAAAGAGTTACATGGCGATAATGTGCGCATCAAGTCCACCATCTATGTGCATGAAAGCGGCGACTTGGCCGGAACCGTGAAAGCGGCGCGACACAAAATCTATTTCAAGAATGCCTCTGGCGACTGGGAAAAGAAATTCGACCACCTGCAGGACGGGGCGCGCGGCAATATCAATAAGTCAGAAGCCGAAGCACTGAAAAAACACGTCTCTGGATTAAGTTTATCCAGCCCGACCATCGGCAGCCGCAAAGGTATTCAACAAACCGCCCCACTCCCTTCCGGCATTATGCAGAGGCCAAAGGGTAATGACACCACCCAATCGCCACACTTTACCGGCATGACGGTGTTTGCCTCCGGCAAACGCAAAGAATTATCAAAGCAGGACTCGCACACTTTCATGAGCACAATTTTGAGCAAGCGGGCTGCCAAGTTGTGACTGAAAAAACAAGCATTTATTGCAGTGCAAACAGGAGGCTGTCATGCCAAAAGTCAAACGAGATGCAAAATTCGGCGATCAACCCACCATCACCACCAAAGGAGGCGCAAATACGATACATCCCCAACTTGCCGGCCTGGTGCATGCCGGCCAATCCAAACGCGGCAATACCGCAATGATGACGTTGGGCGACGTCGCAGGCAGTGCGCAAGCGCATAAACACCCCAGAGGCAGGTGGCGTCAGAAAATTGATGGCACTGGCGGCGGCGCACCCCACCGGCGCGATTTGTCGCCAGACTCCGCCAGAATCATAGGTCAACGCTTTGCTGGCCGAAAATAGCGCGCCCTGTTCATTCATCCGGCTGATTCAAGCAAACGCTGTATGGATCGCGCTGATGTTTGCGCGATTCTGACAGCGGCCCCGCACCTCCATTCAATTCCTGCTGCAGCGCTGGCGGCAATTGATGCGACAAAATGGTCTGTGTGCGCTGCGGCAAGGCTTGTTCAATCGCCTGCAGCGCTTTTTTGCGCCCCGGATGTTGTGGCGTCCCCCATTGCTTGAGCACTTGCAGGCGGCGCTCAATTTCCTGCGGGTCGCGTGTGCCGAGCATGGGGCGTTTGGCGCCTTCGGGTTGAATAATTTGCACTTGATGCGCCTGATTGCGCAAGGCAAGCCGGGGATCGTTGTCTTCGCTCATCTCCATCTCCACGCCGGGCGGCATCGCTGTTTTATGCAGGATACGGTAAATGCCGGCTGGATGCGAGATGGATTTTTTACAACCCTCATACCGGTATGTTGTGACAGGAGGCCATATGGCGCGTGTCTTTCAAACCTCTTCCATGGGCGAGGCGCATTTGCGGGTCGCGCTGGTCTCGCGCGGTGAAGCTGATTTACTGGTGCGCCGCGTCAGCAGCTGGGGCTTGGCGCGCGGCGATGCGCATTGGTATATCACACGCGATAAGCAAGATGCCGAGGTCTGGCTGTATTTCACCAGCATCGGCATGGCGCAAGTCAAAGTCTGCTTTGTCGATAGTTACGGCGAAGCCGGCTGGCAGACTGAAAGCCGCTATCGGGGGCGCTTTGGGCGATGATATGCCGACAAAACCGAGCAAGCCCTCGCTTTTAATATTGGCGCCGCTTGTGCCCATGCGCTAAGATTGTCAGCACTCGCCGTCCGGTGAGTTTCTCCCCCTTTCAAACGCACACATTCTGTAGAAGAAGGATAAAACCATGTCCGGAATTTTTGCACGCTTGCTGACCGCTTGCGCCTTCACGCTTGGCATCAGCCTGGCCGCCGGCGACGCTTACAGCCACAACCACCCCGCCTATTCGCATGATGCGCAAGTCAAAACCAATCAAGCTGACTGGATGCGCGCCCTGCCCGACCATTTGCCGCTGTCGCGTCTGTCCATCCCCGGCACCCACGACACCATGTCTTTTTATGGCGGCGATGCGGTGCAAACCCAATCCATGTCTTTGCCGCAACAATTGCAATCCGGCGTGCGCATGCTGGATATCCGCTGCCGCCGCATCGACAATAAATTTGCGATTCATCATGGCTTTGTGTATCAGCATGCAAATTATGACGATGTGCTGCAAGCCGTGACCCGCTTCCTGGCGGAACATCCGGGCGAAACCGTGTTGATGCGCGTCAAAGAAGAATATGAAGCGGCCAACACGACGATGAGTTTTGCCCAGATTTTCAACACTTACGCCAATGATGCGCGCTACAGCCAATATTTCTGGCGCGGCGCCAACATCCCCACCCTGCGCGAGGTGCGCGGCAAAATCGTGCTGCTGCGCGACTTCTCCGGGATTGACTGGGGCCTGCATTACGGCAGCCTGAATGCGCAAGACGCCTACCATCTGCGCACCAACTGGGATTTGTACAGCAAGTGGGAAAAAATCAAAGCACAGTTGGAAAGCGCGAATGCGGAACGCAATTCGACCACCGTGCCGCCATTTTTCCTGAATTACCTGTCCGGCTCGGGCGGCTCTTTCCCCTACTTTGTGGTGAGCGGCCACTCCAGTCCCGGCACCAGCGCGCCGCGCCTGGCGACCGGCTTGACCACCCCCGGCTGGAAAAACAGCTACCCTGATTTTCCGCGCGTGTCCTGCTTCATCGGCATTTGCACCATCGCGTTTGAAGGAAGCAATGTGCTGACCCAGGAATACATTGAGCGCAAAGGCTTGCAGCATAGCGGCATCGTGATCACTGATTTTCCCGGCCCCGGCCTGCTTGACACCATCATCCGCTTGAATCAGCGCCTGCGCTGACCCGTTTTTTGCTCAGGCCGGCAACGCCGGCCTGAATATTTTCCTGTTCCTTCCCTTCCCATCGCAGCCCTGTTACCCGGGGACATGCTATCTGTTTTCCATCAGGCGCTTGGATAATTTTGTCAAACTGATGATTAAATTTTCCCTTTTTCAATTACTGTTGCGTCCTGTCGCTTTTTACCCACGCTAAACGGCAGCCGCCATTCTTGCCTCTGCTAACATCTTCATACTGCACCGCGCCATAGCCGTCGCCATTGGCAGGTCAGGACCGGGGACACGGTTTCCGGTCGTATCTGGGAGAGTTGGAATGCAGCAACATCCGCCACAGACAGAACACGGCCTTGATGTCGCCGATCTGTTAGTCGCTTATCTGGAACAATTAGGGGTGCGTTATGTGTTTGGCGTGCCCGGCGGGGTGATCGAACCCCTGTATAACGCTATGGCGCGCAGCAGTCAGCGCGGCGGCGTGCGCCATGTGCTGGCGCGGCATGAAACCGGGGCCGCCTTCATGGCCGATGGTTACGCGCGGGACACAATGGGATTGGGGGTATGCTGCTCCACGTCCGGCCCCGGCGCCACCAATCTGCTGACCGGGGTGGCCAGCGCATATGACAATAATATCCCGCTGCTGGTTTTGACCGGACAGCCGGCGCTGCCCACCTTTGGCAAACACCCGCTGCAGGAATCCGCCTGCACCGGGGTGAATATCCTGACCATGTTTCAAGCCTGCACCCGCTATAACTCGCTGTTATCGCACCCGGCGCAATTGGAGCCTAAGCTGGTGTCAGCGCTGCAACGCGCCTTAGCCAATCCGCGCGGGCCGGTGCATTTGAGTTTGCCATCTGACGTGATGCGCAGCAAAACCGGATTGAGCAAACCTTCCTTCGATTTACGCCGTCTGTTGCAACAGCCGGATGCGCTGGATGAGGCCGCGATTCAAGACTTGCGCAGCATTCTGGCCAAAGCGGCGAATGTGGTGCTGCTGATCGGCGGCGGTTGCACTGAGGCGATGCAGCCGATTTTGCAATTCGTGGAAATGACCGGGGCGCAAATCATCGCCACCCCGGACGGCAAAGGCTTGATCAATCCCTGTCACCGTCAGTTCCGTGGCGTATTCGGCTTTGCCGGCCATAATCTGGCCAGCGCCACGCTGCGCGATCCGAGCGTCGATGTGATCATCGCAGTTGGCACCGGTATGTGTGAATGGGACACAGATGGCTGGAGCGACAGCCTGCTGAACGCACGCATGATTCATGTGGAGGAAATCGAGGAGCATTTTGCACGCACGCCGATGGCGCGCCTGCATATCCGGGGCCGCATTCTGGCCATTTTCAAACGCCTGATTGAATTCACTTACTCCACGCCGCATTTGCGCAGCCAGCAAGCGCATGACGCCAAATCCGATGGCGAGCATTTCCGCCCGCTGCAGGCGACTGAGGCGATTATTCAATCGAATCTGGCGCGCTATCCGCGCAAATATCATCTCGATCAAACCCCGATTTTGCCGCAACGCTTAATGCATGATCTGGGACGGCTGTTCCCCTATGGCGCACGGTTTTTTGCCGATGCCGGCAACAGCGTGGCCTGGGCCATTCACTGCCTGCATCCGCATGACCGGCGCTTGCGCGAGCGCCGCCTGCAAACCGAGCGCGCAGGCGTCGGCGGCAGGCGCAAAGCAGATGCCGGCTGGCTGCGTCTGACGCACAGCTTTGCACCGATGGGGTGGGCGATCGGCGCGGCGATCGGGGCCGCTATGGCTGACCGCAGCCAAGTGGTGATTTGCATTTCCGGCGATGGCAGCATGCTGATGAACGGGCAGGAAGTCACTGTGGCGGTGGCCGAGCGTCTGAATGTGGTGTTTGTGGTGTTGAATGACCACGCGCTGGGCATGGTGAAACATGCGCAACGTTTGCGCCGCGCCGAACAAACCGCATTCGCCCTGCCGGTGGTGGATTTCGCGATGCAGGCGCGCGCCTACGGTGCGCAGGGGATTACGATCCGCTCGCCGCAGGATATGGCGCGGCTGGACATTGAAGCGATTTGCACACGCGACGGCCCCACGGTGCTTGATGTCTGGATCGACACCGAAGAAGTGCCGCCGATTCAAGGCCGGATCCGCGTATTGGAAAGCAATGATGCGCCAAGCTGCATGAATTAGCATGATCTGTTGCCAGACAACCGCAAAGTGTTGCGCCAGAACAAGCAGTCAGCCTGCTTTTTCGTTAGAATCAAGTGGCGAGTCAAACGCATACCGGCTGCGTTCCTGTTTGCTGCAAAGCCGGTTTCTCCTATCCAACGCATATTTGTAAAGGCGGCAGATGGAAACACCGGGCAGGCAAACGCTGAAACAGGATGCAGCCGGCATTTTTTTGCTGGCCGTCGGCTATTTTCTGCTGGGACGCCTGGCTTTGATGCTGGCATTGCCGCCCGGCTACGCCAGCCCGATTTTCCCGCCTGCCGGCTTAGCCCTGGCCTGCGCTTTCAGCAGTCGTTTGCGCTGGTTGCCCGGGGTGTTTCTGGGCGCACTGTTTTTGAATCTGAGCCAGGCCGCTGATCACCAGGGCCTCAACCTGATCAGCGTGATTGGCGCCCTGCTGGTGACTGTCGCCTGCACCTTGCAAGCCTGGGCCGGGGCCTCGATTTTGCTGCGTAAAATCAAGGCCGATCTGGGCAATGTGCACGATGTCCTGATTTTTTTGGGCGTGATTCCACTGATATGTCTGATTTCCTCCAGCATCAGCGTCGGCTCTTTAATTGCATTGCGGCTGATTCCTGCTGATACGCTGATGAGCAATTGGAGCGCGTGGTGGGCCGGCGATTCGATCGGCATCTTGCTGATGGCGCCGCTGTGCTGGCTGTGGCTGGGCCAACCGCAACAACTCTGGCGCCGCCGCCGCACCTTGATCGGCGCAGTCTTATGCACCGGCCTCCTGATATCCGCGCTGATTTACGACAAAACCCGGCATTGGGAACATGAGCAAACCTTGCGCCAGGTGCATTTGCATGCGCAAAAAATCAGCGACAATATTCAAGCCCGATTGGGTGAGCATGAGCGTTTTCTGTCGGTCTCCACCTCGATTTTTGATGATGACGACCACGAGATTTCGCAATCCGACTTTGATTTCTTTGCCAAAAAATGGCTGTCCCAGCACCCGGAAGTATTCCAGCTGTATTGGGCGCCGCATTTGCGTCAGGACGAGCTGAGCGCCACGGAGCAGCGCATCAGCGCGGAACTGGGCGCACCGTTTCAAGTGCATTCCAAAAATAATCAAAGCGCCTTCCTGCTGCCGATCACATATCTGAACCCGACAGGCAGGAACCGGCAAATACTGGGGAAAGACATGTTGAGCGACAAGGAACACGCCGCCAGCATGAACAAAGCCATCAGCAGCAAATCAGTCACCGCCTGTCCGACGCATTTGAATGGGGTGCGCATAGTTCCCTGGTTGCAGTGGATGCATGTGGCGGTCTATCCGCATCAAAACCGCACCCGCGAATACGCCCCCGGCCAAGTGGTCGGCGTGCTCGGTCTGGCGCTGGACATGGACACCTGGATCTCGCAGATTTTCAAGCAAGCCCAATACACCCATTACAAGCTGCGGCTGAGCGATCTGAGCGAGGCTGGGCGCCCGTTTATTATTCTCGACACACTGCAAACGCCTGGATCTGACGACTTTATTTCGCAGATCAAGTTGGCAGACCGCAAACTTGAAATCCGCATCAACGCTGATCAGAACTATTTCAAACAAAATAGCGGCTGGGAGAGCTGGATTGTACTGGTGCTGTGTCTGAGCATTACCGGCGTGATCAATTGCACCATGCTGATTCTGAGCGGCGAACAGGCGCGCACCTACGAGCTGGTGCAGGAGCGCACCGCGCATTTGCAAGATCGGGAAGCCAGATTAAAAGCGATTTTGCATCACGCTACTGACGCTATTTTACAAGTCAGTCCAAACTGTCAATTGATCTCCGCCAACCAGGCGGCCCGCACCCTGTTCGGCATCCCGGAAGAAGGCGTATCGAATAAAGAAATGTGCGATCTGCTGGTGCATGAGGGGCGCGGCAGTATGGAACAGCTGCTTGATAACTTTCAACGCAATCAAGGCCAGGAATTGCTGTTTACCGGACGCCACGCCAACGGCCATACCTTTCCGCTGGCCTTGGCGATCAGCCAGGTGTCACTGCCGCGCGATATGTTTTATGTCTGCGTGATGCGTGACTTGACCGAGCAGCAGCGCGCGCAGGAAAAAATCCACCACCTGGCGCATCACGATCCGCTCACCGGTCTGGCCAATCGCATCACGCTCAATCTGCGGCTGGAGCAATTGCTCTCGATTTCACGCCGCAACCGGCAATCCGTGGCGGTGATGTTCATTGACATCGATCACTTCAAAAAAATCAACGACACGCAAGGCCATCAGGTAGGCGACCTGTTTTTGCTTGAAGTCGCCAAGCGCCTGCAGGAATCGGTGCGCGAAGCCGACACCATCGCCCGTTTCGGCGGCGATGAATTCATTTGCATCCTGCCCGAACAGCACAGCCCTGATCATGTCACCATGGTCGCCAACCGTATCGTCCAAAGTCTGTCCATGCCGTATATTCTGCACGGACTGACGCTGCACAGCGGGGCTTCGGTCGGGATTGCGATGTATCCGAATGATGGAGAAGATGTCAAAACCCTGTTGAAAAATGCGGATATGGCGATGTATGCCGCTAAAGCGCAGGGGCGCGGCAATTTCCAATTCTTTTCACCGGATATGAACAGCGCCACGCATGAACGCCTGATGCTGGAAAACCGCCTGTGGGAAGCATTGGAACACCAGGAATTTGAGCTGTTTTTGCAGCCGCAAATTGATTTGCAAAACAAGCGCCTGATCGGGGCCGAAGCGCTGATCCGCTGGCGCCACCCCGACCTGGGCTTGGTGCCGCCGGACAAATTCATTCCGGTGGCGGAAGATTCCGCACTGATCCACCCGCTCGGCGAATGGGTTTTGCAACGCGCAATCCAACTCATCGCCTCCTGGCAAAACACACCGCTCGAACATCTGCGCCTGGCCTTGAATTTGTCGGCGCGCCAATGCCAAATCAGCAGTCTGGTGCCGGTGCTGGATCGATTATTGACGCAAGCCGGGGTGGCGGGTGAAAAACTGGAGATGGAAATCACCGAAACCGCCGCCATGAGCGACCCGGAGCAAACGCGCGAATTATTGCGCGCCTTGCGGCAACGCGGCATTCAAGTCGCGATTGATGATTTCGGCACAGGTTATTCTTCCCTCTCGTATTTAAAATTGTTTGCGATTGACCGCATCAAAATCGACCGGAGTTTCGTTAAAGACATCGAAACTGACCCGAATGATGCCGTGATTGTTTCCGCCACCATTGCACTGGCGCATTCGCTGGGACTGGAAGTGATTGCAGAAGGGGTGGAAAGCGCGGCACAATGCGAGTTTTTACGCAATCGCGGCTGCGATGAAGCGCAGGGTTATTATTTCGCCCGGCCCTTGCCCTTAATCGATTTTATTGCCTTTGCCCAAGCGCATCAGCAAGCACAGCCGCCCACAGAAACAGGACAGGCATGATCACGCTTTACCATAATCCCCGTTGCTCCAAATCGCGCGAAGCGCTCTCCGTATTACAGGATTTTTGCCAACGGCATCAGGAAAACCTGAACGTCATCGAATATTTAAAGCAGGCGCCGTCGCGCGCCACCCTGGACACCCTGGCGCAAGCGTTGATGGCGGCAGGAACCACGGATGTGCGCGCCATGTTGCGCAACAACGAAGAGCCTTACGCCGCATTGCATTTACAGGATGCTGACGCCGCCGCCCTGCTTGACGCCTTAGCGCAACATCCGATCCTGCTGCAACGCCCTCTTGTGCTATATGCAGGACAGGCGCGCATCGCCCGTCCTGTTGACGGTTTGGAAGAATGGTTGCTATCAATAAAACCTTGACCATTAAGGAACAATTGCGGGAATATGCCATACGCAGGCCGGCTTTGGCATATCCGCCGGAATCAGTGAAATATGCCATTTCCATCTCCAAACAGCTGAAATATGCATGAAATGGGCACGCAATATATTATTGTTGACTGCCAGCAAGTTTTTCTGGGAATATGTATGCACAGGCCATTTGTCTCCTGGCTTGTCGGGCATTTCCTGCCTTGATTGCCGTTTTGGTATATAAGCGCCGAGTTTGATATGAAAAAGACACTTACCGGAGTAATCGCCTTTGTGCTTGCGGCAGGCAGCCTGCCTGCTTATGTTCAGGCCCAAGAAAGTCCTGCACTTTTTGTCAGCCGCGCCAATGCGCGCATCGCCAAATCGATGGCCTTCAAAAACAAATGGGACGGGCCAACCAGCGGCCCGAAAATGCCGGGCAAAGCGCAGCGCATCATTCTGATCACGTCGGATATGCGCGATACCAGTATCCAGGCGCTGCACCGTGGCTTAAAAGAAGCCGCCTCTGCCGCCGGCTGGGAATTACATCATATGGACACCTGGAGCCTGCCTTATAAGCGGGCTGATGCGTTTGCCCGCGCCATGGCTCTGAAACCGGATGGCTTGATTTTGGCCGGTTTGAACGCCAAGGATGTGGAAAAAGAGATTCAATCCGCAAAAATCCCGGTGGTCGGCTGGCACGCTTCCAATAAACTGGGGCCGACCGATAATCTGTTTACCAATATCGGCACCGATCCCAAAGATGTCGGCCAGAGCGCGGCCTTGCTCTCGGTGCTGGAATCGAACGGTAAGGCCGGGGTGGTGATTGTGACCAACCCGAACCAGCTGTACTCGGTCGCCAAATCGAATGAAGTGGTAGAGACCATCAAGCAATGCCAAACCTGCAGCGTGCTGGCGCTGGAAGAAATTCCCTTGATGGCGGCGAATGAAAAAATCCCGCTGATGTTGACGAATATGGCCAAGCAGCATGGCAAGCGTTGGACTCACACCATTGTGGTGAATGATATGTATATCGACGCCATGACCGGCCCGACCTCGGAAGCGCCGCTGGCCGAAGTCAAAGACATGCATACCCTCTCAGCCGGCAGCGGGGTGGAGAGCGCGTACAAGCGTATCCGCAATCAAAAATTGCAATTCGGCACAGTGCCGGAGCCTGTGAATATGCAAGCCTGGCAATTGATCGACGAACTCAACCGCGCATTCGCCAAAGAAAAACCGAGCTTGTACAGCCCGCCGGCATATGTGGTGACACAGCAAAACATGGTGTTCAATGGCGGCAAGGCGAACTACTTTGACCCCGACAATGGCTACCGCAATGAGTACAAAAAAATCTGGGGTAAATAATGGCAAAAGCCGCAAGTGAAGAAGTTTTCCTGCTGGATGGGGAGTTCGTGGAATTAAACCAGTTATTGAAGCTGGTCGGCGTGGTTGATAGCGGCGGCGCCGGCAAGGTGCTGGTGGCGAGCGGCGCGGTGTCGGTGGATGGCGCGCAGGAATTGCGCAAAACCGCCAAAATCCGCGCCGGCCAATTGGTGCAGGTGGCCGGCCTGCCCTTGCGTGTGCGGGTTAAACAGAGTTAAGCCCCTGCCGCCGGGCAAGCCAGGCGTCCAGCGAAATCCGGCCCGGGCCGTAACAAGTCAGGGCCAGCAAAATGATGCCCCAGTACAGATGATCATTCAGCGCGGCCGGACAGCTGAACTCGCGCAACTGCGGATAGGAAATCACCGCCATCAGATTCACGCCAAACAGGGCCAGCGCAGCAGGTCGCGCCAGTAAGCCCAAGCCCAACAACAACGGAAACAACAGCTCACCGCCCGTACCGGCAAAAGCCGCCAATTCCGGCGGCAAGACGGGCACTTGGTACTCATCGCGGAACAGGGCCAGCGTGGCATCCCAATCGCTGATTTTCACCATTCCCGATTTGAAAAACTGCCAGCTGACAAAGCCGCGCAAGAACAAACCGCACACCGGGCTGCCCCATTGATGCGCCAAACGGTCAAATGCCTGCTGCGCACGCCACAGTATATTCATGCTTTTACCCTGAAAAGATTGAAATTAAGCAGGCATGCGCAGCACGCCATATTGCAGCCATTGCTGCAACTCCGTAACGAAGGGATAGTCCTCATCAATTTCCAGCGCGAGATCCAAAGCCTGTCCCAAACTTTGACCATCCTGCAAGGCTTGCAACGCGGCATAGGATGCTGGCGTCAAGGACAAAATCCGGCAAAACCATTGCGGCCTGACAATCAGCACATGGCATGGTTCCGGGTCAGTGCTGAAATCTTCCACCGGTTCTTGCTGATGCGCCTGCCAGATCTTGAAAACCGGCCAGTCGCTGCGCAACAGGCAACATGCCGGTTGCAGCTGGAAATGCATATGGTCCAGTTGCTCCGGCTGCACTTGCGCCAACACAGCAGGATCAAGCGGCGCGCCATCTGCAGCGTAATATCCCTGATGTAATGCAGATTCCAGGCGGGCCAAATCCGGCATATATGGATAGTCGCGCAACAACTCGCACTCCTGCACAAAATGCGGAAAGCGCAGACCGAATTGATTCAGATCCGGGCTTTGTGACAGCGCTGCGGCGCCATATTCACGCGTCAGGCCGGTAAAAAATGTATCGCCCAATAATTTTTTCAGCACCGGATACATCAAGCCGAGCGCCAGTTTCCAATGCCCATGCAGATTGCCGCGATACACGGCAAAACGGCGGCGGCGTAAATCCTCTGCGGAAAAATTTTCATTTTCCGGCGGCATGCGGAAGTCATCGGCAAGCGTCCCCTGATCATGCTGAAACAGGGCCAGGCCGAAACGCTGCTGTTGCGCGGCAATATCCGCCGGCGCCAGCTCGGGCGCAGAGGAAGCCCCGGCGCCGCTCACGCGCAAGACTTCGGCTGCATGGCTGCGCGCCAAATCGGCTTGTGCCAACAAGACTTCCAGCTCCGGCACATTGGTGTCCCATTCGATCATGCTGGAGACCGGCCCGAAACGCGCCAGCGCGGCGCGGTATAAATCCCAGACCGGATCGATCACCGCGCTGCCATGGTCATCAATCACCACATCATCACGCACAAAATGCCCGGCTAAATGAATTTCACCCACGCTTCCCAACGGTAGCGCGGCAATCGCCGCATGCGGGTCTTCACCGTGGTTGCGCTGATTCACGTACAGATTATTCACATCCAGCAAAACGCCACAGCCGGTGCGGCGCACCACTTCCGCCAAAAACATAGCTTCGCTGCAAGCGTCCGGGTAGCGCACATAGGCCGATACGTTTTCCAATAAAATGCGGCGCTTGAGGATGTCTTGCGCCTGCGCCACACGCTCGCAAATCAGGTCGAGCATAGGTTTGGTATAGGAAATCGGCAGCAAATCATTCAGATTCCGATCCGCCAGCGCGCCCCAGCATAGGTGATCGGACATCAAGGCGGGCTGGATGCGCGCTTCCAGCTGCGCCAATTGATGCAAATGGTCAAGAGAATAGCCACGCGCAGAACCAAGGCCCAAGCCGATTCCGTGCAAACTGATGGGGTAATCCGCACGCAAACGTTCCAGCACATGGACATCATAGCCACCGCTGGCCAGATAATTTTCGCTGTGCGCCTCCAGCCAATCGGCGCGCGGCTTTTCCTGCAAAAAATGCCGGTAGTGTCCGGTTTTCAAGGCAATGCCAAAACCAAGTTGGGGCCAATCATGCATCTCCACACTCCCGGCATCCATCCATTACTTCTTCGCCGGAGGAGTGGTTTTGCCGCCAGATTTTTCACAAGTGCCTTTGGCGACATATTTCCATTCGCCCGGCAGTTTGTCAGCCTTGGCCTGACCGGCGCAGGAGTGCGAACCGTCAGCAGAGGCGCAGTCATTCTTGCCAGCCAGGGCAATGCCATAGCATTTTTCTTTATCGCTCGCTGCATGCACCGGTGCGTTTGCCACCACCAGAGTCGCCACTGCCGCAGCCAACAAAACTTGACGCTTGTTCATACATCTCTCCTTTGAAGATTGGATAATTACCCGTACTGAACGGGCGTGATAACTATAACCTTGTTGCTTTTGCCTGCGTATGGAAAACAGTAATTTTTGTATCTTTTGGCAAGCCAAGGACAACATGGATAGGCTTTGGTCGAGCCGGGCGCGGCAATCCTTACACGGCTTGTGTAAAAAAAACGGCTGACCAGGTCAGCCGCTCGTACTGCTTTGATCAAAGATCAAAAAATCTCTGCTGCAAATATTGGATAGACGCGCTCAACTGCAGTGTGCGCAATCACCGCATCCCATCATTATCTGGCTGGAGTTGCCATTTTCTTACCGTGCTTTTTGTGTTTCTTGTAGTGGACTTTTTTATGCTTTTTGCCGTGTTTGGCTTTGGCCTCCACTTGCGCGACAGGGTTCGCGCTCGGGCTCAGGGTTTGTGCATGCGCGCTGCCCATTGCAAAAGTAGCGGCGATGATGGCTGCAATCAGTTTCTTCATGATGATTTCCCTTTAGTGATGCTGCAAAAAAAGGCGCCAGCAAACCGCGCGCCTTTCATGCCCAGAACGGGTTGCATGCCTGCTCTGTTGACGCAGGAAGAAACAATTTCCAGCGGCGCCAAACAGGCGCCAGCGGGCAATCATGGCCCGGCGCACTGACAAACAATGAGGGGGATAAAAAAACAGCGCGCCAAACGACGCGCCGGATTTATGCTGTGGTGTTGATGTTGCGGCCCAGATGGGCCGGCAGACTGACTTTGGAGACGGGTTGGATGGTCTCCAACAATGTCGCCGCGCTTTCGCTCTCAATCTTCATTGCTTTTTTCAGCACGGCAAAACTGGCCTCCTGCTTCAAGCCGGCATCGGCCACGCTGCTGGCTAAGCGATTGATTCCGTTCACGTCCATGATGCTCTCCTGATGCGCAAACCCACTGCGCCTTATCTATACCTTTTACGGCAGAGGCATGTGGAACTTGAGGGTTGTCAGGAGATTTTTCGTCATTGCGGCGCAGCATCCGGCGCTGGCAAAGCGGGCAAACCGCGCGCCTGGCGCAGTTGATTGCAACGCGCTTCGCCAGCCTGGAATTCGCGGCAGGTGGACGAGCGTAAGGGGTAGATGCTGCAGCCGACCTGCTGCCCAGGCTCGCCTTGCAGCGCGACACAGCGAGCCGGTTTGCTCTCCGTTCCACGCATCGCCACCAGATGCGGACTGATCGGTATTGTCAGATGCGCCGGCACCGTGCCGCCCGGGTGTGCGTCGGTTTCGGCCCAGTAAAAACTGACCCGAAACCAGGTGCAACAAGCGCCGCAGGTCAAACAGGCATCACTCATGCGCAGCGCATCCTGACAAGATCAACGCACAAAGCTGTTGATCGCTTCCAGCAACTGATCTTCCTGGAAGGGTTTGCCGAAGTAGGCATTGACGCCCAACTCCAAAGCATAGTTGCGATGCTTATCCGCCGTGCGCGAGGTGATCATGATAATCGGCGTATTCGCGGTTCTTTCGTCATTACGCACATTTCGCGTCAAGTCGAAGCCATCCATACGCGGCATTTCAATATCCACCAGCATCACGTCCGGCGTGATGGTTTGCAATTGCTCCAGCGCGTCCTGGCCGTCTTTCGCCAGCACCACTTGGAAACCTTCACGCACCAGGAAGCGTTGCGTCACTTTGCGCACGGTCAGCGAATCGTCCACCACCATCACGATAGGCAGTTTGCGCATGCCGCTGTCTTCTGCCGGCGGCGGCGTCTCAAGCGGGGCTTGCGGGGCCGGCGCAGCTTCCAGCGGCAAGGCTTCTGCCGCCTGCGTCATGCCTTCTTCCTCCGCCTTGGCCTGAATTTCCATTGCACGCCGCTCTGCATGGGAAGCAAAGCGCTGCGCCAGCGGCACCGGGTTCAAAATCATCACGATATCGCCGGAACCGAGCACAGTGGCGCCGGCGATGCCGGGCATACGCGCCAATTGCGGGCCAATGTTTTTCACCACCACTTCTCGATTGCCCAACACTTCATCGACGTGCACCGCGACCCGCTCATGACCACTCTTGACCACAATCACCGGGCTGTAGCGCTGCCCCAGCGGCACCGCCTGGGTATCGCCCAGCAATGCCGACAGATAGTGCATGGGCACTTGCTGGCCCTGCCATTGCACGCTGCCATCGCGGTAAGCCGCTTCCAGGAATTGGGTTTTGAGCTGCTGCACCTGCTCCACCAGCACCGAGGGAATGGCAAATGTCTTGCCGCCGGTGGACAACAAGACCACCTGCGTCACCGCCAGCGTGAGCGGAAGGTGAATAGTGAATTGCGCGCCCTTGCCGGCTTCAGAACGGGTTTCCACCCGCCCGCCCAGCCCGGCGGCTTCTGAACGCACCACGTCCATACCAACGCCGCGCCCGGCCAGCTCGGTCAATTCAGCCTGGGTCGAGAATCCCGGTTCAAAAATCAGGCTCATCGCCTCAGCGTCGCTGATATCCGCATCCGGCGCCAGCAAGCCGACTTCACGCGCTTTGGCGCGAATCCGGGTCAGGTTCAGACCGGCGCCGTCATCGCGGAAGCTGATCACCACCTCATTACCTTCCTGCCGGATTTCCACCGCCAGTTCGCCAATTTCGCTCTTACCGGCGGCTTTACGGTCGGCCCGGCTTTCAATCCCGTGCGCCACCGCATTCCGCAGCAAATGTTCAAACGGGCCGGCCATTTTTTCCAGCACCGAGCGGTCGATTTCAACCGAAGCGCCGCGAATATCCAGATTGACGCGCTTGTCCACGTCTTTCGCCGCCTGACGCGTGACGCGGAACAGACGTTCAGAAATACTGGAGAAGGGCACCATGCGCACCCGCATCAAGTCCTGTTGCAGGTCGCGCGTCAGGCGCGCTTGCGTGGCCAAGTCGGCGCCGGCGCGATCCACCACGCGCGTCAACCCTTCTTGCACCGAGGCGACGTCGTTGACGCTCTCGGCCATCATACGGGTCAATTCCTGCAGACGGGTGAAACGGTCGAATTCGAGCGGGTCGAATTCGCGATCCTGCTGCATCGAGCGCGAGCTGATGATTTGCGATTCAGCCTGAATTTCCACCTCACGCAACTGGGCGCGCAAACGGCCCACGTTTTCATTGAATTCGTTCAATGCCTGACGCAGTTGATCCACCTCATTTTCCAGCTTGGAACGGGCGATCGAGACTTCACCAGCCTGGTTCACCAGACGGTCAAGAATATCCGCCCGCACACGCACCAGCGGGGTCGGCGCGGTCGCCACCGGCGCAGTCTTAAGCGGCGGCGCGATACGCGGCGCCGGTGTGGCGTCGAGTGTGATGGACTGCTCTTGCGCCGGCGCAATCACGCCTGCGGCTGGCAAGACCGGGGCCGGCTGCTGCGCCAGTTCCGGATTTTGCAAGACTTCAAACAGGTGCACCGAATGGTCGTAATGCGCCAGCAATTCTTCGCAGGATTGCGGCGAAATCGGCCCCAGATGCATGATGTTTTCAATCCGGGTTTCGATTTCATGCGCATGCTGGCCAAGACGCATCGCGCCTGCCATCCGCGCGCTGCCCTTGACGGTATGCAGCAAGCGCAGCAAAGACTTGGGATATTGGGTATCCGCCGGATTTTGCTGCCAGGCGCGCAATTGGCTGCCCACTTGCGGCAATAAATCGCGTCCTTCTTCGATAAACACCGGCAACAGATCGGGGTCCAACTCGTCGTTGAGCAGGGATGCGGTTTCCAGCACCACGGCGTCTTCGCGCAAGACGGAGGCCGCTGGGGCTTCGGCTGCTGCGGCCTGTTCTGCTGCCTGGGCTGCGGCGGCGCGCTCGGCTTCCGCTTCCGCCTGCTCCTGCTCCGCTTGCAGGCGCGCCTGCTCTTGCGCCACTTGCTGCAGCGCCAATGCGGCGGCGCGCTCTGCCTCTTCCTGCTCTGCTTTGGCCTGATCCAGCGCCTGCACCACTTCCGGCGGCACCACGGCGCGATACATTTCCTCAAACGGCAATTCCGGCGCACCCGCTTGTTCCGGCGCGCTTTCCACTGGCGCTGCGGTGCTGTCAACCAGGGTAGCGACACTGATTTCATGCGTCGCTTCAAGCGGCGCAGATTCGGCCACTGGAGCGGCTTCTTCCAACGGAGCGGCTTCTTCCAACGGAGCGGCTTCTTCCACCAGCGCGGCCTCTTCCAGCGGCGCGGCGTCTTCTGCCGCCGCCACGGCCTCCAGTTCCAGCGGCGCTTCCGCCGTCAGCGCAGGAGCAGCGACGCCCACACCCAATTGCGCCAACAAGTCTTGCAAGCTGACATCGTCGCTGATGGCGATATTCGCCAGTTGTTCCAATTGCTCAAGCGTGGCGCCTTCCGCCAGCAAGCGCGCTTCCAATTCATCCAGGGTGGATGGGCCGCTGACCGGTTCCGGCTGCACAATTTTAAGCACCGGACGGGCTGCGCAATCCTGTTGCCAGGCGCGCAAACGGCTGATCAGTTCTGCTTGCGGCTGGCTGGCCTGGCCTTGCGCAAATCCGTTCAGCATGGCGCTGATGCAATCCACCACTTGATCCAGCAGGTCAAAATCGACCTCTTCCATTTGCACCGGATGACGGCGCAAATGATCCAACACTTTTTCAAAGGTGTATGCCAACTCCTGCATTTCAGCAAAGCCGACAGTGGCGGAGCTGCCGGACAGGGAATGCACGGCCTGCACCGCTTGCGCCGCCAGCGGACGTTGGCTGTCATTGCGCCATGCCGCAAATTCCTGGGCCAAACGGCGCACGATGGAATCGGTTTCCGCCATGTAAATATTGAACAGCGGCAAACTGATTTCCAGATTGCCAATCCGTTTCATATTTTCCGGTGCGGCTGTTTGCGGCGGGGCCATGGTTTCCTGTGGCAAAACCGCCGCTTCCACGGCTGGGGCAGCGTCGGCTTGCAAGGTCTCCGCTTCGCTCGCCAGCGCTTGCAGTTCTGCCAGCGCAACATCCAAATCTGGCAGGCTGTCAGTTGCCGCTTCAAGTGGCGCTTCGACTTGCGCTTGCTCTGCCACAGCTGCCGGCGCTTCTTCCTGTGCGGCTTGTCCGACTGCTTCCTGCGCGGGCAGCGCATCCAAGCCGGCTTGCGGTGCAGTAAGCGCCTCGGGCGAGTCGATATCATCCGCTTGCGCCAAGTCTGCTTCGCTCAGCGCTGCGCTCAATTCAGGAATGCTGTCATCCAGCGCGCTCCCGCTTGCCGCCCCGTCCAGCGGCGACAAGGCGGCGTCCGGCTCAGCTGACGGCAAAGACAGGGCATCGTCTGCCTGTTCTGTCCCGCTCTGCGCCACTGGCGCATCCGCTTCCTGCGCCAAGGCGCTGATTTGCGCCAATTCATCCTGCAGCGCCTGCAATTCCGCCGGATCCGGCAGTTGCGCTTCGCTCTGCTCTGGCAGCGCTTCGCTCAGTTGCGGCACGGCGTCTTCAGGCGCCGCAAGCGATTCCAGTGCGGTCTCAGGCGCAGCGCCAACGTCAGCGCCCACTTCGAGCGCTTCGCCCGACTGCGCAGACAAGGACTCAGGCGCATGCAAAAGCGCGTCTATTTCGTGCAATTCCGCCTCAGGCGCGACGGCAGCGTCATGCTCAGGCGCTACCGGCGCAGCCTCAGACTGCGGCAGTTCCAGCGCAAAATCCAGGCTGGTCGCGCTGTCTTCAAGAGCGATTGACGTGGCGTCCAGTTGCGGCGGCTGTGGCTGCGCGTCTTGCGCGCTCAGCTCCGGCAATGCCGCTGCGTCGAGAGCGGCGTCACCGGCTTCAGCGCTCAAGGCCGCCAATTCGATTTCCGCCGCTTGCAAATCCGCTGCCAAGGCATCCAGAGCCGGCGCGTCTTGCTCAGTTTCTTCCGGCTCAGTCAAATTGATTTCCAGCGCAGCCGCCTCGATCGGCGCATCCGCTTCCGCGCTGACCGGCAACAGCGACGCCTCAGGCGCCAATTCCGGCTGGCTGGATGGCGCATCCTGCGCTTGCGAGAGTTCAATCACGCTGACCGCTGACGCCGCCTCTTCTTGCGGACTTAAGCCCTCGTTTGTCTGCAGCTCAGGCAATTCGGCCAGCATACTTTCCAGCTCGGCGGCCATATCCAATTCCGGCGCGCTGCTTTCCTCTGGCATGGCGGGTTCAATTTCGATGCTGATTTCCTCAGACGCGACGGGTTCAGCTGCTGCGCTGATTTCCTCAGCCACGACCGGTTCTGCTTCAACACTGATTTCTTCAGCCACGACCGGTTCTGCTTCAGCACTGATTTCCGGCAGCGTAAAGACAGGCTCTGCGCTGATTTCCGCCGGAACTTCTGGCGGCAGACTGATTTCCGGCGCAAGCTCTGCGGCCAATTCGACCGGCGCCAATTCGGGCGCAGGACTGGGGGCCGGAGCAGGTTCCGGCGCCGGGGTGGGGGCTGGCGCGAGGGTCGGGGCCGGGGTCGGCGCCGGCTCTGCCGCCGGCGGCGGCGCCGCATCCAATTCAAATTTCCCGCCCGCTTTCACGCGCCCTGCGGCATTCACGATTTGCCAGGAGCTGCGGCCAGACTGGCCCTTCTCTTTGATCTCTTCGACCCAGGCGAACAATTCTGCAGCGGCATAATCCAGCAAGGCGTATAAATCATCATTGCCCGGCTTGGCGTCGGCCAGCCACAGATTCATCACTTGCTCAATACTGGCGGCAGCTTCGGCGAAGACTTGCAAGCCGACCATGCGGCCACTGCCTTTGAGTGTATGGAAAGAGCGGCGGATGGTAGTCAGCAAGTCCTGATTGTGCGGGGCGCGGCGCGATTCCGGCACATTTTGCTGCACGAAAGCCAGCACTTCGTCGGCTTCCATGATGAAGATTTCGAGCAATTCAGCGTCCACCGCATCATCGGTGGCCGGCGCCGGCGCAGGCGTTGGCGCGGGTGTCGGGGCCGGCGTTTCTACCGGGCCGGCGCCGCTGATGGTTTCCCGGGCGGCGGCGAAATCGGCGCGTTCCAGCATATCGATTGCCGCTTGCGCACGTTCTTTGGCTTCCGGGTTGTCCAGCAAGGCGGCGTCTTTGCGCACTTGCTGCAGTGATTCTTTGAGCTGTTCCTGCAGTTTCACATCTTCCGGATGCGCCGCCAGATTTGCCGCCAGCTCGGCTGATTGCTGCTGGTGCAGCAACAATTCCTGCTCGACGGTCAGGACTTCTTCGTTGCTGTCGCTTTCTTCTGTCGCGCTGTGGCCGTCCAACGGGGCCACTTCGACATGAATCGCCGCGCCGCTGCGTTCGAGCGGATTGGCGCTGTATAAACCGCTGTCCGGGTCGAAGGTGAAGCGGTTTTTCGCGCCTTCAAAATTGGAGGGCAGCATCTCGATGAAAAAGCCGAGCGCGCCCAGGTTTTGCGCCACATTTTGCATCGCCTGACGCTCTGCAACTTCGTCGCGCGCGCCTTGGGGGCTGGCAAAGCGGCGGATCGCCGCCTGCGTATGCAACACCGCCGCTTGCGCATCGTTTTGATCCAGCAGGGCGAGTGCGCCGCCGATTTGGTACAAAGCGGGGTCCACCTGACTCAGTGCGGCATGCTTGGACGGATCGAGGAAATACTCATCCAGCACTTTTTCAACATTGCGCAAATTGGCTTTCATTTCCGTCGCCAGCGCCAGCACGGTTTGCCGTTGCTGGGCGGCGCGCGCCAAATCGTCCATCCATTGCGCGCTTTCGCTCGGCGTTTCCCCGGCCAGCAGTGACAGCAGGCGGGCCGAAAGCGCTTCTGCGCGATTGGCGAAATCTTCCGGCAAACGGGTGATGTGCTCCAGCGAGTTTTCGACAAACAACAAGTCGGTGGCGATTTCCAGGCCCAATGCCTGATTCAGTTTGCCATGCGCGGCATTGGTGATGCCGTTCAATTCACGCAGCAATTTGGTGAGCGCCGGCGCATTCAATTTTTCGCTGGCTTCCGTCAGCGCCAGCATTTCAGCGCCAAACGCCGGCCACATATTCGCATCATCATCTGCGATGCGGCTCCACAGGGTTTTGGCTTGATTCAGCTTGTCTTTGGCTAAGGCCAGTGCAGCGCTGTCAATCTGCCCATAGCGGGGCCGCTCGTAATCACGCGGCACCATGCCATCCAGCTGATATACGCTGCGAATCTGGCGCACGCGCGGATTCGGCTCGGCGGCGCGCGCCACAAAAAACAGGGCGTCGCGCAACAGACGTTCGGAAATACTGGCCGAGCCTTCCGCCAAGCGGCGGATTTGCAGATTGATGCGGCCAAACAATTGCTTGACGAAGGTGTCCGCCGGGGCCTGCCCCTCGGATACCGTCTCGGCAAAGCCGAGCAAGACCCACCAGAAGGCATGCGATTGCCCGTTTTCCTGGGCTTTTTCGACTGTGGCGACAATCTCGACCAAGGGCAGCGCCTTGTCTTTGTCGCCGGTCTTCAAAAACATCAACAGGCTTTTTTCAAAGCGCAGACGCAAAGCGGTGTAATCGACTTTGGCCCCTTTGGGGTTGGCCGCCAATTGTGGCCGGATCGACAGATTCGGGAAAAACAGGTCTGCCGGATGAATTCTTTCCGCGCCGCGCACTTCCAGCAAGCTGCGGTAATACGGGAACAGGCGCACCGGCTGTGGCCGCGCGCCGGCCAGCAACTCTTCCAGATATTCCACTACCGCCTGATATGCGCCGCCGATGGCGTCCGCATTGCCTTGGTCAAACGGCAGTTGGCCAGCCTTGATGCGGTCGATCAAATCCTCGACCGTTTCAGTTATCAGCGCAACGCCGTCAACATCGACGATTTGCAATGCGCCGTGGGCCTGATGCAGATAGGTCTTTGCATGGGCCAGCAAGGTTGACTTTCCTTCGTCATCCGCCGCCACTCCATCGGCGATTGCGGTTTTGGACCGGGCAAGCGAGTCACGGATTTCTCCGATCACCCACGACAGCGGGCCAGTATCGAAACTGTCCAGCAGTGCGTCCTGGTTGCCTGGAAATTGATTGGTCATGCTTGCCTCACAAATTCAATCTGCGACAGCGGTCCCGCCAGTCGCAATGCGGCGGCCATACCGGCGCGCAGCGCCATGCTGCATGCTGCGGGTATGCCTGTTCTACTCATGTCTTGCCTTGAAAGCCGGGATGAATCCACGATCCACCCCGGGCGCTGTCTTATGCAACGCGGAAACGCGATACCGAGTTCTTCAACTCTTCCGCCAGCTTGGAGAGCTGACGAATCGAGTTTGCGGTCAATTGCGTACCTTCCTTGGTTTGGTCTGTCAGCGTCAGAATGTGCTGGATGTTTTGCGCCACCCCTGCTGCTGAAGTCGCTTGCTGCTCGGTTGCGAAGGAAATTTCCTGAATCAGTTCCGCCAGCCGGTTCGACACGCGGGAGATGTCAGACAGTGCGGCGCCGGCCGCGTCAGACAATTTCGCCCCTTCAACCACACCCTGGGTGGATTTTTCCATAGCGGCCACCGCATCGTGGGTATCGGTCTGAATCGTACGCACCAGCGCGCCAATCTGCTTGGTCGCTTCACCGGAACGTTCCGCCAGCCGCTGCACCTCTTCCGCAACCACTGAGAAGCCGCGCCCTGCTTCACCCGCCGAGGCGGCCTGAATTGCCGCGTTCAATGCCAGCACGTTGGTCTGCTCGGTAATGTCTGAAATCAGTTCGGTGATTTCACCAATTTCCTGGGAAGATTCACCCAGCCGTTTAATCCGCTTCGAGGTTTCCTGGATTTGCTCACGGATTTCATCCATACCCTTGATCGCATTTTGCACCGCGATGGAACCCTGTTCCGCCGCCGCCACCGACTGACGCGCCACGTCTGCGGATTCGTTTGCAGATTTCGAGACGTCGTTAATTTCTTCCGCCATCTTCAACACTGCGGCGGTGGTTTCCTGGATTTCGCGGGTCTGCTCTTCGGATGCTTCCAGCAGGCGGGTCGAGATTTCCTGGGCGCTGGCGGATGCGGTAAGCACCTGCTCCGCCGTGCGGGTCACGCGGCCTACCAGGCCGCGCAGTTCTTCCACGGTGTAGTTCACCGAGTCTGCAATTGCGCCGGTAATGTCTTCCGACACGGTCGCCACCACAGTCAAGTCACCATCCGCCACTTCCTGCAGTTCGTTCATCAGACGCAAAATTGCGGCCTGGTTCTGGTCGTTTTGCGCCTTCGCTTCTTCTTCCTTCTTTTGCGCCAGTTGGCGCTGAACTTCCGCTTCCTGACGGCGCATATCCGCGCCACGGGTACGGTTACGGCTGTCTTGCAACAGCACCAGCGCAATCCCGGCTGCGGTCAGCAGTGCGAAGAAGGCGGCGGTCAACATGGCCCAGAACGACCAGTCTTGCGAGTCTTGCTGCGCGCGATATTTCTTTTGCAGCTTGGTCAGCGTTTGCTTCAGGTTTTCGTTTTCGCTGAAGATCAGTTGCTCGGCTTGTTTTGCCGTGATGAATTTGGGCAGGTTGCCCATAATCGTGTTCACATGCTTTTGATACTCGCCGAATTGCGCCTTGAGTTCGGTCAAGCGGTCACGCGTTTCCTGATCTTTGGTGGCGGCCAGACGCAACACCTCGGAGCCTTCCAGAAAACCTTCCACAATATCGCGGAAGGTCGATGCATCCTTACCCAGCAGGAAGGAGGTTTCCGGATTCACACCTTCGGAAGTCACGAATTCATTCGCGCTCTTGCCCAGACGCTGGGTCAACATCACCAGCTGGCCGGCGGCGGAAATTTCACGCGGGGTGGCGCCGCCCTGCACTTTGAGCGTGGAGATTTGTTCGCTCAATTCCTGCAAAGTCGGGGTTAAGCCCTTCATTTTTTCCAGCGTCAAACCAAAACCGGTCAATTCAGCTTTGAGCTGATAGATGTTTTCCGCCGCTTTGTCGGTGCTCTTCCAGGCGTTGCGCGCTTCTTTCAGAATGCCGCTCATGTCGGTGGACGGCGGCTGAATGTCGTAGCCCTGGTAGTTGCCGCCTTCAGCCAGCACGCGCAAGTCATTGTTGAATTCCTTGCGGCTGTCATACAGCTGCTTAAATGCTTCCAGGTTACCCTGAATCGCATTCGGGGCCGCTTTACCGATACGCTGGGAGTGCATCAGCGCGTCAGATGCAATCTGGGTCTGGGTGGACGCCAGAATACTGCGGTTGGAGTTGATATACACGAAGGCGATCGCCGCCACCAGTGACAGACCCAGCAACACCAGCAAGATACGGATCTGTTGCGCCAGGGGCATATGCCCGATGAGGGGCAGACGCAAATCCCGCTCATAGCCGCCGGAAGCCGCTGCAGCCGGCGTGGCCGGCTCAGGCTTGAGTCCTTCATTATCCACCTCTGACAGGGGGATAGTGGCAGTCATATCATCCGGATTCGGGATGATCGTATTGAACTGCTGGGTAGATAAATGGTCGGCGTCGGCTACGCTCTCCTCCTGCTCGGCGGAGTCTTTGTTCCTCGACCCGAACGGTAATTTGAACGCCATACTTCAATCTCCTAATGTGCAACAAAAAGATGCGGATGCCTCTGACCGCTCCGCTCACCCCATGTCGGGTATTCCCGTCATTCCTTTTCCGCGCGGCTGCCGCTGCGCGCCTTGGCGTGCGCCGCTATTGAGCTGCACCCGCCTTTCATTCTCTGCCACAAGCATATACTGCAATACCGCTCAAGCCCTGACACAAACCTGGCTGCCAGCAGCTTGCTATCGCACACAGCAAACGCCAGCCGGCTTAGCCGCAACACTGCTCAAAACAGCCATTTTTTCCGCATCATGGCTGCCCACGGTATTTTTTCTGCAGCTTGATCAGCGTTTGCTTCAGGTTTTCATTGTCACTGAGAATCAATTGCTCGGCCTGCTTTGCTGCAATAAATTTGGGCATCAGGCCCAAAATCTGATTGACATGCTTTTGATACTCTGCGAATTGGGCCTTGAGTTCGGTCAGTCGATCGCGCGTCTCCGCGTCCTTGCTCAGTGACAGCTTCAATGCCTCAGAACCATCCAGTAAACCATCCACAATATCGCGGAAAGTCGAAGCATCTTTACCAACCATAAAAGCAACTTCCGGGTCCACGCCATCAGAAATCTTGAGCTGCAAGGCATTTTTAGCCAGCCGCTGGGTCAACATCGACAGCTGCGCTGCTGCATGAATTTCGCGTGGCGTACCGCCCCACTCTACTTTTAATTTAGTAACTTGCTCGCTCAATTCCTGCAAAACCGGGGTCAAATCCTTCATTTTTTCGTGCGCCGCCGAGATGCCGGTCAATTCCGTCTTCAGCCGGAAGATGCTGTCCGCCGCCTTGTCGCTGGATTGCCAAGCCATACGCAGCTCTTTCAGGTTCTGACTCATATCGGAAGATGGCGCTTGAATCTTATCACCCTGATAGTTACCGCCCTCAAGCAAGACACGCACATTGTTGTTGAACTCTTTACGACTGTCATGCAACTGCTTGAATGCTTCCGGATCACCCAGCATCGCGCGCGGCGCCGCTTTCGCGATACGCTGTGAATGCATCAGCGCATCTGCAGTGATCAGAGTCTGCATCGGCGGCGTACTGCCGCGCGAGCCGATAAAGACATACGCCACCCCCGCCAAAAGCGCCAGCGCAAGCAGCACAAGCGCCAACAGCATCAAGGGGGCCGAGCCGCTGCGGCGCCGGCGCAAAGCCTGCCTATGCTGGCCAGCAATGTCGCCCTTATTCGCCCCCGGCGCTACGTGAAACGCCATACCCAGCTCTCCCAGTGTGCTGCAAACAGATACGAAGCTTTTGCGCTCCGCCTCCCTGTGCGTCCAATTCAACAGGCGCGCTTTCTGCTGCTGCGAGTTCCTTATCAAAACCAAACCGTCGCTACGCCAAGCCTTACAAACCAACATGCAAAAACCGGTTGTCCTGCACCACCAGGGACAAGTCCAGTACAGTCCAGGTGGTATTGTCCTGATCGCGATAACAATGTGATGACCAAAGTTGCGCATGTTCCGACGTATTCGCCTGCAACTCCATTTCCGCCACATTGCGCAAACCCAGCACGCGCGAGACCAGCAGGCCGCTATTGAAATTCAAGCCCGGCGCGAAGGCGATAATGCGCGATTCCTGATTCGGCACGGTGGGCGGCATGCCAAGGAAACGGGCAAAATCAATCACGCTCAATAAGCTGCCGCGCAGATTGTACAAACCAAGATACCAATCATGGGTCAGGGGCACGGGTGAGATTGCGCCATACGGCACGATTTCACTGGCCTCAGTCAGATCCAGCAGCCAGCGCTGCCCGCCCATCACCACCCCCAGCTGACTGATGCGCGCATCCGCGCCGGCGCGCGCCGCCTGCATGCGTTCCAGCAACTGCGACTGGAATTCGCGCAAACGGGTGCGTCTTGCGGCGGATTCGGTGGCTTTGCCGCTGATGCCATCGGGCTTGGATGCGCTCATGTTTCTCCCTCAGTCAGTGGGGCCGGGGCTCAGCCCAGCGTGGCGATCTTGGCCAGCAATTCGGTGGCGTCAACCGGCTTGATCAGATAATCGCGCGCGCCCTGACGCAAACCCCAGATGCGGTCGGTTTCCTGGTCTTTGCTGGTGCAAATAATGATGGGAATATCTTGCGTGTCGGGATCGCGGGTGATGGCGCGCGTAACCTGGAAGCCATTTTTGCCAGGCATCACCACGTCCATCAGGATCAGTTGCGGTTTATCAGCTTTGATTTTAACCAGCGCTTCCTCACCGTTTTCTGCAACCGACACAGAAAAACCATTTTTAACTAAAATTTCAGTCAGATGATAACGTTCAGTTGGCGAATCATCGACAATCAACACTTTTTGTATAGGCATGATGTGCTTCCTTGCTTAAGGTTGTGGCGGCCTTGCGGCTGCCCTGGCCATTCCGGCGCTTGGCCTGGCTCAGGCTTGCGTTTTCTCCAGATTGGCGGTGTGTTCACGCACCGTCTTCAGCAGGCTGTCCTTGGTGAATGGTTTGGTCAGATATTCATCCGAACCAACCATCGCGCCACGGGCACGATCGAACAAGCCGTCTTTTGACGATAGCATAACAATCGGGGTCGAGTGGAATTTCTGGCTCTTTTTTATCAGCGCACAGGTTTGGTAACCGTCCAGTCTGGGCATCAGGATGTCGCAAAAAATCATGGCAGGGTTGTGATCATTCACTTTCGCCAGCGCATCAAAACCATCCTCCGCCAATACGACTTGATAGCCGGCCTGATTCAAAAAAATCTCGGCTGAGCGGCGAATCGTACTGCTGTCGTCGATCACCATGATCTTCAAGCCGTTTTTCTCCTGCGCTGTAGTCATGACCATACTCCGCTTAATATTATCAAAACACCATGCTGCATCTTCCAGGGTAGCCCTCACGGGCGCGCGCCTTCAGACTGCGCCAGCCCCCATTATGTAAAGATACCCCAAGATTTGGCATCCTGACCACATTCCCCGTAAAAAAGAAAGTGTGCAGCGCACAAGCGGGACGCTTGCAATACGCTGGCGACACATCTGATGCGGGGCGCTTGCAGCCGCTCAGCGAACCGCAAACAGGACAGGTTTGCGCGGCAGATCGACTGCCGCCGGCAAACTGCGCACGGATCAAATCACGGTCATCTCGAAATCGTCTTTGCGCGAATCGCAATCCGGGCAAGTCCAATTCAGCGGCACATCCTCCCAGCGGGTGCCGGGGGCGATGCCGTCTTCCGGCCGGCCAGCCTCTTCGTCATAGATAAACCCGCAAATCAGGCAGATCCAGGTTTTGTACTCAGTAGCCATCTTCATCCTTTCGTTTGAGCGTGAGGCGCAACGCCTCCACGGTCCGGCGCGCGCCGCGCCGGCATCCCCTGGCGCCATCAGGACAAGCCGTGGCCCTGCGCATGCGGGGATCGCGCGCGGACGACATTATAATAGGGATGTGTGAATTACAGATTTCCGGATGGGAATATGCCATGCATTAACAGAAGGGCTTGTTTTTCTGTTGCGCCAAACCATCCACCAGCCTTGATCAACTTCAACCCGGATCCGTCATGAACTCCAGCAGCAATGCCTCTTTGTTTGCCCGCGCCCAACTCACCACGCCGGGCGGCGTGAATTCTCCTGTGCGCGCATTTCGCGCTGTCGGCGGCACGCCGCGCTTTATTCAACGCGCCGCCGGCCCGTATTTTTGGGATGCGGAAGGCAAGCGCTATATAGATTACATCGGCTCCTGGGGGCCGGCGATTGTCGGCCACGCCCACCCGGAAGTGATTGCTGCGGTGCAGGCGGCGGCGGCGGATGGTTTGAGCTTTGGCGCGCCGACTGAAGCCGAAGTCATTATGGCTGAAGAGCTGTGCCGCCTGCTGCCATCGATTGAGCAAGTGCGCCTGGTGTCGTCCGGCACGGAAGCCACCATGAGCGCCTTGCGGCTGGCGCGCGGCGCCACGGGGCGCAGCAAAATCATCAAATTTGAGGGCTGCTACCACGGCCATGCCGATTCCCTGCTGGTGAAAGCCGGCAGCGGTTTGCTGACCTTCGGCAATCCGACTTCCGCCGGGGTGCCGGAAGATTTCGCGCGCCACACGCTGGTGCTGGAATACAACAATGTGCCGCAGCTGGAGCAGGTGTTTGCCGAAATGGGCAGCGAAATCGCGTGTGTGATCGTTGAGCCGGTGGCCGGCAACATGAATCTGGTCAAGGGCAGCCCGGAATTCCTGCACGGCATGCGCCGGCTCTGCAGCGAATATGGCGCGGTGCTGATTTTTGATGAAGTGATGTGCGGTTTCCGCGTCGGACTGCATGGCGCCCAGGCTTTGTATGGGATCACGCCGGATCTGACTGCGCTGGGCAAGGTGATTGGCGGCGGCATGCCGGTTGCGGCATATGGCGGACGGCGCGATTTGATGCAGCAAATGGCGCCGCTGGGCCCGGTGTATCAGGCCGGTACGCTGTCCGGCAATCCGGTTGCGGTGGCCGCCGGGCTTGCCACGCTGAAGCTGATTCAGCAGGAGGGGTTTTATGAAAATCTGACTGCGCGCACCCGCCAGTTGGTGGATGGTCTCAGCGATGCCGCGCGCAAACATGGCGTGCCATTCTGCGCCGATGCGCAAGGCGGCATGTTCGGCCTGTACTTCGCCGATCAGATTCCGCAAAACCAGGGGCAGATGCTGGCTGGCGACAAAGAGCGTTTCAACCGCTTCTTCCATTTGATG
The DNA here is from genome assembly GCF_037300705.1 of Massilia sp. W12. NCBI lineage: Bacteria > Pseudomonadati > Pseudomonadota > Betaproteobacteria > Burkholderiales > Oxalobacteraceae > Massilia > Massilia sp. W12. Next base: position 6,073,640 of record NZ_CP147776.1, on the reverse strand, counting down.
CTTGATGCGGGCGTGTATTTCGCCCCGGCTTCGTTTGAGGCCGGATTTGTCTCTGCGCAGCATACGCCGGAAGTGATAGACGAAACGATCGCCGCCGCTGAACGCGCGTTTGCGCAACTGGCATAAGCGCCACAGGCGGCGGCCAGGCCGGCCCGCCGCCTTATTCGCCTGTGTATTTCTGGATGATTTGCTTGTATTGCCCGCTGCTTTTCAATTGCTTCAAACCGGCCTCGAAGTCATCCCGCAATTGTTTGTCGCGAAACACCGCATTATTGAATTTTTGCAGCGCAGGTTTGAAAATCTGATGGATTTCCACCGGCGCTGACACCTCCATCACACCCGCCGCCGCTTTGCGGTAATAGCGGTACACATTCACATCGCCGACATACACCTGCACCCCGTTTGAATACAGTTGCAAGACGCGCCGTTTTTCGTCCGAAGTCTCGGCATAATCACTTTTGCCTTTGACGATGGCGGAAAACTCAGGCCCGAGGAAATGCGACGCGCCCTGAAATCCGACCACGCTCTTTTCCTTTAAATCCGCGATAGCGGCAATCCGCAGATTGTTTTTTTGCAGCGTGATCGCGACATCCTGATATAAGACAGTCGGTTCGGCAGCATAAAAGAAACCCTCGCCTTCGCGCACCTCAGGCGCGCCGCGCTGTGCGCCGTCAGCCTCCTGCCGCGCCAGCATTTGCGGCATGGCGCCCATGGCGACGAATTGCGGTTTGAGTTGATGTCCGCGCGCCGCCAGGGCCGCTTGCACGATTTCCAATTCAAACCCGGCTGGCGGCCTGCCGCCCTCGCCTTTGATGACATACGGCGGCAAGGCGAAACTGAATAAAAATTTGACTTCGCGCGCCTGCGCCGACTGCGCCAGCATGGCGGCCAGCGCCAATGGCCATACGCGCAAACCGGCTTTCGACATTGCAATCCTCACAGCAAACTCCTCAAGGGAATGGGGTATAGATAATGCCGTCCGCCACGCCGGCGGCGGTCAGCGATTTGTTTTCCGCACTCTCGGAAAAGCCTTGCAACACATCCGCGCGGGCCGCGCCATCACGCAAACGGCCAGTCCAATACGCCACGCCGCCGGGTTCGCCATCGCGGTTCAAAATATTGTTGTAAAGGCGGGCGATGAATACTTCATTGCCAGGCGCACTGCCATACAAAGCTGTGAATTCCGCACTGTTTAAAAAGCCCTGCGCCACCTGCGCGAGTGTGGCGCCGCGATCCATTTGCGCAATCCAAAATCCCAGTCCGCCCGGGTCCGGGGTGCGCTTGAACGCCGCCTGATACACGCGATACGCTTTGCCGGCCACGCCGTCGATATCAAAAGCCAAACCGCTGTCAGCAAACACAATTCTTTGCGCCGCCCCCAAGTCCAGCGGATTGGCCTGCCCCAGGCGCACGCTGATCTGTCCACCCGTGTTGCTGACGCTGTATGCGCTGCGTGCGCCGGTTAAGGCGTTCACTCCTTGCGCCAGCACATTCAAACCGCCGATATCCACTTGCGCCGCGCGCGCATTGCCGGCAAAGTCGTCGCTGCCCATCACGCTGTGACTCACGCCGGCCCCATGCAAAGGACTGCCGGCGCGCGGACTGAGCCAGGCCCAGGCAGAACGCTTTAAGGCCGCCATACTGCTTTCATCCAGATTTTGCGCCAGCATCCCCGGCGCACTGCTGGGGTTGACGGTGGAAAATGTGGAGCGGCTGCCCTCGCCCAGCGCCGCACACCCTTCTGCCGGCAAGGCGCGGTTGGCGTTATGCCAGTAATTGCCATCAGCAGTAAATTGCGCATCGCCATCCACCCGGTTCAAGGGACAGGGAGTGGTCGAGCCGCCTTTGGCGTCGCCCAAATGGCCGGCGAATGAGGCGAACAGATTATTCATCAGCAAGATGCTGGCGCTCTTTAAGCGGCGGCCGATCGGGGCCGGCGCATTCGCCCCCACGCCCCAGCATGGATCAACTGTGACGTAGTCATAGCCATTCCAGAATTGGCAGTCGCTGCCGGCGCCTTCGCTGGCCGCCAGAATCTGGCTGTCATGCACGCGGATCGCGTCGCCGCCGTAAATCGTGCCGCCATCTATCGGCGCCTGATAATCTGCGGTCCAGATAAAGCTGTTGCCGACTGCGGCGCATTCGGTGCAACCGGAAAATTCCAGCGCCGCTTCACGCGCATTGATCACCAGATTATTGCGCGCCGCCACCCGCAGCGCTTCATAATCCCAGCGCCCGTCCAATGAGAAATAATAGGTCGCGTCCGTCGCCTCGCCGCCCAGCTCGACCCGGCGCACGCGGTAAAACAGATTGCGTTCATACGCAATGTCATACGAGCCGCCCTTGGCTTCAATCCCCATGCCGCCGCCGATGCGCGCCACCACGTTTTGCGCGAACAGGGCGCGATGCACGCCGACATTATCGATGCCATGCCGGCTGGTCTGACGCACCGAATTATTGATCACCCATAAATCCTGCACCTGATTGAATTTCATGCCATCCATGCCGGCGCCAATGCTGGTTTCGCCGCTTTCCGCCTCCGGTTCAAACAGATTCTGGATGGTCATATTGCGCACGATGATGTGATGCGATGCGCTGAATTTGCCGTACACATTGGTGTTCAGCACGCCGTTTTGATTGGCGTTGCTTGTCGCCAGCAGCGCTTCGCCGGAAACATGCACGCCGGCGGCGGCTTGCAAGGGCTGCGGGTCAGCATGGCGTTGCGTGGCCGCGTTCCAGGCGCCGACAGTTTCCGGGCCGATGGTCAAACCATCAATTGCCAGCCAGGACACGCCAAGCAGATTCAAACCCTGCTCCAGCCTGGTCGCTTGCGGCGTTTTATCGCTGGCCACCAGCCACACCGGCGTCGCAGCGCTGCGCAACATGCGCTGCACAAAGATTTCACTGCCCAGATTGTCGGCGTACACGCCAGGGGCCAGGCGGATGCGCACCGGACTTTCTTCATGGCTGTTTTTGGCCCGCAACAATGCATCGCGGATGCCGGCCACGCCCTGCTGTGGCGTGACATCTAGATTGACCCAGGCGGATTCGGCAATTTGATCAATAAACAGCGTGCGGCAGGCGGGCGGGCTGCACTCCTCTGCGCGCGCCGGACTGAGGAATGCAAAAAACATGCACATCAAACAGGTAAAAGCCATGCGCTGCTTCATGTTTCTCTCCATGAGGAAGATGGTGGTTTGCTTGCGCCCTGTCTCGCATTCTAGTGTGCAGATCCGGCTTGACCAATATAAATTTCCCCCATTTTTTGCCCCCCTGCTACAATCCCTGAACGCCACGCCATCATCAGCCGGCGCAATGCGGCTGCACACATGCCAGATGTGCAAATACGGTGACAGGAGGATACAGGCAGATGCAATTCAAGGTGCTGATGATGGGCGCCACCGGCGCAGTAGGCGGGCAGACCGCCGCCACACTTTTAGGCATGCCGCAGGTGCAGGAATTGCGCCTGCTCGGACGCCGCCCCTGGCAAGCGCCGCAAGACAGCGCGAAATTGCGCCAGGACACCGTCGATGTGCTCAATCCCGCCAGCTACCAGGCTCTGCTCCCCGGCCATCATGCCGCCATTTGCACCTTGGGCGTGGGCCAACCTTCGCAAATTACGCGCGCGGAATTTCTGCGCATCGACCGCGACGCCGTATTGGCGTTCGGCCAGGCTTGCAAGGCTGCCGGCGTGCAGCATTTTTCCCTGCTCTCCTCCGTTGGCGCGAATGCGGCCTCTTCCTCGTTCTATCTGCGCAGCAAGGGAGAATTGGAAGACGGCTTGCGCGCGCTCGGCTTTGCCCGCCTGTCCCTGTTTCAGCCATCCATGATTCTCACGCCGCACAACCGCTATGGCTTCACACAGGCGGTTACACTCGCGCTCTGGCCCGGCCTGAGCCGATTGCTGCACGGCGCCATGCGTAAATATCGTGGTGTACAAGTTGCAACACTGGGCCGCGCGATTGCACACAATCTGAAGCATCCGGGACAAGGCTGCGAAATTTTGCAATGGGATCAATTTGAAGGATTGGGGAAATGATAAATTCACCATTTCACAACCCTTTCACCCCGGAAAACAGCCGTGACGGCCCTTGTTCCGCCTGTGAACAACACAGGCCGGAACCATTGCATGACAGAAAAATTTCTTGACGGACAAGCCCTCATTCCCCCATAATCGCTTGTTTCGTCCAAAATTTCCGATTCAACTCTATTTGAATTCTGGTCATTGCGGGTTCTTTCTCTCTTTGGTTTTTTTCATTGATTAAGGGGATGGGAATGTCCGATCTGGCTACCTTTGCCAAGCTGGCGCGCTCTGAAGCTCAACTTCCGGTTAACTCGTATTTCGATGCAGATTTGCTGCAGCGCGAAATGCAAGAACTTTTCGCTAAAGGGCCGCGTTATGTCGGCCATGAATTGATGGTCCCCAATGCTGGCGATTACGCCACACTGGCGGCCGAAGAGGAAGGGCGGATGCTGGTGCGCAATGCCGATGGCGGCATTGAATTGCTGTCCAATGTCTGCCGCCACCGCCAGGCATTGATGCTCAATGGCCGTGGCAACGCCAAACAAATCGTCTGCCCTTTGCACCGCTGGACGTATGACTTGAAAGGCGAGCTGTTAGGCGCGCCGCATTTTGAAAAAACGCCCTGCCTGAATCTGCATCCGAAAAAACTGCAAAGCTGGAACGGCTTGCTGTTTGAGCAAAACGGTTATGACGTGGCGCAAAAATTGCGCACTATGCCGTTTGCGCGCGAACTCAGTTTTGACGGTTTCATGCTTGACCATATCGAAGTGCATGACTGCGATTACAACTGGAAGACGTTTATTGAAGTCTATCTGGAAGACTATCATGTCGAGCCTTTCCACCCCGGTCTGGGCAATTTCGTCGCCTGCTCCGATTTGCGTTGGGAATTCGGCGCCGATTACAGCGTGCAAACCGTGGGCGTAAACCAGGGGCTGCGCAAAGCCGGCTCGCCGGTGTACCGCAAATGGCATGACGAGGTGATGAAATTCAGCAATGGCGAAACGCCGCCGTATGGCGCCATCTGGATGGCGCTGTATCCGAATATCACCATCGAGTGGTATCCGCATGTGATGTTGATTTCCACTGTATGGCCGCTGGGCCCGAACAAAACCCGGAATGTGGTTGAGTTTTACTATCCGGAGGAAATTGCCCTGTTTGAGCGCGAATTGGTCGCAGCCGAACGCGCCGCCTACATGGAAACCTGTATCGAAGACGATGAAATCGCCATGCGCATGGACGCCGGGCGGCGCATTCTGATGGCGCGCGGGGTGAATGAAACCGGGCCGTATCAATCGCCGATGGAAGATGGCATGCAGCATTTCCACGAATGGTACCGCGCAAAAAACATTCTGTAAGCGCACAAGCGCGGCAAGCCGCCTTCCCGTATCATGCAACGCGCAAACGTCAACCGGCGTTTGCGCGTTTTTCTTTTCCGGATGCCCGCTCATGCAAGCCCTGTGGATGTTGTTCGCCAGTTTCGCTTTTTCTTTGATGGGAGTGGCGGTCAAGCTCGCTTCCGAAACGTACAGCACGGCGGAAATCGTGCTGTATCGCGGCGCAGTCGGCATGCTGATGCTGGGCGTTTTCATGCGCTGGCAGGGCGTCAGTCTGCGCACGCCTTACGGCTGGCGGCATGCCTGGCGCGGCCTGGTCGGCGTGGTTTCGCTGTGGATGTGGTTTTACGCCATCAGCCTGCTGCCGCTGGCCACCGCCATGACGCTCAACTATATGTCGCCGATCTGGATCGCCGCGATTTTGTTTGGCGCCGCCTGGTGGCGCCGTCAGCGCAAATTTGAATGGCGCCTGGCGGCGGCGATTCTGTGCAGCGCGCTTGGCGTGGTGCTGCTGCTGCGCCCCAGCTTTCATGCCGAGCAGGCCGCCGCCGGTTTGATTGCGCTCAGTTCCAGCTTATTGGCTGCGCTGGCCTATCTGGCGGTGCGCGATCTGGGGCGCATGGGCGAACCGGAAACCCGCGTGGTGTTTTATTTTTCCGTCTCCGGCGTGGTGGCGGGTCTGTGCAGCAGTCTGGCTGCGCCTGAAGTCAATTTACTGCATCAACACAGCCTGCGCGGACTGGGTCTGCTGCTGGCGGTCGGCGTGCTGGCGACGCTGGCGCAATTAGCCATGACGCGCGCCTATCGCCTCGGCAATACCCTGGTCACCGCCAATCTGCAATACACCGGCATCGTGTTTTCCAGCATGTGGGGGATTTTGCTGTGGCAAGACATTCTCAGCCCGCTCTCCTGGCTGGGCATGGCCATCATTGTCGCCAGCGGATTGGTGGCGACGTATTACAATACCCGCAACAACCCGGCCAACAAGCCGGCCTCAGATCCAATCGCCACCGAACCATAGGATGTCCCATGTACAAGACTCTGATTTCCGCAGCAGATTTGCACGCCATGCTTGACCATCCGCAACTCGTGATTGTGGACTGCCGGCATGATTTGATGGATAGCCAAGCCGGCCAGCGCGCGTATGCCGCCGGCCATCTGCCGGGCGCCCATTTCATGCATTTGGATCACAGCTTATCCGGCGACAAACAACGCCCGGATGGCGTATTCGCAGGCCGCCATCCGCTGCCGACGCGCGAAGCCCTGATCGCCGCGCTGCGCGCGATTGGCGTAAATGATGACTCGCAAGTGGTGGCGTATGACGCCCAGGGCGGCATGTTCGCGGCCCGCCTGTGGTGGCTGCTCCGCTGGTTGGGACACGACAAGGTCGCTGTGCTGGATGGCGGTCTGCCCGCCTGGCAAGCAGCTGGGCATGGCCTCAGCCAGGAGGCGCCGGCGCCGCAGCAGGGCCGCATCGGCGCGCGCGCCGCGCTCACCGCCAGCGTTGATGTGCAAGACGTGCTGGCCAATTTGCAAAGCCGTGCGCGCACCGTGGTCGATGCGCGCGCGCCCGACCGCTTCCGTGGCGAAAACGAAACCATCGACCCGGTCGGCGGCCATATTCCCGGCGCCTTGAACCGCTTTTTCAAAGACAATCTGCAAGCCGATGGCCGCTTCAAAGACAGCGCCGCCTTGCGCGCCGAATGGCAAGCCTTGGGCGTGGGCGATGCAGCGCACCAATTCATCATGCAATGCGGCTCCGGCGTGACCGCCTGCCATAATCTGCTGGCGCTGGAAATCGCCGGTTTGCCTGGTGCGGCCCTGTATCCCGGCTCGTGGAGCGAGTGGTGCGCAGACCCGGCGCGCCCGCTCGAACGCTGAGCCTGCCCGCTTCCGGTATTATGCCCTACACCCTGGCCCATCCCGCCGCAGTGATTCCACTGCGGCTGCTTTTTCCGCGTCATACTTCCTTGGGTGCGATGGCGATTGGCAGCATGATGCCGGATCTGGTGTTTTTCATTTCCGTGCCGGTCACGCGCGATCAGAGCCACAGCCTGGCCGGCTTGCTGTGGTTTTGCCTGCCGGCGGGAATACTGTGCTGGCTGTTGCTGCATTTCTTTTTAAAACCGCCGCTGTTAGCTTTCATGCCGCCCTGGATCGGGACACGTCTTGGCGCGATGCTGGCGAATGTCAAGCAAGTCCGCCATCTGAGCTGGAATGCGGCGGCGATTGTCTCCGCTTCCGTTGTGCTGGGCGCGCTGACGCATCTGATCTGGGACACCTTCACCCACCCGAACACGCTGATTGCCGATCATTTCGCCTTCTTTCAGCAAGTCGTCAGCCTGCCTTACGGCTTGCAGCTGCGCATGTATAACCTGCTGCAACATCTCAGCACGCTGCTGGGCTTGAGCGTGATCATGATTGGCGGCTTATACACTTTGCGCCGCATCACGCCGCTGCCGCAAGCGCACATCGGCTCGATTTCCAGCGCACAGCGCCGCATGCTGTTGCTATGGCTGCTGCTGGCGACAATTGCCGGCGCCATGATCCGCCTGACGCCTTTGCCGGAACGCACGGATTATTTGATTTTCCGCTTTGTGGTTGGCTGTATGAGCGGTTTTGGAGCCGGCCTGTTGCTGGCCTGCGCATTGTGGGATTGGCGCGAGCGGCAACGTTTGCCGGACAGCGCTTAAGCCTGCCCCTGTCAAATCCTGCAGGCAGCGCCGCTTTTGACTGTGGCAGAATAAGCGCTCCCCATTTCCGCCCAGGATTGCGCTATGTCCCAACGCATTGCCCACGCCGTTGTCATCGGCGCCAGCATGGCTGGCCTGATGGCGGCGCGCATTCTCAGTGATTATGCCGAACGCGTCACCCTGATCGAGCGCGACGCCCCGTCGCAAGAGGAAATCGCCGCACGCAAGGGCGTGCCGCAAAGCTGGCATCCGCATGTCTTGCTCAGCAAGGGGGAAGCGCTGTTGGGGCAATGGTTTCCCGGCTTGGCGCAAGAATTAATCGCCCAAGGCGCGCGCCGCGCCAACTTTCCCGGCGATTGTCTGTGGATGCAAGAAGGCGTGTACAAATTGCGCAGCGACACCGGCTTGCATTTATTAATGATGAGCCGGCCCTTGCTGGAAGGCGTGACCCGTCAGCGCGTCTTGCAACTGCCCGGCGTAACATTTGCCGCCGGCTGCGAAGTGCGCGGCCTGCTGTGCGAAAACAGCGCGGATCAACAGCGTATTTGCGGCGTGCGCTTCGCCGCGCGCGACGCTGCGCCGGGGGAAGAACAAAGCGTGGCGGCGGATCTGGTGATCGACTGCAGTGGCCGCAGCGCGCAAACCCGACATTGGCTCAAGGCGCTCGGCCTGCCCGAGCCGCAAGTCTCGGAAGTCACTGCGAAAATGGCCTACACCACGCGCCGCTATCTGGACGATGGCAAAATCTTGCGCGACTCGCACGCCATCCTCTGCATGCCCGTCCCGCCATTACTCAAACGCAGCGGCGTGGTGCTGCGCCAGGAAAACGGCGAAATCATCGTCACCATGTGCGGCTGGCTGGGCGAGCAAGCGCCGCGCGATGAAGCCGGTTTTCTGGCGTATGCGCAAAGCCTGGCCTCGCCCCTGATTGCGCAATTACTGGAACAAGCCACCCCTTGCAGCGAGTTTTACAGCCATCAAATCCCATCCAACCAGCACCGCCATTATGAAAAAATGCGCGATTTGCCGCGCGGTCTGCTGGCGCTGGGCGACGCTTTTTTCAGTTTCAATCCGGTATATGGCCAGGGTATGAGCGCAGCCGCGCTGCAAGTCGAACAATTGCAACGCTGTCTGCAAGAATATGGCCCGGCGCATGCGGATCTGGCTCCGGTCTTTTTCAAACGCGCCGCCAAAGCCATGCGCGCGGTGTGGATGATGGCGGTGGGGGAAGATTTCCGCTTCCAGGAAACCAGCGGCCGCAAACTGCCGGGGACTGACCTCATCAACCGCTATGTCTCAGCCGTGCACCGTTTGAACGGCAAAGATGAAACCAGCTTGCGCGCACTGTGCGAAGTGATGACCTTGATGCGCCCGCCAAGCGCACTGTTTGCGCCCGGCATCGTGGCGCGCGTGGTGCGTGACAAACTCGGCGCATAAGCCCTTCACTGCGCTTACAGTCCGTCCCAGGTTTTGGCCTCTTTGAGTAAACCGTCCCAGTCATTGGGCGGATGGCCTCGTTCAAACATGCTGCGGAACACACCATATGCATCATCTTTGCTGCCGTAAGCGCGTTTGCAGGAGTCATCATTCACCCAGGCCAGCACAATCACCTTTTGCCCGGCATGGAAGCGGAAAAACAGGCGGTATTGCTGAAAGAATTTAGCGCGCATCCAATGACGGCCTGCTGCGCCCAAGGTATTGCCCTGGCGGAATTCGGCGCGCGCCGGGTCTTGCGGAATAGATTCAAATGCGAGTTTCAGTATTGCCGCAAGGCGTTTGGCGGCATTCTTTTCGCGCCAGGCTTGCGGATATTTACTTTGCAGCGCTTGCACTTGCTGCGCCAGCGCCTGCACTTGTTGGATAAACAGAGGATGGGCATAAATGCGCCAACCATTGATCTGCAAGGGCGGCGCGCTCATTCGTCTTCAGGCAAGGCCGCGTCCAAATCCACGTCCACCCCTTGCACCAGCGCTTGCCACTGCGCCACTTGCACAGCGCCAAGCGCCTGCAGTCGCTGCGGCTGTTGACTGATATCGTTTTCCAACAGCGCCAAAAAAGCGTTCAGGGCTGGATCATCCTGCTCTGCCTGCGGCTCAGCCCGCGACAACAACACCGAGCCATCGGCGCGCAAGCTGAAACGCAATTTATCGCGTTTTTTCAAGCCCAAGACTTGGCGCACCGCTTCCGGCACAGTGGTCTGGTAGCGATCGGTCAGGCTTGACTCCCAATCGACGAAATCTGCTAAGGCTTCCATGGCATGCTTCCTGTATCTGCATCGAAATTCTGCTTTCTGCTTTCTGCTTTCTGCTTTCTGCTTTCTGCTTTCTGCTTTCTGCTTTCTGCTTTCTGCTTTCTGCTTTCTGCTTTCTGCTTTCTGCATAGTAATGCAAATGCATTACCTTTGCAAACCATCATACCGGCGCCAGCTCATGCAGCGGCCACTTGGGCCGCACCGTGAAACCATAGTCGCGCGTGGCGGCGCCGGGGTCGCGCAGCAGGCGTTGCGCGCCGGCAAAGGCGATCATGGCGCCATTATCGGTACAGAATTCGAGCGGCGGATAAAACACTTGCACCCGCTTCTTTTGCGCCTGCTCATTCAGGGCCGCGCGCAATTGGCGATTCGCGCCGACGCCGCCGGCCACCACCAGCCGCTTCAAGCCGGTGTGTTTTAAAGCCAGCATGCTTTTCTTGCACAAGACTTCGACAATCGCATCGACAAAGCCGCGCGCCAGATCCGCACGGCTTTGTTCTGTCACCGGCTGCGGCATTTGCCGGCTGGCGTGCAAGACTGCGGTTTTCAAGCCGGAAAAAGAGAAATTGAAATCTTTGCTGTGCAACATCGGGCGCGGCAATTGGAAAACGCCCGGCGCGCCCTGTTCGGCCAGCGCTGAAATCGCCGGGCCGCCGGGATATGGCAGACCAAGCAGCTTGGCGGATTTATCAAACGCCTCGCCGGCGGCATCGTCCAGCGTATCGCCCAGCAGGGTGTAATGACCAACCCCATCGACCCGCATCAATTGCGTATGCCCGCCCGAAACCAGCAGCGCGACAAAGGGAAATTCCGCCGCCTTGGCCAGCAGCGGCGAGAGCAAATGCCCTTCCAGATGATGCACGCCCAGCACCGGCTTATCCAGCGCACAGGCCAGGCCGTTCGCCAGCGCCGCGCCGACCAGCAGCGCGCCAGCCAAACCCGGCCCCTGGGTGTAAGCAATCGCATCCACCTCTGGCAAACTCAGGCCGGCTTGCTGCATGACTTCCTGCAACAGCGGAATGGCGCGCCGGATATGATCGCGCGAGGCCAGCTCCGGCACCACGCCGCCATATTCCTGGTGCATGGCGATTTGCGAATGCAGCGCATGGGCGCGCAAGCCTTGCTCTGTGTCGTAGAGCGCGAGTCCGGTTTCATCACAGGAAGATTCAATGCCTAAAACAATCATGGCCAGTCTGCAAAAGATCAAAACGGCATTGTACCTTGTGGCGCAGCGGCGGGCGCGCTGGCGTCAGGCAAAGGCAGGGTAAAGCGCCAGCGGCAGCCCTGCCCCGGCGCTGTCGTCAACTCAGCCGCGCCATGCCAGGCGGCGACGCGTTCGCGCATGCCGGCCAGGCCAAAGCCTTTGGCCGCTTGCGGCGTAAAACCGCAGCCATCATCTTCGATACTGATCTGCAAGGCCGTCGGGCTGCGCCATAAACGGATACGGGCATGGCGCGCCTGCGCATGTTTGACGATATTCGAACAAGCTTCCTGCACGATGCGGTAGGCGCTGATGGCGATGCCTTCGGGCAGCTCGCCCACCTCTTGCGCCGAGATTTCAAACACACATGCGCTGTCCTGCCAATGGCGCAACATTTCTTCCAGCGCGCCGGCCAGCCCCAGCATTTCCAGCATTTCCGGACGCAAACGGCGCACCAATTGGCGCGCACTGGCGTACAGCGCGCGCGCGCTCTGCAAAATCGCCTGTGCACGCGCGCTGATCTGCTGCTGCGCCGGATCGTCTGGCGGCAATTGCTGCGCCAATTGCAAAATGCGTTCTGCTTCCAGACGCACGCCGATCAAGACCGCATTCAATTCGTCATGGATTTCCAGCGCAATCCCTTTGCGCTCATCTTCAATAATCGTATGCAAGCGCTGCAGCAAAGCGCGCCGCGCTTCATTCGCCTGCAAAGCCTCATTGCGCGACGCCAGCAAATCGCGGGTGCGCGCTTCGACCGTGGCTTCCAGCTCGCGCGTGGCGGCGCACAAGCTGGCCGCCATCGCATTCAGCGAAGCTTGCAGTTCGCCGATTTCCCCCGGCCCATCTTCATGCAACTCGACCTCAAAATCACGCTGCCGCAAGCGGCGCAGCGCACGCACTGCTGCTTGCAGCGGAGCGGTCAGATTGCGCGCCATGCGCCAGGCCAGCGCCGCGCTCAAGCCCAGCGCCAACAGCGTCACCGCCAAATCAAACTGAAACCGGCTCTGCGCCCGCTGCACAAACCACTTGTTGGAAAAACTGACGCGTAAGATGCCGATATGCGAAGGCTGCGGGGCAATTTGTCCATTGCTGCTGCTTGCCAGCGGCGTCACATAAATCGCCGGGTCGCGAATCGTCGCGCGGAAACTGCGCAGCGCTTCACGGCGCCCGGACTTGCCCTCAACCTCCAACACCAGCCTGTTTTGCAAATCAAACACTTCAATCAGGGCAATGCTGTGATCGGCCTGCAGCACTGCATTCAAACTCACGCGCATGCTGCGCCAATCGCGCGCGCGCAAAGGCGCCCCCAGACTTTCCGCCAGCGCGGTGGAAGCCAGCGCGGCGCGTTCCTGCAATTCCTGCTCAGCCGCGCTGTTTTGCGCCTGGCGCGCATACATCAGCATGGCGGCAAACATCAAGAGCAAAGGCAAGAGCGCCAGACTCAAGAGGCGCACGCGCAGGCTGTGCAGCCAGGCCAGCCGCATCATGCGCTCAGCAAACCGTGTTTCAGGGCCAGGCGGGTGATGTCAGCTGCGCGCTGCACACCCAGCTTGTCTTTAATGGTTTGGCTGGTGTTGCTGATGGTTTTGCTGGAAAGCTGCAATTGATCGGCGATTTCCTGGTTGGTCAGCCCTTCGGCCATGCGCGTGAAAATCTGCAATTCCCGTTCATCCAGCAGGCTTTGCGGCGAATGGTCACCGCGTATCGACAAATTCGCCAGCCGCTCGGCAATCGCCGGCATGAAATACAGCTGACCGGCATGGGCTTGCCGCACTGCCTGCGCCAATTCCTGCGGCGTGCAATCTTTGGTGATGAAGGCATGCGCGCCCAGACGGTAGGCTTCTTTGATCAGGCTGTCTTGATCAAATTGCGAGAGGAATACGATTTTCGCCTTGGGGAATTCGGCCAGCAATTGACGCGCCGCATCCAGCCCGGTGAGCGCGCTGCCAAAACGCAAATCCAGAATCGCCACATCCGGCGCTTCCTGCCGGTATTGCGCCAGCGCCTGTTCCACGCTATGCGCCTTGGCCACGGTGTGAATATCGTATTGTTCCAGCGCGCTGGCGAAACCATCCAAGACCACCGGGTGGTCATCGGCATGCAAAATGCGGATAGGTGCAGTCATGATGCTATTTTATGGAAGTTGGAATTGCTATTTTATAGCAATTCCATCATCCACCAACATCCTGACTGCAAGCCATCACGGTTCTGTCATACTGAGACCTTCGCCCATCTTGCCAATTCTGTTGCTAAAGGATGTCATATGCGCCGCCAACTCCTCCCCTTGCTGTTTGCCATGCTGCCCGGTATGGCGCAAGCCGCAGTCTCGGAAGAACATCAGGTGCGCCACTATGATGTGCGACAGACGCCCGGACAATCGTTGTTTGACGCCTTGGAGCGCAGCACGCCGCTGCGCGAAAACGGGCGCAGCTTTCATGGCTACACCAGATGGGAAATCGTTTGGAATTTCACCTTCAACAAGGGCGCAGACGGCTTATGCGGCATCGATTCTGTGCAAGTCAAGTTGCTGACCATCACCACGCTGCCGCGTTTGCTGGCGGCGGAAAACAAAGTCCGCGCAGAATTCAATCCATTTTTGGCCGCCCTGACCCGGCATGAAAATGGCCACAAGCAACATGGCCAACTGGCGGCCTATCAAATTGAACGCGAAATCAAGTCGATGCCGCGCATGAGCAACTGCCAGGAACTCAAGCAAAACGCCAATCTGCGCGGCACGCTGCTGATAGAAAAAGGCCAGCAGGCCGACCGCGACTACGACGCCAAAACCCGGCATGGCTGCACCCAGGGCGCCTGCCTGACCGACTGAACTTCCGGCTGATTGCAAGCTGATATGGCGGCGCGGAATGCGCTGCAGCACCCTCTTTTGCTTCGATATAGCAAAATTTTTGCCATCAAACAGAAAAAATTCTTCTCACATTTCCATTTTAAGGTTACATTATTTCCACAGCATGGAAATAAATCCTTCCATCAATTGGAAAAAGAATGGAGATCATATGCACTTTTCAACCCAAGCAGAACGTCCGCCGCTTACCCGCATGCTGCTGGTCGGCGTCATCCACATGAGTTTATTGGCCGCCATCGTGCAGGGCTTGAGTAAGCGGGTCATCTTCAAACCCGCTTCAAAACCAGTGGATATCACAATCATCAAACCGGCTGATCCGCCCAAGTCCAAGGATACGCCGCCGCTGGAGCCACCGAAGACCAAGTTCACGCCGCTGCGGATTCCACCACGGCTTGCAATCCACCCGGCGCCCACGGAGCCGACCACGCTGTGGGTGACAGACACCCCAACGCAAGATGGGCCGTTGAATCCGCCGTCCGGCGCAACGCTGGCGCAGGAAATCAGCCAGCCGCCGCAGAAAAAAACACCGCTGCGCACAGAAGCGCGCGCCGACGCCAAAGACTGCGCCAAACCGGAATATCCGGCGCAAGCGTTGCGCAATGGCGAAGAAGGCGCGGTCAGCCTGGCGTTTTTGATCGGCAAAGATAATCAAGTGCTGGAAGCCAAAGTCTTGAAAAGCAGCGGCTCGCGCCAATTGGACAAGGCGGCGATGGCGGCCTTAAGCCTGTGCCGCTTTCAGGCCGCCAGCCTGGATGGCGTAGCGGAAATGGCTTGGGCCAAGCTGGACTATGTGTGGAAAATCGAATGAGGCGGCGTTACTTGCAACTCATCCTGCTGGGTATGGTGCTGCTGGCGCACGGGGCTGCAGGTCTGTCACTGCATTATGCTGCGCGACATGCCCCGGCGCCAAAAACGCCGTCCCCTTTGCTATATCCCGGTTTGAGTGGAGGACATGCGGGCTGGTCAATCCTGGCTTACAGGCAAGGCTGACGCAAACGACGCTTCAGCTCATGCGGCTTGCTGAATTGCCCCCATGGCACGAGCGCTGCTGCACCTGCGGCCTTATCCCTCAGTGGTCGCCCAATGTCTCAGGTCATGCCGCGTCAGATGCACATAAAGCACCCGGGCAAGATGTCATGCCGCCAGAGCGCGCTGCAGCAGAACACAGCGATACGCAAACGCTGCCTGCGACAGCAGTAACGCCTCTGGTGGATTGCCCTGATTTGCACTATCCGCGCGCAGCCCTGCTGGATGGCGCACAGGGCGTCAGTCGGCTGGCCTTGCAATTAGATGCGGATGGCAAAGTGCAATCGGCGCAAATCGTGCGCAGCAATGCCTCCGCCACCCTGGATCAAGCGGCATTGCGCGCTGCCGCAAGCTGCCAGGCGGCGCCCGGCAGCGCAGCACCAGCAGAAATTCTGCTTGATATCGACTGGAGAGTCGAAGAATAAATCTGAGAAATATGATTACCGCTCATCCACAACTGCGCAGTACAATTTGACACAATCAACCCTGTCCAATATCCCACTGGCGAGCACGCCTATGAATGAAGACGCAGCCCTGGTTCTTTTGCCTGGCCTGGATGGCACTGGCGATTTATTTGCGCCTTTGTGCGCAGCCCTGGCCGCATGCCCCGCTATGCGGATTACGCCGCAAATCGTGCGCTATCCTGGCCACACCGTGCTGGACTATCAGGGCTTGGCTCCGCTGGCGCGCGCAGCCTGTCCCTCTGACAGGCCGTTTTATTTGCTTGGCGAATCGTTCTCCGGGCCGCTGGCGCTGCAATTGGCAGCGCAATCACCCGCAGGTTTGCGCGGTGTGATTTTATGCGCCAGCTTTATCCGCAATCCGCACCCGCACGCAGCGCGCATCGCGCCCTTGGCGACGCTGCTGCCAATACAACTGGCGCCGCCGAGTCTGATGTCTTTCGCGCTGCTGGGACAATACAGCACGCCGCCCTTGCGCGCGGCGCTGGCGCAGGCAGTGCGGCAAGCCAGCCATACCGTGTTGCGTCAGCGTTTATTGAGTGTGACGAAAATCGATGTCAGTCAGGAATTGCGTCAATTGCGCGTGCCCCTGTTGTATCTGCAAGCAAGCCAGGATCGCATCGTACCGGCGCGCGCCTGGCGGGAAATTCATGCACTGCAACCGCTGGCGCACAAAGTCAGCGTTGCCGCTCCGCATTGCCTGTTGCAGGCCGCGCCGCAAGCCGCTGCAGCCGCTTTACTGGACTTTTTTCAGCATTGCACAGCGCAGCAAGCATCAACATAAGCAAATCCAGCCCCGCCGCAATACGCCTATGGGCACGCATCCTGCGGATTTTTGGAAAAAACAGACGTATTTCGCGTCGCGATGCAAACCTTTGTTCGTATCCAAACGACCAAGCGCCTCGCCGCGCTCGGCGGCGCTAACCCGGATATGCCGAAAGCGCATGAATATCCTGATTGACAGCCCGGTATGGATCGACCATTTCCGTCATGGCAATACGGATTGGGTGAATCTATTGCTGCGTGATGAAGCGTTGATTCACCCTGTGGTGCGACTGGAATTGGCCTGCGGCACACCACCTGCGCCACGCAGAAGTGATGGACTTCATTGAAAGGGAGCGCTTGTTTGGCTTGGGCTGCGGCTTGGTTGATATCTGTCTGTTGGCCTCAACCTTGATCACGCCAGGCGCCAGAATATGGACAGTGGATAAGCGCTTGCATGATTTGGCTGTGCGCTTTCAGGCGCCTATCTCACCAAGCATTGATCTTGCTTGCGCAATCCGCCAGCCAGTCCAGGGCAAGCAAGCCAATCCCCGCCACAAGCGCGCTGTCGCCTGACATATTTCCTCACTGCACCGGCGGCAAATTGGTATTGGTTTTAAACGGCGGCAAGCTGGCTACGTTTTTGCCCTTGGTCTGCGCATACAGCGGCATCACTTCCGGCAGGCGTTTTTTGATTTCCGCGATACGGTCTGTGCCGGCCGGGTGGGTGGACAACCATTGCGGCGGCGCGCCTTTGCTGGCGGCGCCCATTTTTTGCCACAGGGTGACGCCGGCGCGCGGGTCGTAGCCGGCGCGCGCGGCGATGTCCAGGCCCACCACATCGGCATCAGTCTCATTGTCGCGCGAAAATTTCAAGAGGGTCAGATTCGCCACGCCGTGCGTCAAGCCGTCGGCGACTTGCGGATTCACGCCTTTGTACGACAAAATCCCGGCAGCGAGGCCGGCCAGCGCGCCGGTGACCTTGGTTTTGGCCATGCGCTCGCGTCCGTGTTCGCGCAAGGCATGCGCGATTTCATGTCCCATCACCAAGGCCACTTCATCATCGGTCAGCTGCAGCTGATCCAAAATCCCGGTGTAAAACGCAATCTTGCCGCCCGGCATGCAAAAGGCGTTGATCTGTTTGGAACCGATCAGATTTACTTCCCATTTCCATTGCGGCGCACGCGGATTCCATTTGCTGGCGTAGGGAATCAATTTATCCGCAATTGTGCGCAAGCGTTTGACTTGCGGATGATTGTCGGGGGCCAGCGCTTTTTTCGTTTCGGCTTGCTGCTTCATCGACAAATATTGTTGCGCGGCCATTTTTTCCAGCTCTTCGGCAGGCACCAGATTGCGCATGCCGGACATGCCGCCCACTTTCACCCCGTCTTCCTGACTGGCCGAGGCCTGGTTTTGCGCCATGGCCGGCGCGTGCATGGCCAGCATCAACGCGGCGCTGCTGAGCAATAATTTTGTCTTCATGATTTCTCCGTTGCCTGTTGCAGGATCTGCTTGATCCACGGCAGCAATATATAGGCCGGGAAGGCCAGAATAAAGGTCAGCAGGAAATAATTCATATATCCCATATCTTGCGCGCCAATGCCGCCGGCCCAGCCGGCGATGGAGCGCGAAAAGGCAAACACCGAGGACAGCAAGGCGTATTCCGTGGTGGCGCGCTCTTTATCGACAATCGCCATCAAAAACGCCATAAACGCCGCCGTGCCCAAACCGCCGGTAAAGGATTCGATCACGCTGGCGCCATACATCAGCATCTGGTGTTCAAACGCAATCGGGCTGCCTTGCGGCACATGCGGCACATACGCCGCCGCCAGCACATAGCCCAGATTTGAGACCGCCTGGAACAGCCCCAGTACCCACAGGGCTTTAAAAATGCCAACCCGGTCGGTGTACCAGCCGCCCACCAGGCCGCCGGCAATCGACAGCCCTAAGCCGATATTCACCGAAACCATGCCAATCTGCGCATTGGTGAAACCGGAATCGACCCAAAATGGTTTGATCATGAAGCCGATAGACGCATCGGCCAATTTGAAAATCAAAATAAACAAGAGCAGCAAGCCGGCATGCGGCTTTTGCAGCAGCGCAATCAGCGCGCCAAACAGCGGGCCTTGCTGCGCCACCTGCTTTTGCTTCTCAGTCTGGGCTTGCAAACCGGCGCGGAACAGCAGGGTGGCGGCAAACAGCAGCAGCACCGGCGGCCCGCCTTTATACCACCACAGCTTTTTATAGTCTGCGGCCCAAGCCGGATCCAGCGTCAACACCACCGGCCACAGCAAGGCGGCGAAAAATGAGGCAATCGCCAGCAGCAACAGCGGCTGCCGCTGCAAACCGTCCAATTCATCCCATAAGCCCGCCGGATCGCGCGGGCGCAAGCGCGGCGGTTCCGGCGGCGCATTCAGGCAAGTCAAGCCCAGCAGCAGGAAGAAGAGCGCGGCCAGGCCCCAAGTTGCGGTCCAGCCCAAGGCGTCAGAGCACCACAGCAAGATACCGGCCATCAACATGCCGACCCGGTACATGCCAATCCGGATCCCGTTCGCCAGCCCCATCTCGCGCTGGTCGAGTTGCTCAATGGTATAGCCGTCAATCGCAATATCATTGGTGGCCGACATGGCGGTGAATAAGCCAATCGCCAGCCAGACCCAGGGGCCATAACCGTTATTGATGGCGAATTGCAGCATGATCAAACCCATGCCCACATCCGCCGCCACCATCCAGTAGCGATGGCGGCGCGTGAAATCAATCAACGGGGCCCAGATGAATTTCAGAGTCCAGCACAGGCCAAGCAGGCTGATCACGCCGATTTTGGATAAATCCACGCCCTGCTGACGGAAATACACCGGGAACAAGTCATAAAACAAGCCGAGCGGGAAGCCTTCGGAAAAATACAGCAACCCGATCCAAAAGATTTTGCTCTTGAGCAGTTTTTGCCCTTCCATGCTCAGGCTTTCTTGCGCAGGCGGAACACGGCCAGATTGCCGCGCAGATTCGGCAGCACATGCACCGGCTGACCATCGTGCAGGGCCTGACATTGCACCACTTCCAGGCCGACGCTGTGCGCCAGTTCGCTGAAATCGTCGATGGTGGCGCAGCGCAGATTGGGCGTATCAAACCATTGATATGGCAGCGAGCGCGAAACCGGCATGCGGCCCGACAGCAGCGCGAGGCGGTGCGGCCAGTAGGCGAAATTGGGAAAAGAAACAATGATCTCGCGCGCCACGCGGGCGAAATCGCGCAAAATCTCTTCGACGTTTTCCATCATTTGCAGCGAAGACAGGCACAAAATGGTGTCAAAACTGGCATTGCCGAACAGCTTCAAGCCGTGTTCCATATCTTGCTGAATCACGCGCACGCCGCGTTTGGTGCTCTCCAACACTGAGGCATCGGCAATCTCGATGCCGTAACCGCTGCAGCGTTTGTTTTGCAGCAGATAGGCCATCATTTCGCCATTGCCACAGCCGATGTCAAGCACATGCGCGCCATCGGTAATCCAATCGGCGATAAAAGCCAGATCGGGCCGCAGTTTTTGCAATTCCTGAAAATTCATACCGCCCCTCCCTGCAGCTCCAGCCAGATGCGGTCATAGTAGGCGCGCACCAGCTTCATATAGCGTTCGTCTTCCAGCAAAAAGGCGTCGTGTCCGTGCGGCGCGTCGATTTCGGCATAGGTCACTTCGCGCCGGTTGGCCAGCAGGGCTTGCACGATTTCCTCACTGCGCGCAGGTGAAAAGCGCCAGTCGGTGGAAAACGAAATCAGCAAAAATTTGGCCGCCGCGCCGGCCAGCGCGCGCGTCAAATCGCCCTCATGCGCGCGCGCCGGGTCGAAATAATCCAGCGCCTTGGTGATCAGCAGATAAGTATTGGCGTCAAAGTATTCTGAAAACTTATCGCCCTGGTAGCGCAGATACGATTCAATTTCAAATTCGACGCCATAGCCGAATTGGTAGTCAGCGGCGCGCAGGGCGCGGCCAAATTTTTCCGCCATATCGTCATCTGACAGATAGGTGATATGGCCGATCATGCGCGCCACGCGCAAGCCGCGCTTGGGCACCACGCCATGCGCATAAAAATCGCCGCCGTGATAATCGGGGTCGGTCAAAATCGCCTGCCGCGCCACGTCGTTAAAGGCGATATTTTGCGCTGAGAGTTTGGGGGTGGAGGCGATCACAATGCAATGCGCCAGGCGCTGCGGATACATCACACTCCAAGCCAGCGCCTGCATGCCGCCGAGCGAGCCGCCCATCACAGCGGCAAAACGTTGGATGCCCAACGCATCGGCCAGGCGCGCTTGCGCGTTCACCCAGTCCTCCACCGTCACCACTGGAAATTGCGCGCCATATTGCTTGCCGGTGGCCGGGTTGATGTGCATCGGCCCGGTGGAGCCAAAGCAGGAGCCGAGATTATTCACGCCGATCACAAAAAAACGGTTGGTATCGACCGGTTTGCCCGGCCCCACCATATTGTCCCACCAGCCGGTTTTTTTCGGATCATCCTCATAGTAACCAGCCACATGGTGCGAGGCGTTCAAAGCGTGGCAAATCAAGATGGCGTTCGACTTATCGGCATTCAATGTGCCGTAAGTTTCATACATCAAGTGATAGTCAGAGAGCGACGCCCCGCTTTGCAGCGGCAGCGCTTGCGCAAAGCGCATGGTTTGCGGAGTTACGATACCGATGGATGCCATGGTCTCAGCTTGGGTGGGTGGATAGCAGCCGGGCATGATAGCATGCCCGGCGGATGTCTGCGGCAAGATAGCGGCGGGAGAGCCAAGCAAGCCGCGCAGGCACAACGAAGATCACCTTGAATTTGCACAGGATTCAAGGCGGCGAGTGCGAAGTTCACGGCAGAACACTGAGGGTGATTGTTAGCTTTCGAGAAACTTATTTTTCTTGTCATTTTTTACAAAAGTAGTTAAAATTGCAACAACTTAAATCTTCATCCGCAACCACACTTTTTCCTCTTCTTTTAACATTAGATGCAAGTTTTCCATGAGCATCTATGCATCCCGTTTAGTGCCAAAATATGAAAGGTCGCTATGGCTGGACACTCTCTGCTTAATCAAGTCCACACAAAAAATGAAGTAGTAATGGTGGATGAAAAACCATACACTGTTATTTTGAGCTACAACAAAGTTGCCGGCATTGACGGTTACGTAGTTGGATTAAAATTTACAAATGCTGCAGGAAGCATGGATTCTGCTGAGGCGAAACCTGTTAATGGCATGCAAGTTGGACTGGCGATTGCTCATAGAGCGGCACAAATGCTAAACCGTGGTTCGACAAGCTCACCACGAACGGCAAAATCGTGGTTCGACAAGCTCGGCATAATGAAGCTGCAACCCGCTTGGCATATAAAACGACTTGTTAGCGCAGTGGCTGAATAGATACATAAAATCAAGCGTAGCTATTCAGCCCCGGCATCGCCCCCCAAGCTGAAATGAAGATGGAAGCTCAGCGACTGAATAATTCCTATTAAATAGTCTGTATTTCACATAACTTTATTACCTTATTAAATTAAACATCTATCAAAAAATTCCGCAGCACATTATGCTAAAACCCCCTTACTCAACAACAGCCTCTGATTTTATTTCTCTATCAGAGTAAATAGAGACCTCACACCCATCAAATAAGGCCCTGATTTCAAGGGCGCCATTCATGCTGTGAATAAGAGAAACCAATGTACTGAGCAGCACATCGTCGCGCCTCTCTATTTTTGAGATAGCAGATTGCTGTTTACCTAAGGCATTGGCAACCTCAGCCTGTGTCAAGCCAAGCACATCGCGGATTTCCTTTAATGTGATGTGTTTTCTATCTTGAGGATTTAAAACCTTTCCAATAAATTGGACATTCGGAATATCGGATTCCTCCAATGTAGTGGAATGCTCTCCAGCGCGCATAGCAAGCGATAGGTTTCCTGGTACGGGCTGCAGCAATTGTCCAAGCCTTCTCAGCAGAAATTCCACATCTGTATATATCTCATCTGGCCGGCTGCCATATCCATCTTCTTCAGATAGAAAAACACCAAAACCAAAAGCAGGTCTATATTCTATTGCAAGAGATTGCCCAACGATATTAATCCAGCTGCTGCCAGCGTCTGACTCAGCTTGATCCAGAATAAACTCCACTCCCGGAAATTGTTTTTCCAAGGTTTGCATCAGTTCAAGTAATTTATTCATAATCGCTCACCATTTTCCCATCTGCACCAGGTTTATCAAACAACACCTGCTTGCCCAAACTTTCAATTCTGATCGCCCCATAGCATGCGATAAACGTATGATGTGACCGGCTGCGATAACGCCCGACCTTATCGGTATAAGTACGGCGATTATCCTGCTGCGGCGGATACATACGGCCATCATCTGCCCAAGCCTCCGGATTGTAAGGGATCTGCGTGCACGCATCTTCCACCTGGTTCAGAATTGACGCAATGAGCGCCAATCCTGCCGCCTCGGTCTTGACTGGCGCAGCGGCATCTAAACGCGAGAGAAATAGCGCCAGACGCTCCTTTTTTGTCATAGAAGCCATAAATTCCTTTAATGGAATATTCACTTAAGGGAATTATATCCTGCCAACACATTTATGCAAGCAAAAATTGCCAAGCCTGATGTCACAGGCGAAGCAGTGATGTCATGACATGGTTGGGCCAGGCTTCAGGCGTCGTGCAGAAAAAGACGCCTGCACACTCTTGTGCAGGCCGTGAACAGTACGCAGTGTAGTGGCACGATAGCAGCAGGCCGCACCGTGCCCGCGCGCCGACAAGCGCGGTTGAATCCGCTCCCGCCAAAAAAAAGGGGCCTTGCGGCCCCGTCCCTCATTTCCCCGCCAGCGCCCTCGGATGCTGCGCTTCCGGTAAAAACCCCGCCGCGCACAAGTCTTCCACCAGGCAGAACAATTGCAAATCGTTATAGCGTCTGGCCGCCAGTTGCAGGCCGAAAGGCAGGCCGGCCTGGTTGACGAAGGCGGGTGCTGCCACTACCGGCAGATGGGTCATGGTCCAGATCAGGGCCGGGTCGGGTTTTTCGTCTTCGTCGCGCAAGGGGGCGCAAGCCGAAGTCGAAAGGCTGAGCAAGGCGTCATAGCCGCTTAAAAACGCATCCATCTCCGCCGCCATTTGCTCTTGCAGCGCCATGGCGGCGACGAAGGCCGGGGTGGCGATTTGGCCGCCGCGCGCCAGCATTTCATTCATCACCGGCGAAACGAATTCGGCTTGCTGGTGTTCCTGCTGGAAGTAGTAATGCAGGGTGCGTTCGTAAATCGTGGCGTGAGTAGCGTGGGCCTGCTGCAAAATCGCCGGCGCTTCGCATATCTCCACCACAAAACGGCTGTCGCGGCTGACTTGTTGCGCCCAGTTGTGTAAAGCCTGTTTGGATTCTTCGCAGGCATATTGCCAGGTGTGGGTTTGCAAGAGGGCGATTTTCCAAGGGCGGCCAGCGGGGCGGCTGTTGCGCGCCGGGTCGCTCATGGCCCGCTCGGCAATCGGGTAATCGCGTCCGGCCACGCGCAGGCTTTGCCAGCCGCGCTGCAAATCGCTGGCGCTGCCGACGAAAAAGCCGGCGGTGTCCAGGGTGTCGGTGGTTTTCAACATGCCGGTGCGCGGCAATAAGCCAAACGAAGGCTTGCAACCCCACACCCCGCAATAACTGGAGGGACGCACAATTGAACCTGCGGTTTGTGTGCCGAGCGCAAATGGAACCATGCCGGCGGCAATCGCCGCCGCTGAGCCGCTCGATGAGGTGCCGGGGTTGCGCGTCGCATCGTGCGGGTTTTTGGTTTTGCCCAGCGCATGCACGGCGAATTCCGCCGTCACCGATTTTCCGGCAGTTAAACCGCCCTGGCGTTTGAAGTTGTACACCAGGCGCGCATCGTTGCCGGGGGTGAAGCCCTGCCACAAGGGGCTGCCCATCTGGGTCGGGTATTCGGTGGTGTTGATGATGTCTTTCACCGCCACCGGCATGCCCTCCAGCAAGCGCAGTGGCTGGCCGCTGGCCAAACGCTGGTCGCAGGCGCGCGCCTGTTGGCGCAGGATGTCCGCTGCAAAATTTTCCCAGGCCAGGCAATCCGCTTCCACCGCCGCAATGCGTGCAATGCAGATTTCCGCCAGGTCTTGCGCACTGAGTTTGCCGGCGCGCATCTGTTCGTGCATGGCGCCGATTGATTTTCCTGCGAAAGAATCGCTAGACATGCGTCCTCCCTTATTCCGGCTTGGGCCGGTGTTTGGCGATGATTTGCTGCGCAAACGGCAGCAACACTTCTTCATTCGGCGTCTCGCGCGCCGGCGCAATCGGAATCACTTTGCCGCGCAAGGCTTTGTGCCGGTGCTGTTCCATGGTTTCATAGAATTCCTGCTCCGACAGCCCGGTGATGCTCAGGTAGTAATCCAGCGCCGCCGGGCGCACCGGATCATTTTCTTCAATCAGTTGAAAACCTTCGCTGCGCGTCAGCAGACCGGCGCGCACGTCCTGGCTGGCGTGGAAGGTGGCGCGGCCATAGCCGCGTTTCAGATAGCAGGTGTAGTCGTGCACGCCGGGCATGATGCATTCGGCGCTCTTGTAGCGCTTGTATGTCCCTTCGATCTGGGTTTCTTTCCAGCCGTAGGTGTCGCGCACAAATTCCATTTGCCGCTCATCGTCCCAGAAGATGAAATCGCCCAAGTGGATGCCGAACAGGCCGACCCGCTCGCAATCTTCCGCGCTGGGCACATTGAATGGGTAGAGATCGCGCGCGCTCAAGGTTTCATCTTCCATCTGATCCGGGCGCAGTTTAGCCGAGACTTTGGTGAAATATTCGCGGTCGAATTTGCGCACCGGGTTGAAATAAGATGCGCGGCCCGAGGTTTCGGCAATCGATTCGCCCCAGATCAAGAGCGGAATATTGAAGCGCACGGCGACGTTCAAAGGAAACGCGCCGACGCCGGCGTGGCAGTGCCAGCAGGCATCGCCGATGCCGCCCAGCGAGCGCCGCGCAATGCGGTTGATCAGCTTGCGGTTGGGCGTGAACATGATGTGATCGACTTCAAATTCTTCCAGCGCGTTTTGCAAGTTATACCAGCCGGTTTCGCTGTACCAGTTATGACTGAACGTGACCGCCAGCGGCTTCATGTTGTACACCTTGGTCAGCACATGCAATTGGAAGGTGCTGTCCTTGCCGCCGCTGATGGGGACAATACAATCATAATTATTGCCGGCCTTGGCTTTCGCATTGTTCAGAATCTCTTCCAATTGGCGGCGCCGCTCAACCCAGTCGATGTGGATTTTCTGTTCTGAGGATTGGCAGGCCTGACAAATCCCCATTTCATCAAACACCACGCCTTCCTGGGTTTCAGGAATACAGCAACGGGTGCAGTAATGCACGCCCTCAAAAATCGGCTTACTCATGTTCCCTCCTGTTGCGCGGCTTGGTGATGCGCGCGGAATTCTTCATCCAAGATACCGTATTCCAGCACGTCCAGATAACGCCCGTCTTTGTACACCGCCTGGCGCCGCAAACCTTCTTGCCGCATGCCCAGGCTGTGGGCGATTTTTTGCATGCCGATGTTATTGCTGAAAGTGCCGCAGGCGATGCGGCGCAAATTCAATTGATCAAAGCCGTGCGTAAACATCAACAATGCCGCTTCGCGGCCAAATCCCTGTCCCCAGCAACTGCGCGCGCCCAGCAGAATGGAAAATTCAGCGCTGCGGTTGACCGCATGGATGCTGCTCAAGGCCACATTGCCGACATGCACTCCGGCTTTATTCACAATCGCCAGGGTCAGGCTGTCACGGCTTTTATTCGCTTGCGCAATGTATTCGCGCGCGGCTTCACGCGCATAGGGATAGACATGATGCGAATTGCCGAAGCAGACTTCGGCCTGGTTCAACCAAAGCGGGTAATCGCCATCCGCATCCGCTGGCGTAAGCAGGCGCAAATCAAGTTTTTGCCCGCTCAGAAAAATCAGATCCGCCGCCTGTCTGCCTGTGTCTTGCATTTCTTTCTCCTTCATGGCGCCAGCTTGCGCAGGCAGTCGGCCAATTCGGGCCGGCCTGTGAAACGGGCATCGTAACGCGCAAATTGGCGCTGGCGGAAACGCTCCAGCTCATCCGGCTGCTGCAGCAGCGCCGCCACTTGGGACAGGATGGTTTCCAGATCGGCGCGCGGAATCAGCTCCGCGCTGGCGAAGGTGGCCTCAGTCGCAGTCAGTGCGCGCGAAACCGGATTGAAGATAGGCGCGCCGCGTCGCAGAAATTCAATGCAGCCCGAGGTTGGCGTGTCATACATCAGGCAAACATCGGTTTGTTCGACAAAGTCCTGAATCGTGCCTTGCAGCGCATTGATTTGTCCGGTCAAATCCAGTCCGGCATGCATGCCCATCAGGCGCACCAGGGAATAGCTGGGTTTGCCGCGCACGCGCAAGCTCAGTCCCTGTTCCTGGCACCATTGCATGATGCGGCGCATGTCTTCCATGTATTGGCTGTAGGGACAGCAATACACCCCGTTCAAGCTGTGGCTGTTAAGCAGGAGTCCGACTGTGCGCACTTGGCGCACCGGGCGCAATTGCCGGGTTTCAGGGTAATTCAAACATTGCTGCGGCAGGGCTTCCTGCTGCAAATCGAGACTGGGGCCGCCTTGCAGCGGATGCGGCAGCGCGATTTGTTGCGGCCAGTCAAAATCGGTGCGCGCCACGGTTTTGGCGTGCGGCAAAACCAGGACCGGCACTTGCTTATTGCGCGCCACACTCATCAAAGGGCCATGAAAATCGGCGTTATGGTCTGACAGCAGCAGGCAGATGGGCTTGGTTTGCAGCAAATACATGGTGAACAAGACCCAGGTCAGCAATTGCGCCTGATAGGTGCGCGCCATGTATTGCGCCTGGCGCTGGCGCAGTTCGCCCTCTGGCAACCAGATGCCCAGCAATCTTTCCAATTCGGCTTGCAACACGCCTTCGATGCGCTGCAGCGGCGTGGCCACTTCCGGCGTCATTTGCGCCAGCAGCACATCAAATTCTTCCAGCTCCACATGCTGATTTGCCCATACCGGCATATCAAAGTGACGCGCTTTGACATTCACCACCGCCAGTCCGCTGGCTTGCAATTGCTGGTTGATATACAGCAGATCATACATGCAGGTTGGCAAGTGACTCAGAACAAAGGGACGGGTGCTTTGCTCCAGGCGGCCCGGAAAATTCGGCACAAGCTGGCGCAGATCAAGTTTGTCATCCTGGTAGGCATGCAATTCGGTGACGGTGTCGGGCAAGTCTTGCAGGCGCTGCTCCAATTGCAACACCGGCAAACCGGCGTTGAAGTAATAGTGCAGCGGCGCATCGCAGACAAACAGATGCACGCGACAGCCTTGCAACATCGACAATACGCGTTGCCACAGGCCGTCATACCATTGCAGGCTGATCAATAAATAGTAGAGATTGAGATGCTGCCAGCCGCGTAAATCGCAATCCGGGAAATAGGGTTCACACAGCTTGGCCAATTTGGCTTCAAAGGCGCGCGCCAGGCCGTGGCTGTTGCCATCGAGCAGCTCAAGGCTGGGACAGTCGGGCCAGGAAAAGAATTCAATATTGTGGATGCCGGCGAAAAAGGCGTGATCCACCACCAGCGGATCAAAACATAAAGCGCGCCAGCCCGGGGCCAAACCGGGCAAGATTGCCAGAGCCGCAGGGATATCCGCTGCCCGGCGCAAGATCAGTACGTCTATCATTCCCGCATCCCTTTTCCGCTGGCGCGCCATGTGCGCGCCAAAGCCCAATGCTATTCGCTATATCCTAACAGGGCGGCAGCGCGGGCAATCCAATTTAATGCGGGATAAAAGCAGTTTTTTTCGCAACTTGTGCCGCTTTACGACAATGCAAGCTTACAGATTGCGCAATTCGCGCACGCTTTGCGCGATTTTGGCCGGTTCCATGGCGGTCAGAATCTTGCGCGTCTTGGCTTGCAAGACGCTCAGATCGCTGTTCAGGATTTCGTGTTTGACCGCCAAAATCTGCGCCGGGTGCATGGAAAACTGGCGCAAGCCCATGCCGAGCAAAAGGCGGATGTGTTTCAAATCGCCCGCCATTTCGCCGCATACCGAGACCGGCTTGCCGGCGCGCGCGCCGGCTTTGATGGTCTGCGCGATCATTTGCAACACCGCCGGGTGCAGCGGGTTGTATAAATGCGCCACCTCATGATCCACGCGGTCAATCGCCAGGGTGTATTGGATCAGGTCATTGGTGCCGATGGAGAGAAAATCCAGGCGTTTCAAGAACAGCGGCAGGGCCAGGGCGGCGGCCGGGATCTCGATCATGGCGCCGACTTCGATGTTTTCATCAAATTTCTGGCGCGCATCGCGCAACTGCTGCTTGGCCTGTTCGATCAAGCCCAGGGTTTGATCAATTTCAAAGGCGTGCGCCAGCATCGGAATCAACATCTTGACCGGGCCAAAGGCCGAGACGCGCAAAATTGCGCGCAACTGGGTCAGGAATAAGAGCGGATCGGCCAGGCAGAGGCGGATGGCGCGCCTTCCCAGCGCCGGATTGCGCGCGAAATGTTCAGTGTCGTCCAGCGGCTTGTCGGCCCCCACGTCAATCGTGCGAATCGTCACCGGGCGGCCTTTCATGGCCAGCACGGCTTTGCGGTATTGCTCGAATTGCTCTTCTTCGGTGGGCAGCTTCTGGCCGTAGCCGGTGCGTCCCATGAATAAAAATTCTGAGCGGAACAGGCCGACCCCGTTAGCCCCGGCGTCCATCGCGGCGGCGCAATCTTCCGGCAATTCGATATTCGCCAACACATCGATTTGCACGCCATCGCGCGTCATGGCCTGGGTTTTTTTGAGTTTGGAGAGCTTTTTCTTCAGGCGCTGCATGTCCGCCTGTTGCTCGCGGTACTGTCCCAGCACCAGGGCGTCGGGGTTGACCACCACCACCCCGGCGTCGCCATCGATCACCAGCCAGTCGTCTTGCTGAATCAGGGTGGCGCCAAAAGACATGCCGACCGCCGCCGGAATATCCAGGCTGCGCGCGACAATCGCGGTATGCGAGTTTTGCCCGCCGATGGCGGTAACGAAGCCGACGAAGGCGCGGTCGCGGAATTGCAGCATATCCGCCGGAGAAATATCGTGCGCCACCACGATCATTTGCGCGCTGTTGCTTTGCGCCAGGCTGGTGACGGGTTGTTGCTGTGCGGTGCCGGTCAGCACCTTTAAGACACGCTCGGCGACTTGCTGGATGTCGGCTTTGCGCTCACGCAGGTATTCATCTTCGATATCGTCAAACTGGGCCGATAACTCGTCGATCTGTGTCACCAGCGCCCATTCGGCGTTGTAATGCCGGCTGCGGATGATATCCAGTGGCGCTTCGGAAATCATGGGGTCGGACAGAATCAAGGCATGCACGTCAATGAAGGCGCCCAGCTCGGTCGGCGCATCCTTGGGCAAATCCATCCACAAGGTTTGCAATTCCTTGTGCACCGCCTCGATGGCGTCTTGCAGGCGTTTGACTTCGCGCTCGACTTCTTCCGTCTCAACCAGATAATGGCGCACATCCAGCGCTGCCGGGGCGAACAGGTGCGCGCGGCCTATCGCAATGCCGCGCGACACCGGTATCCCGTGCAGCGTGAAGGCAGCGCCCATAACGCTTACTCGCCTTCGCCGAATTTATCATTGATCAGTGCGACCAATGCATTCAGGCACTCTTCTTCCTGCGGGCCATTGACTTCCAGCAAAACTTTAGCCCCTTTGCCGGCGGCCAGCATCATCACGCCCATGATGGATTTGGCGTTGACGCGGCGCGCATTGCGCGAAATAAACACTTCGCAGCTGGTGTACTTGGCGGCCAGTTGCGTCAATTTTGCAGACGCTCTTGCATGCAGGCCAAGCTTATTGATGATTTCTATCTCGTGTTGAATCATATTCTGTCATTTTCAAGATATGGGAAGCGAAGCATTCCCGCTGATCATCCCGTTTGCGCTTTTCAGGCGCGCCCGGCCTTGATTGCTATTACACAGCAAAAGCGCGGCAATGACCAGTGTTTTGCGCGCTTCCCTGTCAGAGAACACAGGCGGGACGCATTGCAAGCGCGGCCGCTTTGCTATTATTGCAGCCAAAGTACATCATTCACGCTTTACAGCACATGATTTTGTATCGAATTGTGTGAAATCACATATAGATCTTCACACGGCATGGCGCCAGTCATATCCGCTAAACAACAGCCCCGGCCTGAAAAATGCGCCGGCGCGTCAGCCAGGGCAGATGAAATGCCAAAACCCGGGTTGAACGCCTCAGCCCAGTGCGTTTTGCCCAGGAATGCAGTCAATCCGCATGATGCGCTTCTTGCTTAAGCCGCCATCCACTGCGCGCGTATGGCGGCGCGCAGTGGAGAATAGCCAGATCGAAAATCGATTTTGCGTATTAGATACCCGCAAAATCACAATACTGCATCTAAAGACGTGGTAAAGCGCTCCGCTTTTTGATAGCCGATCACGCGCGCGCTATCAACTTCACGCCCGAGTTTGTCGAAGAAAATAATGCCGGGCGGGCCGAACAGTTTGAAGCGCTTCAACATCGCTTTGTCATGCGCATCGTTGGCTGTGACATCGACTTGCAGCAAGACCATTTGCGACATGCGCCGCTTCACATCTGGGTGCGGGAAGGTGAATTTTTCCATTTCAATACAGGCGACACACCAGTCTGCATAGAAATCCAGCATCACCACTTTGCCGCGCGCGTCTTTCAGTTCGCGCTCCAGATCCGCTTCGGTTTTAATGCGCTTGAAATGCGGCGCATCGCTCTTTTCGGCTGATAAATGGCGCAGCGGTTCAAAGGTGCTGCGCCCGCCAGTGGCGTAGGAATAGCTCAGCAGCGCGGCAAAGCCAAGCGGCGCCAGGGCGACCACGCGGCCAATGTTTTGGCTCTTGATCAGCAAATAGCCGCCATACACTGCACATAACAGACCCCATAACAGCATTTCCAAAGCGGCTGGCATCACCGGGCCGGCCAACCACAATGCGACGCCGAGCAACATCACGCCGAAGAAGTGTTTGATGTCATTCATCCATTTGCCGGCTTTCGGCAGCAACACGCCGGCGGAGGCGCCAAACAACATCAAGGGTGTGCCCATGCCCAAGGCCAGGGCGAACAACGCAGCGCCCCCGAGACCGGCGTTGCCTGTCTGGCTGATGTACAACAAGACCCCGACCAGCGGCGCGGTGACACAGGGGCCGACCACCAGAGCGGACAAGGCGCCCATGATGAAGACGCCGAATAATTTGCCGCGTTTTTGCTGTTCCGAGGCGTTAATCAATTTTTCCTGGATAAATGACGGCATCTGCAATTGATAGACGTCAAACATGGCCAGCGACAAGGCCGCCAGCATCAGCGCAAAGCCGCCCAGCACCCAGGGGTTTTGCAACATCAGGCTGAGATTATCGCCAGCCATGCCGGAAGCGACCCCGACCAGGGTGTAGATCAGGGACATGCCCATGACGTAGGTCAAGGCCAAAACAAAACCGCGCAAACGTGTCACATGCGCGCCTTCGCCAACGATGATGAAGGAAAGAATCGGCACCATCGGCAAGACACAGGGGGTGAGCGCCAGCATCAGGCCCAAGACCCAGAACAAGGGCATGATCAGCCACAATTGGCCGCTTTTTAAAGCATCACGGATGCGGTTGCTTTCTTCCTGATTTTGGTTGACGGCAGCGGCTTTGGGCGCTGCGGCAGGGACTGCAGAAGCTGCGCTTGAAGCTGCAGCACTGGCGGCGACGGCTGATGAGGCGGGCACTGCTGGCGCTTGTTCAGCCGGCGCACTGGCGCTGCTCAGAGCAGCGGCGCTGGCTTGTGCAACTGTGCTGGCCTGTGCGACTGCGCTGGCGCTGGCTGATTTGGCGCTTTCCGGGGCGCTGCTTTTACTGTCAGCCGGCGCGCTTTTGGCATCGCTCTTGGCTTCCGCTTTGATATGCAGATTGGCGACTGAATCCATCGGCGAATAGCACAGACCGGCTTCGGCGCACCCCTGGCTGGTGGCGGTCAAGGTGAAGGGGCCATTGCCTTCCACCGGAATTTTGACTTGCAAACGGTCGTAATAAACTTCGACTTCTTTTTGAAAGGTTTCATCAAATTTGACTTTGCCTGCCGGAATTTGCGCTTCGCCCAGCTTGGCGCCGCTGGCCACAAATTTCAGGCGCTCGCGGTACAGGTAATAGCCAGGCGCAATCTGGTAGGTGACGAGTATGTGCTTGCCGTCTTGCACGGCGGCGGAAAAGCGGAAGGCCCGCTGCGGTTCGAGAAATGATTCTTCGGCGCGCACGCTGTTGATGCAGGACAGCCACAACATCAGCAGACAGGCGAAGAAAACTGGAAAGCGGCGGAGTGAGGACATGCTGGGCTCGCAGAAAGGTTCAGTCGGCATCAGACAAGCGGAACCATGACTGGTTCCAGATAGAAAAAAAGCCAGGCGAACCTGGCTTTTTCTTCGATGGGGCAGCTTATTCAGCGGCGATCACGGTTTCGCCATCAGCGATTTCCGGACGATCCACCAGCTCAACATAGGCCATCGGCGCATTGTCGCCAACGCGGAAACCCATCTTCAAAATACGGATATAGCCGCCATTGCGGTTAGCGTAACGCGGGCCCAGCACGCCGAACAGCTTAACCACCATTTCGCGGTCGCGCAGACGGTTGAAGGCCAGACGCTTGTTGGCCAGGGTGTCGGTCTTGCCCAGGGTCAGGATCGGCTCGATCACGCGGCGCAGTTCTTTTGCCTTCGGCAGAGTGGTTTTGATTGCTTCGTGACGCAGCAGGGAAACGGTCATATTGCGCAGCATCGCGAGACGATGAGCGGAGGTGCGGTTTAATTTACGCAGGCCATGACGGTGACGCATGATACTTCCTTTCGATTTGAGTTTTCATCCAGCTCTTCTATCAATGACAGAGCATTGCGGGCCGGTGAGCGGGTTGACAAATGTGCGGCAGCACAGAAAAAAGGGCTTTGCCACACAGCAAAGCCCATGATTATAACGCAGCCTGAATTATTTTTCCAGACCTGCGGGCGGCCAGTTTTCCAGCTTCATGCCCAGCGTCAGACCGCGCGAAGCCAACACTTCCTTGATTTCGTTCAAGGACTTGCGGCCCAGATTCGGGGTCTTCAGCAGTTCGTTTTCGGTGCGCTGGATCAAATCGCCGATGTAGTAAATATTTTCGGCTTTGAGGCAGTTGGCCGAACGCACGGTGAGTTCCAGATCGTCCACCGGACGCAGCAGGATAGGATCAACCATCGGCGCGCGGGACGGCGCTTCGGTGGTGGTTTCCGTGCCTTCCAGCGCTGCAAACACGGTCAGCTGATCGACCAGCACGCGCGCGGATTGGCGAATTGCTTCTTCCGGCGAAATCACGCCATTGGTTTCAATGTCGATGATCAGCTTGTCCAGATCGGTGCGCTGTTCCACACGGGCGGATTCGACAGCGTAGGATACGCGGCGCACCGGCGAGTAGGATGCATCCAGGATAATGCGGCCAATGGTTTTGTTGGCGTCTTCAGACAGACGGCGCACATTGCCCGGCACATAGCCGCGACCTTTTTCGACCTTGATGGTCATGTCCAGCTTGCCGCCGGTGGTCAGGTGGGCAATCACGTGTTCCGGATTGATCAGTTCCACGTCGTGCGGCAGATCGATGTCGGAAGCCAGCACCGCGCCTTCGCCTTCTTTCTTCAGGGTCAGGGTGACGGACTCGCGATTGTGCACCTTGAACACCACGCCCTTCAGGTTCAGCAGCAGGTCAACCACGTCTTCCTGCACGCCGTCCAGAGTGGAATATTCATGCACCACGCCGGCGATTGTCACTTCGGTCGGCGCAAAACCGATCATGGAGGACAGCAGCACACGGCGCAGGGCATTGCCCAGGGTGTGGCCATAGCCGCGTTCAAACGGCTCCATCACCACTTTGGCGTGGCCGGGGCCTAAGGTTTCAACGTCGATAATGCGGGGTTTCAGCAGACTGTTTTGCATGGAAATAATGTCCTTTTCAATACCCTCGGCTCGTTACACCGATAAGGCTGATGGCATTAAGGAGAGTCCCCAAGCATATCTTGAGAACGTCCCCAATGGGAAATGCCCGCATTGGGT
This sequence comes from Massilia sp. W12, assembly GCF_037300705.1. Classification (NCBI taxonomy): domain Bacteria; kingdom Pseudomonadati; phylum Pseudomonadota; class Betaproteobacteria; order Burkholderiales; family Oxalobacteraceae; genus Massilia; species Massilia sp. W12. The sequence continues at coordinate 6,038,929 of NZ_CP147776.1, read as the reverse complement.
GCAATGCGGGCATCGGATTGTACAACAATTTGGAATCGGGCAGGATTCCAGCAAAGCCGGCTCGCACCGGCTTGGCTTGATTAACGCGAATACAATTCAACGATCAGCGATTCGTTCACGTCGTGGGCGATTTCGCTGCGGTCCGGCATGGACTTGAAGGTGCCTTCCATCTTCTTCGCGTCAACGCTGACCCAGCTCGGCATGCCGGACTGTTCAGCCAAAGACAGCGCTTCCAGAATACGGGCTTGTTTCTTTGCTTTTTCGCGCACTGCGATCACGTCGCCCGGCTTGACTTGGTAGGAGGCGATATTCACTACCTGGCCATTCACGGTGAAGGCTTTGTGGCTGACCAGCTGACGGCTTTCAGCGCGGGTGGAACCGAAGCCCATACGATAGGCCACGTTGTCCAGACGCGATTCCAGCAATTTCAACAGGGTTTCACCGGTGTTGCCTTTGCGGCGTTCAGCTTCGGCAAAGTAGCGACGGAATTGACGCTCCAGAATGCCGTAGATGCGCTTTACTTTTTGCTTTTCACGTAATTGATTACCGTAATCCGAAGTGCGCGCGCCCGATTTCACACCGTGCTGACCCGGCTTGATGTCCAGTTTGCACTTGGATTCGAGGGAACGACGCGAACTTTTCAGAAACAGGTCTGTGCCTTCGCGGCGGGAAAGTTTTGCTTTTGGTCCGATATAACGTGCCACAGTAGTAATCCTCTAAATATTGAATGACGCCCCGGCTGCGGGCGCTAGTCTGTGCGCTGAACGCCAGACAGTGGTCTTACAGCTCCCCGTGCCCGGGGCAGCAATCGCAATGTGCGATCAGATGCGACGACGCTTGGGCGGGCGGCAACCGTTGTGCGGAACCGGCGTCACGTCCTGGATCTGGGTGATCTTGATGCCCAGGCTGTTCAGCGCGCGAACAGCGGACTCACGACCAGGACCCGGGCCCTTGATACGCACTTCCAGGTTCTTCACGCCACATTCCTGGGCAACCTTGCCGGCTGCTTCTGCGGCCACCTGGGCTGCAAACGGAGTGGATTTACGCGAACCTTTAAAACCAGCGCCGCCGGAGGTGGCCCACGACAAGGCATTGCCTTGACGGTCGGTGATGGTCACGATGGTGTTATTGAAAGAAGCGTGGACGTGCGCGATGCCTTCGGCCACATTCTTTTTCACTTTTTTGCGCACACGTGCTGCTGCTGCGCTGCTTTGGGCTTTTGCCATATCAAAAATTCCTTGAAATCAAACCGGATGGATTATTTCTTCAGCGCTTGAGCAGCCTTGCGCGGACCTTTACGGGTGCGTGCGTTGGTGCGGGTGCGTTGACCGCGCACTGGCAAACCTTTGCGATGACGCAAGCCGCGATAGCAGCCCAGATCCATCAAGCGCTTGATGCTCATCGACAGTTCACGGCGCAGATCGCCTTCCACGGTGAACTTGGCGATTTCATCACGCAGCTTTTCCAGATCGCTGTCGGTCAGATCTTTGATCTTCTTGGTGGTCGGAACACCAGTCGCGGCGCAGATGTCTTCCGCGCGCGGACGGCCAATACCGTAAATAGCGGTCAAGCCAATGACGGTGTGCTGATGATTGGGGATATTGACCCCTGCAATACGTGCCATGCGTTATTCCTCAATTGGTAAATATCAACCTTGGCGCTGCTTATGACGCGGCTCGGTGCAAATAACACGCACCACGCCTTTGCGCTTGATGATTTTGCAGTTGCGGCAAATCCGCTTTACTGATGCGAGAACTTTCATCGCTGCCCTCTTTCTATACTACTGTTTCAGAAATTTACTTGCTACGGAACACAATACGCGCCCTTGAGAGGTCGTATGGTGTCAGTTCCACCGTAACCTTGTCGCCAGGCAGGATGCGGATATAGTTCATCCGCATCTTGCCGGAGATATGGCCGAGCACAACATGTCCGTTTTCCAACTTAACCCGGAATGTTGCATTCGGGAGATTCTCCAGAATCTCCCCCTGCATTTGAATAACGTCGTCTTTTGCCATTCGATCCGCTTGGGCTTCCAATGCTTAACGCGTTGGAATGCCGCCCTTGAAATTAGCCTTACGAAGCAAGGACTCATATTGCTGTGACATGACATAGTTGTTGACCTGGGCCATAAAGTCCATTGTCACCACCACCACAATCAGCAGCGAAGTCCCACCTAACTGAAACGATACATTCCACTTGGCCACCAGAAACTCCGGCAACAAACAGACCAGCGTAATGTAGATCGAACCAGCCAACGTCAAACGCATCAAAATCTTGTCGATATAACGCGCAGTCTGCTCGCCGGGACGGATCCCTGGCACCAAGGCGCCGCTCTTCTTCAGATTGTCAGCCACTTCCTTGCTGTTAAATACCAGTGCGGTATAGAAGAAACAGAAGAAAATGATTGCTGCAGCATACAACAAGGCATGAATCGGTTCACCCGGGCCGATTGACGCTGCAAAGTCCTTGAAGAAACGGACTGCGGCGCTGGATTCGGCATTCTGGCTGGTCATCCAGCTCGAAATCGTGGCAGGGAACAGCAAAATGGTTGAAGCAAAAATCGGCGGAATCACACCGGCCATATTCAACTTCAACGGCACATGACTGCTTTGCCCCTGATAAACCTTGTTGCCGACTTGACGCTTGGCATAGTTCACCAGGATCTTGCGCTGACCACGCTCCACCACCACAACCAGGAAAGTCACCAGCACTGCGATCACTGCGATCAACAGCACCACGCCTTTGTCCATGGCATTGTTGGCTGCCGAAGAACCGAGTTGCGCAATTGCGCCCGGCATGCCGGCTGCAATACCTGCGAAAATCAGAATCGAGATGCCATTGCCCAGACCGCGTTCTGTGATTTGCTCACCGAGCCACATCAGGAACATCGTGCCTGTCACCAGGGAAATCATGGTGGTCAGGCGGAATCCCATACCGGGATCAAGCACCAGACCGGTTTGCGCCTCAAGCGAGAAAGCTGCACCCATACCCTGAATCAGGGCCAGCAACAAGGTGCCGTAACGGGTGTACTGGGTGATCTTGCGACGTCCAGTTTCGCCTTCCTTTTTCAAGGCTTCGAGCTGCGGCGACACGATGGACATCAATTGCATGATGATCGAGGCCGAGATATAAGGCATGATGCCCAGCGTGAACACGGAGGCGCGCGACAGCGCGCCACCCGAGAACATGTTGAACATGCCCAAAAACCCGCCTTGATTCTGTTGCAGAAGACTTGCCATCACGTCGGTGTTGATGCCCGGAACCGGGATGTGAGTCCCGATCCGGTACACCACCAGCGCTCCCAGCAGGAACCATAAACGGCCCCAGGGGAATCCGCTGGCTGCGCTTTTTGCAAGCTGCGGGTTGGTCGCCAATTTGCGCTCCGTTCAGATCGCGCTAAATCAGGCGACCGAGCCGCCGAGGGCTTCGATGGCTGCTTTCGCGCCTGCGGTCGCCGCCAGACCTTTGAGCACAACTTTCTTGCTCAATTCGCCGGTGTTGATCACACGCACGTTGCGCGCCAGCACGCCAACCAGGCCAGCTTGCTTCAGCGCCAACAGATCGATTTCCTCAACCGGCAGCGCGTTCAGGTCGCCCAGACGCACTTCGGCTTTGAAATCCGCAGCCAGCGATTTGAAGCCACGCTTCGGCAGACGGCGTTGCAAAGGCATTTGACCGCCTTCAAAGCCGACTTTGTGGAAGCCGCCGGAACGCGATTTTTGACCTTTGTGACCACGGCCAGCGGTCTTGCCCAGACCGGAGCCGATGCCACGACCAACGCGACGCTTAGCGTGCTTGGCGCCGTCGGCGGGTTTGATAGTATTCAATTCCATCTTTATCTCCGTTCGCAAGGCTTAAGCAACAACCTTGACCAGATAGGACACTTTATTGATCATGCCGCGCACTGCGGGAGTGTCTTCCAGCTCGGAAACCGAATTCAGACGACGCAAACCCAGACCACGAACGGTAGCGCGATGCGATTGCTGCGTGCCGATCAGACCCTTGACCAATTTAACCTTGATAGTATTTGCCATGATGTTCGCCTCAGCCCAGAATTTCTTCGACCGATTTGCCGCGCTTGGCAGCGATTTCAGCCGGCGTACTCATTTGCAGCAAACCATTCAGGGTTGCGCGCACCATGTTGTACGGATTGGAGGAACCGATAGACTTCGCCACCACGTCAGTCACGCCCATCACTTCAAAGATCGCGCGCATTGCACCGCCCGCGATCACGCCGGTACCAGCCTTTGCCGGGCTGATCATCACGCGCGAAGCGCCATGGTGACCGGTCACAGAGTGTTGCAGCGTACCGTTTTTGAGCGGCACCTTTTTCAGATTGCGGCGGGCTTCTTCCATCGCCTTTTGCACAGCCACCGGCACTTCTTTCGACTTGCCTTTGCCCATGCCGATACGGCCATCGCCATCGCCTACCACGGTCAAAGCAGCGAAACCCATGATACGACCACCCTTGACCACTTTGGTCACGCGGTTGATCGCGATCATCTTTTCGCGCATGCCATCATCGGGCTTGTCGCCTTGCATTTTTGCCTGCATTTTTGCCATGATGATCTCTTCCTTAGAACTTCAGACCGGCTTCGCGCGCAGCATCTGCCAATGCTTTGACACGACCGTGATAACGGAAACCGGAACGGTCAAATGCGACCTCGGTAATCCCTGCCTTCAGCGCTTTTTCAGCGACGCGCTTGCCAACCAGTGCGGCTGCAGCTACGTTGCCGCCTGCGCCGGACTTGCCGGCCAGCTCTGCGCGCACTTCAGCTTCCAGTGTGGAAGCCGACACCAGCACGCGGGCGTCAGGAGCGATCAGGTTTGCATAGATATGCAGATTGGTACGATGCACCGACAGGCGATTCACCTTTAATTCTGCGATTTTCAGACGGGTTTGACGTCCGCGACGCAGGCGTGATTCTTTCTTATCCATGGTCAGCCCTTAATTACTTCTTCTTCGTTTCTTTCAGCTTGACCACTTCATCCACATAGCGGACGCCCTTGCCCTTATACGGCTCAGGACTGCGGTAAGCACGAACTTCAGCAGCAACTTGGCCCACGCGCTGCTTGTCGATACCCTTGATCAGGATTTCGGTCTGCGTCGGGGTTTCAGCCTTGATACCTGCCGGCAGCGCATACGCGATCGGATGCGAGAAGCCCAGGGACAGGTTCAGCTTGTCGCCTTGAGCTTGGGCACGATAACCCACGCCTACCAGCGTCAGCTTGCGCTCGAAGCCTTTGGTGACGCCAATCACCATGTTGTTCACCAGCGCACGGATGGTGCCGGACATGGCGTTTGCTTCACGGCTGTCATTGGCGACGTCGAAAGTCAACGTGCCATTGGTGTTTTGCACCTTGACCAGACCGTTCAAGGTCTGAGTCAGAGAGCCCAGAGGGCCCTTCACAGTGATTGCCTGGTCAGTGATGGCCACTTCGGCGCCCGCTGGCAGTGCAATCGGCATTTTAGCTACACGAGACATCTTGCACTCCTCATCAAGCGACGTAGCAAATCACTTCGCCACCAACCCCGGTAGCGCGCGCCTTGCGGTCAGTCATCACGCCCTTCGGAGTGGAAACGATAGCCACGCCCAAGCCATTCAAAACGGTCGGGATCTCATCTTTGCCCTTGTAGATACGCAGCCCCGGACGGGACACGCGCTCAAGGCGTTCGATGACAGCACGGCCAACATAGTATTTCAAACCGATTTTCAACTCGGATTTACCGCCATCAACAGCCACGGCGAAATCTTCGATGTAACCCTCGTCCTTCAGGACTTTGGCAATTGCAACCTTCAGTTTGGACGACGGCATGGAAACCGAAGCCTTCTTCACGCTTTGTGCATTACGGATACGGGTCAGCATATCGGCGATAGGATCGCTCATACTCATTGCATATTCTCCTATTACCAGCTTGCTTTGGTCAGACCGGGAATTTCACCACGCATGGCGAATTCACGGAGTTTATTGCGGGCCAGACCGAACTTGCGGAAAGTCCCACGCGGACGACCGGTGACGGCGCAACGATTGCGCTGGCGGGTCGGGTTAGCGTTGCGCGGCAGGGTTTGCAGCTTCAGGCGCGCTTCGTAACGCTCTTCTTCCGTCTTTGATTGGTCATCGATGATGGCCTTCAAAGCTGCCCGCTTGCCGGCATACTTCTTCACCAGGTCTGCGCGCTTTTGTTCACGATTAATCAGTGCCAGTTTTGCCATGACGATCTCAGTTCCTGAACGGGAATTTAAATGCGGCGAGCAGAGCTTTCGCTTCGTCGTCGGTCTTTGCGGTGGTCGTGATGCTGATATTCATCCCGCGCAGTGCGTCGATCTTGTCATAATCGATTTCCGGGAAGATGATCTGCTCTTTGATGCCGATGTTGTAGTTGCCACGGCCATCGAAAGCACGACCGGACACGCCGCGGAAGTCACGCACGCGCGGCAGAGCCACAGTGATCAGACGATCGAGGAATTCATACATACGGGCGCCACGCAAGGTCACCATGCAGCCGATCGGATAGTTTTCACGGATCTTGAAGCCTGCAATAGCCTTACGGGCCTTGGTCACCACCGGCTTTTGGCCTGCGATCTTGGTCAAATCGCCCACTGCGTGTTCGATGATTTTCTTGTCAGCCACAGCTTCAGACAAACCCATGTTCAGGGTGATCTTCAGCAGACGCGGCACTTCCATCGACGACTTGTAACCAAACTTGGTGGTCAGGTCGGCGACGACTTTCTCTTTATAGAATTGCTGGAGACGGGCCATGATGTTCAAACCTTAACGACTTCGCCAGTGGACTTGTACACGCGGACCTTCTTGCCGTCCACATCCTTGAATCCAACGCGATCTGCCTTGCCAGTAGCCGCATTGAACAGCGCGACATTGGACTGATGAATCGGCATCAATTTTTCGATGATGCCACCGGTTACGCCAGTCATCGGGTTCGGCTTGACGGCTTTCTTGGCCACATTCACGCCTTCAACGATGATGTAGTCAGCATCGATACGTTGCTGCACCACACCACGCTTACCCTTGTCCTTGCCTGTCAGGACGATGACTTCGTCATTTTTACGAATTTTATTCATAGGGATTCCTCACAGAACTTCAGGCGCGAGTGACACGATTTTCATGAACCGTTCGCCGCGCAGTTCGCGCGTTACCGGCCCGAAAATACGGGTGCCAATTGGCTCCAGCTTGTTGTTCAACAAAACGGCGGCATTGCCGTCGAATTTCACCAGGGAGCCGTCCTGGCGGCGCACACCTTTAGCGGTACGCACCACGACTGCGTTGTAAATCTCGCCCTTTTTGACACGACCACGCGGCGCAGCCACTTTCACAGTGACCTTGATCACGTCGCCAATGCCAGCATAACGGCGCTTGGAACCACCTAACACCTTGATGCACATTACTTCTTTCGCACCGGTGTTGTCGGCTACTTCGAGCCGGCTTTCAGTTTGAATCATAGTATTTTCTTTCCCAACTTAAGCCGCCAAAAATCCGCTTTCGCGGGCCTGTTGCGGTCAGTCTTGGTCCCGCCAGAGCCGCCCATTGGCATGGACTGCGCTGATTGGGTGGATGACTTCCAAAACTTCTTACCAAACAGAAACAACATCTGCAGAGTTGCGCGCCGAACTGCAACGCACAACGCTGATTCCGTCATTTCCACTTAGTTTGCAGAGCTTGATTTCGGCAATCTTGCTCAAACAAACTTTCAGATGAACGAAGCCCAGCATTATGCCATGCATATGCTGGGCTTGCAAGAGGTTTTTTTAAACCGTTTGAGCGGCTTGTACAACCCGGGTCACAGTCCAGGCCTTGGTCTTGGAAACCGGACGGCCTTCCTGAATTTCTACCACATCACCTTCTTTGACCTGGTTGGTCTCATCGTGTGCGTGATATTTTTTGGAGCGCGTGATGATCTTGCCATACAGCGGATGCTTCACGTGACGCTCAATCAACACGGTGACAGTCTTATTCATCTTGTCAGACACCACCTTGCCGATCAGCGTGCGCTTCAGAGAGGTTTTCACTTGATCGTTCATTTGGCGCCCTTCTCATTGATGACGGTCTTGACGCGTGCGATGTCGCGACGCACCTTCTTCAGTTGCGCGGTATTGGATAACTGCTGGGTCGCCTTCTGCATACGCAGACCGAATTGCGCCTTCAACAGCTCCTTCAGTTCCTTGCCCAGCGCTTCCTGATCCTTGCCGCGGAGTTCACTTGCTTTCATATCCAACTCCTATTATTGGCCGACTTGGCGCAGAACAAAGGTGGTGCTGAGCGGCAACTTGGCGGCCGCCAGACGGAACGCCTCACGCGCCAGATCAACGTTCACACCATCCATTTCGTACAGCACTTTGCCCGGATGGATCTCAGCGACGTAGTACTCAGGATTACCTTTACCGTTACCCATACGCACTTCAGCCGGCTTTTGCGAAATTGGCTTGTCCGGGAAGATACGGATCCAGATACGGCCGCCACGCTTAATATGACGGGTCATGGCGCGACGTGCAGCTTCGATCTGACGTGCGGTGATACGGCCACGTTCAGTCGCCTTCAAACCGTATTCGCCGAACGAAACGGCGGTGCCGCGCTCGTGCGAAATGCCGGTATTGCGGCCTTTATGCTCTTTGCGATACTTTCTGCGTTTTGGTTGCAGCATGATTATTCTCCTGCCTTGTCTGCGCCATCACGACCACGCCCGCGCTTTTGGCCAGGCTGAGCAGGGCCAGCATTGGCGCCGTCAGCGCGCTTCGGACGATTACGGCCACCCGGAGCTTTGCCATCTTCACGGCGCGGACCACGACGCTTCTTGTCGTCTTCAGCAGCCACTTCGATTACCGGCGCTTCGCCATTGGCCAGACGGTCGCCCTTATACACCCACACTTTGACACCGATGATGCCGTAGGTGGTCAGCGCTTCGCTGGTGCCATAGTCGATGTCAGCGCGCAGCGTGTGCAGCGGCACACGGCCTTCGCGGTACCATTCGCTGCGAGCGATTTCGATACCATTCAGACGGCCTGCGGACATGATCTTGATGCCCTGTGCGCCCAGACGCATTGCGTTCTGCATCGCACGTTTCATGGCGCGGCGGAACATGATGCGCTTTTCCAGCTGTTGCGAGATGGAATCGGCGATCAGTTGCGCATCGAGTTCCGGCTTGCGGATTTCTTCGATGTTCACATGCACCGGCACGCCCATGATCTTGGTCAGTTCGGACTTCAGAACTTCGATGTCCTCACCCTTCTTACCAATCACGACGCCAGGACGCGAGCTGTACACGGTGAAGCGCGCGTTCTTAGCCGGACGCTCGATCACGATGCGGCCAACGGAAGCGTTCTTCAACTTCTTCTTCAAATAGGTGCGCGCCTTCAGGTCTTCATTCAACATCGTAGCGAAGTTGTTGTTGCTGGCGTACCAGCGTGAAGCCCAGTTACGGGTAACTGCAAGGCGGAACCCGGTAGGATGAATCTTCTGTCCCATCGCGACCCCTTAGTTTCCGACAGTCACGTAAATGTGACAGGTTTGTTTCGAGATACGATCACCACGGCCTTTGGCGCGTGCGGTAAAGCGCTTGAGAACCGCACCCTTTTCGACGTAGATCGTTTTTACCTTCAGCTCGTCGATGTCAGCGCCATCGTTGTGCTCAGCATTGGCGATTGCCGATTCCAGCACTTTCTTGATGATGCCAGCACCCTTTTTCGGGCAGAAGGTCAGGATGTTGATAGCGTTATCAACTTTCTTGCCGCGGATCAGGTCGGCAACCAGACGGCCTTTTTGGGCCGACAGGCGCACGCCGCGCAGAGTAGCTTTAGTTTCCATCATCAGACCTTATTTCTTGGCTTTCTTGTCAGCGGCGTGGCCCTTGAAAGTGCGGGTCAACGCGAATTCGCCGAGCTTGTGGCCGACCATGTTTTCGGATACGTACACAGGCACGTGTTGACGGCCATTGTGCACAGCAATCGTCAAGCCGATGAAATCAGGCATGATGGTCGAACGACGCGACCAAGTCTTGATCGGCTTCTTGTCTTTGGAAGCTTGCGCCGCCTCGACTTTCTTGATCAGGTGGGCGTCACAAAACGGCCCTTTTTTCAATGAACGAGTCATGAGTTACCCCTTATTTCTTGCCGCGGCGCGAAACGATCATCGAAGTCGTACGCTTGTTGCTGCGCGTCTTCTTACCCTTGGTCTGTTGACCCCACGGCGACACCGGATGACGGCCAGCCGAGGTACGACCTTCACCACCGCCATGCGGGTGGTCGATCGGGTTCATGACCACGCCGCGAACGGTCGGACGCACACCGCGCCAACGCATAGCACCGGCTTTACCGATCTTACGCAGATTGTGTTCACCATTGCCCACTTCACCGATGGTGGCGCGGCATTCGATATGCACACGACGCACTTCACCGGAACGCAGACGCACTTGAGCGTAAGTGCCTTCACGCGCCATCAGCACCACACCGGCGCCAGCAGTACGCGCCATTTGCGCGCCTTTACCCGGCAGCATTTCCACGCAGTGCATGGTGGAGCCAACAGGAATATTGCGGATAGGCAGGCAGTTACCCGGTTTGATCGGGGCTTCAGAGCCGCTCATCACTTGATCGCCCACAGCCATGCCTTTGGAGGCGATGATGTAGCGACGCTCGCCGTCGGCATAGCACAACAGTGCGATATGCGCGGTACGGTTCGGATCGTATTCAATACGCTCAACTTTGGCCGGAATACCGTCCTTGTTGCGTTTGAAATCGACGACGCGATAATGATGCTTGTGACCACCACCGATATGACGGGTGGTGATGTGACCGTTGTTGTTACGACCAGCGGTCTTGCTTTTCTTTTCCACCAGGGAAGCCAGCGGGCGGCCTTTGTACAGGTCGGGATTAACGACCTTGACCATGCCACGACGACCAGGGGAAGTCGGTTTCATCTTAACGAGCGCCATTATGCAGCCTCCTCAGAGAAGTTGATTTCCTGACCCGGCTTCAGGCACACGTAAGCATGCTTCACGTGGTTGCGGCGACCGACAAAACGGCCAGAACGCTTTTGCTTGCCTTCACGGTTGACGGTCTGCACCGACAGAACCTCAACTTTAAACAACATTTCAACAGCAGCCTTGATTTCCGGCTTGCTTGCATCCGGCAACACACGGAACATCACTTGTTCGTGCTTGTCAGCTACCATCGTGGCTTTTTCCGAGATGACCGGCGCCAGCAGCACCTTCATCAAGCGCTCTTCGCTATGCTTTACAGTCGCGCTCATGCCAACATCTCCTCAATCTTTGCCAACGCAGCCTTGGTCACCAGCACTTTCTTGTAGAACACCAGGGACAGAGGATCAGCGTGACGCGGCTCAACCACCAGCACATTCGGCAGATTGCGCGAGGCCAGAGCCAGGTTTTCGTCGAAGCCGTCAACAATGATCAGCACCGAATCCAAACCCATGCCTTGCAGCTTCTGCGCCAGCAGTTTGGTCTTCGGCGCTTCCAGGTTCAGGTTTTCGATCACGGACAGACGGTCTTCGCGCACCAGTTGCGAGAAGATCGAGCAGATGCCTGCGCGATACATCTTGCGGTTGACTTTGTGCGAGAAATTTTCTTCCGGGCTGTTCGGGAAGATACGGCCACCGCCACGCCACAAAGGCGAGGACGACATACCGGCGCGAGCGCGGCCGGTGCCCTTTTGACGCCAGGGCTTCTTGGTGGTGTGACTGACTTCTTCACGATCTTTTTGCTTGCGGTTGCCGCTGCGGGCATTGGCTTGATAAGCCACCACGAGCTGGTGAATCAGCGCTTCATTGTATTCGCGTGCAAACACGGTATCAGCCGCGCTCACATTCGCTGCGGATTGACCCTGTTCATTCAGGAGCTTCAGTTCCATCTATCAGGCCCCTTTCTTAGCTTTGGCTTTGACAGCGTGCTTGACGATCACGTGACCGTTCTTCGCACCAGGCACAGCACCTTTCACCAACAGCAACTGGCGATCCGCGTCAACGCGTGCGATTTCCAGATTTTGCGTAGTAGTGGTGACATCACCCATATGACCAGTCATGCGCTTGCCCGGGAACACACGACCCGGATCTTGCGCCATACCGATGGAACCCGGCACATTGTGCGAACGGGAGTTACCATGGGTAGCACGGCCAGAAGAAAAGTTGTAACGTTTGATGGTGCCGGCGTAGCCTTTACCAATAGAAACGCCCTGCACGTCCACCTTTTGACCAGCTTCGAACATGCTCACCGGCAGCACATCGCCAGCTTTCAGTTCGGCAGCCTTGGCGGCATCGACACGGAATTCTTTGAGGAAACTGCCTGCCTCGACACCCGCTTTTGCGTAGTGACCGGCAGCAGCCTTGTTAACACGGGAAGCACGGCGTTGACCGAATGCAACCTGCACAGCGGAATACTTATCCACTTCAGGCGTTTTGATTTGCGCAACACGGTTGTTCGATACGTCCAACACGGTGACTGGGATCGCGTCCCCGTCATCGGTGAAGATACGCATCATACCAACCTTGCGACCAAGAAGGCCCAGGCTCATATTATCTCCATTCCCACCTGCGATTGGGCGGGCTGACTGTGAATACAATGCGCGCCAGGATTAGCGCGCACACAAGCCGGAAATTGTATCGCAGAAAAAGACGAACCGCAAGATGCAGCCCATCATTTTCCGGGCGACATCCTGCCGGATGTCTTCCAAAATCCGGAAAAACGGCACAACGAAACGGCGCAGGCAAAAGCCGGCGCCGGCATGAGAATTACTGCAGCTTGATTTCCACGTCCACGCCAGCCGGCAGATCCAGCTTCATCAGCGCGTCAACCGTTTTATCGGTCGGATCGACGATATCCATCAGACGCTGATGCGTACGGATTTCAAATTGATCACGGGAGGTTTTGTTAACGTGCGGGGAACGCAGCACGTCATAGCGCTGAATGCGGGTCGGCAGCGGAACCGGGCCTTTAACCACAGCACCGGTGCGCTTGGCGGTATCGACGATTTCCAGAGCGGATTGGTCGATCAGTTTGTAGTCAAAAGCCTTCAGGCGAATGCGGATTTTTTGATTCGGTGCAGACATGATTTTCCTCAAAGAACGAACTGCAGCGGGCGCTGCAGCATTTTTTCAGATAAGCCCGCAATTCTACAATGAAAAAAGGCTGCCCGCAAGCAGCCTTTTTCAGTTTCTGCGCCCGCATAGGCGCAGCAACGATATTACTCGATGATCTTGGCAACCACGCCGGCGCCAACGGTACGGCCGCCTTCACGGATTGCGAAACGCAGACCCTCTTCCATCGCGATCGGGTTGATCAGGGTAACAGTGATACCCACGTTGTCACCCGGCATCACCATTTCTTTACCTTCCGGCAACTGGATGGCGCCAGTCACGTCGGTGGTGCGGAAATAGAACTGCGGACGGTAGTTCGAGAAGAACGGGGTGTGACGACCACCTTCGTCTTTCGACAGCACGTACACTTCGCTGGTGAACTTGGTGTGCGGAGTGATCGAACCCGGCTTGGCCAGCACTTGACCACGCTCCACGTCTTCACGCTTGGTGCCGCGCAGCAGCAGACCAACGTTGTCGCCAGCTTGACCTTGATCCAGCAGCTTGCGGAACATTTCCACGCCGGTGCAAGTGGTTTTGGCGGTGTCGCGGATACCCACGATTTCGATTTCTTCGCCGACTTTGATGATGCCGCGCTCCACACGACCGGTCACCACGGTGCCACGGCCAGAGATCGAGAACACGTCTTCAACCGGCATCAGGAATGCGCCGTCAACAGCACGTTCCGGTTGCGGAATGTAGGAGTCCAGAGCGTTGCCCAGTTCGATGATCTTGGCTTCCCACTTGGCATCACCTTCCAGAGCCGGACGCGCCGCGCCACGGATCACCGGCAGATCGTCGCCCGGGAAGTCGTACTTGGACAGCAACTCGCGCACTTCCATTTCGACCAGTTCCAGCAGCTCTTCATCATCAACCAGATCGCACTTGTTCAGGAACACGATGATGTAAGGCACGCCCACCTGACGGGCCAGCAGGATGTGCTCACGGGTTTGCGGCATCGGGCCGTCAGTAGCAGCCACCACCAGGATTGCGCCGTCCATCTGCGCAGCGCCGGTAATCATGTTCTTGATGTAGTCGGCGTGGCCCGGGCAGTCAACGTGAGCGTAGTGACGGCCAGCGGTTTCGTATTCGATGTGAGCGGTGTTGATGGTGATGCCGCGCGCTTTTTCTTCCGGCGCTGCGTCAATCTTGTCAAACTCGGTTGCAGTGCCGCCATAGGTCTTGGCCAGCACAGCGGAGATTGCCGCGGTCAGCGTGGTTTTACCATGATCGACGTGGCCAATCGTGCCGACATTGACGTGCGGTTTATTCCGCTCAAATTTCTCTTTTGCCATTTTGATTTCCTCAATCAGTTTGTATCAGATTTTATGATGCCCCGGCCTGGATCTCAGGCCGGGGCGTATGCATTACTTGGCGCGTGCGCTGACGATTGCGTCGATCACGTTCTTCGGCGCTTCAGCGTAGTGCTTGAATTCCATGGTGTAGGTTGCACGACCCTGGGTTGCGGAACGCAGCGAGGTCGAGTAACCGAACATTTCGGACAAAGGCACTTCGGCTTTGATGATCTTGCCGCCGCCGCCCGAGATTTCATCCATGCCCTGCACCATACCGCGACGGGACGACAGATCGCCCATCACCGTACCGGCGTAGTCTTCCGGGGTTTCAACTTCCACCGCCATCATCGGCTCCAGAATCACCGGCGAAGCGCGACGGCAACCTTCTTTGAACGCCATCGAGCCGGCCATGCGGAACGCGTTTTCGTTCGAGTCCACGTCATGGTAAGAACCGAAGAACAGGGTGACTTTCACGTCCACCACCGGATAACCCGCCATCACACCCGAGGTCAGGGTTTCGCGCACGCCTTTTTCCACCGCCGGGATAAATTCGCGCGGCACCACGCCACCCTTGATCGCGTCCACAAATTCAAAGCCCTTGCCCGGCTCTTGCGGTTCGATCTTCAGCACCACGTGACCATATTGACCTTTACCGCCGGACTGCTTGACGAACTTGCCTTCCACTTCGTCGCATGCCTTGCGGATGGTTTCACGATAAGCCACCTGCGGCTTGCCGACGGTCGCTTCGACGTTGAATTCACGGCGCATACGATCCACCAGAATTTCCAGATGCAGCTCGCCCATGCCGGAAATAATGGTTTGGCCGGATTCTTCATCGCTGCGCACGCGGAAAGACGGATCTTCCTGCGCCAAACGGTTCAGTGCAATACCCATCTTCTCCTGGTCAGCCTTGGTCTTCGGCTCAACCGCCTGAGAAATCACAGGCTCCGGGAACACCATGCGTTCCAGAGTGATGATCGAAGCCGGGTCGCACAGGGTGTCGCCAGTGGTGGCGTCTTTCAGACCCACCGCCGCTGCGATGTCGCCAGCGCGCACTTCCTTGATTTCTTCGCGCTGATTCGCATGCATCTGCAGAATACGGCCCAGGCGCTCCTTCTTGTTCTTCACCGGGTTGAACACGGTGTCGCCCGAGGAAACCATGCCTGAATACACGCGGAAGAAGATCAATTGACCAACGAACGGATCGGTCATGATCTTGAACGCCAGCGCCGAGAATTTCTCGTCGTCACGTGCTTCACGCGAAGCCGGCTCTTCGTCTTCATTCGTGCCGGACACCGGCGGAATGTCGATCGGCGACGGCAGGTATTCAATCACAGCGTCCAACATCGCTTGCACGCCCTTGTTCTTGAACGCGGTGCCGCACAGCATCGGCACGATTTCGCCGCCGATGGTGCGTTGACGCAGCGCGGTCTTGATTTCTTCTTCCGACAAGCCGCCTTCTTCCAGGTACTTGTTCATCAGCTCTTCATTGGCTTCAGCAGCGGCTTCCACCATTTTTTCGCGCCATTCATCAGCCAGACCTTGCAGCTCAGCCGGGATATCGCGGTAGTCGAACTTCATGCCTTGGGAAGCGTCATCCCAAATGATGGCTTTCATCTTGACCAGATCGATCACGCCCAGGAAGTTTTCTTCCGCGCCGATCGGCACCTGGATCGGCACCGGGTTGGCTTTCAGGCGGCTGCGCATTTGCTCGTACACTTTGAAGAAGTTGGCGCCGGTACGGTCCATCTTATTCACGAAGGCCAGACGCGGCACTTTGTACTTGTTAGCCTGACGCCACACAGTTTCAGACTGCGGCTGCACGCCACCCACTGCGCAATACACCATGCAAGCGCCGTCCAGCACGCGCATCGAACGTTCCACTTCAATCGTGAAGTCAACGTGGCCCGGGGTGTCGATGATGTTGATGTGATGCGATTGGAAATTGTTCGCCATGCCCTTCCAGAAGCAAGTGGTTGCTGCGGAAGTAATGGTGATGCCACGTTCCTGTTCCTGTTCCATCCAGTCCATGGTGGCGGCGCCATCATGCACTTCACCGATTTTGTGGTTCACACCGGTGTAAAACAAAATGCGTTCGGTCGTCGTGGTCTTGCCAGCGTCAATGTGAGCGGAAATACCAATGTTGCGGTAGCGCTCGATGGGAGTCTTGCGGGCCATAATCAGTCCTAATTTCTTTAAATGTACAAAAACCGGGCAGCTTTATTACAAAGTGAGCCCGGCCTTGAACGACAGTCAGGCCGCGCCGGCATGCGGCGCGGCAATCCATCAGAAGCGGAAGTGCGAGAACGCCTTGTTCGCTTCAGCCATGCGATGCACCTCATCGCGCTTCTTCATCGCGCCACCACGGTTTTCCGAGGCATCCATCAGCTCGCCAGCCAGACGCAGCGGCATCGATTTTTCGCTGCGTTTGTTAGCAGCTTCACGCAACCAGCGCATCGACAGAGCCATACGGCGCACCGGACGCACTTCGACCGGCACCTGATAGTTGGCGCCGCCGACGCGGCGGGATTTCACTTCCACCAGCGGTTTGCAGTTGTTGATAGCAGCGGAGAACACTTCCAGCGGGTCCTTGCCAGATTTGGCCTGGATGTGATCAAACGCGCCATAAATGATGTTTTCAGCAACCGACTTCTTACCGGACAACATCAACACATTCACAAATTTAGCGACTTCGACATTGCCGAATTTCGGATCCGGCAGGATCTCGCGCTTGGGTACTTCACGACGACGTGGCATTTCAATTCCTTTCGATCTTCAGTTGAGCAGTTTTGGCACATGCTCGCGGGCAGCCCTCATAGCCCCCACTTACTCGACCCGTTTCCGGCCGATTACACATCACCAGCATGACAACCTGGTGAAAATGATTACTTCTTCTTAGCTGCTGCGCCCGGCTTGGCGCGTTTTGCGCCGTACTTGGAGCGTGCTTGCTTACGGTCTTTGACGCCCTGGGTATCCAGAGAGCCGCGCACCATGTGGTAACGCACACCCGGCAAGTCTTTCACACGGCCGCCGCGGATCAGCACAACGCTGTGTTCTTGCAGGTTGTGGCCTTCACCGCCGATGTACGAAATCACTTCGAAGCCATTGGTCAGACGCACTTTGGCGACTTTACGCAATGCCGAGTTCGGCTTCTTCGGAGTGGTGGTGTAAACACGGGTGCAAACGCCGCGTTTTTGCGGGCTGTTTTCCAGCGCCGGCGATTTGCTCTTCACACGCGCGGAAACGCGCGGTTGACGAATCAATTGATTGATGGTTGGCATCGTTATTTCCAACAAAACGGATAGCGTGAACCCGGCACGATAGCCGGGGGCTGAGATTCAAATCCCGCACACCCGCCTGCTGCGCGACAGTTCTGCCAGTAACCCGTAGACAGAATCAATGCAGCAAGCCGATTTTTGGGAACTCGCGATTCTATCCTCACCTGCCAGGTCCGTCAAGGAAATTGCGCAGATTTTGTGCAGCGCAATGCGGGTAAGCACAAGCCGCACATGCAGCGACAATTTCTGCCATGCGCCGGGTTTCGCTTTACCAACAATGCCGGAAAATGCATTGCACCATTTTGCGCCACGCCAGCAACTGCGATTATCATATACGCTTTCATTCAGCCTGCGCCCATCCAACTATCATGAGATTGTTCAAATTACTGCTTATATGCGGCGCCTTCTGCAGCCCGCTGCTGAGCGCCGCACAAGCGCAGAACACCTCCAGCGCCAAAGCAGAAAACCCGGCCCCGCCCGCCGCCAAGCCTGCGCCGGTGGATATCCGCGCCTTTTTTGGCATCAGCCGCGCACGCGCCGTATACTCCGCCCGCATTTCACCTGAGGGGCGTTATCTGGCGCTGCTCACGCGCGACAACGAAGGCAGCGACCTGTTGGAAATCCGCGACTTGCAAAACGGCACAGTGCGCCGCATCGGGCAGGAATTCGCCCTCATGATGTCCAATCTGAAATGGATCAACGAACAGCGCCTCGCGCTCACCATGCGGCAGCGCTTAGTAGATGGCTCCGCCAACGCCTTTCTCTTTATGTTGGACGCCGATGGCGGCAACCAAAGCAAAAAGATCGTGCTGGGACTCATAAAGAGTGACTCTTTTAGAGGGTTCAACAGCTTTTGGCGGGTCGATACCGGCAATGAAAACGATGGCGCATTAGTACTGGGTCGCCAGCTTCTGGTCTCTCGCGTGGAAAGCATGGCGCGTAATTTTCTGATTAAAGTGGATCCTTTCACGGCTGAGGAAAGCTATCTTGAACATGGGGTGCGGGTTGCCGATCAATGGGTGCTGGATCAACATCAGGAACTGCGCATCGTGCGTGATAACGACGGCCTGGAAAGCCGCATCCATTACAAGGCGCCGGGAGCCAAAGAATGGAAGGTCATCTGGCGCGGCCCATATGGAACAGAACAGGATATATATCCGCTGGCGCTGGAAAATGATCAACACATGTATGTCCTCAGCGGCAAAAGCGGCTATGAACGGTTATACCGCTTTGATCTGACGCAAGGAAAATTGCTGGAACCCGCGCTGTTTGAGATTCCAAACTACGACTTCGACGGCTCCCTGCGCTTTATGCAAGGCAAGCTGGCCGGTGCGACTTTCAATGCAGATGAAATCAACACCATTTGGTTTGACGCCGGCTTAAGGCAATTGCAAAGCGAAGTGGACGCCCTGCTGCCACAGGGCCGCAAAATTTTATATCCCGCACATAAAGGAAACAAAAAAGCCGTGGTGCTGCAAAGCCGGCCACACGCCCCCGGGCACTGGTGGCTCTACGATAACGGCAAACTCGAAGACCTCGGCAGCAGCCGCCCGGAAATCGACCCGGCGCGCATGGCAAGCAAAGAGTTGCGGCACTTCAAGGCGCGCGACGGCTTAAACATCCCGGTATATCTGACCCGTCCGCCGCACAGCCAGGGACAGCGCCTGCCGGCAGTCTTACTGGTGCATGGCGGCCCGCATGTGCGCGGCGCCAGCATGAGCTGGGATACCGAAAGCCAATTCCTGGCTTCGCGCGGCTATCTGGTGGTGGAACCGCAATTTCGCGGCAGCAGCGGTTTTGGCGTGCAGCACCTTCGCGCCGGCTACCGGCAATGGGGACAGGCCATGCAAGATGACCTGAACGACACCGTGCAATGGATGACGCAACAAGGCTATGCGGATGGAAAACGCATTTGCATCGCCGGCGCCAGCTATGGCGGCTACGCTACCTTAATGGGCTTGATCCGCGACCCGCAACTCTATCGTTGTGGCATAGCCTGGGCCAGCGTGACTGATCTGCAGCTCTTATTTGATCCGATCTGGGGCGATATGTCAGATAAAGCACTGCGCTTTATCGCTCCGGAAATGTTAGGGCACCCGGAAAAAGATGCCGCCATGCTGGCCGCCCACTCCCCCATCAATCTGGTCGATAAGCTGCGCAAACCACTGCTGTTGGCGCACGGCGAAAATGATTGGCGTGTGCCAATCCGGCACAGCCAAAAACTGTATCGCGCCCTCAAAGCCCAGGATGCGCCGGTGGAATGGGTCAGCTACCCCAAGCAGGGACACGGCTGGACCAGCATGCAGGTTGAGCTTGATTTTTGGTCGCGCGTTGAAAACTTCTTAAAGACCCATCTGGCAGAAAGCAAGCTTGACGCAACAGACAAGCCGCCAGTCGCAGCGACGCCAGCAAAAACCGAGTAAGCCCCCCCCCTCATATCAAGGCGGGGAATGGTCCGGGGTGGGCGCGGCAGTAGCGCACCCACCCTGCATAGTTGAAAATCACCCCCATTTTTCACAAAAACACAAAGACACAAATTATCATTCATACTTTCATTACCCTCCTCTCCGTAACATCACAAACACATGATGAAAACTACCCGACCCACACTGCTTTGCAGCGCAGTTTGCTGCGTACTGCTGTCAATATTGCCTGCCGCATACGCACAAAACAGCCCAGCCGCCACGCCGGCCAAGGCCACGCAGATTCCAACCGGACACTTTTTCGCCAGCCATGAAGAAGGCGCCGTGCGCGGTGCGACCCTGGCCCCGGACGGCAAACACACCGCCTATCTGACCCCGGGCAGCAGCGGGCGCTTTGCACTGATCATCGTCGATAACGCGCAGAAACAGGCCAAGATGATCAAACAATTCGGCGATTCCGATATCACCAATTTGCACTGGGTGAATAACAAGCGACTGGTATACAGCCTGCGCGACAAGTCGAACGCCGGCATCAGTTTCAATCCGGGTTTATGGGCCATCAACCTGGATGGCTCAGACGAAAAACAAATCATCAGCCACTCCTGGAACAGCGAAAGCTACGATACCGGAACCAGCCGCTTCAAAGTCCGCACCTTTGACCCCAATTCCTATCTGGCCGCCGTGCTGCCCAATCATGAAAGCGATGATATCTACGTCGTCACATATATCTCGGGGCAAGGCTTTGACCGCTACGAGAAACTCAGCCTGAGCCGGGTCAACAGCAAAACCCTGAGCAAAGATGTGATTCCGCGCCCCGGCAAAATTGATCAATGGCTGCTCGATCAAAGCGGCGAAGTCCGACTGCTTGCCGGCGAAACCGATGGCCAGCGCAATTTTTATTACCGCGCCTCCGCGCAGCAGGAATGGCAACAAATCTGGCGCCAGGCCGCCGCCAGCAACACCATGCATCCGCTGGGTTTTGATGCCGACGGCAAGCTATATGTCAGCTATGCCGCGCCCGGCGCGCGCAATCAAGTCTATCGCTTTGACACGGCAGCGAAAAAAGTGATTGAACCGCCGCTGTTGGCGCTGAAAGACAATGATTTTCATGGTGAATTGCTGTTCATCAAAGGCAAGCTGGCCGGCGCACATTTTGAAACCGATGGCCGCGACAGCATCTGGTTTGATCCGGCCATGCAAAGCTTGCAAAAGAAGATCGACGCCAAACTCAGCGCCAGCAATAATCTGCTCTACCCGGCAGCGCAAGGCGGCCCCTACGTGCTGGTGCGCGCCAGCGCGGACACCATGCCTGTGAATTGGCTGCTGTACAACCAGGCCACGGATGCGCTTGAATTGCTGGGCAATCATTTTCCGCAGATCAAACCGCAGCACATGGCGCAAAAAGATTTTGTGCGCTTTCAAGCACGCGACGGCCTGAGCATTCCGATGTACATCACCCTGCCGAAAGACAGCAAAGGTAAAAATCTGCCGCTGGTCTTGCTGGTGCATGGCGGGCCGAATGTGCGCGGGGTGCATTGGGAATGGGATGCCGAAAGCCAGTTCCTGGCGGCACGCGGATACGCCGTGGCGGAACCGCTGTTCCGTGGCAGCAATGGCTTTGGCCAGGCCCATTTGAGCGCAGGCTTCAAACAATGGGGTCTGAAAATGCAAGATGATCTGGTTGACAGCGTGCAATGGCTGGTGAAACAAGGGATTGCCGACCCGAAACGGGTTTGCATCGCTGGCGGCAGCTATGGCGGTTACGCTGCGATGATGGGACTGCTGCGCGACCCTGACTTGTTCCGCTGCGGCGTGGCCTGGGCCGGCGTCACTGACATGCAACTGCTGTTTCACCCGATCTGGAGCGATATCAGCGACAGCGCACTGGCGTATTGGGTTCCGCTGACGATTGGCGATCCAAAAGCCGATGCCGAGCGATTACGCGCCACCTCGCCGCTGACGCATGCCGCCAACTTGAAGAAACCGCTGTTGCTGGCGTATGGCGCCCTGGATCAACGTGTGCCGATCTTGCATGGCCGCAAGTTTTATAACGCCATCCCCAACCCCAAGGGCCTGGTTGAATGGATTGAATACGACAACGAAGGCCATGGCTGGACGCTGCTCAAAAACAAAATTGATTTTTGGGACAGGACTGAGCAATTCCTGAATAAGCACATCGGCCCGCAGCCAGCGGCAAGCGCAAACTGAGTCCGCACGCTTCAGGCGCATGCAGAATGCGCCTGAGCCTACTGCGCCATTTTTACAAAAATTTTACTTTTCACATATTAAGATTTCGCCAAATCTTCGCCTCAACGCATCCAAGACGATAACGATGAAAACAAAACTGACCGCCCTGCTTTGCGCCGCCGTCTGCAGCGCCTTCCTCAGCACCACCCCTGCCGCCCATGCGCAAAGCGCGCCGGCAGCGGCCCATACCTTGCGAGTTGCCGATTTCTTCGACTGCTGCCGTCAGGGCGCAGTATTGGAAGCGGCGCTTGCGCCGGATGGGCAGCGCCTGGCCTGGCTGACACCGGCCACTTCGGGCCGGGTCGGCCTGGTGGTGATGGACTTGAACAGCCGTGAACGCAAAATGATCAAGCTGTACAAAGACGCAGACATCACGAATTTGCACTGGGCTGGCAGCAAACGCTTGCTGTACAGCCTGGCGGATTTCAGCGTGGAAGGCAGCAAGCAACACTTCAACCCCGGCTTGCTGGCGATTGATCCGAATGGAGAAAATGAACGCAATCTGGTCAGTAATAAAGCCCTGATCGGTGGCGTCACGCAAGCGGGCAATTTCATTGAATTTGGCGAAGCCAGCAACATCAAAAACCGGGTGCATGACGCCTTCAGCAGTCTGGCTGACGTGATTCCCAACTCAGAAGATGTGTATCTGATCCGCCAAACCTACAACCGGATCGACAAATTCAAGCAATACAATCTGCTGCGCGCCAACTCGCGCACCATGAGCACGCGCGAAATTCACCGCCCGGGCAGCCATATTGACGTCTGGCTGCAAGATCAACAAGGCGAATTGCGCCTCATGCTCGGCAATCAAGGCGGCCAGCGCATCATGTACTACCTGCCGCCAGGCAGCGAAAGCTGGAAAGAAGTCATGCGCATGGATGTGGTCAAAAACCCGCTCACGCCGCTCGGTTTTGACGCTGCCGGCCAGCTCTATGTCAGCCATACCGCAGAAGGCGGACATGCGCGCGTGCACCGTTTTGACTTGCAACAGGGCAAGCTGGTGGAGCCAGCCCTGATCGCACTGAAAGACAATGATTTTTACGGCAGCCTGGTGTTTGTGCAAGGCAAGCTGGCTGGCGCGCGCTTTGAAACCGATGGCCGCGACAGCATCTGGCTGGATGAAAAATTGAAAGCCGCGCAAAAAAAAATCGACGCCAAGCTGGGCGACACCAATAATATGCTGTATCCGGCGCCGCAAGGCAGCCGCCATCTGCTGGTGCGCGCCAGTGCTGACATGACCCCGCCAATCTGGTTCACCTACGATATGGAAGCCGATAAGCTGGACTTGGTCGGCAGCAGCAAGCCCGGCATCAATCCCAAGCAAATGGCGCAAAAGGATTTTGTCCGCTACACCGCGCGCGACGGCATGAGCATTCCGATGTATATCACCACGCCGCGCGGGGCGCAGCCGAAAAACCTGCCGCTGGTGCTGCTGGTGCATGGCGGCCCGAATGTGCGCGGCGTGCATTGGGAGTGGGAAGCCACGAGCCAATTCCTGGCTTCGCGCGGCTATATGGTGGCCGAACCGCTGTTCCGTGGCAGTGACGGTTTTGGCGAGAAACACAAAAGCGCAGGCTACCGGCAATGGGGCTTGAAAATGCAGGACGATTTAGTCGATGCCGTGCAGTACATGGTGAAAAACGGCATGACCGATCCCAAACGTGTGTGCATCGCCGGCGCCAGCTATGGCGGCTACGCCACCATGATGGGCTTGATCCGCGATCCTGAATTGTTCCAATGCGGCGTGAACTGGGTGGGGGTGAGCGATATCAATCTGATGTTCGACCAGCGCTATGGCGACATGCGTGATATCAGCCTGCAATACTGGGTTCCGATTGCGATTGGCGACCCGCAGACAGACGCCGACAAACTCAAAGCAAATTCCCCGCTGTACCAGGCCGACAAATTGAAAAAGCCGCTGCTGATGGCGTATGGCGGCAAAGATCGCCGCGTACCGCGCGAACATGGGCGCAAAATGCATGACGCTGTCAAAGCCCACAACCCGCAAGTGGAATGGGTTGAATATGAAGACGAAGGACATGGCTGGTTCAAACTGGAAAACAATATCGACTTCTGGACCCGGGTCGAAAACTTCCTCGGCAAGCATATCGGCGGCAAGAAGTAAGCAGTGGCGCCGCCGAGCGAAATATTGGCCAGCACCGGTAACATTATGAAACAATAGCCGGCTGTCTTTTTTCAACGCCGCCCACCCGCAGTGGGCGGCGGCGCCAACCTGAGAATATCGCGTATGCGTTTACCACTTTACCAAGTCAGCGCCGCCCTGCTTTTCAGCAGC
The DNA here is from genome assembly GCF_037300705.1 of Massilia sp. W12. Taxonomy (NCBI): domain Bacteria; kingdom Pseudomonadati; phylum Pseudomonadota; class Betaproteobacteria; order Burkholderiales; family Oxalobacteraceae; genus Massilia; species Massilia sp. W12. The sequence continues at coordinate 6,014,295 of NZ_CP147776.1, read as the reverse complement.
GCCAGTCTGATCAGTTCATTTACCCCAGCCATCGCCGCCAATCAGGCGCCCGCCGCCAGCGCGGCGCAAATCAAGGTTGGCGCCTTCTTTGCTGATCCGCGCTACGCCTCAGTGCAACTGTCGCCGGATGGCAAGTTCTTATCCGCCCTGGCCCCCGACGCCGAGGGCCGTCACATGCTGGTGACGATAGACTTATCGACCATGGCCCCGACCGTCGTCGCCCATTACAACGACGCCAATGTCAGAAACCCGCAATGGGTCAACAGCCAGCGTCTGGTGTTCAGCCTGGAAGAAAAGAAAGACAAGCCGGACGACGCGCGCTATGCGCCCGGCCTGTTTGCCGTGGATCGCGACGGTAAAGACCCGCGTCAATTGGTCAGCCGCGACTACATCAGCAATGCCGGCAGCGCAGTGCAACGCCGCCTGTTGCCGCCGAACACCCAATTCCATTCCGTCATCGCCAATGCGCAAAGCGATGATATTTTTGTGATGCAAGCCGAAGGCGCCTCCAGCATCAAACGTTCGATTTTCAATTTATTGCGCCTCAACACCCGCACCGGCCAAACCAGCGTGATGCAACGCCCGGGGCTGACCATGGAATGGGAAATTGACCACAATGGCGAACCGCGCATTGCCGTCACCACAGAAGAAACCAGCAGCACGGTGCACTACAAAGCGCCCGGCAGCAACGAATGGAGCAAGCTGTACAGCTACGACCATTGGAACAGCCATCACCAAGTGGTGGGCTTGAGCGACACCGCCCTGTATGTGCGTGATGACCAGGGTAAAAATCACCTCTCCCTGTACCGCTACGACCTGCAAAAGCGCCAATTGGATCCAACCCCGCTCCTCACGCTGGACGGCTTTGACTTCTCCGGCAACCTGGTGCAAAACAAACAAGGCAAGCTGCTCGGGATTCACTACGAATCCGACGCTGCCGGCACAGTCTGGCTGGATAAGGCAGCGCAGGAACTGCAAAAGAAAATCGACAAACTGCTGCCCGCCACCATCAACCGCATCAATCTGCGCGAAGGCGCCAAACATGTCTTGGTGCGCGCATATTCAGATGTCAATCCAGGCATGTTTTATTTATACCAGCCGGAAAATGACAAACTGGTTTTGCTGGGCCGGGTCAAGCCGGACATTGACCCGGCGCTGATGTCGAACAAAGATTTCATTAAATACCCGGCTCGCGACGGCCTGGAAATTCCCGCCTGGCTGACCTTGCCGCGCGGCAAAGAAGCGAAAAATCTGCCCCTGGTGCTGATGGTGCACGGCGGCCCGAATGTGCGCGGCGGCGGCTGGTTCTGGCGCCCCGAAGTGCAATTCCTGGCCTCGCGCGGCTATGCCGTGCTGGAACCGGAATTCCGTGGCAGCACAGGCTACGGCAAAAAACTGGAGCGGGCCGGCTGGAAGCAATGGGACTTGAGCATGCAAGACGATCTGGTGGACGGCGTGAAATGGGCCGTCGCCAAGGGCTATGTTGATCCGAAACGGGAGTGTGTCGCCGGCGCCAGCCATGGCGGCTATGCCGCCTTGTGGGGCTTGATCCGCGACGCCGATTTATACAAATGCGGCATCAGCTGGGTAGGCGTATCCGACCTTGATTTGCTGTTCAGCGTGTCCTGGAGCGACTCGATGGAAGAAACCGAAAAACACTGGATGCCGCTGCGCATCGGCGATCCGAAAAAAGACGCCGAGCAATTCAAAGCCACCTCACCGCTGGCGCATGCGCACAAACTCAAGCTGCCGCTGATATTAGCCTATGGCGCGCAAGACGTGCGCGTGCCGATCGTGCACGGCACCCGTTTTTACAATGCGCTCAAAGACCACAATCCGAATGTAGAATGGATCGTGTACAAAAACGAAGGTCACGGCTGACGCTTCTTGCAAAACAATATTGACTTCTGGACCCGCGCCGAGAAGTTTTTGGATCAACACATAGGGGCAAAGGCAGTCAAGCCATAAACACAGATCAGCCGGCGGCCTGCCCCTCCGCCGGCGCCCAACTCTTCATGCTATGAAAAAAATTGCCCTGTTACTGTGCGCCAGCCTGCTGGCCTTGAGCGCTGCGCAAGCGCAAAACCCGGCTGACAAACCCTCCACACCTGGAGCAGGTTTGCAGAAAATCGAAGATTTCTTCGCTTATCCGCGTTATTCAGAAATCCAGCTTTCACCGGACGGGCAATTTTTAGCCGCCTTAGCCCCGGACAAAACCGGCAAACGCATGCTGGCGGTGATTGATTTGAATAATATGCAAGCCAAAATCGTGGCGCACTTCAATGATGCCCAAGTGTTTCGTCCACGCTGGGTGAATAACAAACGCCTGGTGTATTCGGTAACAGAGCAAAACGAAAAATCTGAAACCATCTACCAGGGCGGCGGCTTATATGCCGTGGACCGGGACGGTACAAATGAGCGACAATTAATTTATCGTCGTTGGCGCGGCATAATGGAGCGCAAGATCGCATCCCGCACACTTGATGTGGACCATGATTTTTTCTCTGCCATTCCCCAGGCAGGCACGGATGACATTTACGTCACCCAAGTCAGGAATGAAAAAAGCATCAAACGCTCGACCTACAATCTGGTGCGTTTAAATACGGTCGATGGCAAAGCCACACCCGTGCAAAAACCGGGACAAACCACCGACTGGGTGCTGGATAACGCAGGCCAACCACGCATCGCCATCACCTATGACGACGGCCAGCAAAGCGCCTACTACCGGGAGGGCGAGGACAGCGCATGGCGCAAGCTCGCATCCTGGGACAGCATGAAAGCAGACTTCACGCCACTCCAGCTTGGCGCCGATGGCGCACTGTATGTGAAAGCGCCCAAGCAAAACGGCAACAAAGCACTGTATCGTTTTAATTTACAAAAAAACGCCCTGGAAAAGACCCCGCTGATTGATGTGGATGGCTTTGACTTCAATGGCCGCCTGGTGTTTGATAAAAATGGCCGCCTGCTTGGCGCACACCTTGAAACCGATGCGCCCGGCACGGTCTGGTTCGATGAAAAAATGCGCGCCATACAAGATAAAGTTGACCAGTTATTGCCAGGCAAAGCCAATCGCCTGCAAATTCCGCACGACAGCCCGCGCGTCCTGGTGCAATCCTCTTCTGACACTGATCCCGGCTCAGTCTGGTTATATGAAATCGCCAGCGGCAACTTAAGTCCGGTCGCCAAAACCATGCCGCAAATTGATCCAGCGCAAATGGCGCAAAAAGACTTCATCCGTTACAAAGCGCGCGATGGCCTGGAGATTCCGGGCTATCTGACCTTGCCGCGCAACGGTAAGAAAAATCTGCCCATGGTCTTAATGGTGCACGGCGGCCCCTTTGTGCGCGGCGTGCATTGGCGATGGGAAGCAACTTCCCAGTTCCTGGCCTCGCGCGGCTATGCAGTGTTGGAGCCGGAGTTTCGCGGCAGCGCCGGTTATGGCGCCAAACTCTACGAGTCGGGGAAAAAAGAATGGGGCTACAAGATGCAAGACGACCTGGTGGATGCGGTCAAATGGGCCGTCAGCCAGGGCTATGCCGACCCGAAACGGATTTGCATTGCCGGCGCCAGTTATGGCGGCTATGCCGTGCTGTGGGGCTTGATCCGCGATCCGGATTTATTCCAATGCGGCATCAGTTGGGTTGGCGTATCCGATATCAATTTAATGTTCAACATCAGCTGGAGTGATATCAACGAGGAAGGCAGCAAATATTACGCCCCGGAATACATTGGCGACCTGGAAAAAGATGCCGGGCGCTTGAAAGCAGTATCGCCGCTGCACCATGCGCAAAAGCTGAAAAAACCGCTGATCCTGGCGTATGGCGGCCTGGATCTCCGCGTCCCCATCGTACACGGCACAAAGTTCTATCACAGCGTGAAAGAACACAACCCGCAAGTCGAATGGCTGGAATACAAAGACGAAGGGCACGGCTGGTATTTCCTCGACACCAATGTGGACTTCTGGAGCCGGGCAGAAAAATTCCTCGATAAACATATCGGCCCCAACGCCAAATAAGCGGCGCCAAGTCTTGCGCATCCACCCGGGGGGGAGACCGGGTGCGTAAGCTGGCCGTATAATATGCATCCAGCGCGCAGCATGGGCTGCGCGCAATGCACGATGGAAGCCGTATGAGCCAGCAAGAAGAAAGCCTGATTGAATTTCCCTGTGATTTTCCGCTGAAAGTCATGGGCCCGAACCGCCCTGAATTTGTCACTGACATCCTGCAGCGGGTGCAACAACACGATCCGCAATTCACGCAAGATAAGATCGCCATCCGCCTGTCTTCCAAAGGCACATACCAAAGCCTGACCTTAACCGTGCACGCCACCGACCGCGCGCAACTGGACGCGATTTATCTGGCCGTCACCAGCCACCCGGACGCCAAGTGGACGCTGTAAACAGCAAAGCCGGGCACGCCATCCTGCTGCGCGAACTCGGCGTACAAGATTACGCCGCCTGCTACGCCGCCATGCAAGCCTTCACCGCCGCGCGCACGCCTGAGACGCAAGATGAAATCTGGCTGGTCGAGCATGCGCCGGTGTACACCCTGGGCCTGGGCGCAGACCACGCCCACCTGCTCGCCGCAGACAGCAAGATTCCGCTGGTGCAAACCGATCGCGGCGGCGAAATCACCTATCACGGCCCGGGCCAGGCGGTGGTGTATTTGCTGCTGGATCTGCGCCGCCAACACCGCAGCGGCAAACTGTTTGCGCGCAGCCTGGTGCAGCACATCGAACAGGCCGTGATCAATCTTTTGCAGCGATACGGCATCGCCGGCGAACGCAAAGCCGGCGCGCCCGGCATTTACCTGAGCGCCGCGCATGGCAGCGCGCCCGCCGGCGCCAAAATCGCCGCCCTCGGTCTGAAAATCAAAGGTTCCGGCTGCACTTATCACGGCGTATCGTTGAATGTGGCGATGGATTTGCAACCCTTTTTCCAGATCAACCCCTGCGGCTATGCCGGACTCGTCACCACCGATATGCAAAGCTGCGGCATCCAAGCCGACATGCCGGCGGTGCGGCGCGCCCTGGCTGAAGAATTGTTGCGCCTGCTGTAAGATAGCGGCTTGCCAGCAATACCCGCCCGTTTTCTGTAAAGGCCACCCGTCATGAGTTCTGACTCCAGCAACAGCAGCACACCCGCCGCCTACGATCCCAGCGCCAAGCAAAAAGGCGCCAGCAAAACTTCCCGCATCCCGATCAAAATCGTGCCGGCGGAAAAACTGAAAAAACCGGAATGGATTCGCGTTAAAGCCGCCGCTTCTTCCTCGCGCTTTTATGAAATCAAAGAGATTTTGCGCGCCAATAAACTGGTCACGGTATGCGAAGAAGCCAGCTGCCCGAATATCGGCGAATGCTTTGGCAAAGGCACCGCCACCTTCATGATCATGGGCGATAAATGCACGCGCCGCTGCCCGTTTTGCGACGTTGGCCATGGCCGCCCCGATCCGCTGGATGAGCAGGAACCGCACAATCTGGCCAAAACCATCGCCGCGCTCAAGCTCAGCTATGTGGTGATCACCTCAGTTGACCGCGACGACTTGCGCGACGGCGGCGCCGGCCACTTTGTTTCCTGCATCAATCAAACCCGCGACATGTCGCCCGCCACCAAAATCGAAGTGCTGGTGCCTGATTTCCGTGGCCGCCTCGACAAAGCGCTCGACATTTTCGCCGACGGCCTGCCGGACGTGATGAACCACAATCTGGAAACCGTGCCGCGCCTGTACAAAGAAGCGCGCCCCGGGGCCGATTACGCGCACTCGCTGCAATTGCTGCGCGACTTCAAACAGCGCTACCCGAACGCCATCACCAAATCCGGCTTGATGGTGGGCTTAGGCGAAACGGATGAGGAAATCCTGGACGTGATGCGCGATTTGCGCGCCCACAATGTGGATATGCTGACCATCGGCCAATACCTGGCCCCGTCTGACAGCCATTTGCCGGTGCGGCGCTATGTGCACCCGGACACCTTCCGCATGTTTGAAGATGAAGCCTACAAAATGGGCTTTGAGCATGCTGCGGTCGGCGCCATGGTGCGTTCCAGCTATCACGCCGACCAGCAGGCGCACCAATCGGGCTTGGTGGAAGCGCCTTAACGCAATCTCAAGACGCGCAATGCAGCGCCAGCCCGCCCTTGACCAGCACCGCAGCAACGCTGGTAAAGCCGGCCTCCAGCAAAGCATTGCGCTGTTCTTCAATGGTCATATACAGCTGATCATTCTTCATGCCGTCTTCACCCACATAATGGTCACATACCAGATAGGCCGCGCCGGGTTTTAAAACCGCCCGCACCTGGCGATGCAGCCCGGTGGCGTAAGCCTTGTGCCGCAATTCGTGCACCGCCTGATTGGTGATCACGGCGTCAAATTCGCCCAGCCCTTGCGCCCAATCCGGTTCCTTGAAACTGCGCTCAATAAAACGCACCTGTTCCGCACGCGCGCCCAGACGATTGCGCGCCAGCGTATGCATCGCGGCGGAAAAATCCAGCGCGCTGTATTCATAGGCGGGATTCGCTTCCAGCAAGGCGGCGCACAGAAAACCAGGGCCGGAGCCAAGCTCCAAAATGCGTTGCGCGGAAATGCGCGCCAGTTGCTTGTGAAATTCAGCGAAAAACTCGGTACGCCAGGGACGTACCACCATCGCCTTACTTTCCCACTCGCGCGCATCGTCCAGCTTGCGCAAATCAATCGGGCTGGGAACGTCAATGATCATGTTTTCTTTCCTTTTATAAGGCAGGCGTCCCTGCAGATTTTAAAGCATACATATTAAATGAAGCATGGATGATTTCTGCCGCCAGTGCGGAAATTTGCAATGCGCTATCGTCAAGGCTTACACCCAACCAAACCAGCCCAGCAGCGCGCCGATAGCGAGCAACCACAGCACATGCAAATCGGTGCGCCAGGCCAGCAGCGCGCACACCGCAGTCAACAGCCACAAAGGCCAGTCGCCCCAGGAGTGGCTGTTATTTGCGACCAGGGTCCAACCCGCCGCCAAAATCAATCCCAGTGAAATGGGCGACATGCCAAGCTTGAAAGCGCGCACGCTTTTCAGCTCGCGGTTGGCATGTCCCCAACTAGCGGCAAAATAGCAGAGCGTCATGCAGGGAATTAAAATCCCGCCCAACGCCAACAGCAGCCCGAGCAAGGCGGTGGCGCCATTGCCGGCGTTATAACCGACATGCCAGCCCAACAGGGCGACAAATAGAATATTCGGCCCCGGCGAAGCCTGACCGATGGCGATTGAGGCGCTGAACTGCTGCGCGCTCAGCCAATGCTGCTGCAACACCAGAAAATGATACATCTGCGCCACCATGGTGATGGCGCCGCCAATTGAAAGCAAAGAAAGTTGGAAGAAGTGCCAAAACAATTGCAGCCATTCGGCGCTGCTGAAATTGAGCAAATGATCCGCACTCATCACAGCCGCCTGTACACGGCATAGCAAACCAGCGCGCCCCAGCCGAACAAGACCAGCGCAATATGCAGATGAAACACCGTCATCGCCACAATCGTCACGCCGCAACAGAGCAGCGCCTGCTTGAGGCCCAAAGGATGATTTTTAAGCGCGGGCAGCAAGCGCAAGCCGGTGGCGATAATCAGGGCAGCGCTGGCCGCGCCCATGCCGCGAATCGCCCCGGCCAACTGCGGGAAGGCGGCAAAATGCGCATACACACTGGCCAGCGCAATCAAAATCAAGAGCGGCAAACAAAACATCCCCGCCGCCGCCGCCAGCGCGCCGCCCAGGCCGTGATAGCGGTGCCCAATGATAAAGGCCAGATTGACCACATAAGGCCCCGGCATAATTTGCGCCACCGCCCACTCTTCCATAAATTCTTGCGGCGTGAGCCATTTCTTGCGCTCCACCACCTCCCGCTGCACCACCGCCAACACCCCGCCAAAGCCCTGCACCGCCACCCGCGAAAAAGCGAAAAACAGCTCGCGTTTGGAACGGGGTTTGGGTCGGTCCAAGACATTGGCCAATGCGGAATCAGGTGTGTGGTTCATGTGTCAGCGCTGGGAAATGGGGCGGCTATTGCGCATGGCCCGGAATAGACAGGCTAGCACAGGCGGGAGGGGTGGCGTGGTTTTTATGCACAAGGCAGCAGGGGGGATAAGATTTGCCGCCTTTGAATAGCAGAAGGAAACGCTTGGCCCTAGCCAGCTTTTCTCTTCAGCGTATATTGTGAAAATGCCTCCAACAATGCATCGGTGTCGGGCAGATTGGGATTTTCCTGGCGACGCTCTTCATAGACCGTGCTTAAGTTATCAATCACGCTATCAAAATCCGCGATCAACTCCCCGAGTTCGCCTTTTTCTTCAATGCTCGCATCAGTCCGTACAAACTCGGTCAAAAACCGCTCAAGTGCGCCAACGCATTGAATCGCATGCAACAGTGTGTTGTTTGACAAGATGGTAGCCATGTTTTTACTCTCCCCAAATTTCAATTTTTTTGCAAGGCGGCTTAAGCATTCCATGTACTGCCTTTCTTCAGATAGCAGTTCAGACTAACTTGTTCTGACGCTGCATGGACGGTGTTTAGCCCCTATAATCTCTAGTGTGTCCGTGGTAAGCGAATTGCATGCACATAGTGCAGAGCTTACCGGCACTCATCAACAAAACCAAAAGTACAATCATAAATAGGAAACAAAGTGGCCAGTTCCGACCAATTAAAAGCGCTTTTCAAATCGCACGCAAGTCGCGATGACGAACAGTTTTACTCGGTCGCAATGCAAGTGGCTGCTCATGAAGCCAAGCTTGGTCATGGTAAATTGGCAATGGAGTTGCGTGAAATTATTGATTCAGCCAAGACCCGCCTTGTACAAGAACCAAGTGGAAAGCTGGTCCCGATTGCCAAACCAAGGGGAGAATTAGCCAACTTACTCAGTGTCACCACCCCCTCCAACCGTTTGAAAGAAATGGTGCTGGATGCAACGGCAGAAGGGCAACTGTTACGTTTACTGAAAGAACAGCAACTATTGGCACGCATCAAGGAATACGGCCTTTCGCCCCGTCGCAAGTTGTTATTGGTCGGCCCTCCGGGAAGTGGCAAGACTATGACAGCCTCAGCATTGGCAGGCGAATTGGGCATCCCCTTGTTTGTGGTACGACTCGATTCGCTGATTACCAAATTCATGGGAGAAACCGCCGCCAAGTTACGACAGGTATTTGATGCAATTTCGGATATCCGCGGAGTATATTTTTTTGATGAATTCGATGCGATTGGCTCGCAACGCGGCATGGCAAACGATGTGGGGGAAATTCGTCGCGTACTCAACAGTTTTTTGCAAATGATTGAGCAAGATCATTCCAACAGTCTGATCATTGCAGCCACCAATCATCCTGAAATTCTCGATTACGCCCTGTTCCGGCGTTTTGATGATGTGATTGAATACCATTTGCCAACCGAAGAGCAGGCCAGCGAATTGATTTTGGCACGGCTTGGCACGTTTGTTCCAAAACCTTTTAGCAGGAAATCGATTGCCGCCAAGGCAAAGGACCTGAGTCACGCCGAAATCTGCCGCGCCTGCAATGATGCGATTAAAGATGCCGTCATGCACGAGCAGGCAAAAGTCCAGGTGGAAGTATTGGCGACAGCATTGGAAGAACGGCGAATGATCAATAAAAAGCTCGCTGAAAACAAGCGCATGTCACCTTATGCAGAAACACAATAAGCGTCCACATATCATTTTGGCCGAGAAGGCCGCCCCCATGCCTTTTAAGACGCCACAAGGCGGTGGCGCAGGAGCCGCTTTGCCAGAACGGGACCGACAAAAGCACGGAGCAGCTTTAAAGGCACAACTCAGTACCTTGCAGCTTGCTGCGATGCATGCAGCACAAGCGCAACAGCAACTACATTTACAAAGTGGAATTGGTTTGCAAATTGAATTTTCTGGATTCCCAGATGTTGCTTTGGCTTTTGAAAGTTTGAGTAATGAAAAGCAAAAAATTGAATTACTCAGCATTCGACATGTCGGCAAAACAACTCACGCCAATGTGTTCGTGCCAGATGGCAAGCTTGATCATTTTGAAAAAATACTCAATAAATATCTAAATGAATACAAAGATATCAATGGGAACGGACGTGATCATAAAGCGCTGGTCAATACCATTGCGGCAATCGGCATTGCAACTTTGAACGCATTGTGGACGGATGATATTGCACAATTACCTGCTGATAAGAATCAACCGTTCTGGTGGGAGGTGTGGCTACCCGTGCGCAATGACCGTGCTGCAGTATTGGCCGATTTTCGCAAATTGATTGAGTGTGTTGGGTGCAAGGTTGGGGCACGGCAGGCCAATTTCCCCGAACGCACAGTGGTCTGGATGTATGGCTCTCAAGCCCAACTCCAGCAATCCGTGTCCGCATTAAATTGCGTTGCAGAACTGCGTCGCGCCAAGGAGACTGCAGAGTTTTTTGATGGACTAAGTCCACCTGAGCAAGTTGACTGGGTGAATGATGCACTTCGACGTTTACAAGTAAACAAACGAAGCGATGCACCACGCATTTGCCTGCTGGATTCCGGCGTAAACCGTGGACATCCCTTGTTAGTGAGATGCATTGGAAGCGAAGATTTATATACTGTCAATCCAGCATTTGGCAAAGATGACCGCGCAAACCACGGCACCGGATTGGCAGGTGTGGCGCTTTATGGTGATCTGACAGAAGTCTTATCAAGCAACACACCGATTGTCGTAGATCATCGCTTGGAATCGGTTAAGGTCATCACTGGTAGTGGGGGAAATGAGGGTGATGAGCACAGCCACGCTGCATTGTTTGGTGATGCAGTCAGTCAACCAGAAATTAGCGCTCCAGATGCGCCGCGAGTTTTCAGCAGCGCCATAACAGCCAGCGACTACCGGGATTTGGGACAACCTTCGTCATGGTCTGCCATGGTGGATCGACTAGCCGCCGATGTGGATGGAGAGGGAATATTCCCCAGGCTATTCATCCAGGCAGGTGGCAACATCGTGGATGGCAATGCATGGAAGCAATACCCGAGCAGCCTTACCACCAATTTAATTCATGATCCTGGACAGGCATGGAATGCCATAACGGTTGGAGCATACACGGAAAAAATTGATACAGGAGAAAATGACCAGGCAGCGATTGCGGGATATGGCGAATTAAGTCCATTTACGACCACCTCTGCAGCATGGGAGTCTGCATGGCCATTAAAACCGGATGTTGTAATGGAAGGCGGAAATGTCTCACTTGCGTCAGATGGTTTTCCCGCAGGGGGAGAGGCAAGCTTAAGTTTGCTGACAACGAATAATGCACCAACGAAAAGATTATTTACAACCACGAATGCCACCAGTGCAGCGAGTGCATTATGCGCACGTCTCGCAGCTCAAATCATGTATGCCTACCCGAAACTGCGCCCGGAAACCGTACGAGCTTTGATTACGCATTCAGCCGACTGGACATCCGCCATGCGTAACATGTACCCAGGGAGCAATAAAGCTGATCGGGCCAGATTAATCCGCCACTGCGGATGGGGCGTGCCAGATATTGGGCGAGCGCTGTACAGCGCAGGGAATTCTCTTACATTGCTGGTAGAAGATACTGTCCACCCTTACAAAAAGGACCACGGAAAACCCACATCGGATCGGGACATGAATTTGCATTCACTGCCTTGGCCTAAAGAAGCACTGATGGAATTGGGAGCAGAAATTGTGCAACTGCGGATAACGCTGTCGTATTTTATTGAGCCAAATCCATCTGCGCGTGGCAGCTCATCAAAATTTCATTACCCATCACACCGATTGCGATTTGAGGTTCAACGACCAACAGAAACGACAAAAGACCTTGTTGCCCGGATCAATGCAGCTGCCAACCGGGCGGAGGGCGAAAATGTGATAGACACAAATGATCCTGGATGGTTATTGGGGGATAGGCAACGCTATCGTGGCTCACTCCATCAGGATGAGTGGACAGGTACTGCTGCCGAGTTGGCCAATCGTGGTTTTATTGCAGTATATCCCGCCAAGGGGTGGTGGCGCAGCAGAGCAGCGCTGGAAAAATATAACAGTCCGGCTCGTTATAGCTTGGTGATCTCAATACGCACCGAACAAAATAGTGTTGATTTATATACCGTAGTAGAACAAGTAATTGCCAGCAAGGTGGCTGTACAAACGGGCATAGGAGTATATGACGTTCCCTCGATATTTCGTCTGCCATCAGATGAATTTTATGCAGCCAGCTTTTCCTGATTTTGCTCACGCTGCCAGCGGTCAAGATACTGAAACGGCGATTGATAGCCCAGAGTTGAATGCTGACGGGTTCGATTATAAAAGACTTCAATATATTCAAAGCTGGCAGCCTTCATTTCAGCATGGCTGGCATAACGCACGCCATGGTATCGCTCATTCTTGAAACTGTTAAACCAGCTCTCGGTCGGTGCGTTGTCCCAGCAGTTTCCTTTGCGACTCATCGAGCACGTCATGCCGTATTCCTTGAGTTTGTCCTGAAAGGCTTGGCTGGCGTATTGGCTGCCGCGATCAGAATGATGCATAACGCCCGCGTCCGGTCGACGGCGAAACCACGCCATCGTCAAAGCGTCAGTCACAATGTCGCTGGTCATGCGCGGCTTGAGCGACCAGCCGATCACCTCCCGATTGAACAGATCCAGCACAATCGCCAGATACAGCCAGCCTTCGTCAGTCCACAAATAGGTGATGTCCGACGTCCAGACCTGGTTAGGGGCTGCCGGAGTGAAATTGCGAGCCAACAGGTTGGCAGCAACCGGCAAACTATGCCTGGAATCCGTGGTGACCTTGTAGCGCCGCTTATGGCGGGCACGGATACCATTGTTTCGCATGAGACGTTCGACGCGTTCTTTGCCAGCGCTGAAGCCTCGTTTGCGCAGTTCTCGCACGATGCGCGGGCTGCCGTAAGCCCCTTTGAGTTCGGCATGAATGGCGCGTATCACTGCAAGCATTTGTGCATCCTTCAAGCGCTTACGCTCAGGCGTGCCGCCACGCTTCCACGCCCGATAGCCGCTGATGCTGACGTCGAGAACGGCGCACATTTCTGTCAGCGCATAGCTCTTGATTTGTCCATCCATCCAGGCGTACTTCACAGGACATCCTTCGCGAAGTACGCCGCTGCTTTTTTTATGATTTCATTCTCCCGCTTCAACCGGACGTTTTCTGCGCGCAGTCTGGAAAGTTCCATCGCTTCCGGCGTCACCACTTTGCCGCCAGCGCCTTTGAGTTTTCCTTCTGCTGCCGCCTTGATCCAATTTCGCAGCGTCTGGTCGCCCAGCCCCAGCTCCCTAACCACGACCGCCACCGATTCACCATCTTGGACGCGTTTGACCGCCAGTTCTTTGAACTCGGTCGTGTATGCTTGTTTCGGTATTTTTTTCATTTCCTGTCTTTCTCAAGTAACGTTATTTTACGTCACCTGTGGCAGACTAAATTTCAGGGGAAGCTCACACAACGCCAGCGAGGCGCAAAAAGAAGCGGTGCTGGCGGCCCCTATGCAGCAGGCGCTGGCGCGCGCGCTGCATGTCACCAGCGATAAGGCGATTTTGGCGTACACGGAATTATTGCAGGACGAACTGCGCGTTCTGCTGCAACGCAATGACGACAGTTGCCATCGTTACCTCTTCCCGCTGCCCGCGCAAGCGCCTTTGCCGCCGCTGCCGTCCGCACTGGCGGAACGCAATAGCGTCATCGTGGCGCAAATCCTGCGCGATGCCGCCAAACAAGCGCAAGCCGCGCTCAGCAATCAGCGCATGCAGGCTCTGCGCTTTGCCGTTATCGGCCCCTGGGCGAATGCGCATCCGCAACAATTTCAGATGCTGAGCAATCCGCATCTGCCCGCCGATAAGCAGGCGGTCTGCCGCGCCGCGCAAAGCCTGTATGCGCATATCCAAAACCAGCATCTGGAAGCCGCCCCGGTGTTGCGCATGATGCTGGGGCGGAGCACGCGCTAAAAAACGCCGCCCGGGGCTGCAGCGGCAGCGCCACCCCAAGCCCGCGCCGCACCGGCCTGCACTGTTGCATCTTCAACAGCCTTATATCAAAAAAGCGTAGCCACTATTGGCGCAAAAATGCAACCGGCGCTTTTTTTCCGCTACACTGAATCAACAGCAAACGATTGCGCAAACGTTTTCCGCAGTGCAGCAAATTGCTGCGCAAACGCTTTTGTCATCACAATCCCCCTGCCAGCCCAGCCCCTTTGCGGGTGTCGCCAGCGAAGTCCTGGTCTGGCCTATTTCCCGTGGAGACCCGGATGAGCACACCCTTGCAACACCTGCCCAGCGCCGCCGCCAGCGGTCAGGACGGGCAGCAGCTCGCGCAACAGTTCGGCGATTTGACCCCGCCGCTGTCCAAGCGCCAGGCGCTGCTTGAAGCTGAACGCTGTCTGTATTGTTATGACGCGCCCTGTACCCGTATTTGCCCGACCGGGATTGATGTGCCCGGTTTTATCCGCCAATTGGCGCATGGCAATGCGGATGGCGCGGCGCGCACCATTTTGCAGCAAAACATCCTGGGCGGCAGTTGCGCCCGCGTCTGTCCCACGGAAGTGCTGTGTGAAGACATGTGCGTGCGCAATCATGGCGAGGAAAAAGAGCCGATCAAAATCGGCTTATTGCAACGCCATGCGCTGGATGCCGCTGCGCTGCCGGCTTCGCCCTTCACGCGCGCGCCGGACAGCGGCAAAAAAGTGGCGGTGGTCGGGGCCGGCCCGGCTGGCCTCGCCTGCGCCCATGAGCTGGCGCGACTGGGACACAGCGTGCGCATTTTTGAGCGCCACGCCAAACCCGGCGGCTTGAATGAATACGGCATCGCCAAATACAAAGTGCCGGGCGATTTCGCCGCCAGGGAAGTCGAATTCGTCTTGAGCATCGGCGGCATTGATCTGGAATGCGGCAAAGAATTGGGACGCGATATGCAGCTGGCGGATTTGCAGCGCGATTATGACGCCGTGTTTTTAGGCATAGGTCTGGGCGACAGCCGCAATCTGGGCTTGGAAGATGAGCAAGCCGGCGGGGTGTTGGCGGCGATTGATTACATTGCCGAATTGCGCCAGAGCAGCGATTTATCCAGCCTGCCCTTGCCGAAACAGGCGCTGGTGATCGGGGCCGGCAATACCGCGATTGATATCGCGGTGCAACTCAAGCGCCTGGGCGCGCAGCAGGTCAGCATTGTGTATCGGCGCGGCGCGGCGCAGATGAGCGCGACCTGGCATGAACAGGAAATCGCGAAACAGCATCAGGTGCAGATCATCACCTGGGCGCGCCCGGAAGCGCTCATGCTGCAAGATGGCAAGTGCATCGGCATGCTGTTTGCGCGCACCAAGGAAGAAAACGGCAAGCTGGTGGATACCGGCAGCAGTTTCACCCTGGATGCGGATGCCGTCTTCAAAGCGGTCGGGCAGCAACTCGACGCCGGCGCGCAACAGCTCGGCGCGCGTCTGGCCGGCGGCAAGCTGGCGGTGGATGCGCATTTTCGCAGCAGCCTGCCGCGCGTATACGCCGGCGGCGATTGCACTGCGGGACAGGACTTGACAGTACAGGCGGTGCAAGACGGCAAGCTGGCCGCGCGCGCCATTGATTCGGATTTGCGTAGCAAGGAGGCGATCACATGGCCGATCTGAGCATAGAATTCTGCGGCATCCGCAGCCCCAACCCGTTTTGGCTGGCCTCGGCGCCGCCCACTGACAAAGCGTATAACGTGGAGCGCGCTTTCGCCGCCGGCTGGGGCGGCGTGGTGTGGAAAACCCTGGGCGAAGATCCGCCGGCGGTGAATGTCTCTTCACGTTATTCCGCGCTGCATGGCAAAAACCGCGAAGTGCTGGGTTTCAATAATATCGAGCTGATCACTGACCGCAGTTTGCAAATCAATTTGCAGGAAATCACCGAAGTCAAAAAACGCTGGCCGGATCGCGCCGTCATTGTGTCGCTGATGCTGCCTTGTGTGGAAGAAAACTGGGCTGCGATTTTGCCGCTGGTGGAGCAAACCGGGGCGGATGGCATCGAACTCAATTTCGGCTGCCCGCATGGTATGTCTGAACGCGGCATGGGTTCGGCAGTGGGACAGGTGCCGGAATATGTGGAAATGGTGACGCGCTGGTGCAAGCAGCACAGCAAATTGCCGGTGATTGTGAAGCTGACGCCCAACATCACCGATATCCGCCTGCCGGCGCGCGCTGCGCTGGCAGGCGGTGCGGATGCAGTGTCGCTGATCAATACGATTAATTCGATTACCTCGGTGGATCTGGAACGCATGATTGCGCGCCCCATCGTTGGCCAGCAAAGCACGCACGGCGGCTATTGTGGCCCGGCGGTGAAGCCGATTGCGCTGAATATGCTGGCGGAAATCACGCGCGATCCGGCCACGCGCGGCTTGCCGGTGTCCGGCATTGGCGGGATTGGCAGCTGGCGCGACGCGGCGGAATTCATCGCGCTCGGCGCCGGCAGTGTGCAAGTGTGCACCGCCGCCATGCTGTACGGCTTCCGCATCATTGATGAAATGACTTCCGGCCTGGCGCATTTCATGGATCAGCATGGCTACGCGCGGATTGCCGATTTCCAGGGCAAGGCGATTGCCGCCCAAACCGATTGGAAAAACCTGGATATGAATTCGCAAGTGATTGCGCATATCGATCAGGATAAATGCATTCAATGCGGGCGCTGCTATATCGCCTGCGAAGACACGTCGCACCAGTCGATTGAAGTCATCAAACTGGCGAATGATCAGCGCCGCTATCAGGTGATTGAGGCGGAATGCGTGGGCTGTAATTTGTGTGAAATCACTTGTCCTGTCACCGGCTGTATCACTATGGTGGCGCAAGACAATGGCAAGCCGTATATGAATTGGCAGCAAGACCCGCGCAATCCGCGCCGCACCGCATAAAGGGGGACAATATGTCGTATTTGATACGCGGCGCGCAGGTGGTGAATGCGGATTGCAGCCAGGATGCCGAGATTTTGATTGTGGGCGACAAAATCGCCGCTGTCGGCGCCAAGCTGGATGCGCCAGCCGGCTGTGAAGTGATCGAGGCCGCCGGCCTGCTGGCGATGCCGGGCGGGATCGACCCGCACACCCATATGCAACTGCCTTTCATGGGCACGGTGACGGCGGATGATTTTTTCAGCGGCACCGCCGCCGGCTTGAGCGGCGGCACCACCAGCATTATTGATTTCGTGATTCCGAATCCGCAGCAAAGCCTGTTGGAAGCATTTCACACCTGGCGCGGCTGGGCCGAAAAATCGGTGGCGGATTATGGCTTTCATGTCGCCATCACTTGGTGGAGTGAGCAGGTGCGCGCTGAAATGGCCGAGCTGGTGACACAACACGGGGTGAACAGCTTCAAGCATTTCATGGCGTATAAAAACGCCATCATGGCTGACGATGAGGTGCTGGTGCAAAGCTTCACGCGTGCGCTCGAATTGGGCGCGCTGCCCACGGTGCATGCGGAAAACGGCGAATTGGTGTTTAGCCTGCAGCAAGCCTTGCTCAAGCAAGGCATCACCGGGCCGGAAGCGCATCCGCTGTCACGTCCGCCGATTGTCGAGGCGGAAGCCGCCAATCGCGCAATCGCGATTGCGAATGTGCTGAATACACCGCTGTACATCGTGCACGTTTCCTGCAAGGAAGCGCTGGAAGCGATTGCGCGCGCACGCGGCAATGGACAGCGTGTGTTTGGCGAAGTGCTGGCCGGGCATTTGATTGTGGATGACAGTGTGTACCGCAACCCGGATTTTGATTTTGCCGCCGGCCATGTGATGAGTCCGCCATTCCGCAGCAAGGAACATCAAAGCGCGCTGTGGCAGGGCTTGCAAGCCGGCCATCTGCACACCACCGCAACCGACCATTGCACTTTCTGCGCGGAACAAAAAGCCGCCGGCAAACTCGATTTCAGCAAGATTCCGAATGGCTGCGGCGGCATCGAAGACCGCATGGCGGTGATTTGGGACGCCGGCGTCAACACAGGCCGCTTAACGCCGAATGAGTTTGTGCGCATCACCTCCAGCAATTGCGCGCAAATCTTCAATCTCTACCCGCGCAAGGGCGTGATCGCACCCGGCGCCGATGCCGATATTGTGTTGTGGGACGCGCAAGCCACGCGCACCATTTCCACCAAAACCCAATTCGCCAAGGGCGGCTTTAATGTGTTTGAGGGACGCACCGTGCGCGGCGTGGCGCAACACACCTTCGCCGGCGGCCGGCACGCCTTCAAGCTGGGCCAATTGCAAGTCGAAGCCGGCCAGGGCCGCTACACCACGCGCCCGGCTTTCGGCGCACAACATCAGGCGCTGGCGCGCCATGCTGCGCTGCATGCGCCGCAGGCTGTGCCACGCTGAAGGAGAGATGCATGGATATCGCCAACTTGAAAATTGACGGCGCCCGCCTGTGGCAAGCGCTGATGGATCTGGCGCAGATTGGCGCCACTGAAAAAGGCGGCGTGAAGCGCCTGGCTTTGAGCGATTTGGATAAACAGGGACGCGACTTGGTGCTGGCCTGGGGCCGTGCGGAAGGTTTGCAGATCAGCATCGACCAGATCGGCAATGTCTTTATGCGCCGTCCCGGCCGCAATCCGGATCTGCCGCCGGTGGTGGCCGGCAGCCATATCGACACGCAGCCTACCGGCGGCAAGTTTGACGGCAATTATGGGGTGCTGGCGGCGCTGGAAGTGGTGCGCACCTTGAACCAGCATGGGATTGAGACTGAAGCGCCGATTGAAGTCGCGTTCTGGACCAATGAAGAGGGTTCGCGCTTTGTGCCGGTGATGATGGGTTCCGGCGTGTTTTGCGGCGCGTTTTCGCTGCAGCATGCTTATGACGCCAAAGATGTGGCCGGTTTGCGGGTGGAGGATGAATTGCGCCGCATCGGCTATCTGGGCGACGAAATTCCGGGACAGCACCCGATGCGCGCCTATTTTGAGGCGCATATCGAACAAGGCCCGGTGCTGGAAGACGCCGATAAGGTGATTGGCGTGGTGCCGGCGGTGATGGGTCTCTCCTGGTATGACTGTGTGGTGCAGGGCATGGAGGCGCATGCCGGGCCGACGCCCATGCATTTGCGCCGCGATGCACTGCAAATCGCCACCCGCATCATGCAGGAAACGGTGGCGATAGCGAACCGCTATCCGCCTTACGGGCGCGGCACGGTGGGCTACGTGCAAGTGTTTCCCAACAGCCGCAATGTGATTCCGGGACAAGTCAAATTCTCGATTGATTTGCGCAATGTGAATGAAGAATTGCTGGACAAGATGCATCAGGAAATCACCTCCTTTGTCGCCGCCACCGCTGCGGACAGCGGTTTATCAATCAGTCTGGAGCGCGTGTCGTATTATCCGCCCTGCCCCTTCCACCCGGAATGTGTGGATGCGGTGCGGCAAGCCACTGCGCAACTCGGCTACAGCACCATGGATGTGGTTTCCGGCGCGGGACACGATGCAATTTACGCCGCACGCGTAGCGCCCGCCGGCATGATTTTTGTGCCCTGCAAAGATGGCATCAGCCACAATGAAATCGAAGATGCGCAAGCCGCGCATTTGGAAGCTGGGGCGAATGTGCTGCTGCATGCCATGTTGCGTATGGCTGTTTCGTGAGAATGTTTCACGTGATTAAGATTACTCTGGCGCCTTGCTTGCGCCACCGATGTTGGCGCTCTGTTGGCGTTGCACTCAACCCAAGCAGTTCTTCCACCGAAACGGCGCAACAGTCTCATCACAATATGCTTTGATTAAGGGACTGAATCATGGCTGGACACCACTTACTCAATGAAGTTCGCACAAAACAAGAGGCCATTGTGGTGGATGAAACACCTTATATGGTCATGCTCAGCTACAACAAAGTTGCAGGTATTGATGGATATGTTGTTGGTTTAAAGTTCACCGACGCCAGTGGCAGCATGGACTCTGCTATCGCCAAACCCGCATATGCGGTTCGGATCTCATTTGCCATCGCACAAAAAGCGGTACAGATGCTGAGGCCCGATTTGCCACAAATCGCCGTATTGGGATTTTACCTGTTGACCGATGATCTGGATGCCCGCAGCCCGGTTGCACGTAAAGCCAAAATCAGGGTATATCGCAACCGGGCGCATGATATTCATTTAGCGATTCAAGATAAGTTCCGCTTCATGTCGCAAATGGATGTCTCAGGTGGAGTTGCCTGGGTATACACTGAAAAGGAGCTCAAGACATACGGACAACTACACCTTCTTGAGCATGAATTGGCTAAACAAATAAGGATCACCCTATGCTGATTCGCATCGAAAATGATGAATTGCTTGAATATCCGGATGAACTGGGAGCCTTGGTTTTGGCCGACCCGCGCGACGGCGACATGCCCGATTTTCCACTGGACATAGTTAACTGCTTATTGCATGACACTTTGGTCAGGCTGTTTGATGCAAGCTATACCTTGCAACAGAATATTGCAAAAGCAGAAGCTTACTGCGCCAAATGGGGCCAACCCAGCCCAAGCAATTTGGCAAAAGCCCGCGCCATGATTGCGGACTACAATGCCAACATTCCACCGGAAAGCATTGGCTTTGTCGATAAAGATTTAATGAACTATTTATACTTTTCCCAGCATCCAGCAGAAAGCATGGTACAAGCGATAGCAATTCAGCAAGCCCCCGATTCCAGCTGTCAAGCTCCTATGAATAAGGGAAAATAACTTCATTCTGCATCCGGCATTTTGCAACCGGACGCCGGGTTGGCGCTGCGCTTGGCACAGCCGGCATTCGTGGCTGAATCAGGGGCTTTTGTGATTATCACGTTTCGCTAAGGAGCCGGTTGATATGTCCCTTACGTCATTCCAACTGCTCGCTGCAGACCGCATTCCCGCTGCCGAATTGCATGCGCTGGCGTGTGCCGCGTTTGATGATTACTTGATTCCACTGCAGCTAGCGAATGTGAATTGGCCAAGCTTTATCGCACGCCAGGCGATTAATCTTGCACATTCACGCATTGCCTTGCAAAACGGCGCGCCCTGCGCCTTTGCCCTGGTCGCGCCGCGTCAGCAGCGCGCCAGCTGGCGCTTGGCGATGATGGGCGCGCTGCCGGCTGCGCGTGGAAATGGCGCGGCAGCGGCGCTGCTGCAAGATTGGCAAGCGCGCGCCAGACAAGCGGGCCAAGCAATTGAGCTGGAAGTGGTCTGCGCGAATCAACGCGCACTGGCGCTGTATCAAAAACATGGCATGCGGCAAAGCCACATCCTGTCTGGTTGGCATGCGCCAGCGCTTGGCGGGATTTCTGCCGGGCTGCCGCCTGAAATTCTGTCCCCATCCCTGCCTGAGGCATTTGCCTGGCTGGAACAAGTGGAACGCCGTCTTGACGGAATTCCTTTGCAAACCCTGCCCGCCTGCCTGCGCCCGCAACAAGAGGGCTTACAGGCCTGGCGCCTGGAGCATGCCCAGATTGTATTCCGCTGCCAGGGGCAAGAGCTGCTCTTGCTCAGCATCTTGCAAGACGACCCGCAGCAAGCGGCAGCGGCGCGCCTGTTGACGCTTTTGCGCGCACACTACCCGCTACACAGCGCACGCATCAGCCTCTTGCAAAGAGATGACCTGGGCGGCCTGGCTTGCGCAGAGGCCGGCTTTAGCCGCCACCCCATGCAGCAATTTTTATTACAAGGCCAAGCCAATGAAGACCTTTCAGATCCGTCCCGCTGCGCCGGATGACGCCTTTTGCCTGAGCGTTCTGGCGACCCAGGTTTTTCTCGAAGCCTATGCTTACAAAGGCATTTATCCCGTCATCGCGCGTCATGTGCAAACAACTTACAGCCTTGCAGCGATGCAGGATTTGCTGCGCACACAAACTGTTTTGCTCTTATGCGATGGCGATGCATTGCAAGGCTTTGCCCAACTCAGCCCCTTGCAGCAGCAAGATGGAGGGCAACGCTGCGAATTGGAACGTCTGTATTTTCTGCGCTGCTTCACCGGCCAGGGCTTGGGCGCGGCGCTGTTGCAGGCGAGCGAAGAGTGTGCACGCGCCATGGGCGCCGATCTGATCTGGCTGCGCGCCTGGGCCGGCAACCATGGCGCTTTGCGTTTTTATGCACGCCATGGCTGGCAGGACGTCGGGCAAACCTGGTTTGAAATGGAAGATGGACGGCATGAAAACCGGGTAATGCAAAAAGTACTGTGTGCCACGCTGAAGGCATCAGAATAGAATACATTCATTAAATACATTTAAAAACTATCATTAAAAATCCACTAAAAGTATAATAACGGCTTAGCACATCCCTTCACCACCCACCTCAGGAGCTTTGATGACTAAGCCTTTTCACTTCCAAAAAATTTCCTCTTCTCTGTTCAAATACGCACTCGGCGCAGCGCTTGCTGTCAGCGCGCTTGCAAGCCACGCGGCAGCAGTGCAAAACGGGAATCTGCTGGTATCTGATTTATCCAACGGAAAATTACGTGAAATGGGCCAAGATGGGCGCACTGTGCAAGTCTTTGATACGCCGGATTTTGCTGATGGTTTCCACAGTTTGCGTGGCGTGGCGATGGGTGAAAAAGGTGTGGTGCACATGTTCAATGGCACATTCACGCCGCGCATGACCAGCCTTGACAGCAATAATGGCAGCATCAAATCCAATCTGGGCATGAATGGCTGGAGCACCGTCAACAATATCAGCTATGGCGGCATCGGCGTATATGGCAATTCTGTTTTCGTCAGCGATATGTTCACCTATAGCGGCGGCGAAGCTTCCGGCATCGTGATGTTCAATCTGAAAAATGGCGAAAGCAGCCGCTTCGCCACCAACCGCTCCTACACCGACCTGACAGTTGGCCGCAATGGCTTGCTGTATGCGCTGAATGGAAATGTCGATGTGTATGACCCGAACAGCCTGCGCTTGCTGAAAACCATCAATCTGTCCGGCAATTACGATGCGCGCGGCGTGGCAGTGGATCGCAGCGGGAATTTATTTGCGGTCGATATGTATGGCGGTTTGGCGCAATATGATGCGCAAGGCGCGCTCAAGAAACAGATCAATTTCGGCGGTTTCATGACCGATATTGATGTGAATGACCAAGGCATGCTGGCGATTGCTGACCGCTCCAGCAATATTTCATTGCTGAATTCAAACTTGGAGCTGGTGCAGCGTCACAGCCTCTCCTACCGTGACAGTCCTTACCATTTGGCGTTTGTGCAAACCCCGGTGCCGGAAGCAGAAACCTGGGCCATGCTGGGCGCCGGCTTGTCAGGTCTGATCGCCTTGGCGCGCCGCCGCCGTCAGCAGGCTTGATGATCTGAGGGTGGGACAGTCCGTCCCACCCTTTGGAGATTGCGCCCGCCTGCATGCCCCATATGCCAATAAGTAATTTACAACTGCACTAATATTATTTTCCAATCTGGACGAATTCTTTTCTAATGTGGCTTCACTATGCGAGGAGTCCAGATGAAATTGCGGGATTGGGATTACAGCGAAAACGCGCTGAATGCGGAACATCAAAAGCTTGGCCTGCCGCCACTGGAGCGGGCGGTCGAAAATATTGCCCTGGCAGATGCCTCAAGCCGCACCATCAAAGTCGCGGTCTGGCTGGCCACTGCATCGTTGCTCTTGCTGTGCGGCTATGCGCTGGTGCTGTTGTTTGACAATGGCGTGCATGCAGCAAAAGCCATGCTGAGCGAAGCCCTGCACAGCCCGGTGTTTTGGAGCGCGCTTGCGGTCGGCTTGCTGGCCCAGGTGGTGGATGGCGCTTTAGGCATGGCGTATGGCATCACCTCGACCAGCTTTTTAATGGCCAGCGGCGTCAGCCCCGCCGTGGCGAGCGCCAGCGTGCATGTGGCGGAAGTATTCACCACCGGGGTATCCGGCATCTCCCATGCCAAGTTTGGCAATGTGAATAAGAAGCTGTTCTTGAAATTATTGCTGCCCGGGATGACAGGCGTCATTCTTGGAGCCTACATTTTGACCAGCATTGATGGGGCCGCGATCAAGCCTTTCATTGCCGCTTATTTGCTTTGCATGGGCTTGTATATTCTGAGCAAGGTGTTCAAAAAAGTGGTCGCCGCAAAAAAAGAACCCAAACATATCGCCAAGTTGGCTTTGTTTGGCGGATTTGTGGATGCTACCGGCGGCGGCGGCTGGGGGCCGGTTGTCACCACCACTCTGGTGGGCACCGGGCAAGATCCGCGCACCACGATTGGCACCGTGAATTTTGCTGAGTTTTTCCTGACCCTGGTCAGCGCCATCACGTTCACTGCGCTGGTTGGCTTTGGCCCCTGGATGGTGGTGGCCGGTCTGGTGATCGGCGGCTTGTTTGCCGCGCCTTTCGCTGCTTATTTATGCAGTAAATTCCAAACCAAAACACTGCTGATCCTGGTTGGCTCATTGATTTCTGTGGTGAGTATTTTTAATCTTTACAAGGCGTTGACCTAACTATTCAGCCTCTTACGCAGCTATTCAGGGGATTTTTTCAAGGTATTTGGCATCTATTCAGCCACTGCACTAACAAGTCGGTTTATATCGGGTTGCAGCTTCATTGTGCCGGGCTTGTCGAGCCACGGTTTTGCCGTTCGTGGTGAGCTTGTCGAGCCACGGTTTTGCCGTTCGTGGTGAGCTTGTCGAACCACGGTTTTGCCGTTCGTGGTGAGCTTGTCGAACCACGGTTTTGCCGTTCGTGTTGAGCTTGTCGAACCATGACCAACCATGCCCTTCGACAGGCTCAGGGCGAACGGAATCTGCTTCGTCCATCCTTATGAAGGCTGAACAGTCACGGTATTTGAACGTTTGCGGCCCATATTGCTTATCCCTCCCGCAAATTCCTTTGTTGATCCACTGCTGTCGGACGCCGGGTTGTCGCTGCGCTCAACCCAGCCTGCGTTTTTTGGCCTGAATTCGGCTGAATAGCTGCCCTCAATTAATCTTGCTGGGCGCCTCTTTGATCTCGCCGCTAAACGGATCATGTTTCATGCGGTACATTGTCCAACCGGTTTTACCGCGCACGCCGACCACATATAAACGATGGTTTTGCGCGTCTTCATCCTCTGGCACATAGTCGCTCTTGGTCACCGGGTAATAGTTGGCGCTGACAAAAATCTTGCCGGAGGTGGCCGGGCCAAAATCGCTTCTCACATTTTGATTGATCTGATCTTGATCAATGTCGCCTTTTTCGGTTTGGTAGTTGTAGTGCGCGACCATGGGGGTGAACCATTTTTTATCAATCACAAAAGTACAGCCGGTCAGTGGCGGGGTGAACATGAAGCTGGCCTGATCGCCAAGCTGGATCTGGCATGAGGAATTGGTTTGATAAGGCAGGTAATACGCGGGGAAGGTATCTTTATCTGACTCCTTGGCGATCCGCAACATGATTGGAGGAATATCGCCCTCAGCCTCAAGCACCCAGCGATTCAAGCCCGACTGGGCGCCAACGCTGGAAAAGGCAATCGCTTTCGAGCCTAAAAACCCGACCGGATCCCGTAAAAATTCTGTGTTGTGAATGCTCATCTTGCCTCCTTGTCTAACACTGCATTGCCAGGCTGCCAGATCGCCCGGCAGGTGCAGAAAATATAGCAGTGCAAGACCATTTTGCCGATTACGGCTGTTTACCTGACTGTGCCGCCTCAGTGCTGCCGCCAATAAAAAAACGCAAGCCGACCCCAATCGGCTTGCGCTTGGAAAAGATCTGACACCTGTTCAGATCTGGAACACAGTCCGGCTTACCACTTCAGATTCAAGGTGTATTTGCCGTTGGTGGCGCCAGTGCCGCCGCTGTAGTACTTCACGCGCACATACAGGGTTTTCGGGCTGGTGCCGGTGTTTTTGTAGCTCACCGTATCGACCTGGCCGGTGCCCTTCACGCTGGAGGCGAGTTGGGTCGTGCCATTGCTGTCAAACAGATGCAAGTCATAGTCTGAGGTGCTGTTCGGGGTCAGGGTGGCGCTCAGGGTCAGGCCCGGATTGAGCGAGACTTTGAAGAAATCCAGATCCGAATTGGCGCTCATCGTGCCATTCACCGTGGTATTCGTGGTGCTGACGGTGTTGGCGGTGGCGGCGGTGTTATTGCTTTCCGTTTCATTCATGCTCGGGCCGGGCGGCACCACCGCGCCAAGGATGTTTTGCGCTTCAAACTTGGCCTGGAAGGTGTTGGCGTAGGTCAAATCATTCGGGAACAGGTTTTTCGCCGCATTCACAATCGATGTCGCCATCTGGCGCATGGTTACGCCGGAACCTAAGCCGAAGTGCGCTTCCAAAATGATTTTATCGACGTTATCACGCGATTTGCCCGCCGCCACCAGCGCGGTCAGAGACTGGAACAGCGGCGTGGACCACAGCTCATCCGAAACAAAGGTGACGCCGTTTTCAGTGACAGATGAATGCGCGCCATAGGTCTTGCTGCTGTTGTACTTGGCGTCGGTGCGGTTCATCATGCGCCCGCCCCAGCAGGAGTTATGACCATCCCAGCTGAACGCCCATTCCGGGTGGTAAGTCTTGCCGTTGGCGGTGCTGTAGGAATACGAACCGGCCCAGTAATCGCCAAAACCTTCGCCCATGGCGCCGGTGTCGCCGCCGCTCCAATTGCTGTTGATATTGCGGTGAATAGCGTGGCCGTATTCATGCAAAATCACGTCCGCATCTTCCGAATCATTCACGCAACCATGGCCAAACGCCAGGTAATCAGTGGCGCCGCCGTAGCTGTAGTGCGAATTGTCATCGCCATTCAGGCCGTCGGTATCCACATCCAGCGGACGGTTGATGATGGATTTTGTGCCGGTGAAGCCGAGCGACTGGATATAGCGCTGGTTTTGATCCAGATGGAAATACACATTGGTATCATCGAATGCGTTATTGCCGCGCTTGGCTGTCCATGCGCCATTGGTGGTGGTGGATGGCGCGGTGGCCGGGGATTCGATGTTTTTGATATTCACAAACGGGCCGGACAGGCTGTACACGCCATTGGTGACAGTCAGATCACGCAATGGTTTGTTGAAATACGCCGGTTCAAACACTGAAGCCGCCGAGGTGTCGGTAATGCTGTCATTGTTCAAGGTGGTGCGCGGATCGGGATCAAACACGAAACCCGTGCCATTGATGCCGGACGGCGTGGCCAGCGCGCCGCTGCTCAATTGTTGCGCCTGACGCTTGGCTACCGCTTGTGTGGCGGCGGCGCGGTCGAGCGTGCCGCCAAGCAGAGTGGCGCGCGCTTCGAGGCTGCGTTCGCCATTTTTGGCGTGACGCGGCAGGGAAGTGGAATACGATTTCAACAGGCTGCCGTCTTGTGCGCTTAAATATTGCACAAAGCCGCCGGTCGGCATTTCTGCCGCGATTTGCACTTTGTAGGCCAGTTGCACGCCATCTTTGCCAACCACCCACACCATATCGGCTTGCGGCGCTTTCAACAAAGCATGCTGCACCTTCATATTCGCCCAGGCGCGGTCGAGTGCGGCTTCATTGCCGATTTTGCTCAGGGAGTGCAATTGTTTGAAGGCCTTGGCGGCGTCTTCCGCGCTGACCTGCCTGGCTTGATTGTGCACTTTCAGCAATTGCCCATTGTGGCCAATCGACACCGCGACATCAGCTTGATCAATCGGCAAACCGTGCAACATTTGCTGGTAGTAGTAGTGCTTGCCGAGCAGGGACTCATTGCTGCGCACCAGCGTCAGGCCGGCGGCGGACTGTCCCACATATTGCTGCAGCACTTGCTGCGGGCTGCCTGCTTTGACATTTGAAAATACGCTCAAGCTGTCCACAGACTGGGAAGCGGCTTGGGCGTGGGAAAATGCAAAGCAAAGCGTCGCTGCCACCAGCGACAGGCGGAAGGTTTTCATGGTTCTCGTCTCCGTAATTATTGTGATGACGCTTTTGCGCGTCTTGATTTGGCTCGCCCGCCATGTCGGGCATGACGGTGCGGCCGCACACTGGCTTTTTTACAAAGGCAGTGCTGGGCATGTTTCTGCAATTGCAATGCGGTGTCAAGCCGATAAACCATGTTGCTATGCAATATCAACATGCCGGCGCGCGCTTTGTGCGCGCTTGCGCCGGCGCTTTTTTCGCATGGAGAAAACGGTTTATGCATTGCAACATTTCAAGCCTGGAACAAATTCAAAAAAAGTCCATGGCCTTGTATTTTTCTGACACCAATCAAGCGTGCATAGTTTCCAAAACAGCATGCGCGGCTTCGTTTTCCAGCAGCGGCAAATACACAAAGAAAGTCGCGCCGACGCCGCTTTCGCTGATGAATTCAATCCGGCCCCGATGTCGTTCGACAATTTTGCGCACAATGTCCAACCCCAGCCCGCTGCCCTCGCCAATCGCCTTGGTGGTGAAGAAGGGTTCAAAAATGCGCTCCTGAATCGCGGCCGGAATGCCGCCGCCGCTGTCGGCCAAGGCAACCTGCGCTTCATTGCCGATACGGCGCAGCGATAACACCAGGCGCCCTTTGAATTGCATCGCTTGCAAAGCGTTTTGAATCAAATTCGTCCACACCTGGCTTAATTCATCGGGCTGCGCCAGCACCACCGCCTCAGCCTCATATTCACGCAGCAATTGCACCCCGCGCAGCTGGTGTTGATAAAGCGTGAGCACGGTTTCGAGATTGCGCTGCAAATCCACCGCCAGCATTTCGCCATCGCTGCTGTGGTGGGAAAAGGCTTTCAATGCGAAGACGATTTTCGACACGCGCGCCACCGCCAAATTGATATTGCCGGCGTTTTTCACCACTTCCACCAGCCGCTCGGCGCAAGCCAGAATGCTGTCCGCCTGCGCGTGCTGCAGCAGCGGCAGGTAATCGCGCCAAGCCTCTTGCGCCTGCAATTGCACCAGCAGCGCAGCGACAATGGCGGCATCGCCAACCCCGCCGCGCTCGATGTCGCGCTGCAATTCACGCCGCGCATGGCGCTCAGCGCGGCTGTCCAGCACTTGCACGGTGTCGCAGGCGTGCAGCACCAATTGCTGAAACAGCTGCATCTCATGTTCTTGCAGTAAATGCAAAATCGGCGGGGCCTGCTGGATCAAAAATTGCGCCGCATCGGCGATATTGCCGCCGCTGGCTTTGACTGCGCCCAGGGGCGTATTGATTTCATGCGCCACATTCGCCACCAATTGCCCGAGCGAGGCCATTTTTTCCTGTTGCACCAATTGCGCCTGGGTGTCTTGCAAATATTGGTGCGCCTGCGCCAGATCCTGATGCGCCCGGCTCAATGCGCCATGCGCTTGCGAATTGGAAACCGCAATCGCGGTATAGCTGACCAGCACGCGCAAAAACTCCAGCTCATCATCGCGCCAGGCGTCGCGCTGCGGACTTTGCACACTCAGGCAGCCCAACACCTGCTCCCCGGCGCATAAGGGTAAATACAAAATGCTTTGCATCGGCTGGCCCGACATGGGGGCGGGAATCTGTCCCAGATATTGATGCAGATCGGCGCGTTGGCGGGTGCGCAATTCGCGCCGCTCGCGCACACACCAGATCGCCGCACGCGGCCCGGCTTGCATGTCCAGCACATGTTGCGGCTGTCTGTGCCCGCCTTCAATGTCATACACATAGCGCAATTGCTGTTGCGCCTCATCATATAAAGCGACCAGAAACACATGCGCGTCTAAGCGGGTATTGATTTGCTGATGCAAACGCGCCAAGGCTTGCTCCAGATCCAGCGTGGCGGTCAGCTCGCGCCCGATGTTCGCCAAATTCAAGATATCCGCCGTGCGCTGGCTGATAGTTTGCTGCAGGATCTGCGCCTTGCGCTGCATCCAGGCCAGCCGCCAGCGTGACACACCCCAGATACTGCCCAGCAACAGCAGCAGACTCAACAGCGCACACCACCAGGTTTGCCACCAGGCCGGCAGCACCTTCAACTCCAATCTGAGTTCCTGTTTGTCCCATTGCCCGAAGCGGTCTTGCGCCTGCACGCGCAGCCGGTATTCACCCGGCCACAGGCGGCCATAGCTGATCTGGCGCTGGCTCGCATCGGTTTCGATCCAGCCCGCATCATGTCCCAGTAAGCGGTAACGGTAACGCACTTTGTCCGGCAGGGAAAAGTCGAGGCTGGCGAATTCGAGTGAAAAATGGGCCACTTGCGGCCCCAATTGCACGCGCTCCGCCGGCAAGGCGCTGAGCTGTCCATTTTGCTTGAATTCGACAAAGCGCAAAGGGGCCGGCTCGGTTTGCGGATGAAAGCGGGCCGCGTCAATAATCGCCAAACCGCGCGTGCCGCCATACAGCAGCACCCCATCCGCACAGCGCGTATAGGAGCCGATCCAGCCGGTGCCGATATCCCAGCCGTCGCCCTTGCCCAATTCATACATATGCTGCAATACCGGATCCAGCAAAAAGCGGCCACTCCAGATGCGTCCCTGCCGATCTTCCAGCAAATTGCTGCCGATGTCTTCGCCGGCATGCCCGAGACGCGCGCTGACATGCTCGAAACGCACCCGGGCGCCGTTGCGCTCACGCAAACGCTCCAGGCTGCGCGCCGTGCTGACCCATAAGCGGCCCCGGCTGTCCCATAGCAGGCCGCGCACTTCGAGCGATTGCAAGGCATCCGGCGCGCCCGCAGTATGCTGCATTTGCTGCAAGCGGCAACTGCCGGCCTCCATGCGCCACAGGCCATTGATGCTGCCCAGCCACAGCGCGCCGGTATTGTCTTCCACCATGCTGGTGATCCAGGGGGACACGCTATTGCCTTGCACATCAGGACAGCTGACAAAGCGCTGCGCCTGCGCATCCCAGCGCGCCAGGCCGCGCGTATTGCCAAGCCATAAATTGCCCTGGCGGTCTTGCAGCAGGCGACGCACCGGGGCGTCTTGCAAGCCGGGCAATTGACGCCAGGCGCGCGCGCCCGGGGCCAATTGCCAGACCCCGCTCAAATCTGTGCCGACATAGATGCCGCCATCGCGCGTCTGCAGCAGAGCGCGCACCGGATTGCGTTGAAACTGAGCGCTGATCAAGGGATCTTCCAAACGCCCCTTGCTGCGCGAAAACAATTGCAAACCGTGCGCCGGACTGCCCAGCAAAATCCGGCCATCGGCCAATTCCAGCACGCTGCTGATATTCGTGTCCGGCAGGCTGTGTCCCTGCAACAAGCTGGCGCGCAACAGCTGAATCGCCTGGCCGCCGTGATAACGCTGCAGACCGCCGCCCTTGCTGCCGACCCAGATCGCGCCGTCGCGATCGCGCAGCAAGGCGCTGATATCATTCATCGCCAGGCTGTGCTGTTGCGATGCGTCATGCCGCAAATCGCGCAACCAGCGGCCATCGCGCGCATCGACTTGCACAATCCCATCGCCGCGACTGGCGAACCAGATCGTTTCCGCCTGCGCCTGCGCAATCGCGGTGATGCTGGCGCTGCCCTCGGTGCGCTGCAGCCAGTGCAGCGCATATTCCGCGCCCTGCAGCCAAAAGCCGCCTTGCTTGCGCGTGCCGCCCCAGATCTTGCCATCCGCCGCCAGTAGCAAGGCGGTCACATCTTGCGCCGCAGCTGTATTGCCATCGCCGCGCGCCATGTGTTGCAAACGGCCCTGCCACAAGCGTTGCAGGCCGCCTGCGCTGCCGATCCACAAGGCGCCGCGCCGGTCTGATAACAGTGTGTTGACTCTGTCATCCAGCAAACCTTCGTTCTTGCGCCACCATTGCAGACGGGTGGCCCCGGGGGCGTACCAGGCCAGTCCCTGATTGGTGCCCAGCCACACGCCGCCATCGGCCCCGCCTTGCAGCGCTTCGATGCGCTTGCCGGCCAACTCCTGCGCCAGCGCGGGCGGCAGGCCTTGCAGCGTGGCGCGATCTGCGCTCAAGTGCGCCACCCCGTCATGCAGGGTGGCCAGCCACAGACCGCCATCGGCTTGCGGCCACAGGCCGGAAATATAATTTCCCGGCAGGCTCAGGGCATCGTGTTCGCGTTGTTGATATTTGCGGAAGCGGTAGCCGTCATGCGCCACCAGGCCGTCTTGCGTGCCGACCCACAGCACGCCGTGCGCATCCTGCGCCAGCGCGGTCACCACGCCAAAAGGGATTTGATCGGCGTTGCCGATATTTTGAAAATAAGGGGAATCGTGCACGAACAGATTTTGCGCACGCAGCGCGCCCGCCAGCGCGAGCAGAAAGCAACAAACCAGGATGCGCATCAAGCGCAGGCCAACCGGCGTTAAAAGCATGCCTCCCCCTGCCTGTTACTGTTAGCTTGCCGGCGCTGCCTCAGTTTGGCGGCCAGGCCTCGGTTTGGAACGGCAGATACACATAAAACGTGGCGCCGGCCCCGACCTCAGTAACAAATTCTATCCGACCCTGATGTTTGTCAATGATTTTTTTGACAATGTCCAAACCCAGCCCGCTGCCCTCGCCTTCCGCGCGGGTGGTGAAGAATGGCTCGAAAATACGCTCGCGGATCTCAGCTGGAATGCCGCAGCCGCTGTCTGACAGCGCCACCACCGCCTCATGCCCCTGGCGCCGGATGATCAGGCGCAAGCGCCCGCGTCCTTGCATCGCCTGCAGCGCGTTTTGCAGTAAATTCGTCCACACCTGGGCCAGCGCTTCCGGCCAGCCCGGCACATGCGGAATGGCCTGATAGTCGCGCTGCAGCTCAATTTGCCGCAATTGATGCTGGTACAGGGTCAGCACATTTTCCAGGCTGGCGCGCAAATCGACCGGCATCGCCTTGCCCGATTGGCCCGGCTGGGAAAAGGTTTTCAGGGCAAACACGATTTTGGAAATGCGCGACACGGCTTGATTGATATTCACCACGCTCAAGGCCAATTCAGCGATACGCTGGGCATTTCTCAAAATAAAAGCGGCCTGCGGATGCTGCAGCAAAGGCAGCAACTCACGCCAGCGCGTCTCAGCCTGCATATGCACCAGCAAATCGGCCAGCAGGCCGGATTGTTGCAAGCCCTCTTCATCCAGACTGCGTTGCAATTCGCGCCGCAACTGGCGTTCGCTGCGGCTGGAGCGCAGTTCATGCGCCTGGCGCGCATGGTGAATCAGGCTCATCAGCAATTGTTCGCAGCTGTCATCCAGCAATTTGAAGAGGGCCGGGGCCTCTTCCAGCAAGGCTTGCAAATCGCTGGCGATGTTGCCGCCGCTGGCCTTGATCGCGCCCAGCGGCGTATTCACCTCATGCGCCACATTCGCCACCAATTGACCGAGCGAGGCCATTTTTTCCGCATGCACCAATTGCGCCTGGGTTTCCTGCAAATGGCGATGCGCGCCGGCCAGCTCGCCATGCGCCAGCGAATTGGAAATCGCAATCGCGGTATAGCTGGCCAGCACGCGCAAAAATTCCAGCTGATCGCTGTCATACGCATATGGCAGCGGACTTTGCACACTCAAACAACCCAGGGTGCGGTTTTCCGCCAACAGCGGCAGATACACCACGGTTTGCATTGGCGCGCCCTGTGAGGGCGGCAGGATGTTCGGCACATAATCAAGCATCTGTTCGCGCCGGTTGATGATCATTTCACGCCGCTCGCGCACACACCACACTGCCGGACGCGCCATTTCGCGCATCGGCACTTCAATCTGCGGCAGCCGTTCGCCGTTTTCAATCTCATACACAAAGCGGATGCTTTCGTGTTCCGCGTCATACAGGCCGACCTTGAAGGCATGCGCATCCAGGCGCGCCGTGATTTGCTGATGCAGGCGGGCCAGACTTTGCTCCAGATCAAGCGTGGCGGTCAATTCCTGCCCGATGCGGCCCAATTTCAAGATATCCGCAGTGCGCTGCTGGATGTTTTGCTGCAAGCGCTGCGCTTCACGTTGCAAACGCAGGGTGCGCCAGCGCGCCGCCGCCCACAAACTGGCCGACAACAGCAACATCAGCAGCGCGCCAAACCACCAGGTTTGCCAAAACGCCGGCAAGACTTGCACCGGCAGGCGCAATTCCTGTTCTTCATTCCATTCGCCAAAGCGGTCTTGCGACTGCACCCGCAAGACATAATTGCCCGGCCATAACTGGCCATATGCCGCCAGCCGGTGGCTGGCGTCGGTCTCGATCCAGCTATCTTCATAGCCTTGCAAAAAGTAGCGGTAGCGGATGCGCTCGGAAACGGCAAAATCGAGCGCAGCGAATTCGACTGAAAAATGGCGCACATCCGGCTCCAGACGCAATTGGCGGCGCTGGCTGTGCGCCTGACCGTTCACTTTCAAATCGCTGATCACCAACGGCGCGCCGCTCAAATCAGGCTGAAAATTTTCCGGGTCAATCAAGGCCACGCCCTTGCTGCCGGCGAACAGCAATAAACCGTCTTTGGTTTGGCTGAACGATCCAACCCAGGGCGTGCCGATATCCATGCCATCCGCACGCGCCAATTCGTATAAACGCTGACGCACCGGATCGAGCATGACTTTTTCAGTCCAAATGCGGCCACGCTGATCCTGTTGCAGATTATTGCCCAGCTCCTGCTGGCTGCGCCCATAGACTTGATTCACATGCTCAAAGCGGGCCGTGCCGCCGCTCCAGGACAGCATGCGCTCCAGACCGCGCTCGGTGGCCAGCCATAAATTGCCGCGACTGTCCCATAAAGCGCCCCGGATATCAGAAGAAATCAAGGCCGCCTTGTCATTCGGCGCGCTGTGCATCGGAATCATGACCCGGGTTTCCGGCTCGATGCGCCACAATCCGGCCAGACTGCCGACCCACAAGCGCCCGTTCGGCTCCTCCGCCAGACTGGTGACATACGCTTGCATGGGCTGGCCCGCGCTGGTGCGGCAAAACTCAAAACGGCCCTGCAACGCATCCCAATACGCCAGACCGCGCGCGGTGGCGACCCACAAATTGTCGCGCCGGTCTTGCCAGATATGCTGCACCGGGGTTTCCTGCAAACCCGGCATGTTTTGCCAGCGCGCATTGCGCTCCTGCCATTGCCAGATTCCGCTTTGCCCGCTGCCCAGCCAAAGATTGTTCTGGCGATCTTGCAGCATGGCGTAAATCGTGTCTTGCGCAAAGAATTGGGAAAATTGGCGGTTGTCGATGCGCCCGCGCATGCGCTCAAACACATCCACCCCTTGCGAACTGATGCCCAGCAACAGGCGGCCATCTTGCAGCGCAAGCAGACTGCGCACATTCGAGGCGCTCAGACTGTCCGCTTGCACCAGACTGTGACGCAACAGCCGCAGACCGCTGTTGCCGGCAGGATGGCGTTGCAGGCCGCCGCCCCAGCTGCCCAGCCACAAGCCGCCATCGCGATCAATCAACATGCTGGAAATCTCATTGTGCGCCAAGGCCCCCGCCAGGGACGGATCATGGCGGATCTGGCGCACGCTGCGGCCATCCGCCGTCAGCACCAGAATGCCCTGGCCGCGCGTGCCCAGCCAGATTTGATCATGTTGCGGTTGCGCAATGCTCAACACCGCCGCCGCTGCGCCGGCTGCCGGCCAATTGGCCTGCGCCTGCGCCGGATCGAGCCAGAACGCGCCATGTTTGCGCGTGCCGCCCCAGATTTTTCCATCCGCCGCCTGAAACAGCGCCAACACATCCACCTCTTGCGCACGGCCATTGCGATCCGGCATAGCGATGGTTTCCAGCTTGCCCTGGCGCCAGCGCTGCAAACCGCGCTGGCTGCCTATCCACAACACGCCCTGTTTATCAATCAAGAGGCTGCGCACCTGCTCATCCAGCAAACCCTGTTCGCGCCGCAGCCAACTGAGCTGCTGCCCGCCCGGCGCCAGATAGGCCAGCCCCTGGCCGCTGCCTATCCACACCCCGCCCCTGGCGTCGCCGCGCAAGGCTTCGATATGCAACATACCGGCCCCGCGCGCCACACCGTCATCCAGATTCAAACGCTCAAAACCGCCGCTGGCCGGATTAAAGCGCGCCACCCCATGGTTATCCGTACCCACCCACAAACTGCCATCCGGGGCCGGCCACAAACTGCGCACATAATTTCCCGGCAGACTGGCGGCATCGCCCTCACGCGAGACAAAGCGCTCAAAACGGTAACCGTCGTAGCGCAATAAACCGTTTTGCGTGGCGACCCACAACCAGCCCTGCGCATCCTGGCTCAAGGCGCTCACGATGCCATTTGGAATCGCATCCGGTTTGCTGACATTTTCAAAATAGGCTTGCAGGAAGTCGAACCCGCTGGGCGGCGGCAGGGCCGGCAAAGGCATGGCTTGCGCCAGCGCCTGCGAACTGCAGAGCAGGCCGCACAGGCAGCATAACGCAAGACGCAGATGGCGTATCGCCTTGCCTATCCAGGTGTCGCTTGGCGCATGCAAAACCGGCTCCTCTTCCATCAAATCAAAATCTGCACGGCGCATCAGCGTCATGGCAGAACACAGGTGGACTGGGGCAAACAGATAGCGGCAGGCGCAATGCGTAACGCTGAAGCGGCCAGCGTCCGCGCCATATTCCGCAGCAAGACGACCCATTGTAACGGCAAGCTTGCTGCGGCGAAACCCCGGCGCAACAAGTCCGGCCACAGCATGCAATGTGGCGCAGGCGGCAAGCGTGAGGACATGCGCAAAGGCAATGCTGTACGCCTGAAAATGAACAGATCAGCATCTCCGGCCAGGCAACTGTCATCATAAAAAAACAGGCAAACTGCGCCTGTTTTATTTGAACCGCTTTTTTTATAATGCACACTTGCTTTAGCCTTTCCCCCGCCGCCTGTTTTTCCCGCCTGGAGAACGCACCATGATCAGTAACTTCCAATTGTTTTTCCGCTCGCCGCAACGCAAACCCCACACCCCGCCCGCCCCCGCCACCGCTTCCTGAAACAGCGCATCACTGCGGTAAACCGCCGCGCCCCCGCAAGCAAAAGCAGGCGCACATGCAATTTGCTACATTTGCACACACTTTCTACCGGAAATCTATTAGCGCAATCCGGCGCTGCTGATAACATATTGACATCGCGGTCCTGCATTCATTTCGCCGCGCCGCGCCGCCACACAGCGCAATGCCGCTTCTCTGGAACCTTGTTCCAACAATCAACAGATCAAAATCAACAGGAGACCGACATGGGGACGTACACCTCTGCTATCCAAAAACTGTATGTCAGCTATTTTTCCCGCCCGGCAGATGCCGGCGGCTTAGCGTTCTGGGAAGCGCAAGCCCAGAAAAATCCGGCAGCGCTGACCAAGTTGGCGCAAGCTTTTGCCGAATCGCCGGAATATCAGGCGCAAATGCAAGGCAAGAGCACAGCCCAGATGGTAGATGAGGTGTATGTGCACCTGTTTGGCCGCCACGCCGAACAAGGCGGCGTGCAATACTGGGGCCAATTGCTGGAAAACAAAGCGATTTCAGTGGCGAATATGGTGACCCAGATCGCCGCCGGCGCACAGGGCAGCGACGCCAGCGCCTTCGCCGCCAAACTGAAAGCCGCCGAAACCTTCACCAGCGCCCTGGAGCTGCTCGGCAAAGACATGTACGACAGCAAGCTTGCGCGTCAAATTCTGGAAACCGTGGTCAGCGAAAAAGACCTGCAAACCGCCTTCGGCAAAGGCGGTCTGGCAGACCAGGCCCTGTTGAAATTGCAAGGCATCGCTGTCGGCGAACCGCATCCCGATGCACAAAACGATAATCTGGTGCGCTTTGTCAGCACCCAGGACGGAATTCAAATCATCGTCGGCAACAAGCCGGTGCAAGGCATCGCCGTTGGCGAACCGCATCCGGGCCAAGGGGTCGCCGTCGGTGAACCGCATCCGGGCCAGGGCATCGCCATCGGTGAACCGCATCCGGGTTCGCAAAACCTGGGCAACAATGGCGCCAGCACTGACAATGTGGTGCGCTTTGTCAACACACCGGACGGCATTCAAATCGTGATCGGCAACAAGCCGGCGCAAGGCATCGCCGTCGGCGAGCCGCATCCTGATTCACAAAAACTGAGCACCCCGGGCGACGACAATGTGGCGCACTTCGTCAGCACGCCGGACGGCATGCAAATCGTCTTGATCGGCAGCAGCCCGGACGCCGGCGGCACGCTGATCGGCTAATCCGGCAGCACACTCTGCAGCATCCAGCCCATGCGCTTGCGCATGGGCTTTGTTTTACCGGCGCAGCCACCCTGCGCCAGGGCAACAGATTGTTGCAAGCAGTTGCAAGATATACAGGCATCACAACAATAATTCCGCGTGGCAACGGGCCGCCCAGAGTATGCTGTAATCCTTGCGGCAAAAGCCGAATTCAGCCACACGCTGCGCGGGAGAATACAGATGCAAATCGACTGGATGTGTTTGATTTTATTAGGACTGGCCGGCGCCATGCTGGGCGGTTATTGCTGGATAGACGGCGCCTTCCGCCGCAAAAGCAAAACAGAAAATAAAAACACCCAACGCCAACAAGCGTAAACACAAACCATACAACACCTCAGCCGCTGCAAAGCCGGCGCCGCAATCCGCCCGGATTAGCTATAATCATTTCCCCTTTTATCGCCAGCAGAGTGCCGCATGTCGCATGCCGAATCGAACCACAGCGCCGAGGACTCCCCCTTGGGCCAGCGCAGCGCCTATATCGAAACTTACGCGCCGCAACTGCTCTACCCCATCCCG
This sequence comes from Massilia sp. W12, assembly GCF_037300705.1. Lineage (NCBI taxonomy): Bacteria > Pseudomonadati > Pseudomonadota > Betaproteobacteria > Burkholderiales > Oxalobacteraceae > Massilia > Massilia sp. W12. The sequence continues at coordinate 5,975,908 of NZ_CP147776.1, read as the reverse complement.
CGCGTGGGCAAACGGGAAGAATTGGGCATCAGCGCCAGCCTGCCTTTTTTCGGCGTGGACATCTGGAATGGCTATGAACTGTCGTGGCTGAATCTGCGCGGCAAGCCGCAAATCGCGCTGGCGGTATTCCGCATTCCGGCCGACTCGCCCAACTTGATCGAATCCAAATCCTTCAAGCTGTATCTGAATTCCTTCAACCAAACCAAACTGGCCAATACCGACGCCTTATTGAGCCTGCTGCGCCAGGATTTATCCGAGGCCGCAGGCGCAGCGGTGCAAGTCGAATTGATGTTGCCGGAACAGTTTGGCCGTGTGCAAATGGGCGAGCTGGAAGGTGAGTTGCTGGATCGCCTGGATATTGAAATCGACAACTACCAACCCGACCCGGCCCTGCTGCGCGCAGCGCTTGACGAACAGCCGGTGGAAGAAAAATTGCTTTCACACCTGCTCAAATCAAACTGCCTGGTGACAGGTCAGCCGGATTGGGGCAGCGTGCAGATTCATTATTACGGCCCGCAGATAGATCAGGAAAGCCTGTTGCGCTATCTGATCGGTTTCCGCCAGCACAATGAATTTCACGAACAATGCGTGGAGCGGATTTTTTGCGACATTCTGCGCCAATGCAAACCGCACAAACTTGCGGTGTATGCGCGCTACACCCGGCGTGGTGGCTTGGACATCAACCCCTGGCGCGCGAATTTTTCCGCCGGCCCGGGGCCGCAAAATCTGCGCAATGCGCGGCAATAATCCATGCACAAGGAGCCTGAAATGAGCGGGCAACTGCAACACTGGCAAACCCTGTTTGCGCAAAAACTGGGCGGCATGCAAGCCCAGCTGGAAACAGAATTGCGCGCCTCGATAGCGTGCTGCATCCAGGATTTCAATGCCATGGGCTATGCCATCAGTATCGGCGAAGACCTGGAACTGGCGTCGCCCATCGCCATCACCTGCCCGCATCCCGCCGCACAGCACAAACCGGATGCCGTACCGCGCAATTGCGATCCCATGGAGTGGCCGGATTGGCATCACAAACACTTTCTTGGCTACGCCCAGCGATATGATGAGATGTATCAGGCCTGCCGCCAGGAGTACGACTTATTCGAGGACTGCAGCTTCACGCTGCAAGGCGAAGCCTTCATGCTGGCCCTGCATGCGATGTATCTGGACAGCATGCAAAAAATGCCGGCCGCCTTCCCGTCTATGCGCTACTGGGCGATTACGATTCCCGATTCTGAATATGCGATAGTGACGGACTCCATCAAACGCCTGAATACGCCCGAGGTGCTGCAAAAAATGAACTTGGCGGATTTGTAAGCGCCGTGATGGCGCGACGCCACACGAGATGCAGCGCGCGCAGGCGGCGGCGATATACTGGCGAAAGTTTGCACCGAAGCCAACATTTCGCCTTGCCACTTTTTCAGGAGCTGCCGCCATGCCCGGAACCGTCCGCCTGCACCGTGTTTTCAAAGCCCCGCCGGCGCGCGTCTATCGCGCCTTTCTCGACCCGCAAGCTTTAGCCAAATGGCTGCCGCCGTATGGTTTCACCTGCACCGTGCATGAATTTAACGGCGTGGCCGGCGGCAGTTTCAAGATGTCCTTCACCAATTTCAGCAGCGGCCACAGCCATTCTTTCGGCGGTGAATATCTGGAGCTTGTGCCCGACACCCTGCTGCGCTACACCGACCGCTTTGATGATCCGAATCTGCCCGGCGAATTGCAAGTCACGGTGCAGCTCAAGGCTGTGCTGTGCGGTACGGAAATCCATATCGTGCAGGAAGGCATTCCGGATCTGATTCCGACTGAGATGTGTTATCTGGGCTGGCAGGAATCGCTGGCGCAATTGGCGCTGCTGGTGGAGCCGGAGATTCCGGGGTGATGCTTGTTGTGGGTGGGGCGGATGTAGGGCTTGCGCTGTTTCCAGCGAGCCAGACCGCCGGCTCGCTTGGCAACCTTCAACCAGTCGATGCGCCGAAAAAACATCCTTGGCGACCACTGCCGCCGTCTTCAATGCCTGACGTTTCTCGACCAAGCCTGTGACGTTCCCTTCGATCAAGGCGATCTCCGCGTCCTCGAAGCCTTGATAGCGCCATCCATTGGACTTCAGGCACAGGACATCGCCCTGATCGGAAAAACCAGCTTCGATAATTTCGAGCACGCTGGACTTTCCAGCCCCCCCCAGACGCCGTGCACACCGATAGTCACCGGGTGGTCTGGCTTCGCGCGAAGTAGCCCAATGATCGCTGAGGCAATTGCCTCGTTGTTGAGTAGATCGACCTTGGTCTCGTTATTGGTCTGGATCATCTGTCTCTCCCTGAAGTCTTCTCAATCCCTCACCGCCACACGAGTTGCCCCGCCGTGCTGCGTAACCCTGGGTCTGCACCGAAGCTTGACGGCCCCCTTGGAAAACGACTCATCCGTCGCCTTGCTTGACCACACGTAGGCCTCTCCAGCTTTCAGCTGGGCCATGCGTTCCGGTGTAAGGTTGCCGAGAGCAGCATTGGCCTTCTGAATGTGCTTCAACCAAGCAGGCGAGTTGAACTTATGCATGATGATCTGGCTGGACAGCTCGATCAGGCTGACAGGCACAGATGGCGGGTCTTGGCTTGCGACCATGATGCTGACACCCTTGTGCCGCATCTCTCGGACCACTTCGATGAGCCCGGCAACCAGGTCGGGACTCTCGATGTATTTGTGGGCCTCATCGAACACCACCAGCTTGTTGAAGCTGCGCCCATCGATGCGCGCATCAGCGAACAACTGCAAGAGCACGACGAACAGTCCGAGGGCTTCGTCCTTCTCGATGAATTCGTCGCGCAGGTCCACGATGATCAATCGGCCTGGCCTCACCACCTCAGTGAGCGAGGCGCCGTCGTTGATGTACTCGGCTGCCAGGTCAAGGCGCATCCGAGCCAGCTCCTTGAGGTGATCGGGAATCGACGATGCATCGATGCCTGCACGCAAGCCGTCAAGAGTGATGTCGTCGCGCATCGCTTTCATGATGCGCATGATCTGACGGATGTACGTGGCTTGATTACCCACGGCTCCCATCAAAAATTTCCAGTGCGAAGCCTTCAGCTCTGAAGCCGAGAACTGCAAAGGCCGCACTTCGATGTCGGGGTACTCGGCCTGACGCTCTTCGATCTTGTCGGCTGGTACGAGAAGCAAGACATCCGCGAGCGCCTTCGGCTCCGCCCCATACACCTCCTTCAGCGCACGAACCTGATCTTCCACCGAGTTAGCCACCACCATCGACGTGAACTCGGGCTTGTAGTCCATCGTCGGGCTATAGTGGAAGATCACCGTGGACAGCGGCTCAGGAAGGTAGTTGATACCGGGGATCTGCAGCGAAGCCATCTCTGCCACGCTGCCCAAGGTGTAGCTCTTGCCGCCGCCCTGAACGCCGAACAGGCTGATGGTGTGGGTCTGATTGAGGTCAAGCGCCACCTTGCGCCCAGACACCTCGCCAATCAGGCCGTACTGCGGTGTTGCTCCTGTGGCGCCGAGCATAATGTCGTAAGCCACGCGGCTATCGCTAGTCTCACCAGCTTGAGACTGCGGCTGTGTAAGGGACGCACGCTGTGGCGCCTCCGCCCCCCCAACAAGAACCGATCCGGGCGCCTGTTCCGCAGTCTCATCTAGCTTGTCTACTGGCAGTTGTGGCGTGTCAGTGCTTGTAGCCTGCATGGCGCCAACTGGCGCAGGAGCCACCTGCACCAAGGCGGCAGATTCCGGCTCCCACACGGGCACGCTGGAAACCACCTCTTGCTGCGTGTATCTGCCCCTCGGACTGTCGTCCCACGCGAGTGTTCGATCCCGTGGCGGGCTGAGGAAGGCCGCCGTTTCAAAGGTAGGAACGGCTGGCGCCAACTCCCTGCGACGGAGCAGTTCTCGCGTGACCTCACGCGCTGTGTCGGCAGGGTGCGCGTACTGGACGCTAGCCACCGTTTCGGTGTCAGTCACTGCCGACTCCACCAACTGCCGGATCAAATCACTACCGATCCGATAGAACTCGATGCCGTTTTCATACTCGGCGGGCTCAGTACCTGGCTTGCTGAAGTCAAACACCACAGCACTTCGTGTGAACTGCAGGGTGTAAGGCGGCTCATCAAGGCGTCGCAGGAAGTAGTGCGCCTCTTCGGCAGCTTCTGGCAAGACCACGCCATAGCGTTCGGATCGGTCTAGGTAGAAGCCCAGCAGTGCAGCAAGATCGCGATTCTTGATGGGGCGGTCTGACGTTCCCTCGATATTTCGTCTGCCATCAGATGAATTTTATGCAGCCAGCTTTTCCTGATTTTGCTCACGCTGCCAGCGGTCAAGATACTGAAACGGCGATTGATAGCCCAGAGTTGAATGCTGACGGGTTCGATTATAAAAGACTTCAATATATTCAAAGCTGGCAGCCTTCATTTCAGCATGGCTGGCATAACGCACGCCATGGTATCGCTCATTCTTGAAACTGTTAAACCAGCTCTCGGTCGGTGCGTTGTCCCAGCAGTTTCCTTTGCGACTCATCGAGCACGTCATGCCGTATTCCTTGAGTTTGTCCTGAAAGGCTTGGCTGGCGTATTGGCTGCCGCGATCAGAATGATGCATAACGCCCGCGTCCGGTCGACGGCGAAACCACGCCATCGTCAAAGCGTCAGTCACAATGTCGCTGGTCATGCGCGGCTTGAGCGACCAGCCGATCACCTCCCGATTGAACAGATCCAGCACAATCGCCAGATACAGCCAGCCTTCGTCAGTCCACAAATAGGTGATGTCCGACGTCCAGACCTGGTTAGGGGCTGCCGGAGTGAAATTGCGAGCCAACAGGTTGGCAGCAACCGGCAAACTATGCCTGGAATCCGTGGTGACCTTGTAGCGCCGCTTATGGCGGGCACGGATACCATTGTTTCGCATGAGACGTTCGACGCGTTCTTTGCCAGCGCTGAAGCCTCGTTTGCGCAGTTCTCGCACGATGCGCGGGCTGCCGTAAGCCCCTTTGAGTTCGGCATGAATGGCGCGTATCACTGCAAGCATTTGTGCATCCTTCAAGCGCTTACGCTCAGGCGTGCCGCCACGCTTCCACGCCCGATAGCCGCTGATGCTGACGTCGAGAACGGCGCACATTTCTGTCAGCGCATAGCTCTTGATTTGTCCATCCATCCAGGCGTACTTCACAGGACATCCTTCGCGAAGTACGCCGCTGCTTTTTTTATGATTTCATTCTCCCGCTTCAACCGGACGTTTTCTGCGCGCAGTCTGGAAAGTTCCATCGCTTCCGGCGTCACCACTTTGCCGCCAGCGCCTTTGAGTTTTCCTTCTGCTGCCGCCTTGATCCAATTTCGCAGCGTCTGGTCGCCCAGCCCCAGCTCCCTAACCACGACCGCCACCGATTCACCATCTTGGACGCGTTTGACCGCCAGTTCTTTGAACTCGGTCGTGTATGCTTGTTTCGGTATTTTTTTCATTTCCTGTCTTTCTCAAGTAACGTTATTTTACGTCACCTGTGGCAGACTAAATTTCAGGGGAAGCTCAGTCAGGCCGATCTACTTCTGCCATCCCGGGGTCGAAGTGATAGGCCAGGACGTGCTCGGACTGAGCGATCTGGTCAGCGATGGACGCCTTCAACTGCGCGTAGGCAGCCACATCACCTAATTGGCTGTAGCACTTCACTTCGACCAGCCGGCATGTCACCACACGGCTTGCCGGGTCGAGGTCGAACAAGGCAAGGTCAGTGCGACGGAAGCTGACTTCATCGCCGATTTCCTCAGCACTTTGCTTCAACGCCTTGTACAACTCCAAGTGCGCGTCCAACGGCACGACGACCTGGTTCTGGAAAACGCCTTGGTGTTCGAGGAACAAGCGCGAGAGCGCCAAGCCCATCGCCTCGGCCCGCTGAGATGAAGAGGACAGTAGTTTCATGGCCAACCGGCCGGACAACGATCGAAGCTGATCCAACATCACCAAGGCATGTCGGCCCGTATTGGGCAGCCCGTAATCCCCCAAGATGGGAATCAGCAGCGACTCAAGCTCAGCAACGGAGCGCGAGGTGATCGCCAACCGATGGCTCATCGCGCTCGCCATGTCGGGCGAGTGGTCGATCAGATAGTCTGGCCGCGTGGCATGGCGACGATGGTCGAAGAACTCGATCCCCAAGTTCCGATCAATCGTAAGCACCCAATCACTGACCTCGTGAACCTGATGGAGTATGGCACGCTCATCTGCCGACAGGCTCAACGCAACAACAGGGCGTGCATGCGGCAGGTATTGACTGCGAGCAACTGTCGCCACTGCGACCGAGACAGCACGGGAAACGCCACCCATGAGGTCAGATAACGCCTCTGCTCCCTCCAGCGGCTGCGCCGCGCCATGAAGCGGACGACGCAGCCAAGTGATGGACTGCTCGTCTTCCAGATAGTCCACTTCGAAGGGCTGAACCAGACCATGGACAAACGAGGAGTCGTCACTATCCTGAACATCAACTGCTCGAATTTCCTCAGCAGGGAACAAGTCAAATAAGAAGGACAGGTGCGCCGCATGCAAATCCGGATCCTCACGGAATTCCTTGATCGCACGAATGGCCAGTCGCAGCTTGGGGTGCAAATGACTGTTGGTCGGCGTCGAAAACGCGTCTGCCTCCTTGGCGCTCGTTCCCGAATCTGGCGACAAGAGTTCCAGCAACGCTTCCCCGGTCGAAGGAGCTGCAGGGTCAAGCACGAAGAGCCGGATGTCGTAACGCAGATCGGCGAAATCAGGATGTCGCTGGAGTGCCAGCAGCACCTCGGCCATTGCGCCTGCGCGCCCCGCGTTGAAAGCATTGATCGTCAGCGTCTCCACATACGGATGCTGGACCAGATAACGCTGCACGCGCGCGGCAAGATAAGCACTATCGATCGTTGCCCCGCCTATGGCTGGCTCTGGCAAGCCCAAGGCAGCACAAACCTCCCCAATCAGGCCACGAGGGTCCTTTTCATCGGTCGCTGCGTACAAAGACCAGAACGGGTTGATGTTGTCCACAGCCAGCGCTGTCCGCCCCAGCTCCTCACCGAAGGGGACAACCGGCGGAAATGCCGCTGGCGCAAGCTGCTTGATCACTGCGTCACGTGTTGGGATCACAAATTCTTTATTGCTAGCCCGGCTCTGCTCCATCCAGGCCTGGCCGAGATGGCTCCATGCAACATGCCAGTTGGCACGCAAAGGATGCGTTGGCCCCAACAGCACAGCATCTCGTCGCCTGCCTTGGTAGTCTTCCAGCACGAGGGCCACTGAATCGATGGTGAGCGCGTAGCGAAGCTCATCCATCGCTTGCCGCGCAACGGCCGTCTCTGTCGAGCTGGCGCGTGCAAGCGCTGTGTCGATCCAAGCCAAGTAGGCGGAGGCGTAGTTCTGCGCCGGCTCCTGAAGGGACAGAAGATCGCTGGCCTGCATGATCAGCCGTTGCTCTCCCTTGAGCACTGCGGCGAAGAACGACTGCCGCGCCTCTCGGAATCGAGTTACCTCGTCCGAGACTGGCCACTTGAATGACGTCGTAGATCGGGTGGCAACACCCGCAGCGCTGATCGAAAGTCTCAAGCGGTTAAGCCCTTCTGGGTCTTCAAGAAACGCGCGCTCCAGGTTGGCCAAATGGCTGGACACCAAGACGTTCGCCTTACCCTCTTTGCCCAGGCGAATCTCCAAGGTTTCGCCGCTGGCTACGGCCTTGCTACTGCGCCCCACCCAACCGCAGCCGGTCACAGTAACGGTTCCAGGATCACGATCCTGAGTCACCGCCGCAAAACGTGCACGCAGCAACGCATGCATCAAGCTTGCCTCACGCGGGACCGCACGCTGCGGTGGTTCCACCTCCACCTCGTCGTCGGTGATCACGTAAAAGACGTCACTTTCGTTGGGGCTGGCATGCGTCTCCGCTGCATCAGTGTTGAAGCGGATGGGATTGCCTTCTCCGTCCACGAGAGGGATGCGATCACCGTCCTCGGTCTCTGCATACACTCGCACGTAGTGCCAGCCCTCCTCCCAGTCTATCTTGCCAATCGACGAAAAAGCAATCACGCCAGAGTCGACTCCTTTGGCCCAGGCGGCTTTTCGCCTACGCAGGCCTGTCGGCCCGTTGTCGCGCGATACAACCTCTGCCACAAACCGCGACAACCCTTCGACCTTGGACGGTACCGGGTCAACACGGAAAGAGACACTGAACTTTTTGAGCCCGGTTTTTGAGATGGGGAGCACCTTGCGCCCGATAAACTCAGCCAACCGGGAGTCTTCGTTGTCATCCTTCACCAGGTGCAAGTCAGGCAGTGCGACATCGCCGATGTAGATGGCGTCGGGGTTGACTCCGCCATCCTCGAACAACCATTTGTTGAACGCAAGTGGCCAATTCACACGGTCACGAACGATGGCTTGCGTCCACTCCTTGGGATTGGAGACGCCGATACGGGAGAAGAACTCGCCAAGCTGCTTGCAAAACACAGGGTCCAGCAAGCCCAACTCAAGCGCGCGAACGCGCTCCGTCTTGGTAGACCAGGTCACGCGCTCAACGCACTCTCGGTTGCGCGCCACCCGTGCAGGTGCGCGCTCGGCCTGTTGGAACAACTCAAAGTCCGGCGCCAGAGCAAGCTCAAACAGCGCTGCCCCCATCGCGTCCGGATCAAACTCATTGATCTGGCAGGTGAGCAGGTAACGAGCGACAGCAGCGTCATCGGCATACCGCCACCGGCTGTCAGGCCGTTGCAACTCGCTCAAGCAGGCCTCTACGGCCATCCGCAAGTTGACAGGAACTTGAGCCAGCAACTGCCCATTCAGCTCCGCATACGCGCCATCGATCGAGACCTCTTCGAATGTCGCGACGCCAAAAGAATCTTCCGCTGAAGCACGCAGGTCATTCGGCACGAAGACCAGCAAGGGGGGCCGAAGCTCATCGTTCGGTAGCGGATTCCGCAGCTCAACCAGCTTGGTGCTGCTGACAGCCATGTCCGGCGCCATCGCTCGCAAGCCTTCGTCGGCCAGCACCACGACATTCGCTGACGGCACGGCAGCCCGCAGGCCGCCAGCCAATCGAATCATCAGCTCTCGATCCAAGTCAGTAACCCGCATGCAATGCCCAAGCTCGCGAGCGGCAAGCAACTGGGATAGCTTTGGAAGCAGGACCGATTCCAGCGCGGCGTTCAGTTCTTGATTGGTGAGTTCACGCAGTCCCTGACTCATGCGCGCGCTCCTTCGTTTCGTTCTGCAATCGTGTAGCGCGGCACCACAGTCTGGGTCACGTAGGCATCAGACAAATCTCGATAGAAGCCAATCTCGCGCAGGCGTCCGGTAAATGCTTGCACATTGCTGCGCAGGGCCTTCCGTTCGTCGATGGTCGGAGCGCTGAACCCCTCGCCGGGCGGAAGCTGATCAATGTAGAGTCCATAGCGTTCACGCAAGAACGACAACAAGTCGTCGATTCGCATCTCGCCGGTGAAGTAGCCCTGGTCCCCACCGGGTCGCAACACCGCGATCTGCAGCAACACTTCCAGCAGGCGACTCTCCAGCGCAAATCGCCGAGGTGCGTTCCGCGTGCGGGTCTGCGCAAGCAGCGCCCCCGACTTGTTCTTCAACATCGTCGAGTCCAAAGACTCGATGATGTACTTCCGCTGGAAGGCCCCACGCAGAGCCACCAAAATCTCGATGTAGGTCTCAAAGTCCGAGAGCCCCATCTTTGTGATGGCCTCGACCTCTGCGTCAAGCCCCGCATCACCCTCAGACAAGGATTCCAGCAGCCCAGCCAGCCGCTCACCAAAGAACTTATCCCGCTCTTCCGCGAACGGCGCTCCTTGTAGACCGTAGAGTTCGCCGACCGAGAACACGGCATTCAAAGGCCGGATCAGCTTCCCTCTCCGAACGAGGTGCTCAGAAAACTCATCCAGCTTCTTAGCGACGAAGTACGCTCGCACAAAACTGGGAATGCGCCGGTAGTAGCCATCTGCGCTGCGCTCTGCCAGCGCTGCGGTTGAAGACTCTGCGCTACCCGACAGATCTACGAATAGACCGAGTTTGTAGGGACAGTCACCCTGAGGCTCGCGTTGCTCGCGCGGCTTCATAGGGCATGCCGATTCAGCGCACAGCGAGTTGGCGCCCGCCAGCTTCTGCCAGGCAGGCAGCAGCTTCAGCAAGCGAAGGTGATACAGCGCCAAGTGGAACGACAACAGCACCTTCAGGTACTCCACCATCACCGAGCGCGGCATGAAGGGCTTGTAGAACAGCAGTCGCTGAATGTCCTCGGCCATCAGATCTGCTGAGCCGATGCACACAGGCGCGAACCGATCTCCGCCAGCGCGCGTGTCCGCCGTGTCCTTCCTCTGCGACAGAAAGTGCAGCAGCGTCGCCGTCTCAATGTCTGTCAGCGCCTTATCGTTCAGCTCTCTTGTGAGCTTGTCGAACCCGTCGAAAAAGAAGCCCTTGAGATGCTCGATCGCCTTGTGGCCGGCAAGGTGGCGTGCGTGGTGCAGCATCTGGTAAAGCTGCTGCGCAGCTCCGTAGTCACGCGAGTGCTTCGGGTTGCGAAAGCGATAGGTATAGCCGTGCAACGGTCGTGGCCCTGCCACAACGGCGTTTTTCTTGCCTCGGTTCACGATGTCCATCAGGTGGGTTTCCACCCAACGCTCCACTATGTCCCGGTGCTGTGTAAAGCCCAAGAACTTGTCGCTTGCATCGAGAATGTCATCAACGAACTTGTCCACGGTCAGCTCGCGCTTGTCGCGGAAAACGCTCGGATAGCCACCATGCTCCAGCCGCTCGAACAAGCCGGTGAGCACCCGATCCATCTCGATGGTCTTGAAGTCGAGATAGCTGATTTTTGGGAGTCGGAACTCCCTGTCCTTCTTCTGCAATGCCATCAGTTCCCCCTGTCGCCGCTCTCTGCGGCTTCTTCTTGGCGAGCGCCCTTCACCGGGCCGTGCAGCAAACGCATCTCCACCCGACCATCGTCATGGCGGGCCAAGCGGTAGAAATCGTGCCCCGTGGTGGTCAGCAGGATTTCGCGGTAAGGCTGAGCGTTGAGGCTGTTCTTGAACACGCCAAGGCAGAGATAGAAACCCTGCATCTCTTCAACGCTTGGCCGATAGCCTTCATTCAGCCGCACCAGCATCTCGAACACGTCGAGGTTGATGATCAGCTCGCTGCTGATGGCCCCTGCGCCTTGGCCTTGGTACTTCAGCAGCAGACCGGTCGGCAGGTGCTCAACGAAGCGCGCCTTGGCCGCAAAGTCTTGCACCTGCAGCCCAAAGCCCTCCACGGGGAAGAGCCGGTAGCTGCGAACCGTACCGTGTTCGACCTGCCGCAACTGCAAGGCCAGGCTGGCTCCAAGGCGCTCCGGGCGCTGTAGCCCCTCGCCTCGGTTGATGGCATGCAGGATTTCGCTCGTGAGTTCGTCGATGGGCATTTCGCCGCGAACGATCTCCACCATGCGTTTGGCGGAACGATAGGGCAGCATCTTTTCCCAGCTGGCGTCACGCCGCTCAAAGAAGTGCTTGCGGCGCGCCATGGCCACGTACTCGCGATGCTTGCGCGCCCGGTGGCGAACTGAGGAGTCAGACACGTCACGCGGCAGATCGCCAAACAGGCGCTTCAACACCTCGAAGTCAAACTGCCCTCGGCGCTCGAAGCGGAACAGGGCGCGGTCATCCGGCTGAACAAAGTCCAGGCCTCGATCGAAGCGGGGGTCCTCCTGCTTGCCAACATCCAGATCGCTCAGCAGTATCAGCAGCCGGTCCGAGGTGGCTTGCCCGCCGCCCATCCAGCTGTTGAAGTAGAAGCTGTGCGCCACCTCATCGTGCTTGCCTGAAGCGTAGAGCGCATGAATCTCGCCACAGTCGCGGTTGCCAATCAGCATGAACGACAGCGCTGAACGCAGATCGCGCATCGTGATATGCAAGCGCCCGCGCAAGTGCGCCATCGTGTACAGCGTCTTGAGGCGTTCCAGCAAGCGCGGCCCGGCGATCTCATCCTGGAAACTGCGCGCGTTGTGCAAGGCGTAGCAACTGTCTTTCAAATCACACTGCTCACAAGCAGCCCAGTTCTGCGGGCGGACGATGCTTCGCAGCGTGCGCTCCAGAATCGAGCCGCCCTCAGCATTGCTGGCGTCATCGGCCACAACGCTGCGCAAATTCAGATTCACCACCACCACGCCAGACTCCGCTTCCCCGGTGGCGAATGCACGCCGAACCAGGGCCGTGAGCGCCGGGAAATCCCGTTCATGCGCAGCGAGGAAATCCACCAAGCGGCCCTCGTTGATCGCAATCAGTCGTGTCTCCTGGGGCCTCCAGGACGCTGTATCGTTGCCCTTGAACGGGTCCAGGAAGTCCAGCAACACCTGGTTGTTGTCTTTGTTGCCCTCGTCTTGGCTGCCGTCGTAGTTGATCAGGTAGCGCGTGCCGTGCAAGCTCAGCTCGCTGCCGTTTGCCAAGCCACGATTGACGGACCCGCCGCGCGCTTCCACCTCTTTCTCCAGGCGTTGCAAGAAGGCGGTCTTGCCATCACCAGCGTTGCCCGAGATCAGCACAAGCCGGAACTCCCCCTGCAGCACAGCAGGCAACAAGGCACGGTCCAGCGCGGTGTCCACATAGGCAGAGAACCCAAGCGCGTCCATGCCCCGCGTACCGGCATTACTGCGGCGGCTTTGACTGTAGAGCGTCAGCAGGTGCGAAACGAATGTGTTGGAGTTGGGCGCCGACTCAGCCAAGACGGCTTGACCGCTGCTAACCGCCGCTGTCATAGCCGTCAGGCTGACGGTCTGAATACGCCGTGCATGGCGTACCTCGGCCAGCGCATCGCGAAAATCCACGGCCGTGTGGAAGCGCTCCGCCCTGCGCGGCGCAATGGCCTTGAGCACCACATTCACCAACTCTGGCGCCAAGTCGGCAAAGCCCGAGAGTTCGCGCGGGTCGGGCGCGGGCTTGTTAATGGGAGGCTCCGTGGTGTCCCACGGGTAGCGAGCCGTCAATGCCTCATACAAGGTAAGGCCCAGCGCATACAGATCGCGGTCAGCGCGCTCGCCGTTGTGGGGAATGACTTCAGGATCAAAGTCCGGCGGCAAATAGCGCCGCGAGCCCCCGCCGCGCGACTCCTTGTCGTCGGCTCGCACCGACACATTGAAGTCGATGATCTTGGCGCCCTTCTGCGTCCATAACAGATTGCGCGGCTTGATGTCGCAGTGATGGAAGCCTTGCGCATGCAGATGCACCAGCCCCTCCATCACCTGCTTGCTCAGTTCCAGCGCATCCTCGGGGGATAGCAGGCGGTCGTGGATCATGTCGCCGACATCGGCCCCTTCCACGTACTCAAACACCAGGAAGGGAATGTCACGCCCTGGAATCACATCCGCATCCAACACACGCACCACGTGAGGGTGCTCGGGGATGTGCGCCAGGTGGCGGTACTCCTTCTTCAGGCGCTCCAGGGTCGAGTGCCGGTCACTGACGATGAGCTTCACCGTGCGCGCCACATCACCCAGGGTGTCGATCACCTTGTAGACCACACCGAAGCTGCCGCGCCCGAGCTTCTTCTCCACGATGAACTTGTGGGTCAGGCGATGGCCTGCCGCCAAGTTCAGGTAGTCGGTCTGGGCATCATCGACTTCAACGACCTCGGGCTTCGGCGCCTCTGCAGCTGGGCTGGCTGCTTGCGCCACGGGTTGCAGCAAAGCATTCAAAGCGGCCAGCGCGGCCGATGCGGTCAACCGCTGGTGCTCATCAAAAGCGCACAAGCTCTGCAGCCAAGCATCAAAGGCCTCGTTCAGCTCCGGCCGCAATGCCGAGGGCTTGTTGAGGAACTCGCCAACCCGATCCCACACCGTGGTGGGCTCGCCCGCAAAGGGGCGCTCGCCGGTGAAGAGTTCGTAGAGGATGACGCCTGCGGAGAAGATGTCTGATGCGCTCGACGCGGCGCCCGGCTCCCGGAACGCTTCGGGCGCCACATAGGCTTTCTCCACCAGATCAACAATTTCCGCCGCGATCGTCAGGCTGCGCTCCACACCGGGCTTGGCGAAATCGAAATCGGTGATGCGCGTTGTGCCGTCCTGGCCAATCAAGATCGCGCCCGGTGTCAGGTTGCGATGCACCACACCGTGATGGTGGGCGTGGGCCAATGCCGCCAACAGATCTTTGGCCACACGCCACTTCTGGTCCAAGGTCAGCGCCAACTGGGGGCGAGCCATGTGCACCGTCAGCGCCTGGCCCGGTGCATCGTCCAGGATCAGAATGAAAGACTTGTCGTCATCGGTCGGGAAAAAATCCCGCGCTGCGACGATGTTGGGATGCAGCGGCAGCTTGGACAGCGCCCGGTAGGCGTTGGCAATGCGGTTGACCTGCGCCTTGCGCACATCCTCAGGCTGGTAAGGGTCTGCCTGGTACACCCGCAGGCGGGCTGTGCCACCTGCAAACGCGTTCTCGGCTCGGAACTCGGTGTAGGCCTCCGCCGCCCCGAGCTTCTCTTTCACCTGCCAGTGCCCAAAGCACTGCACGGCGGAAGCGGGCTTCACCACCTTCAAGGCATGCAGGATCAATCCCTGCTGCTGCAGGATGTTCTTGGAGAAGCGCACCGGGATGCGCGTGGCATCCTTGAAATAGCGTTCAGCATCCTTCAACTTCACGACCTGCTTCTGATCGACATCAGCGCGGTCGTTCAGGTGTGCATCGGGTGCGGTGAGCAGGATGGCGGCATCCACATAGATGTCCTCCAGCTCATGCCGCCCCGGGTTGGCCTGAGTCACCAAGCCCTTCACCGTGCGCGCATGGCCGCGCAGTTTGCCAAGCGGCGATGGAAACGGCGCGCGCCCCTCGGGGTACCACTTGTTGCCGTACACATCGATGGCGCCGCGCGTGCCCTTCACGTCGATCAGATACAGGGCGTGCGGCGTCAGCAATGCAATGTCGATCTCGAAGCGCTCGCCCTGCCGCTCGATCTCGAAGTTGTGAATCAGAACGAAACTGTCTGGCAAGCGATCCCGCAGGTAAGCGATGGCACTGCGCTCTGCATCGTTGACCGGTTGGCCTACTGGATTCACTTTGGCCACATTACCCCCCCATTTTCTCGATTGCCTGTTCCAATACCTGGCGCGCTTTATGTTCAAGTGCTGTCGCTTGCACTCGATTCTCGAACGCATCAACAACCACGCGAGATATTGTTTTCATTACCTCTGGCGCCGCCAAAACAACCGGAAGCGAGTTTAACTGCGACGGCCATAGGGCAGGGATTGAATGTCCTGTGGCGCAACGAGTAAGCAATGGATAGCCAATGGATGAACTATATAGATAGGCAAACAAATATCCGCCGGGAATTCCTTTGGGCACCAATCTAATTACATGATCGGACGTTGCTGCACCATCGAGCGCAGAATCTGCATATTGAGGTCGTCCAATAATCCCTCCCAATTGCCCCGACCGAGCGAGCAGAACCCAGTCACGCTGGAGGACATATTTGTGCAAATTGACTGTCCTTCCTTTGGCGAGAAACTTGTTTGCAACCCGATCAATGTCAAATAGCTCGCCACTTGTAAAGAAGGGGATCCCATGCCCCTCATCGACATAGATATGCTTAAAGGGTGGAACGTCATACACATCTGCAACCACCCCAAGCTCAATGCAGTTCGGGGATGATCTTGCCCACTTTTCCACGTGCGTCGCCGTGGGGTTATAGAAATTACCCTCCATGCGCATGGATCGCTGAATGTCGGATAGAGCAACAATTCGGGTTTGTCTGGCCTGAACCGAATTATTGCCAGGTGGGCCGCTTGGTTGTCCGATCGCATCCAATAACAGACTCTGGGCGCGCTTAAGATCGGCCGCAGCCGCAGCTCTTCGATCTGCGGCTTCAACAATCAATGCATGCACTTCGGCTTCTAGCGAAGGAGAGAGTCTTGGCACCGGCAAGCCCTCAATGTGCTTAGGCTCGATATGCTGAATAATTGCGCCATAGGTACCTGAAACCACTAGAGGCACGCCGTAGCGGCTCGACAAGAACGCATACAGATATCCTGGTGGAACTCGCTCAGGATCCGGTACGACCTTCATGATGTGCTGCGAAGACCACATGCCCTCCATGTCAGGGCGAACCAACGTCATGCGCCCAATCGTCCCTGAGCAGGTAATAAGAGTGGTGCCACGCATTAGCTTCAGGTGAGCCAGCTTCTTGGACTCTGCATATCGTCGTTGCAGCAGTGGCAAAGTTGTAAGGTCAGCACTGAGCATTTCACTGTTGCTCAGGAATGGAACGCCAAATCGTGGGTCATCAACCCAGGCGCGCGCAAATACGGGGCCGTTGTAGATGCCTCCTGAATAGCCGCTCGTGAGGGTACATAGGGCATCCTTTCGAGCCTTCAACTTTTGAAGGGTGTCGCGCGCTTCCAGCGCACCAGACATGTAAGGGTTGCAGTCCAGCCGACGACCGCCTTCATCGAGCCATCCTGACCGAACAATTCGTGCATTCTTGAAACTCATGAAGGTCATGCTGCGACCTCCATGGGGAACCACGCAAGGAATGCAGCGTGCATCTCGGCGAAAGCTGCGTCAGTACATCCCCGGATCGAGATGTGCTCCGCCAGCTTCTGGTAGATCGCTGACGAACGCGGCTTCTTTGCTTGTTTCAGAACCCACTCGGCGGTCTCTTTCGGCCGAGGCGGCTTAGCCACGTCAATAGGCCACTTGCCACTGTCGGCAAGGTGTTGACGCAGCGGCTTCGTCCCTTGGTAGCCAAGAGCATCAGCCACCTGCGGCTTGTCCTGCCACAGCCAGTTTTCCAACTCGGGCTCGATGGCGATCACTTTGACCGCATCCTCGGCCCAGCCACTAGTAACCAGATTGGCCGTGATGTGGGCGACGATCGCGTCTTTGCCAGGCGAACCTTCCCATTCGCAATCCAGCACCACGAGGGCGCGATGGTGGCTGCTCTGGTAAGGGCGCAGCAACTCGTGGCCCTTGGTGTAGACGCCGGGGTCGTTGCCGCCTTCATCCACCAGGAGGTCGGCACCGACATCCGTATTGATCTCGAAGGGCGCGCAGCCGAGACTCAGGTGCCAACGATCGCGTTTGAAGTACCCACGGAAGGTGGCTGCCATATTGCTGTCGGCCACCAAGATGACGCAGGGGCGCTTGTTCATCATCCGAGCACTCCCGCTGCGAACAGGCTGCCAAGATCGATGCCACCTCGCCACTCTTGCAGGCGAGGATGGTCCGTCCCGGCGACCATCTCCACGCCACCTTCGCTGGCCAGGCGTGCGCACAGCAACTGATCCAGCTTGGCGCGAGCCAGCACCACGGGCGAATGCGAAGACACCCAGACTTGGCTGTCATACATGGACGAGAGCGATTGCAGGACCGCTTCGATGGCGCGCGGATGGATGCCGTTCTCTGGCTCCTCCGTCACCAGGATGGCCGGTTGCTTATCGAGGTAAGGCAGCAGCGTCAGCGTGAGGATGCGCAGGGTGCCATCCGAGAGGCCGGGCGACGGCACTTTGAAGTCGCCCTTGTAGCTGACCACGAAGTAGGCATGGTGGTCGTCCTCACGCTCGCGCACTTCGATGTCCGCGACTTGCGGCAACGCGGTTTGCACGTGGGCAATCCAGTCGGCATAGCGCTCGCTGCGGTAGTCAGCAGGCGCACCATCGGGAGCACCCTCGCGCTTCAGCTCCAGTGCGAGCCAAGGGATGTTGCGGCCGTTGGCGGTGATGACCTTGGGCTGGCCCGGTGGGCTGGCTTGACGCATGGCCGACCAGTTGGGCTCAAGGAACACCGCGTCGGTAGTCAGCAAGGTGTGCAGCCACCGCGCAGCGGGATAGCCCGCCTCGGACTCGAACAGTACGCGCGGCATGGCCAGCAGCGTCTCGGGTAGACCGACCTTGACGGCTTTGGCGTGCGGTGTTTCTGGCTTGAATTCCGACTCGTAGCCAATCTCGCGCTTGAGTGTGAGGCGCCACAGCTTCTTGCTCACTGCCGTTGCCCCGTGAAAGCCCGCTTGTCGGCGGTCTGGTCCATCAGCTTCGGGGAAGAGGAAGAGGTACTCGTAGGCCACCAGCAGCGATTGATCTGCACCGATGCGCAAGCCGATCTCGTAGCGGATGTGGGTCGGCCATTGACGGCGCTCTTCCTGCAAGGCTTGGCGCGAACGCTCCGTGCGTTTGCTGGCAAACAAGCCTTCAAGCACCTTTGATTGCACTGCCTCAGGCAGGCGGGCTTCGACAGCCAGCGAGAAGTCGCTGCCACGCCCGGCGAACACCAGTTCGTTCAGGCTGCCAGCACGCGGCGGTAATTCGGGCCGACGCTCCATGAACGGCGCAGAGACATTGTTGGCACGCAGCAAGTCACCCAAGAGAACGGGCAGGTCCAGCAAGGTGGTTTTGCCAGAGCCATTGGCCCCGACCAGAACGCGAAAGTCGCCGACATCGACGCCCAGGCGTTCGAAGCAGCGATAGCGTGTGGCTTCAAGTCGCGTGATCATTTGCTGGGCTCCGGATGTTGGGCACGGAACTCGGCATACGCCTTGGCGATCTCGGGCAGGTCGTCGTCGAGGATGCGCTCCTTGCGATGCAGGGTGCGCACTTGCAGGCCGCCGCCGATGCGGATCTTCTCCTCATGTCTGACATCCACCAGGATTTCTTCGCCGTCAGGGTGGCGCTTGTAAAGCGTGTTGCCACGGCGGTCGAAGCCCACCTTCTCGGCGACAGCCATGAAGACGGGGTAGTCCTTCTTTTGACCCATGTCTTCTGCCTTGATCACCTCTTCAGGCTTGCGTTTCAGGAAGAGTAGGCTGGTCAGGATGTTGACGTTGGCCTCGACGATGAAAGACTCCACGGGCAGGTCGATGCTGGCCAGCACCCAGCAGTGGCGCAGAATCCAGTAGCGGATGTACTCATCGCCGGGGTTGCCCAGGATGCCATCCGGCAAGACGATGCCAGCACGACCGCCCGGCTTGAGCCACTTGACGCATCGTTCGATGAACAGCACCTCAGGCGACACGGCAGGCTTGATGGCGTTGGTCATCACGAAGCCATCGCCTTGCCGCTCCCAGCGGCGGGCCAGCTCGTATTGCGTCAGGATGGTTTTTTCTGTGATTGGGATATCAGAGCCGAATGGCGGGTTGGTCATCAAGACATCAATCGTGCCAAGCGGAATGTCGATTTTGGCGTCAGGTACGCCAGGCAGGTGGCCTGCAGGGAACTCTAATGAATTCATATGATAGAGACGCCCCAGCGAATTGCCTGCCATCATCACGTTCATTTGTGCTGCGCGAACCAGGAAGGGGTCGAAGTCGGCGCCGAACAGGTTGTTGGCCGCGAAGTGGGCCAGCCGATCTCGGATGGAGATGAACTCTTCCGTGTTTTCGTCGCCTGCCTTGATGCGCTTCTCTTCGTGAAAGACCTTGTTCAGGTAGTTCAAGGTTTCGACCAGGAAGCCGCCGGTGCCGCAGGATGAGTCAAACACGCGTTCATGCTCCTTGGGCGCCAGCATCTTGACCACAAGGCTGATAGCGCCGCGCGGGGTGAAGTATTGGCCGCGATCGCCACGCAGGTTGGCGCCGACAATTTCCTGGTAGGCGGCGCCTTTGGCGTCTACATCGGTGCGGCCAAAGTCGTAACGCGCCAGCTCTGAAACGATAAAGGCTAAGGCGCGGTCAGATAAAGTGATCTCTTCATTGCCTTTGAATAAGCCGTAGTATTTCTCCTTCACCGACTCAAAAAGCGGCTTGATACGCCGACGGATTTGCTCTCTGCCATCAGCTTCAAATGGCTCGAACGGCCCCACCCAGAAGCGACGGACATCGTTCGGCAATTGCTCATCGTACATTTTGCAAAAGATAAGATACAGAAATTGCCAGAAAGCCGCATCCTTGGGCATGCCTTCGTTGCCATGGATATAGTTGTGGCAGCGGCGGAAGGCTGTGCGCAGCATGGCCGGATCGGCGCGGCGCAGGCGTCCCATGGAACGTCCTTCAACACTGAAGGTGTCGTCACCCAGAGGCCAGTCGCCGATGGGCTTGAATTTGGTGTCGAAACGGGTGATTTCTTTCTTGAAGAAGAAGAACTCCAGGCCGTTGGTCCACAGGCTGTAGTCGCAGCTTTCGACTTCGGCCATCACGGTTTCCAGCACCTCGAACTCTTTGCGCGCCTCTTCCGGGTCACGCATGCGATAGGCGCCTTTAGTGCCGAGCTTGGGCTCTTTCTCCACCACTACAGCGCGGTAGAGATTGTCCACCGTGTGTGCTTGGCCAGGCTTGAAGATGGCGATGTCGAGCTTGCGGTTCTTACCCAGCACCTTGATCTTGAAGTCAGGCTCCATGTCTTCGGCGGCAATGCCGTACTCATGAATGATGGCGCGGGCGATGCGCTGGCGGACTTGCTCTTTGTCGCTGTCCTTCACCGGTTTGCCGGTGATGTAGTCAAAGACCTTGCCCTCTTCGTGCGCGCTCCCGGGCGCTTGGGCTTCTTGATCAAGGTCGCTCATATCGTTGTTGTCCTGTGCGGAGCGCTGCTTAGGCATTGCGCGGCTCCTTGTCGTCAAAGTCATCACTGCTAGCAGCGGCGCCGCCCTCGCGCACCCAGGCGTCCACGTCTTCTTTTTTGAACTTCCAGAAGCGCCCAACCTTGTGCCCCGGCATACCCTTGGAGGTCACCCAGGTGTAGATGGTGTCTTTGGCTACGCCGAGGTAGTCGGCGATTTCATCGACAGAGAGCCAGCGATCGTCCATGTCTGCATCCAAACAGAAATGCGCCGCCAAAATGGCGGCAACTGAACACAGTCTACACCACTTTCAGCCAGTTCAATTGGGTTTAAGCCTGTTTTGATCGGGTTAGTCCTTGTCAGGATCGTTTGAGTCGGGCGCCGGCAGCCTCAATCCCAACCTAGCCAGAACTCTAGCCTCACGCGCTTGCAGCTCCCCGATCAATAACTGCGCTCAAGCATCGTCTTGTGCGCGAATGAGCGAAGCTGACGGTCAAGCTCACCCGTCCCACGCGTGATCTCACACCCACGCTGAAGCAGCGCGGCCTGCGCCGGCAGCCCGAACTTCACCCGCGTCCACTGCGCACGACTCATGCGCTGGCGATCCGGCCCCAAACGAGCGAGACCAGACGAACCGGCAACGTGCCCCCCCCCAGAATCGGCCCTGAAATGCGCGCATCACAGTGTTGTACGCAAGGCGCTGTTCCTTGGGTATTTGAGCGCCCTTTGCCGTGCGGAAGCCGGGGTGCAAGTGCTTGACGTTGCCACCGTCAGGATTGACGGCATAGAAGTGGAGGTGTGGGTGCGCCTCATCGGCGTACTCGACCTCAGTCCCCCTCACATCCCCGCAATCCTGCTCTTAAACATCTCCGTCAACTGCGCCGGATTGGCCTGGCCCTTGCTGGCTTTCATGGCTTGGCCGATCAAGGCGTTGATGGCTTGTTCTTTGCCGGCTTTGTATTGCTCGATGGATTTGGGATTGGCCGCCAGCACGCTGTCCACAATCGCTTCCAGCGCGCCGCTGTCGGAAATCTGTTTCCAGCCGCGTTCGGCGATGATGTGATCCGCCAGATTGGCCTCTTCACGATTCGCCTCCCACAGTGCGGCGAATAATTCTTTGGCGATTTTCTGGTTGATTGTGCCGTCGGCGATGCGCAGCAGCATTTGCGCCAGTTGGGCGGGACGCACCGGCATCGCGTCGATGTCGATGCCGGCGCGGTTTAAGCTGGAAGAGACTTCGCCCATCAGCCAATTCGCCGCCGCTTTGGCGTGGGCGGGGCCGGCGGCTTCGACCACGGCGCCGAAGTAGTTGGCCATGGCGCGGCTTTGCGTCAGCACGCTGGCGTCATAGGCCGGCAAGCCATAGTCCTGGCACAGGCGGGCGCGGATGGCGGATGGCAGTTCCGGCATGCCGGCTTGCACGCGCGCCATCATGTCAGGCGTGATCACCAAGGGCGGCAAATCGGGGTCGGGGAAGTAGCGGTAGTCTTGCGCATCTTCCTTGGTGCGCATTTCGCGCGTTTCGCGTTTGTCCGGGTCGTATAAGCGGGTCGCTTGCACCACTTTGCCGCCGTCTTCAATCAGTTCAATCTGGCGCCGCACTTCATAATTGATGGCGTCTTCCATGAAGCGGAAGGAGTTCAGATTTTTGATTTCGCAGCGGGTGCCGAATTCTTTCTGTCCCTTGGGACGGACTGAGACATTTGCGTCGCAGCGGAAGCTGCCTTCTTGCATATTGCCGTCGCAAATGCCGAGCCAGGTTACCAGCGCATGCAGCGCGCGCGCATAGCCGACCGCTTGCGCCGCGCTGCGCATTTCCGGTTCGGTGACGATTTCCAGCAGCGGGGTGCCGGCGCGATTCAGGTCGATGCCGCTCATGCCGTGGTAGTCTTCATGCAGCGATTTGCCGGCGTCTTCTTCCAGATGGGCGCGCGTCAAATTCACTGTCATTTCCTGCTGCTTGCCGTCTTGCTGATAAAAAAAGCTGAGCGCGCCGCCCACCACCACCGGCAATTCATATTGGCTGATCTGGTAACCCTTGGGCAGGTCGGGGTAGAAATAATTTTTGCGCGCAAACACCGAGAGCGGCGCGACTTGTGCGCCAATCGCCAGACCAAACGCAATCGCGCGTTCCACCGCGCCGCGATTCATCACCGGCAGCACGCCGGGCAAGGCCAGGTCCACCGCGCAGGCCTGGGTGTTCGGGCTGGCCCCGAATGCAGTCGAGGCGCCGCTGAAAATTTTGGAGGCTGTGGTCAACTGCACATGCGTTTCCAAGCCGATCACTACTTCCCATTCCATATTTCTGTCCCTTTGTTCAATCGTAGCGGCATGTGCGGCTGGGCAGATGCACGCTGATGGCCGAAAAGTTCGCGCGCGAACCGCACAGCACGGCGCAGGTCGGCACAATTTTCAGATAGTCGTTTTCACGCAGCAGGCGGATGCTGCACTGGCGCCCGCGCCCGGTGTCGTAGCCGCGCGCGCTGCGCGCGCCGGCGGGGTCTGCTAAGCGCAGGCGCCAGCCGCCTTCAATTTCTTCCGCCTGTACGCCGTCTTCCTGGCTGATGCTGCAGTCAAAACCGTGGGTGCGCCGGTGCAGGGCGGATTCCCATTGCAAGGCTTGCAGCTTGTCGCCATCGAGTTTGAATTCGCCGACATCGCTGTAAATCACCCGGTTTTCTCCCTCGCCTTCGCTGTGGCTGCAGGAAAAGCGCAGATCCAATGCGGCGCCCTGCGCCACACCGCATGTCAAGAGCAGGAGCCAGGCCCAGGCGCGCATCAGTCCGGGCGGCGCATATGCCAGTCGGTGGCTTGCTGGAATTGGTGGGCAATGCCGAGCAGGCGGCTTTCGCTGAAATAATTGCCGATCAATTGCAGGCCCACCGGACGCCGGCTGTTTTTCTCACCCTGGCCAAACCCTGCCGGAATCGACATGCCGGGCAGGCCGGCCAGGCTGGTCGAGAGGGTGAAAATATCCGCCATGTAATTGGCCACCGGGTCATTCGTGATCGCGCCCAGATCCCAGGCCACGCTCGGCGCCACCGGCCCCATGATCACGTCGCATTGCGTGAACGCCTGTTTGAAATCGTCGGCGATGATGCGGCGGATTTTTTGCGCTTGCAGATAGTAGGCGTCGTAATAGCCATGGCACAGCACGTAGGCGCCGACCAGGATGCGGCGCTGCACTTCGGGGCCGAAGCCTTCGGCGCGCGATTTTTTATACATCTCGTCCAGTTTCTCGTACTGGGCGGCGCGGTGGCCGTAGCGCACGCCATCAAAGCGGCTCAGATTTGAGGAAGCTTCCGCCGGCGCGATCACGTAGTAAGCGGGAATCGAGAGCGCGGTGCGCGGCAGTGAGATATCGACCAGGGTGGCGCCCAGTTTTTCATATTCGCGCAGGGCCGCGCGCACCGCCTGTTCGACATCCGCGCTCAAGCCCTCGGCGAAATATTCGCGCGGCAGGCCGATGCGCAAGCCTTGCAACGGCTGGTTTAAGTCGCGCGTGTAGTCTTCATCCGCCATTTCCAGGCTGGTCGAGTCGCGCGCATCGAAGCCGGCCATGCCATTTAACAGCAGGGCGCAGTCTTCGGCTGTGCGCGCCATCGCGCCGCCCTGGTCGAGCGAGGAGGCGAAGGCGATCATGCCATAGCGCGACACCCGGCCATAGGTGGGCTTGATGCCGCTGATGCCGCAGAATGCGGCGGGCTGGCGGATTGAGCCGCCGGTGTCGGTGCCGGTGGCGGCAGGGGTCAGGCCGGCGGCCACGGCTGCCGCCGAACCGCCGGAAGAGCCGCCCGGGGTGGCTTGTTTGTCCCAGGGATTTTTGACCGCGCCAAAGGCTGAGTTTTCATTTGCGGAACCCATGGCGAATTCATCGCAATTGGTTTTGCCCAGATGCACCATGCCATGCGCGGCCAGTTTTTCGACCACGGTGGCGTCAAACGGGCTGCTATAGTTTTCCAGCATTTTCGAGCCGGCGGTGGAGCGCCAGTGGCGCGTGACAAAGATGTCTTTGTGCGCCAGCGGCACGCCGCACAGCAGCGGGGCGCCGCCGGCGGCTAAGCGCGCATCGGCGGCGCGCGCTTGCGCCAGGGTGGCGTCGGCATCCACATGCAAAAAGGCGTTCAAGTCGCTGTTTTGTATGCGCTGTAAATACGATTGGGCAAGTTCCAGGGCGGAAATCTCACGCTGCTGCAGCAGGCCGGACAATTCCTTCAAGGTTTTGGTATGCATGTCTTGACTCATTCAGGTGGGCTGCGGCTTATTCGACGACGCGCGGCACCAGGTACAGGCCGTCTTCGGTGGCCGGGGCCACGGCTTGAAATGCGGCGCGCTGATCGCTTTCTGTCACCTCATCGGCGCGCAGGCGCAGCGCGAGTTGCGGCAAAATCGCCGCCACCGGGTGCGCCAGCGGAGCCACGCCGGTGGTATCGACTGCGCGCATTGCTTCCACCAGGCCAAATATATTATTCAGATCGTTCAGGCTGGCGGCTTGTTGTTCCTGATTCAATTCCAGACGCGCCAGATTGGCGATCCTTTGTACATCTTGCAAGGTAAGTGACATGGCGGGTTGATCCGGGCAAGGCAATTGTTGAAGAAAGCTTCTAAATCAGCGGCGCTGAATTCCTGTTGCACAGCAGCAGATGCGAATTGTGACGCGCACTGACGCGAAGGCGCCGTCAAATTATAAGGTAGAATGTCGGGTTATTGCGCGCGCGGCGGCGTTTGTCCAAGGCAAGCCGGCTTTGCGCTGCAACAAGGTTTTCCGGCATCCGGGAGCGGCTCGCCGGCCCAGTGGTTTGCAATGACTGGCGCTTGGCTGACGCTTCCACTTTATTCAAGAACTAGGCGCGCGAACGCGCATCAGGACACCCATGTTTGGCTTTTTACGCAGTTATTTCTCAAATGATCTGGCGATTGATCTGGGCACCGCAAACACCCTGATCTATGTGCGTGGCGAAGGCATTGTGCTGGACGAGCCTTCAGTGGTTGCGATCCGCCAGGAAGGCGGCCCGAATGGCAAGCGCACGATTCAAGCCGTTGGCAAAGAAGCAAAGCAGATGCTGGGCAAAGTGCCCGGCAATATCGAAGCCATCCGCCCGATGAAAGACGGCGTGATTGCTGACTTCACCGTCACCGAACAGATGCTCAAGCAGTTCATCAAGATGGTGCACGATTCCAAATTCCTCAAACCCTCGCCGCGCATCATTATTTGCGTGCCTTGCGGCTCGACCCAGGTGGAGCGGCGCGCGATTCGCGAATCGGCCATCGGGGCCGGCGCTTCACAGGTGTATTTGATTGAAGAACCGATGGCGGCGGCAGTCGGCGCCGGTCTGCCGGTGTCGGAAGCGACCGGCTCGATGGTGGTGGATATCGGCGGCGGCACCACCGAAGTCGGCATCATTTCGCTCGGCGGCATGGTGTACAAAGGCTCGGTGCGGGTGGGCGGCGATAAATTTGATGAAGCCATCGTCAATTACATCCGCCGCAATTACGGCATGCTGATCGGCGAACAGACTGCGGAAGCAATCAAAAAAGCCATCGGCTCGGCCTTCCCCGGCTCGGAAGTCAAGGAAATGGAAGTCAAGGGCCGCAATCTGTCCGAAGGCATTCCGCGTTCTTTCACGATTTCCTCCAATGAAATTCTGGAAGCCCTGACCGACCCGCTGAACAATATCGTGTCGGCGGTTAAAAACGCGCTCGAACAAACCCCGCCGGAACTCGGTGCGGATATCGCGGAAAAGGGTATGATGCTGACCGGCGGCGGCGCGCTGTTGCGCGACCTCGACCGCTTGTTGATGGAAGAAACCGGCCTGCCGGTGTTGGTGGCGGAAGAGCCGCTGACCTGCGTGGTGCGCGGCTCCGGCATGGCGCTGGAGCGCATGGATAAACTGGGTTCGATCTTCTCCAACGAATAAACCCCGACGCGCGCGCCAGCCCATGCCCCCACTTGCGTGCGGGCATGGGCTTGGCTTTTGTATTGAAGGCATTACTGACAGGCTATGGAATACACTCCACCGCCACTTTTCAAGCAGGGCGCATCGGCGCGCGCCAAGGCGATTTTCTTCGCCCTGCTTTCTTGCGGTTTGCTGCTGGCTGATGCGCGCCTGCACGCGCTGACCATGCTGCGGCAAACCCTGGGCACCTTACTCTATCCTCTGCAAATGGTGGCGCTGGCCCCGCGCGACGCGGTGAACAGTTCCGGCGCCTATTTCTCCACCGTCGCCACCTTGCAAAAAGATGTGCGCGATTTGAAGCAACAGCAAATTCTGTCAGCGCAAGCGGCGCAGAAAGTGCGTTTTCTGGAATCGGAAAACGCCCATCTGCGCCAATTGCTGGGCGCACAAGCCAGTCTGCCGGTGAAATCGGTGGTGGGCGAAATTCTGTACGACACGCCGGACGCCTTCACCCGCAAAATCGTGCTCGACCGTGGCCAATTGGTGGGGGTGACGGTGGGGCAGCCGGTGATTGATGCGCATGGCGTGATCGGCCAGGTCACGCGGGTGTTTCCGCTGACCTCGGAAGTGACCCTGCTGACCGATAAAAACCAGGCGATTCCGGTGCAGGTGGCGCGCAATGGCTTGCGCTCGATTGCTTATGGCCGGGGCGGCGGCATGCTGGACTTGCATTTCATGGCGGCGAATGCCGACATCAAGGCCGGCGATATTTTGATGACCTCCGGGATTGACGGGGTCTATCCCGCCGGCTTGAATGTGGCGCGGGTTTTGAAAGTGGAAACCCATACGAATAATGCCTTTGGCCGGATTGTGTGCGAACCGCTGGCCGGAATTGAGCGCCAGCGCCAATTGCTGATTTTGCTGACCAATCCGCTGGATATTCCGCCCCGTCCGCCGCTGGAAGATCACAAGGCAGGCAAAAAACACAGCAAACCGGCGGCCAGCACGCCAACGCCGACGGCAACGCCAACGCCAACGCCGGCCCCCGGCCCTGGCGCAACGCCGGCGCCGCAGGCCACGCCGGCGCCACAGCGCGCCGCCGCGCAGGACAGGAAACAGCCATGAACCAACCGCACTATATTTTGCTGCCGGCGAATAACTGGTTTGTCGCCTTCAGCCTGATCGCCGCCTTTATTTTGAATCTGCTGCCCAAGGGCGGCCTGGCGGCGATTCCGGATTTTGTCGCCCTGGTGCTGGTGTTTTGGAGTATTCACCAGCCGCGCAAAGTCGGCATCGGCATCGCGTTTTTCATGGGTTTGTTAATGGATGTGCATAACGCCACTTTGCTGGGTGAAAATGCGCTGGCTTACACCCTGCTTTCGTATGTCGCCATCATGTTGCACCGGCGCGTGCTGTGGTTTCAATTGCCCACCCAGGCGCTCCACATTCTGCTCTTGCTTTTGCTGGCGCAATTAGCGCACGCTCTGGTGCATTTGATCCACAGTGGCCGTTTTCCCGGCTGGGATTATTTCCTCGGCAGTCTGGTGGCCGCGCTGTTATGGCCGCTGGCCTCGGCTTTACTGCTGGCGCCGCAGCGGCGTGCGGTGGATCGTGATGAAAACCGGCCACTTTGAGTTTGCCCGATGACTGAATTTAAAAATGCTGAACGCGAACTGAGCCTGTTCCGCTGGCGCCTGATCATCGTTGCGCTGCTGGTGCTGGCCTGCTTTGGCGGCCTGCTGGCGCGCGTGGTCTGGCTGCAAGTGTATAAACATGCGGATTATGTTGCGCAAGCTGAGGAAAACCGCGTCTCGATCGTGCCGATTGTGCCCAATCGCGGCTTGATTTATGACCGCAATGGCGTGGTGCTGGCCAGCAATTATTCCGCCTACACGCTGGAAATCACGCCGTCCAAGATCCGCACGGATCTGGACAGCCTGATCGAAGAATTATCGGGCTTGATCGAAATCGCGCCGCGCGACCGCAAAAAATTCAAAAAACTGATGGAGGAATCCAAGAATTTTGAAAGCATTCCGATCCGCACCCGTTTGACCGATGAAGAGGTGGCGCGCTTCACGGTGCAGCGCTTCCGTTTTCCCGGCGTGGAAATCCAGGCCCGTTTATTCCGCCAATATCCGCTGGGCGATGTGGCGGCGCATGTGATCGGCTTTATCGGCCGCATCAATCAAAGAGACGCCAAACGCATCGAAGAGATGGAAGACAGCGCCAATTACAACGGCACGGACTACATTGGCAAAGAAGGTCTGGAAAAGAGTTATGAAAAAGAATTGCACGGCCAGACCGGCTATGAGGAAGTGGAAGTCTCAGCCGGCGGGCGCGCCGTGCGCACGCTCTCGCGCACCGGGGCCACGCCCGGCAATAATCTGATTCTCTCGATTGATATCGAACTGCAAAAAGTGGTGGAACAGGCGTTTGGCAATCAGCGCGGCGCGCTGGTGGCGATTGAACCATCCACCGGCGACGTGCTGGCCTGGGTTTCGCGCCCGAGTTTTGACCCGAATCTGTTTGTTGAAGGGATTGACCAGCAAAGCTGGGATGAGTTGAACAACTCGCTTGACCGCCCTTTGTTAAACCGCCCGATCAGCGGCACCTATCCGCCCGGCTCAACCTATAAGCCGTTTATGGCGCTGGCTGCGCTGGAGCTGGGCAAGCGCACCCCGCAGCAGGGCATTTCCGATCCCGGCTATTTTTATTTCGGCAATCACAAATTCCGCGACGATAAAGAAGGCGGCCATGGGTTTGTCGATCTGTACCGCTCGGTGGTGCACTCCTGCGACACGTATTACTACATTCTGGCGAATGAGATGGGGGTGGATGGCATTCATGATTTCATGAAGCCCTTCGGTTTTGGCCAGCTCACCGGCATCGATCTGGAACATGAAAAGCGCGGCCTGCTCCCTTCCACCGAATGGAAGCGCAATGCCTATAAATCGCCGCAGCAAAAGAAATGGTATGCCGGCGAAACCATTTCGCTGGGCATCGGCCAGGGTTACAACCATTTCACCCCGCTGCAACTGGCCTACGCAACGGCGATTTTGGCGAATAACGGGGTGGTGATGAAGCCGCACCTGGTGAAGGTGATTGAAAATTCAGTGACGCGCGAGCGCAAGCTGACCGTGCCCAAGGAAAGCTACCGCATCCCGCTCAAGCAGGAAAATCTGGACATCATCAAACAAACCATGGTCGGCGTCACCAGGGAAGGCACCTCGGCCAAGGTGTTTGCCGGCGCGGAATATGTTTCCGCCGGCAAAACCGGCACTGCGCAGGTGATCGGCATCAAGCAAAATGAAAAATACAACGCCAAGCTGATTGCCGAACGCTTGCGCGACAATGCGCTGTACATTGCTTTCGCGCCGGCCGACAAGCCTCGCATTGCGGTTTCGATTGTGGTGGAAAACGGCGGCTTCGGCGCGCAAGCCGCCGCGCCTATCGTGCGCAAGGCTTTGGATTTTTACCTGCTGGGCAAGCGCCCGGTGGAAAACGCCGAAAAGAAACACGCCCCGCTGCTGCGGGAAGACAGCGCGGCGCTGCGCTCGGCGGCGGAATTGAAAGCCGACGATGAATCCGACGGCGGCCCGAAACCAGGCGCCGAGACAGTCGGGAATAAGGAATAAGCCGGCTTTTGCCCAGGGTAAGCGCGGCGCAACCCGTATGGCGCCGGCGCATTTTGCATGGCGCCGCCGGCATCAGTGGGTTTGTTCTAAAATAACGGGTTAAACTTGGCAACCCGCACTGGTTTGCATCTGCTGAACCGGCACATGCAAATGCAAGGCAAGGCTGTGTGACCCGATGATTATGTCAAAAAAACAAAACACTGAACCCGCCAGCTTCGAGCAGGCAATAGGCGAGCTGGAGCAATTAGTCGCCAATATGGAAGGCGGCAACCTGCCGCTCGAAGCCAGTCTGGACGCCTATCAGCGCGGCACAGAGCTGGTGCGCTTTTGCGCTGCGCAACTGGAACGGATTGAAGCACGCGTCAAGGTGTTGGAAGGCCAGATGCTGCAGCCCCTGGCTGAAAGCGGAGCGGATTCATGAACGCGCACTGGCCCAACGCCGATTTCAGCGCCTGGAGCCGCGCCATTGCGGAACAGGTGGAAAACGGCCTGCATACTTTTCTCCCCCCTGAACAAGAACACCCGGCGCGCCTGCACCAGGCCATGCGCTACGCCGTGTTGGATGGCGGCAAACGGGTGCGCCCGCTGCTGGCGTATGCCGCCGGCGAATTATTCGACGCCGGGCCGGACGCCACCTTGCGCGCCGCCTGCGCGGTGGAAATGATTCACGCCTATTCCCTGGTGCACGACGATATGCCCTGCATGGACGATGACGCGCTGCGGCGCGGCAAGCCGACCGTGCACAAAGCTTATGACGAAGCGACTGCGCTGCTGGTCGGCGATGCGCTGCAGGCGCAGGCGTTTGCGGTCTTGAGCGAGGGCGAGCTGGCGCAGCAAGCGCCGGCGCGCGCGCTGCACAGCATGCGCCTGTTAGCCGCCGCCGCCGGTTCGCGCGGCATGTGCGGCGGCCAGGCGATTGACCTGGAAAGCGTCGGCAAACGGCTGAACCGGCCTGAGCTGGAAACCATGCACCGCTTAAAAACCGGGGCCATGCTGGAAGTCTCGATTTTGCTCGGCGCCTGGGCCGGGCGTCAGCCGCAGGCGCAGGAATTGGCCGCGCTGAAAGACTATGCGCAAGCCATCGGCCTCGCCTTTCAAGTGGTGGATGATGTCCTGGACGCCACGGAAGATTCCGCCCAACTGGGCAAAACCGCCGGCAAAGATGCGGCGGACAATAAACCGACTTATGTCACGATACTCGGCCTGGACGCCTCGCGCGCCCTGGCGCAAGAATTGCAGCAAAGCGCGCACGACGCCTTGCTGCCCTTTGGTGAAAAAGCACAACGGCTGCATCAACTGGCAGACTTGATTGTGCAACGGAAGGCGTAAATGGATATTCTGCACACAATCAACAGCCCGGCTGATCTGCGCCGGCTGGGGCGGCACCAACTGCCGCAACTGGCGACTGAACTGCGCCAATTTGTTCTCGACTCGGTGTCTAAAACCGGCGGCCATCTGTCCTCCAACCTGGGCACGGTGGAACTCACAATCGCCCTGCACTATGTGTTTCACACCCCGCATGACCGCATCGTGTGGGACGTGGGCCACCAGACTTACCCGCACAAGATTTTGACCGGGCGGCGCGAACAAATGTCCGGCCTGCGCCAATTCGGCGGCATTTCCGGCTTCCCCAAGCGCAGCGAAAGCGAATACGACACCTTCGGCACCGCGCATTCCTCGACCTCGATTTCCGCTGCGCTCGGCATGGCCCTGGCGGCGCGTCAAAAAGGCGAGCAGCGCCACGCGATTGCCGTGATTGGCGACGGCTCGATGAGCGCCGGCATGGCGTTTGAAGCCTTGAATAACGCCGGCGTGCATGAAGATTTGAATTTGCTGGTGGTCTTGAACGACAACGATATGTCGATCTCACCGCCGGTCGGCGCCTTAAACCGCTATCTGGCGCGCCTGATGTCCGGCCAGTTTTACGCCGCCGCCAAAAACGTTGGCAAGACCGTATTGCCCGGCCCCATGCGCGAACTGGCGAAAAAACTGGAAGAACACGCCAAGGGCATGGTGGTGCCGGCCACCATGTTTGAAGAATTCGGCTTTAACTACATCGGCCCGATTGACGGCCATGATTTGAATTCCCTGATCCCCACCCTGCAAAACCTGCGCCAATTGAAAGGCCCGCAATTTCTGCATGTGGTCACAAAAAAGGGACAAGGCTACAAACTCGCCGAAGCCGACCCGGTGCTGTATCACGGCACCGGCAAATTCCACCCGCCGGAAGGCATCAAACCGAGCAGCGGCGGCAAACTCACTTACACCCAGGTGTTCGGCGACTGGCTGTGCGATATGGCGGCGCAGGATAAACGGGTGGTCGGCATCACCCCCGCGATGCGCGAAGGTTCCGGCATGGTGCGCTTTGAACAGCTGTACCCGGAACGCTATTACGATGTCGGCATCGCTGAACAGCACTCTGTCACCTTTGCCGCAGGTTTGGCGGCGGAAGGCTTGAAGCCGGTGCTGGCGATTTATTCCACCTTCCTGCAACGCGGCTACGACCAATTGATTCACGATGTGGCGTTGCAAAATCTGGATGTCACGTTTGCACTCGATCGCGCCGGCCTGGTGGGGGCCGATGGCGCCACCCACGCCGGCAATTACGACATCGCCTATCTGCGCTGCATCCCGAATATGATGGTGCTGGCCCCGGCGGATGAAAACGAATGCCGCCAGGCGCTGTACACCGCGTGGAAATACGACGGCCCGGCGGCGGTGCGCTATCCGCGCGGCTCCGGCCCCGGCGTGGCGGTGCAAAAAGAGATGCAAGCCTGGCCATGGGGACGCGGTGAGATCCGGCGCGAGGGACAGAATATCGCCATCCTCTCATTCGGTACGATGCTGACGGCAGCGCTCGGCGCGGCGCAAGAACTCAACGCCAGCGTGGCGAATATGCGCTTCGTCAAACCGCTCGATGTGGAATTGGTGAAACAGCTGGCCGCCAGCCATGACGCGCTTGTCACAGTCGAAGAAGGCTGCGTCATGGGCGGCGCCGGCGCGGCAGTGGCAGAAGCCCTGGCCGCCGCCGGCATCGTCAAACCGCTGTTGATGCTGGGCTTGCCGGATCAATTCATCGACCATGGCGAACAGCAATTCCTGCTGGCGCGCGCAGGTCTCGATGCCGCCGGCATTGCGGCCTCGATCAAACAGCGTTTTGCGCTGGGCGAGCCGCGCCTGGTGGTCAACAATAATTAATCCTCCATCTCACCGCGCGCGCCCAAAGCGCGCGCGGCGCATTCCATGAATCTGCTGAAAACCCTGGGCACGATTTCCGGCCTGACCCTGTTATCGCGCGTCACCGGATTGCTGCGCGATTCCCTGTTCGCCAGCGCCTTCGGCGTTTCGGCCATGACCGACGCCTTTAACGTCGCCTTCCGCATCCCGAATTTGCTGCGCCGCCTGTTTGCCGAAGGCGCGTTTGCGCAAGCTTTCGTGCCCATGCTGTCGGAATATAAAAACACCAAAACACCGGAAGAAGCCAAAAGCCTGGTCGATCAAGTCGCCAGCGCACTGCTGTGGGCCACCCTGATCACTGCCTTGCTGGGCATCATCGGGGCCCCGGTCTTACTGTGGGGCATGGCGCATGGTTTGCAGGACAAGCGCGAAGCATTCGAGGCTTCCGTCTTCATGACGCGCCTGATGTTTCCCTACATCTGCTGTATGTCCTTCGTCGCCCTGGCTGGCGGCGTCTTGAATACCTGGCGCGAATTCCGTATTCCCGCCTTCTCGCCGGTTTTATTAAACCTGTCCTTCATCGGCTGCGCGCTCTGGCTGGCCCCGCATCTGCAAGAGCCGGTGTACGCCATGGCGATTGCGGTATGCATCGGCGGCCTGCTGCAAGTCGCCATCCAATTGCCGGCGCTGCGCCGCATCGGCATGCTGCCGCGCCTCAGTCTGTCGCCACTGGCGCCGTTTCGCGATCCTGCCGTGCGCCGGGTCTTGACCCGCATGGGGCCGGCGGTGTTTGCGGTGTCCGCCACCCAGCTTTCGATCATGATCAATACCGCCATCGCCTCCACCCTGGGCGAAGGCAGCATCTCTGCGCTGTTTTACGCCGACCGCTTAATGGAATTCCCCACCGCCTTGCTGGGTGTGGCGCTGGGCACGATTTTGCTGCCGGGTTTATCCGCCGCGATTCAGAAAAAGCAGGAACAGGAATTCAACGGCCTGCTGGACTGGGGTCTGCGCCTGGCCTGCCTGCTGACGCTGCCGGCAGCGGTCGGCCTGGCCACGCTGGCGGTGCCCCTGATCGCCACCTTATTCCACTATGGCCGCTTCAATGCGCAAGCGGTGGCGATGGCGCAAGCGCCACTGATCGCGTATGCCGCCGGCCTGATCGGCTTTATTCTGGTGAAAATTCTGGCCCCGGCCTTTTACGCCCAGCAAAACATCAAAACCCCGGTCAAAATCGCGATTGGCGTGATGATCCTGACCCAGCTCATGAACGCCCTGTTTGTCCCCTTCCTGGGCACCGCCGGATTGGCGCTGTCGGTCGGCCTGGGGGCCTGCGGCAATGCCGCCTTCCTGTACTGGTTTTTGCGCAAAAACGGCCAATACCAACCGCGCCCCGGCTGGTGGCTGTTCGCCGGCAAACTGCTGATTGCGCTGTGCGCGATGGGCGCTTTGAGCTGGTGGGCTGCACAAAGCCTGCCCTGGATCGCCTGGGGCGCCAAGCCCTGGCTGCGCGCCGGCATGCTGGGCGTGGTGGTGGGCGCTTGCATCGTGCTGTATTTCGGGGTTTTGTTTGCGCTGGGTTTCCGCGTGAAAGACTTCAAGCGGGTAGTGAATTGAGTACGTCCCCCGTGCGGAACATCTGGCGGGGGGTAACAAACATCAGCTGGCGATTTTTGGATAACTGAGCCGCGCCAGCATCTGCGGCACGGAATAATCGGAGCAGGCAATTTGGCAAAGCTGGCCGCGCCGATTATTCCAATGGGGATATGCCTCGACTTCGTTCGCCAGTTTCAATTATTAATTTCCCAAACTTTTCCAATTTTCATATCGCCCAGAAACAAATCTTTATCGAGAATTTGCAATAAACTTACAAATCTCAAGCATCATTATTTTATACGCGTCTTTCGATTGCGAATCCGAAGCCAAAAATTGAACTTCAGAAACATAAAAAGGAATTCCGTATACTTCGGCCGCGACACCCAATGCAGCATCAATCTGCTTGCTAACATATTCCTCATTAACTCTAGCCGAAACAACATTTTCCTCTGGTAAGCAAGTGTATATTATACTACCTGGCTTCACTCCTATGCGAACCCCAAGAAAATTATGTTGAGGCCCGGTAATGCGGGCTATTTTGTATAAATTATCTTGATGAAATACTTTCATGATTATTCCCAGGGAAAACCTTTCCATTTTGATTCAGCCGCATTATGGGCCTAACCGTAACCATGCTTCAGTTCATACCACCTCTCTGCCAACTCATGTTTCATCCATATCACATCCTCTTTTTTATAATTTCCATTTTTCAGTCTTTCCCATGCCTGAGCTTGTTCCCCCTACCGGGCTGTTAGGTACAACTCCGCGTAGGCACAAGTGCGCGCACTCTTCATGGCTTATATTTTAAACACCTTCCTTATGTAACTTATGCTTTTCCAGGCATAAAGCCATCAATGCTACTTCTACCTCTTGAGCAGTGTCTACTTGCAACACTAATCTCATTTTCTCAAGTCTCTTCGCTTTGAGCAAATATTTGGATTGCAAAACATTGATGATTTTGGTTCCCGACTTGACCGCTTCTTGAACTCGCAAAGCCTCTTCCAGATTAAAATCATGAAACGAAACCAGCAATTCCATTTCCAAACCATTTTTCCTCAGCAAAGGAGTTGCATATGGGGCAAACTCTGCTGTAAATGTATTACATGGATCCATGACAGCAACAGCTTCTGCTACAGGTTTATCAGGATGTAGATGAAACCATCCCGCCACAATTAGAGGCGCCATAAGCAATATTGCGATAACAGTTTTTTTCATCCCCCCTCCTATAAACACACCTTACAGAATAAATGCAAAGTGTCAATAGTATCATAAAATACCATAATATTAACAGGATGTTGAAATTCTCATGCCCACATTCAGGAGGAAATTGTGAACGGAAAATTTTTTCATTGGGATTTTAACCAATATATTATTTTTGATAAAAGATTCAAAATTGCATCCGCCGCTGTAATAATTGAAATCCTGGCAATTGCTCTTCACATTACCGGACCTGATCCGCGATGTAATGCGCAAAGCTGCGCTGTATGGATTAATGTTACATATAAAGAACTTAAATCCAGAATGAAATATCTTCATGGAAAAACTGTGTGAAGTTTTTCCATGTGAATAGTTTTGCAAGAACCTCAATCTCTTAGAAATTTTTTTCCAAATTCACTAATTTTATATAGCGGAGCTTCAGTCCTTCCTCCTCCGCAAATATAAATCAGTCCTTTACTCATTAACTCATGAAGTAAAGTCACAGTATTACAATCTCCTCCATACCCTTTTCTGGATAAGGCAATTTCCAGATTGTACCAGCTTGCACCATCGTCTCGCCCATTAATATATTTCAATGCAACCCTAGTTATTTCATCATTACTCATGGCGCATCCTTATGATAAAGAGGGTGGGGGATGGTTTTTTCATTTAATCTATAATCTTCCAGGGTTGCAGTGTGTGTATTATTCCAAAGGGAATATGCTTCTTCCTCCGAAGCTGGTGTCCCCTCTGGCCATCCTAGGCGCCTGTACCGAACATATTCCCTTAACTCGTGCGTATAAAAATTTAAGTCGACTTGTTCAGCTTCCATATCTCCTTTTGCAATTTTTTCCAGCCGATTAATCATAAAGTCATTTGCCTCATCTTTTTGAAATCTTGACAAGTGTTTTTTCACCACATCCACCCCTCTATTTGTCACCCTAACTCGATTTGTGTTTAAATTTCTTATTGGCCCTCCTGCTTTCGCGGGATCAAACTGCCTGCCGCTTAGTGCTCCTTTTCCACCATATGCTTGGTAAGATTTACTCTTCACCTCTGCCTTTTTATTCAGGCTCAGCCTTTTGCTAACCCCCAACAACACCAGCCCCGCAGCTCCCTGCAGAATATCACGATACCCCGGCCCCAGCCTATCGCCCAACTGCCCCAAGCCTTCAAATCCGGCAACCCCCAAGCCGAGGGCGCCAAAAAACTTGGCTAAGCCTAAACGTCCTCCCGCCAACCACACCGCCCTTCCTGCAAAGCCCAGCGCAAACAAGCCCAAACCGGTTAACGTCCACTCTGCCCATTGCTCGCCATCCCATACAAATTCAGTGCGTATGCTGACGCCGCCTATACGTACATTTCCGCTGCCGCTCTTGATATGCGCGCCGCAGATCATTTTTGAGGAAAGCCTGGCTGCTGGCTGACCGTTAAAACGCACACTGGCGCTGCCTTCGGCAATCAATGGCGCCGGCCAGGGATAATGATTCATTGGCAGACCACTGCATACTGCCGCCATGTCAAGGCTGGCGCGCATTGCCGGGCGGCCATTGATGCGAATATTGCCACTGCCCATGCTCAACACGCCGGACGCGGGTTCAGGCAAACTGGCTGCTGTGCATATGCCTTTGACTAACTGCGCCAAACCCAGGCCACCGGCAGCCACCGAACCAGCCACAATCGCAATCGCGGCGCCACCTGTCGCTACAGTGGCCCCGACCAGCGCCGCGCCGACCACCGCGCCCACAACGGCGCCTGCCACCATGGACATTAAACCAAAACCGTGCGCAACCTCATCGCCCAAACGGGCTGCTGCTTGCAGGTCCATTACAACACCCTTGCCGCTGGATCCGGCTGACTCAATTCTGTTAATTGCGTGCTGCGAATGACTTCACGCCAAGTTGCTTCATGCGTGTGTGCATCCTCCGGCGTGGTGGTTAAACTCATGATGACGATTGCCGGACGACGCTCGAAATACAATTGGCGCATCAATACTTTTGTTTCCGGTGATTGCCAAGTGTAATCCAACCATGCATACGAACACGGATCTGACAAGATATGCCGCTGTAATAATTGAAATCCTGGCAATTGCTCTTCACATTGCCGGACCTGATCCGCGATGTAATGCGCAAAGCTGCGCTGCCCTTGTGTTTCATCGCGGCTGATGATAAAGCTGGCTGCCTTGGCTTGTCCTTGCGCCGGAATTTGAAAAATATTCAAACTTTTATCCAGCCATTGCTCAGGCACGCACAATGTGCCTTCGTTGATTTGAAACAATCTCATGTCTGCATTTCCTTAGGGATTCAAATCAATCATGGCGCTCTTCAAGGTGATATTGCCCGGCTCAATCGTGATGCTGCTGCCGCCCACCGTCAGCACGATCTTTTGGGGCGAAGTCAGATGGATTTCACCTGCCACTGATGTGACTTTGATATCGCCTTTCACGGTGTTTTCCTGCGCGCCGGCATCCACCTTGATACTGTGATTGCCTTTTTCCACGGTCAAACTGGCATGTCCCTCTTTCACCGTCACGCTCATGTCTTTGTGCACGGTTTCCTGGTGCTGGCCTTTGACAGAAATGCTGCGGTTTGCGCCCACGCTTTGGCTGTCGTTGTGCAACACCACGCTGTCCATATCGCGCTGGGCGTGGATGAAGATTTGTTCAGCGCCGCCTTTGTCTTCAAAACGCAACTCATTAAAACCTTGTGCATGTTCGGCGGATTGGGTCTTGATGCCACTGCGGGTGTGGTGTTGCGGCAAGGCATAGGGCGGCATGGTTTCACTGTTGTACACGCAACCGGTGATGATGGGACGGTCCGGATCGCCTTCTAAAAATTCGACAATCACTTCCATGCCGATGCGCGGTAAAAACATCGCGCCCCAGCGCCGACCAGCCCAGTTTTGCGAAACCCGCACCCAGCACGAACTTTCCTCATTGAATTTGCCCAACCTGTCCCAGTGGAATTGCAATTTGACGCGGCCATATTTGTCGGTCCAGATTTCCCGACCCTTGGGGCCAACCACGATCGCGGTTTGCGGGCCTGCAATCAATGGCTTTTTCAAACTTTGCGGCGGCAGCCAGACTGCATCGCTGCGGATCGCCTGCACATCGCAGCGGAACCGCTCTTCACTCTCGCCATTGCCGCTGCTCAAATCTTCCGCATGCAGCTCGACTTGCTGCGCAACAATCAGATATTGCGCATTTTGCGCATCTTGCGGATGTCCGCTCAGAGTGAAGGCATGCCCTACCGCCAAACCATGTGCATTGCTTTGGCCCTGCCACAAGCGCGCCTGCCCGGCCAGACTGTGCATCGCCACACCAGCCAGATGGCAACCCAGCTCGCCATCTTCCAGCGCATACCCCCCCGGGAAGTCATACACCTCATATTGCGCTTGCTGATGGCTGGCTTGCACATCTTTTTTACGCAATACCCCATGCAGGCTATTAAAGCTGGTAGTGAAATCGTAGTCGGTATGCTCATACGCTGCACTTTGAATTTCGCCAGCGTCATCCCAGGCCGTGATGCGAGTGTCGCCATAACGGTTGCGGCTGTCATCGGCGGCATAGGCGATGCACTCCCAGCCTGGGCTGGGCGTATGGCTGGCGGGGGAGTCAATCAAACACATTTTGTGCTGCTTGTCGGCGTGTTTGAAATAAAAATAGATGCCAAAACGTTGCATCAAGCGCAGCAGAAAATGCATATCGCTTTCGCGATATTGCACACAGTATTCCAGTTTGGGGTAATTCCGCTTCAGCGCGCTCATGTCCAGATTGCCCAAACCGCCATACACCGGTTTGCCGCATACGTCTTTGATGATCTCGATCACGCTTTTCTTTTGGAAAATGCGGCAATCGCGGCTCTTTGACAACAGCCAAAACCAGGGCCGCAGCTCCAGCTCATAGCGCTGCACATTGTCCCAGGCGCCAACCCGGCGCAAGCGCGTCGCCACGCCATTAAATTCCCGCTCGACTTTGCGATGGTGCTGGATCTGCAGCGACACCGTTTTACCCAGCAGCGCTTGCGGCTGCAAATCGCGTTTGGATGAAACCAGTTGCAAGCGATAGCAATACGGCTGGCCCAGGCTTTCTTCGCCAAACATGGCGATCGGCAATAATAGATCCGGCCCCAAGGGGGAGTGGAATTGCAATTCGCGTTGACTTTGAACAAGACTGAGATCACGCATGGTATTTTTTGGTTTGAGTGGAGATGGGCGCCCGGCTATGCAGGAAGTGATGCAAGTTGCGCGCAATAGTGTCTTTTACGCCATTATTTCCACAAAGAAATAATGAAAGATCAATATTTTAACAGAGAACACCTTCTGGACCAAGCGTGAAATAACCAATAATTCCATAAGGCAACCTTTCCTAATGGAAATCAGAATCTGTTCATGCGCTTAGGCAGCAAGGAACAGGGTCAGAGGAGCGGGGGCAGTTGCGGCACGGGGGGGCGGTTATAACAATCAAACATTCCGAGAGATTTATTGGAATGTTATAACTGTCCCCAGTGCCCCTCCATTGCCCCCCCTGTGGCGCCGGCGCGCTGTGCTGTAAAAGCTGCGTTTTTTGCTGCCCAAGGCCGCATATCACGCCTGACTTTGCCCGGCTAAGGCGCTGCCCTGGCATGCATTGATCTGGCTTTGCTGGGTGATGAGCGTCAGTGCTTGGGCAAACCCAGTGGCCCGTCATTAACTTGCGCATACAGGCCGGCCAGGGTGCGCGGATTGTGGATTGGCCGACACATCCTCAAGGCCTAAATGACGCTGGCGGCGCACAACGTAAGCGGTGGAGGTGCGGCTGATGCTGTTGGTTTGCGTGATGCCGTCCTGCATGCCTTGCAAGGCGGCGTCAAAGCGTTGCGTGCTGCTGCGCAGCTTTCTGACTAAAGCGTCGGCGCTTGTAGCGCATGGCGGCGCTCATTCACCAATCGTCAGACTTTCATCAGCCCGGCGGCAAGACATGCTGAATGCAGTTTACAAGCCTGTATCGCGATCCTGAAGACCTTGATTGCGGTGACATACCGATGCTTTCTGGAATGCATCAATCCCAGTATGAAGTGGTGGTTTGGCTGTCCCTTCAGCGCAATAATTCATGCAAGATGCATGTTAATTATGGTAGGCATCCAATAATCCAAGTATCGCTTAAAGATACTTTTGACGTCAGATCATTTCATTGCTGTTATTTTATACAGCACTAAAAATACCTCATTGCAATTTTTCGGACTTATCCGTATCATGCGCACATCCCTTCACCACCTTCTCCAAAAACCACCATGACACACCCCAATATCATCCTGGGCAGCTGGGACAATGACATTCTTAAAGACACAGACGGCGCTGACATCATGTACGGCAACAGAGGCAATGACCACATTGCAAGCAATAGTGGAAATGATACTTTGCATGGTGGCGATGGTTATGATTTTTTATCTATCACGGCTCCCGCTCAGACACATATTCATGTGGTGTATCAGCAGGGTGAGCAGAACGACATGGTGAAATTTGAAACGCCGCTGCACCTTGATTTGCCGCATGTGTATCTGGATTTGCAAGGCGCAGTCCGGGCTGACAGTCTCTTGTTTTCTGCAGATAGCGTGCAGGCCAGATTCGATGAGCGCTCAAACGATACATATGGCGTGTTCGTCCCGGCAGCTGGCTTGTTTGCGTTTGAACATATCCGCCTGCCAGATGGTGAAATATTGCAAGGCGCGCATCTGGCGCAGTTGATTACCAGTCAAAATCTGAGTGCGCCATTGAAAGGCAGCGAGGGGGATGATGTATTGCACAGCAACTACTCGCAACACTATCTCGCAGGCGGCAAGGGAAATGACCGTTTGTTTGGCCGGGAAGAACGCAATCTGCTGGATGGCGGCGAAGGCGACGATTATTTAGAGGCTGAGGGGCGCTATTCCAGCCATCTGCAAGGCGGAGCCGGGAATGATGTGTTGAAAGGGAGAGGCGCAGCCACGGTGTTCAATGGAGGTGATGGCAATGATACTTTTCAGCCTGAGAGCGAGCGCAATTTCATTCTGTTTGGCCATGGCAGCGGTGAAGACCGGATTCCACTTGATTATGGCGCCTATCAGAACGTGCAAATACAGTTTGGCGCGGACATCAACCCCAGCGCACTGCGCATGCAAATCAAAGCGATGGACCCTGCGCAATTTCCAGACTACTGGCAGGTGCTGGAAATTTCCCTGATCGGCAGCAATGACAAAATCAGTCTTGAGTATTGGCATGAACGGAAGTACAACACGAGCTTGAAATTTGCCAATGGTGTGATCTGGCGCGAGGCTGAAATCAACGCATTTATTCAATCGCATCAGACAAGTCAGGCGGGAGGCGCCGCTGATGACATTCTGGCGGCAGGGCTTGCGGATGGCTTGTTGGAGGGTGGCGATGGCCATGATCAATTGTCAGCTGCGCCACAAGGGACATATTTATCGGGTGGCAATGGCAATGACACGCTGACCGGGAGTGGCGGCGATGATGTGTTTGACGCTGGCGCGGGCAATGATCTCATTATTAGCGCTCAGGGCGGACATGACACCTTGTATTTTGGTACGAACAGCGGGACTGACCGTGTATCTGTGCTTGATCCGTCGCAAGCGGCCAAGCTGAATGTGCGTCTGCTGCAGGATAGCGAGGGGCATTCATTGCAAATTTTGCGTCAAGCCGATGGCAGCCTGATGTTGACGCTGCAAAACAGCAGTGCGAGTCTGACGCTGCCAGCGCTAGCAAGCGCCAGCGAAGGCCGCCATACACATTTAGAGAGCATCACCTTTGCCGATGGGCGGGTGTGGGATGCTGAAAAAATCTGGCATGAAGCAGCGCGCAGCACTGTCGGCACTGCCATGGATGATTACATACAAGCCGGTACGAATGGGTATATCGATGGCGGCGCCGGTAATGACACGATTATTGGCGGCGCGACTGATCTGTCTATGGTTGGCGGTGCGGGTGATGATGTGCTGATTTCAGGCGCCGGGAATGGCACGATCAGTATGGGGCCGGGAAATAATGTCGTGCGTTATTCACTGAAAGGCGGACAGGACACAATTTACGAGGGCGATTCGGCAAGCTTGAATGTATTGGAGTTGGGCAGTGGCATCTACCCGGAAAATACCGATATGAAGATGCCATATCACAGTTTGACGTTGAGCTGGGGGGCTGA
Source organism: Massilia sp. W12 (assembly GCF_037300705.1). Taxonomy (NCBI): domain Bacteria; kingdom Pseudomonadati; phylum Pseudomonadota; class Betaproteobacteria; order Burkholderiales; family Oxalobacteraceae; genus Massilia; species Massilia sp. W12. Next base: position 5,932,788 of record NZ_CP147776.1, on the reverse strand, counting down.
TTCAAGCCTGTCTTTTCCTGGATTCGCCAAAAATATTTATGCCTGGTTTGACGAGGTGCGCTTTGCCGATGGCACAGTGTGGCATGCCGATGATTTTGCAACAGCGCTGCCACATGGCGATGAAAGCAGTAATTTATTCAGCGGCAGCGATTTTCACGACTACTTCCATGGCATGGCTGGCGATGACACCTTGCTTGGCATGAGCAGCGATGATTATTTATATGGCGGAGACGGCAATGATTCGCTTTCTGGCGGAGAGCACAATGATTGGCTGTGGGGCGGCAGCGGAAATGATAGTTTAAACGGTGGTTTGGGCAATGATGTATTGGATGGCGGCGCCGGCGTCAATGCGTTTTACTTCAACCCGGGCGATGGCCAGGACCGCATTGCCAGTGCGCCATCCGGGGCAAAAGATACACTGTTTATCGGCGGCGGCGTTCTCAAATCTCAGTTGACTTACAGCTATGACGAGAGCAGCAACAGTATGCAGATCCAATTGCCCGGCGTCGAGGATCGGATCTCGGTCGAAAATTATTTGCAAAACGATGTACAACGCGACTTTACGATTGTGCTCGCAGATGGGCAAATTCAACCCCGGGCGATTGTTTCCAAGGTTTTGACAGGCGATGCGTTGAACAATCTGCTCAAAGGCGGCGCCGGCGACGATAAATTGTATGGCATGGGCGGCAATGACACCCTGATGGGCGCTGCAGGGCTGGACAGCCTGTTCGGCGGCCAAGGCGATGATGTGTACCACATTCAAGATCTGGATGCCGTGACAGAGCTTGCCAATGAAGGCAGCGATAGTGTGTTGTCCAGCATCAGCTTCACTTTGCCCGTGAACGTGGAAAACCTGACGTTGTCGGGGACAGAAAATCTGCAAGGTATTGGCAATGACGGCAACAACCTGCTGCAAGGCAATGAAGGCAATAATCTGCTGGACGGCAAAGCCGGCGCCGACACCATGCAAGGAGGCTTGGGCGATGATGTGTATCTGATCGACAATGCACAGGATGTGGTGCAGGAATCCGCCAACAGCGGTATGGATGCGCTGCAAGCCAGCGTCAATTTCAGCTTGCCTGAGCATGTCGAAAACCTCAGCCTGTTAAGCGGCGCTCTGCAAGGGACGGGTAATGCGGCCAACAATCTGCTGCAAGGCAATGATGGCAATAATCTGCTGGATGGCAAAGCCGGCGCCGACACCATGCAAGGCGGCTTGGGCGATGATGTGTATGTGATCGACAATGCGCAGGATGTGGTGCAGGAATCCGCCAACAGCGGTATGGATGCGGTGCAAGCCAGCCTCAATTTCAGCTTGCCTGAGCATGTCGAAAACCTCAGTCTGTTAAGCGGCGCCCTGCAAGGGACGGGTAATGCGGCCAACAATCTGCTGCAAGGCAATGATGGCAATAATCTGCTGGACGGCAAAGCCGGCGCCGACACCATGCAAGGCGGGCTGGGCGATGATGTGTATGTGATCGACAGCACGCAGGATGTGGCGCAGGAAAATAGCGGAGCCGGCACAGACACCTTGTTGACGCATGCGCATTACACCATGCCGCAACACATCGAAAATCTGCAAATGCAAGGCAGCCTTCCCTTGATCGCTTATGGCAATACCCTGGCCAACAATATTCAGGGCAATAGCGCCAATAATTTGCTGGATGGCGGCGCCGGCGCAGACACCCTGCAAGGCGGCGGCGGCAATGATACGTATTTGATCGAAAACCGTGGCGACCAGGTCTTGGAAAATCCGGGACAGGGGATTGATCTGGTGTATTCCAGACTGAGCTGGAATATGAGCAATGAAGTTGAATTCCTGATTCTGCGCGACGCCACTAATCTGACGGCGAATGGCAACGCCAGCCATAATCTGATTCAGGGCAATTCCGGCGCGAATCAGATCAATGGCGCGCTTGGCAACGATATTTTGCAAGGCGCAGCTGGCGATGACACGCTGCAAGACAGCAGTGGCAGCTCCTGCCTCGACGGCGGCGCCGGCGCGGACAGCCTGAGCGGCGGCGCTGGCGCTGACCTGTTCTTCGGCGGAGCCGGCAATGATGTGATCAACAGCGGCGGCGGGACTGATGTGTTTGTGTTCCGGCGCGGCGGTGGTCAGGACGTGCTGCAAAGCAGCGGCCTGGATGACACCCTGGTGCTGGGCAATAACATCGGCTACAGCAATCTGGCCCTGCGCAAGAGCGGCAATGATTTGCAGCTGTTGACCGGCAACAATGAACAGCTCAGTTTCAAAGATTGGTATCTGAGCGGCGGCAGCGATTTGCGCAGCATCAATACCTTGCAAGTGGTGGTGGATGGCAGCGCGGATTACCAGGCTGGCGGCAGCGCGATCAATAACAATAAAGTCGAGCAATTCAACTTCCTGTCCCTGGTGTCGGCATTCGATGCGGCGCGCGCAGCCAATCCGGCCATCAGTGAATGGGCGCTGGCCGGCAGCCTGGCGGCGGCCTCGAATGGCGGCAGCGATAGCGCCATCATCGGCGGCGATTTGTCCTGGCAGGCGGCGCGCAATGGCAATTTGTCGGCCTTGAATTACAGCAGCGCGCAAGCAGTGCTGGCGGAAAGCGGCTTTGGCAGCGCAGCGCAAACCATTCATCTGACTGGCACGGCGCAGGGCAATTTGCCTTTATTGCTGTAAGCAAAGCGAGCGCTCAACCTGCTTATCTGATTGCGGCTGCCAGCATTCCTTTGCACAGGATTGGGTGGTGAGTCGCATCCCTTGGCGCCGTGTATGCGCCAAGGCTTACCTCTGCGCTCCCCTGCTGTAAAGCGGCAGGGGTGCAAGCTTGATGCTGCAGCACAGCTTTCAAAGCAAAATTCGAGGAAAGCCACTGAAAATGCGGATTGAATAATTTCTTTACGGAAATTTTATATGTTTCCCTGTAGCATCTGCGCACTCTTCCATTTCCCACTTTTAACGGCATATGACATCTCACAACATTATTCGCGGTACGGATTATTCAGACATTTTGTATGACACAACTGGCGATGATTTGATACAGGGCTTGCAAGGAGATGATGCTCTGATCAGTTACAGCGGTCAGGACAGCCTGTTTGGCGGGGAGGGGAATGATGTTTTGTCGGCTGGCCGGGGCAAGACCTTGTTGTCCGGCGGCGCGGACGATGACACCATGTATTTCGGCGCCGGCGATGTCTGGATGCATGGCGGCACGGGCAATCAAACCATGATTTTCCGTCCCGAAACGCAGGCTGCAGAGAGCATTATTCAACACAGCAATTTGTATTATGCCAGCACCGACACCTTGCAACTTTCTGCAGACATAAATACCTTGGAACATCATCTCAAGCTGCGTCTAAGCTGGCCGCTTGAATTGAATAACGCAACGTTCAGCGCGGACGGCATGCATCTGCCGGCCAGCAAGTTCATGCTGCAGAATGCGGGCAAGCACGGCTATTCCTTGAATGTGTTGGATCACATCGAATTGGCTGATGGCGTGCAGTTGCGCGGCCAGAAATTGCTCAATTTGATGCTTGAACAGCCGGCTGCGCCGTTGAATGCAGGCAGCAACAATAATGATTTCTTGCAAGGCATAAGCAGTGCGGTGTTAGCCGGCCTGGACGGCGATGATGTGTTGCAGGCCGGCCCGGCCAGCGTGTTGTTGCATGGGGGCGCGGGCAATGATGAATTAATCGGCGCGCAAGAAAATGGCTTCACTGCTTTCGAGGGCGGCAGCGGAAATGACGTGATACGTCTGGCTTCCATCACAAATATTATCCATTTCGGCTATGGCAGCGAGCTGGATCATGTGTATTCAGAAAACTACCAAAGCACCCGGATTCATCTTGGCGAAGGAATTCAAAGCGCCATCCTGCAACTGCAGGAAGAAAACGATGGCGCGCTCAAGATCAGTTTGCAAGACAGCAATGACAGCATGATCATCCATGGCTGGCGCGCGCAAGCCGGGATGTTCAGCTTACGCCTGGCGGATGGTGAAATTTTGAATCCGCAGAAAATGCAGGCGCTGCTGCAAAACCCGCGCCCGATGCAATCCGGCGGCGCCGGGGATGATGTGCTGCAAGCTGGCGCCGATGGCAGCGCGCTTGCCGGCGGCGCCGGCAATGACACCTTGCGCGGCGGGGCTGGCGATGATTTGCTGGATGGCGGCAGCGGCGATGATGTGTTTATGCTGGGCCAGGGCGGTAAAGACTTGATTCGTCTGCATGGCGATGCCGGTCATCAACGCATCGAATTGATCGACCCGACCCAGGCGGCAAAATTGCATCTGCAATTGGCGCCGCAGATGACGCAGCAAAATGTGGCGATTTATCGGCTGACAGATGGCAGCTTGCGGATGAGCTTGGGTTCGTCTGGCGCCAGCCTGGAAATTCCTGCGCTGCTGCAAGAAAATCAGGGACGGAATACGCATTTGGAAAGCATCACATTTGGCGATGGCCTGGTGTGGAATGCTGAACGGATTTTGCATGAAGCGGCGCGCAGCTACAGCCCGACTGAGATGGCGGATTACATCCGTGGCCATGGGCGGCTTGAGGGCGGCGGCGGGAATGACACCCTGGCAGGCGGCAGTTACGATGATTTCCTGAGCGGCGGCGCCGGTAATGACGTGCTGATCACAGGCGGCGGCATGGATACAGTTCAGCTGGATGCTGGCGATAATGTGGTGCGGATTGATGCCCACTATGGCATGGTGAGAATTTTGAATGCAGCGACAGCGGATGGCCGCAATATCATCTCGTTTGCGCCTGACATCACGCCGCAGAGTGTGTACCCGTATGTGGAACAGGATGGCCAGTTCACCTTGCGTTTAGCCGGCGGCGGCAGCATCAGTTTGCCCGGCTGGCGCGAAGAACCAGCGTATTCGATCGATGAAATTCATTTTGACGATGGCACGGTGTGGGATCAAACCGTGCTGGGCAAATTCAGCATGAAGGGCGACGACGCAGACAATCAGATCATCGGCAGCAATTCAGCCGAACTGTTGCAAGGCATGGGCGGTAATGATCAATTAATCGGGCTGGACGGCGCTGATACGCTGGATGGCGGCAGCGGTATCGACACAATGGCCGGCGGCATGGGGGACGACCTTTATCTCCTGGACAATGAATATGATGCGATCTATGAAAATTCCGGCGCAGGCTACGATACCGTACATGCTTATGCTGACGTCAAGAATCTGTCGCCCGGCGTGGAAAAGCTGACGCTGCTGGCTGACGCCCGCATTGGGGTTGGCAATGATGAAAATAATCTGATCAGCGGGAATGAGAAAGATAATCACCTGGATGGTCTTGACGGCAACGACAGCTTGCATGGCGGTCAAGGCATGGATTACATATCAGGCAATCGCGGCGATGATGTTGTATACGGTGAAGAAGGCAACGATGCCTTGTCCGATGGCGATGGCAATGACGTTTTGGATGGCGGCGCCGGCAACGACTTATTGATAAGCGAGGGCGGCAATGACACCTTGCGCGGCGGCGCCGGTGATGACAGTATGCGCAGCAGCGGCGGCGATGACACTTTCATTATGGAACGCGGCGGTGGCCGCGACCAGATTGAAGCACTGTCCCCAATATCGAACTACACCATCCAATTCCAAGCAGGGATTGAACTCCAAGATATCAGCTTCCGCTATGATCCGGGCGCCAATACTTTCCTGTTCCATCTCAAAAATTCGACCGATGTGCTGGAAGTCCGCAATTTTCAGCAATCAGGCCAAGTCTTCAATCTGCGCGCCATGCTGGGCGAGCAGGTGATTTGGCAAAGCGACAGATGGATGGATCAAGTCATCTATCTGGATGAGCAGCACAATCTGCCGTATGTGCCGCAAGGCTATTTGGGCAATGACAAAATTTTTGGCTCTGCCAACAGCGATTTTATGGATGGCGCTGGCGGTAACGATACCCTGGATGGCGGTTTGCAACAGGACATGATGCATGGCGGCGCTGGCGATGACGTGTATATTGCTGACGCGATGGATTTGGTGCGGGAGCTGGCCGATGAAGGCAACGATAAAGTCATCACTTCCAATAATTTTTCCCTGCCGGAGCACGTTGAACAATTAGAGTTGCAAGGCGCTGCCCTGTTTGGCTTCGGCAACAGCCTGCCGAATGTATTGCAAGGCAATGCCGCAAATAACAGCCTGGATGGCGGCGTTGGCGCCGACACCATGCGTGGCGGCTTGGGCGATGACACTTATATGATCGACGATGTGCTGGATCAGGTGCAGGAAAATCCGGGGGAAGGGACGGATATACTGCTCAGCTCCGTCAGTTTCACTTTGCCGGAGCATGTTGAAAACCTGCACTTGAGCGGCTACGCGCTGCAGGCCATCGGCAATAGTGCGGACAATGTGCTGGGCGGCAATGCCGGCAATAATCTGCTGGATGGCAAAGCCGGCGCCGACATCATGTGGGGCGCGCAAGGGGATGATGTGTATGTGGTGGACAATGCGCAGGATGTGGTGCAGGAATCCGCCAACAGCGGTATGGATGCGGTGCAAGCCAGCGTCAATTTCAGCTTGCCTGAGCATGTCGAAAACCTCAGTCTGTTAAGCGGCGCCCTGCAAGGGACGGGTAATGCGGCCAACAATCTGCTGCAAGGCAATGCCGGCAATAATCTGCTGGACGGCAAAGCCGGCGCCGACACCATGCAAGGCGGGCTGGGCGATGATGTGTATGTGATCGACAGCACGCAGGATGTGGCGCAGGAAAATAGCGGAGCCGGCACAGACACCTTGTTGACGCATGCGCATTACACCATGCCGCAACACATCGAAAATCTGCAAATGCAAGGCAGCCTTCCCTTGATCGCTTATGGCAATACGCTGGCCAACAATATTCAGGGCAATAGCGCCAATAATTTGCTGGATGGCGGCGCCGGCGCAGACACCCTGCAAGGCGGCGGCGGCAATGATACGTATTTGATCGAAAACCGTGGCGACCAGGTCTTGGAAAATCCGGGACAGGGGATTGACCTGGTGTATTCCAGACTGAGCTGGAATATGAGCAATGAGGTTGAATTCCTGATTCTGCGCGAGGCCACTAATCTGACGGCGAATGGCAACGCCAGCCATAATCTGATTCAGGGCAATTCCGGCGCGAATCAGATCAATGGCGCGCTTGGCAACGATATTTTGCAAGGCGCGGCTGGCAATGACACGCTGCAAGACAGCAGTGGCAACTCCTGTCTCGACGGCGGCGCCGGCGCGGACAGCCTGAGCGGCGGCGCTGGCGCTGACCTGTTCTTCGGCGGAGCCGGCAATGATGTGATCAACAGCGGCGGCGGCACAGATGTGTTTGTGTTCCGGCGCGGCGGTGGTCAGGACGTGCTGCAAAGCAGCGGCCTGGATGACACCCTGGTGCTGGGCAATAACATCGGCTACAGCAATCTGGCCCTGCGCAAGAGCGGCAATGATTTGCAGCTGTTGACCGGCAACAATGAACAGCTCAGTTTCAAAGATTGGTATCTGAGCGGCGGCAGCGATTTGCGCAGCATCAATACCTTGCAAGTGGTGGTGGATGGCAGCGCGGATTACCAGGCTGGCGGCAGCGCGATCAATAACAATAAAGTCGAGCAATTCAACTTCCTGTCCCTGGTGTCGGCATTCGATGCGGCGCGCGCGGCCAATCCGGCCATCAGTGAATGGGCGCTGGCCGGCAGCCTGGCGGCGGCCTCGAATGGCGGCAGCGATAGCGCCATCATCGGCGGCGATTTGTCCTGGCAGGCGGCGCGCAATGGCAATTTGTCGGCTTTGAATTACAGCAGCGCGCAAGCAGTGCTGGCGGAAAGCGGCTTTGGCAGCGCAGCGCAAACCATTCATCTGACTGGCACGGCGCAAGGCAATTTGCCTTTATTGCTGTAAGCCAAAGCGGCCTTTTGCAAAATTTGGGGGACAATGCTGCAAAGGCCTGCTGTGCTGAGAGTGCAAAAAAAACGGCCTGCAAGCAAAACCTGCAGGCCGTTTTTCAATGGCGCCAGCGCAGCAAGCGCTAAGCGCGCCATCAGGGCGCGATCTGCACGCTGTAATCCTCCACTTCACCATATTGCAGCGTGGCGCAAGCGCTGCCGATGGGGTAATACGACATCATCACGCGCAGGCGGTAACTGCCCTGCTGCAAGCCGGCGGGCAAGAGCGGCGCAATATTCTGTTCGCCGCTTGCGCGTCCCTGCCACAGTAATTCCGCTGCGGCAAACGCGCCGTCGTTATCCGCATCCAGCCAGACATTCCAATACAGCGGCCAGGGCTGGCCGTTGTAGCCGGCTTGCAAGCGCAAGGGCAAGGCCTGCCCACTCTTGGCGCTCAGCGCAATATGCGAAAAATCGGCATAACCCTGATTATTTCCGGATTGCACTTGCTGTGTCCCGCTGGCGAGCAAATTGATCCATTCATAACTGCTGCTGGCGCCGCGCGCCTGACAGTATTGACGCGGCGCAACCGGTGTGCGGAAGCTTAGCACCTCAGACATGCTGCGGCCCAGGCGTGAGCACACGCTTTCAATCTTGTATTCATATGGCGTATCCGCCTGCAGGCCGGACAGATTCAAGCTCGCGCCCGTGCTGCGCTGGACAATCCAGTCCGGATCGCCGCTGCGTCGCCAATAAAAGGTGTTTTCCAGCGCAAAGCCGCTGTTTTTCAATTCCGCCTGGCCGCCTGTTTGCAGATTGTGGCTTGGCGTCTGATAGCAGCCGGGCTGCACTGTGTACACATGATGGTAGCCGCTGAAATCATAGCTGCGCACCAGCGGCGCATCGGCGGCGAAATAACCGTTGTAACGTCCGTCCCAGCCCCAATTGATATGCACAAAGCCGCGCTCATCCATACCGTCCACCACCCAGCAATGGCCGGCCCCGGCTTTGTAGTCATAGCCGCACATCAAGATCACGCGTTGCTGGCGCAATTCATTCGCCAATAAATCCTGCCAGGCTTGCGCGCTGTAATTGGAACGGAATAAGGCATCCGAGCTTTGATAGCCGAAATGATTGCGCAGGCTGCGCGGAATTTCATCGAAATAGGCATTTGAGCTGAAGCCGGGGCGGTAGCGCATTTTCAGGCTGACGCCAAGCTGATACATCAAATCCGCCAGCGGTTTATGCGGCGCGCTCAAAACATCCGGCATGTTCTGCCATTGATACTCAACCTGGGACAGATCGGCGCTCAATGTGCCATATGACAAAGGCTGGCCGTCGGCGGTGGTGGTTTGGTGTTGATAGCTGATGCTGATCGGCTTGGGGCGCAGCGGGTGTTCAAAATGACGCATCACTTGCGCCATTGCGGTGGCGACGCAACCGGTGGGGACGGTGTTGCCATCCGGCGGCGTGCTGTCATTGTAGTAACCGCTTTGTCCCCAATTGCTGCGCGTGAGCGGCGCCACCACTGCGGCGGGGGCCAGTTGCGGGGCCGCTTTTGGCAGGGCTTGTGCGGCCTTGGGCTTGGCCGCGTCGGCGCGCGGGCTGCCGCCCAGCCACAGCGGGTCATGCGCATCCTCATCAAACAAATCGGCGCCGCCCTGCTGGCCATACGCCAACAAGCGCGCCGCACCGTTTTCCTCGGCCAGCATGACAAAGCCTTGCCGATTGATTTGCAGCAGCCAGACGATGCCGCCGTCGGCCCTGCGTTGCTGACGCTGCGCGCTGACTTGCGCGTTTTGTTGTGGCCAGTGCTGTTGCAAAGCCTGTTGCAAGCCTTGCGCCACCGCCGGCGGCAATTCGCCGGCATGCGCGCAAGCGTGGGACATGAGGGCGCACAGCAGCAGCGTGCGGACAGTTTTTTTCATTGTTTTTCCTGTATTGAAGAATCGAGAGAGCAGAGCGTTTTGCAGCTGGTATTGATGCAATCCCGCATGGCTTGTGTGGCATGGGGCGGCTGTGCGGTTTGCATTGCGGCAATTATTGCAAGCTGCGGCTGGATGTGAATAGACGGCAAAAGCGTATTCAAATGCCGAATACTGCACAGTTGTTTTTCTTAAAAGAGATCAAAGATTAGTGAAAAAATAATAAGTGGTATGCACAGATTCCGCCGCCAGCGTCGCAAGCCGGGGGACGGTATGCAGGCTCAGTAAAGCGAAGCGCATACCCGGCGTCCGACACCGGCAGCGCATCAAAAAAGCCTGCGCGCGCCTCATCCAACACCCCCCCCATCAAAAAAGCCTGCGCGCGCCTCACTCCCGATATGCAATGAAATACAAAAGCGGAATCACCAGCAAAGTCAGCAAGGTGGACACCAGAATGCCGAAAATCAGCGCAATCGCCAGTCCATTGAAAATCGGATCATCCAGAATGAAAAACGCACCCAGCATGGCGGCCAGTGCGGTCAGCATGATGGGCTGGGCGCGCGTGCTGGCGGCGGCGGGAATCGCTTGCGCCAACGGCATACCCTGGGCGGTTTGCAGGCGGATGAAATCCACCAGCAAAATCGAATTGCGCACAATGATGCCGGCCAGCGCAATCATGCCTATCATGCTGGTCGCGGTGAATTGCGCGCCGAGCAAAGCATGTCCCGGCAATACGCCCACAATCGTCAGCGGAATCGGGGCCATGATGATCAGCGGCAGCGAATAGGAGCCGAAATGCGCCACCACCAGCAGATAAATCAAGATCAAACCGACCGCATACGCGGCCCCCATATCGCGGAAAGTTTCATAGGTGATTTGCGCTTCGCCATCCCATTTCAAGGCCAAACCCTGCCAGCTGTGAGAGGGCTGGCTGATGAAATATTCCTGCGGCGAGGCGCCCGCCGCGTCGCGCAATGCGGCGATTTTGCCGCGCATCGCAAACATGCTGTACAGCGGGCTGTCATTGCCGCCGCTGACATCGCCCAGCACAAATTCATACGGCAGCAAGTCTTTGTGATAGCGCGGCAATTCGCGCGCCGCATCCTGCACCTGCAACACTTCAGAGAGCGCGATCATGCGCCCGCTTTCGCTGCGCACCTGCAATTGCAAGAGCGCAGCCAAATCGCCTTGCGCCGCCGCATCCAGTTGCAAGCGCATGGCGTGCGGATGCCGGCTGGCGTCCGCCAGCCAGGCCACATCCTGTCCCTGCAGCAGAGTTTGCAGGGTCTGCAAAACTGTGGCCGGAGTGAGGCCGAGTTGTTGCGCGCGCGCACGCTGCAAAATCAATATCTTGCGCTTGCCTTCTGCCGGCATGCTCCAGTCCACATCCACCACGCCGGGGGTTTGCTGAAATACTTGCGCCACCTGGGCCGCAAATTGGCGCCGGCTGGCCAGATCGGGGCCATAGATTTCCGCCACAATCGGCGCTTGCACCGGCGGCCCGGGCGGGGTTTCCGCCACTTTCAAACGCCCGCCATGGCGCGCCGCAATCGCTTGTAATTGCGGGCGCAAGCGTGCTGCGATGGCATGGCTTTGTTCTTTTCTGGCTTCGCTGCGCAACATTACTTGCAAGTCGCCCAATTGCTGGCTGTTGCGCAAATAATATTGCCGCACCAGGCCATTGAAATTAATCGGGCTGGCGCTGCCGGCATAGCTCTGCACCTGTGTCACCACAGGATCTTGCAGCAGGGACATCGCCATTTCCTGCAGCACGGCATTGGTTTTTTCCACCGGCGTATCGGGCGGCATGTCGAGCACCGCCTGAAATTCAGATTTATTGTCAAACGGCAGCATCTTCAGGGTGACAGCGCCGAGCAGGGGTAAGGACAGCGCCAGGGCGATCAAGCCGGCCAGACCCAGCCACAGCAGACGGCGGCGGCTGCGCCCGCCCGACTCGGCCAGCAGCGGCGCAAACAGGCTGCGCGCGCCGCGATGCAAACGCGCTTCCAGCCGGCTTTCCTGACTGTGCGCACGCCCCAGCCACAGCCGCGCCAGCCAGGGGGAAATGATGAAGGCGATTAACAGCGAGAGCAGCATGCCGAGGCTGGCATTGATCGGAATCGGCGACATATACGGCCCCATCAGACCGCTGACAAACGCCATCGGCAACAGTGCGGCGATTACGGTGAAAGTGGCCAGGATGGTGGGGCCGCCGACTTCCGCCACCGCGCCCGGAATCAGGGACAGCAAGCTGGCTTCAGGCTGCAGCTGCTGATGGCGATGGATGTTTTCGACCACCACAATCGCGTCATCCACCAGGATGCCGATTGAGAAGATCAACGCAAACAGGGACACGCGGTTTAAGGTGAAGCCCCAGGCCCAGGAGGCAAACAGGGTAGCGGTCAGGGTCAGCAGCACCGCGCTGCCGACAATCGCGGCGGCGCGCCAGCCCAGTGTCAGCCACACCAGCGCCACCACAGACAGGGTGGCGAAAGCCAGTTTTTGCAACAGCTTATTCGCCTTGGCGCTGGCGCTGGCGCCGTAGTCGCGCGTGATGGCGTATTCGACGCCTGCCGGCAACAGAATATTGCGCAGACTGCTGACGCGTTCTTGCAAAGCCAGCGCCACGCTGCTGGCGTTGGCGCCGGGCTTTTTGCTGATGGCCAAGGTCAGCGCAGGATATTGCCGCACGCCGCCGGCTTCGCGCTGGAAGTGTTGCACAATCGGCGCAGCCAGCGGCGCGCCTTGCCGCACCGTGGCGACATCGCGCAAAAATACCGGTTTGCCCTGGCGCACGCTCAGCACCAGTTCTTCCACTTCCTGCGCAGATTGCAACCAGGCCGAGGTTTCCAGGCGCACGCTTTGATTATTGCGCAGCAATTCGCCGACAGGCGCGGCGCCATGCGCCGCACGCAAAGCCTGCGCCACCTCCGCCACGCTCAAACCGCTGGCGTTTAAGCGCAGCGTATCAAGTTCGATCTGCAGCCCGGCGCCAGGCGCGCCCAGGGCTTTCACTTCGCGCACACCAGGGACACGTTGCAATTCCGCTTCCAGGCTGTGCGCAATCTGTTCCAATTCCAGCACCCCGGTATCGGCGCGCTGCGCATACAGGGTCAACGCCAGCACCGGCACATCATCAATCCCCTTGGGTTTGATCAAGGGCGTTTGCACGCCCAGCGCCGGCGGCCACAAGTCAGCATTCGCGCTGACAGCATCATGCAGGCGCACTAAGGCCTGCTCGCGCGCCACGCCGACTTTGAATTGCACGGTCAGCACCGCCATGCCGGGATAGGATGCTGACATCACATGTTCAACGCCGGCGATTTGCATCAACATTTGCTCCGCCGGGCCGGCCACCTTGTGTTCCACTTCCTCGACGGAAGCGGCGGGAAAGGCGATTAACACATTCGCCATCGTCACATCAATTTGCGGCTCTTCTTCGCGTGGCGTGACCAGCATTGCAAACACGCCCAGCAAAGCCAACACCAGAGCCAGCAGCGGGGTGATGCGGGCTTGCTGAAAATAATCCACCAGACGCGCAATCAGGCCATGCGCAGCATTGTTTTGCAGATTCATGATTGTCCCCTTTAGCGGAGCGGCGGCGCGATTGGCTTGTCGTGCGGATCAAGCCCGGCCAGAACCTCCACCGCATCCGCGCGCTGCCGCCCGATGCGCAGCACGCGCCAGATCGGTTTGCCTTGCGCATCCGCCACATATACGCCCAGCATTTGCGCGCGCGGCGCGAGCAGATTGCGCGCCAGCCAGCGCGTGCCGCTGTCGCCCGCACTGAGCGGGGCCTGCAGACGTAACAAGCGGCCAGGCGACAGCGCGCCAGATTGGCTGGGCGGCAAGGGCGGCAGTTCGGCGCGCAATTCGCGCGTCTGGCTGGCGGGATCTGTCGCGGGCAACCATTGCAAACGCGCCGGGCTGATGCTTTTGCCGTCCAATTCCAAGAGCCAGCCGCTGTGTCCCGCCAATCCTTGCGGCACATGCGCCACCGCGCGCAAGCTGGCCGGGTCGTACATGCTGAACAGGGGCTGGCCGGCTTGCACAATATCGCCGGCTTCCACCTGCACCGCCGCCAACACGCCGGCAAAGGGCGCGCGCACCTGCCGCCACGATTGGCGCGCTGCGCTGGCCTCTTGCTGCGCCTGCAGCGCGTTCAACTCTGCTTGCGCGGCGCGTTGCGCATGCTGGGCCTGCTCCAGCGCAGCGCTGGAGAGAAAGCCTTGCGCCTGCAATTTTTGCTGGCGCGTCAAGCTGGCCTGGGCTTGCAACAAGCGTTCGCGTGCGGCGGCGGCTTGCGCTTGCGCAGCCCGCGTTTCCTGCTGCGCGTCGATGGCTTCGAGTTGCAGTAATAATTGTCCGGCCTGGACATATTGGCCGGCCTGCACCGGCAGCGCTTGCACACGGCCTCCGGCTTGCGCGCTCAGGCGCGCGCTTTTGCCGGCTTCCAGGCGCGCTTCAAATTGGCGCGGCAGCTCGCCTGCCGCAGCCTGGCAAGCAGCCAGGCCGAGGGACAGAATGCTGAACAAGGTGAAGAAATATGGCAGCATGGCGCACTCCTTTATGCGTGAAACAGATTCAGCGGGATTTTCAAATAAGCGCGCCCGTTGGCTTCCGGCGCCGGTAAGTGTCCGGCGCGAATATTCACCTGCACCGAGGGCCACAGCAAAACCGGGGCGGCGAGATTTTTATCGCGCTGCTCGCGCATCGCGACGAATTCCGCCTCGCTCACGCCGGCATGCAAATGGATGTTGTGCGCGCGTTGCTCGGCAATACTGGTCTGGCAGCGCGGCGCGCGCCCTGCCGGCGGGTAATCGTGACAGACAAATAAACGCGTAGCGGGCGGCAAGGCATAGATTTGCTGCACCGAGGCATACAGGCGGCGCGCATCGCCGCCGGGAAAATCGCAGCGCGCGCTGCCCACATCCGGCATAAACAGCGTGTCGCCAATAAAGGCCGCATCGCCAATCAGAAATACGCTGTCGGCTTGCGTGTGGCCGGGTGCGCTCAGCACCTGCGCGCGCAGGCTGCCAATTGCAAATTCCGCGTCATCATCCAACAGCTGATCAAAATCAGCGCCGTCGGCGGCAAAGTCTTGCAAATTCAAAAGCTGGCGGAAGGTGCGCTGCACGCCCAGAATGCGGCGCGAGATGGCGACTTTGGCGCCGCTGGCGGCGCGTAAAAACTGCGCCGCCGATAAATGGTCGGCGTGCGCATGGGTTTCCAGAATCCAATCCAGCTGCAAATTGTTGTGTTGCAGATACGTCAGCACCGCTTGTGCGGAAGTATGCGCTGTGCGCCCTGATTTGGGATCATAATCAAGCACCGGGTCGATCACCGCCGCATGCCGCCCATCGTGTACGCAATAGGTGTAGCTGCCGCTGATGCTTTCATAGAATGCCTGAACCTGTGGTATTGCGGTTTGCATGATCTTCTCCTGTATTGCTGGCGCATGCGCCTTCTTGTATTACATTATATCGCAGAATATAATATTGAAAAGCATAATGTTGGAGAAGACGATGGAAGCCTTACGTGATATTGATGGCATGCGCACTGCGGCGGAATTGGCGTGCAGCCATTTGCGCCTGCTAAGCCACGCCGACCGCCTCATGCTCTTATGCCAGCTCAGCCAGGGCGAGCGCAGCGTGAGTGAGTTGGAATCTTTGCTGGATATCCATCAGCCCACTCTGTCGCAACAGCTGGGGGTGCTGCGCAATGAAGGTCTGGTCAGTGTGCGGCGCGATGGCAAGCGCATGATTTACGCCCTGGCTGAACCGCGCGTCTTAAAGCTGATGTCCTTGCTATATGAAATGTATTGCCCGCAACCGGCTTGCCAGCCGCCGGCGGCATGATGCTGCTTGTGCTGGGGGCGCTGGTCGGCGTGGTGCTGGGTTTGACCGGGGCTGGCGGCGGCATGTTGGGCGCGCCGGCGCTGATGTGGGCCATGCAGTGGAATCTGGCGCAAGCCGGCCCGGTCGCCCTGCTGGCGGTGGTGGCCGCCGCCAGTCTGGGCGCCTTGGATGGTTTGCGCAAACGCTTGCTGCGCTGGCGCGCCGCGCTGTTGATGGCGACTGCCGGGATTCCCGCGTCCGCACTGGGCGGCTGGCTGGCGCTGCGCAGTCCGCAAGCACTGTTGCAAGTCTTGTTTGCGCTGGCGATGCTGGCCGCTGCGCTGCGCCAATTACGCGCCGGGGCCGGGCGTAGCGAAGAAAACGAAGCCGATTTGGGACGGATTGCCCGCGTGTGCGAAAAAACCGGGCGTTTTCAGTGGAATGCGCCCACCTTTGCCCTGATCGCGGCAATTGGCGCTGTCAGCGGTTTGCTCACCGGTCTGCTGGGTGTGGGCGGCGGCTTTGTCATGGTTCCGCTGTTGCGCCGCTTTTCCAATGTGCGCATGCACGGCATTGTCGCCACCTCGCTGTCGGTGATCGCGCTGGTCGGCCTATTCAGCGTGGCCATGCACTGGCCGCACCTCAATCCGGATCAAAGCCGCGCCGCCTGGGCCTTTGTGATTGCCGCCATGGCCGGCATGCTGCTTGGGCGGCATCTGGCGGCGCGGCTGCCGGCGGCCCGGGTGCAACTGGCGTTTGCCTGCTTATTGATTGTGGTGGCGGGACAAATGTTGTGGCGCGCCTTGGCGCATATTGCCGCCTGAAGTGGCATGATGTGCGCTACACCCACTTTGCACTGTACATCATGCCTGGCAAAACATTCGATCTCTTAGTAATAGGCGGGGCTGGCATTGACACCATTGTGCCGCTGCCGGCGCTGCCGCTGGCGCTGGCCGATTCCACGCATGTCGAGCCGATTCTCGATTACGTCGCCCATACCGGCAATGGGGTTGCGCTGGGCGCGCTGGCGGCGGGCTTGCGCGTCAAATTCCTGGATTTGATCGGGGCCGATCAGGCCGGCGCCATGATACGAGCGCGCCATGCGGCTTGCGGACTGGATGCGGAATATGCGCTGGCCCCGGCTGGCACCCGGCGCAGTGTGAATCTGGTCGATAAGCAGGGCCGGCGGCAATCTTTGTATGACGGACGCGAAACGCCGGGTCAGCGTTTGCCCGATGCGCTTTTGCAAGCCGCCTTACCGCATGCGCACCATGTGCATGTGTCGATCATGGATTGGGCGCGCCACGTCTTGCCGGCAGCGCGCGCGGCCGAAGTTTTCATCAGCACCGATTTGCATGATTGGGATGGCGTGGCGCAACATCATTGGGATTTTGCCTTGCAAGCCGATGGCGTGTTTGTCAGCGGGACACGGCTGGGCGCCAATGAAGCCGCTCTGGCGGCGCAGATTTTCCAGCATGGTCAGGCGCAATGGCTGATTGTGATGGATGGCGCGCACGGCAGCCGCGCCTGGCTGCGTGAGCAAGCGCATGCGCCGCTGCGCCAAGCCGCCCTGCCGCCGCCCGGCGCGGTGATTGACAGCAATGGCGCAGGCGATTCCTATGTCGCCGCATTTATCGCGGCGCGCTTGCGCGGTCTGGCCCTGAGCGACTGCATGCGCATCGGCGCGCGCGCCGGCGCATATGCCTGCACCCGGGCGGGGACGCATGAGGCTTTCCTCAATCCATGGCTTGCCGCAGAATGAGGCAAACAAAGGGCAGAGATGGATACTTTTTTCCTGCTGGTATTTATTTTTTGGCTGGGGGCGCTGCTTAAAAAGCACCCGCCCAGCGGCCCGCTGATGTATCTCATTCCCATCGTGCTGTGCGCCTATGTGCTGTACCGCTTGTGGCGCCAGGGCTATTTTCTGGGACACGCCGGCTGGCGCATGCGGGTCATTCCAAGGCTGCAGGCCTATCACTTTCCACCGATATTGGAGGCCAAATTACGCCAGCATATTCCGCAATTAAGCCGGCAGGATTACACCCTGGCATGCCAAGCCTTGCGCATCTATCTTTTATTGCGCTATGACCAGCAGGAGCAGGACAGCAGCATCGTGCTGCCCTCGCAGGCGGTGCGCTTGCTGTGGCGTGAGTTTGTCTTGCGCACCGCCGACTATCGCGAATTTTGCCAAACCGTGATGTTCAGCCCGCTGCATTATGACTTGGAGGAAGAATTCACCCCGGTGCTGAGCGCCGCGCGGCAACGCCAGTTTCAACATTGCTGGCGTGCAGCCGCCCAGATCCGCGATTTCGGCCCCCCCATGGCGGATGGCATGCCGCTGCTGTTTGCACTCGATCAAAAAATCGGAATGGACAGCGGTTGGCGCCACAAAATGGAAAATGGCAGTTTGCGCAGCCAATTCCAGGGACAGGTATATGACAGTGTGTTCAGCGCTGATGCGCTGCCGGCTTGAATCAAGGAGCGGCTATGCTTTGGATCGTACTGGCTGCATTGGTTTTTTTTGCCTTGGCGTTTTTTCTCATGCCTTATCTGCCTGGCGCCCGCGCTTACCGGGACAGGCAGACGCGCATCAAAACCTATTTAAGGCAGGAGAGCGCGATCAAACAATGGCGCGCGCCGGCGCTGGCCAGGCAATATGTGCAAAAGCTGTGGCCGAATTGTCAGACGCCGCATCTGGACATGATGGAAAATCTCTTGCGCCAATTTTTTATGTGCAATCTGCAAGCGGAATCGGCCACGCTGGCGATACCTTCCTTTGCCTTGCAACATTTTTGGCAAGGTGTGATTTTATGCGGCAAAGCGTATGCCGAATTCACCGGACAAGCCGAACACATCGCCGACTACCGCCCGCTTGATGCGCGCGAGTACGACCCGCAAGCCATGCAGCAAAATTTATTATTGTGCTGGCAAATGGCCTGTCTGCAAGAAGGCTTGGACTGGCGCCAGCCGGCGCGCCTGCCGGCCTTGTTTGGCCTGGACCAAAAACTGGGCATCAGCAATGGCTGGCGCTATGTGTGCAGCAATGGTTATTTGCAAGTCTGGCGCGCTGAGGTCAGGGAATGGCATATCTTGCTGCCGGACAGGCCGCCGCGTTTGCGCAAAAAGGATTGAGGAGCGGCGAGTGTCAGACTTGCTTCCAGTCAAAACCGGCAATATTTCTGTGAGCGCTGCTGAATTCAATGCCGATTAAAAACACAGGCCGTCCAAGCGCCTTGTATTTTTGGGCGTAATTGCGCGCTTCGATCTGCGCCAGCGCAGAGCCGTCGGCTGTTTCTGCCACGACTTTGAATTCAAAAATACAGACACACTGCGGCAAGATCACGCTCATATCAATCCGGCCCACGCTGGTGGCGTCTTCCAGGCGCACGTCTGGAAAACCGCTGGCCATGAAGTACACGTAAAACACGCTGGCGTAATATGCCTCATATTGCGCCAGCGGCGTGTTGCTGTGCCAGTTGTAAGGAATGGCGGCGTAGATGGACTGGAACAGTTCCCGCAAGGCGGCGATATCGCCCGCGCTCAATAATTGATGCAGGCGATTGCGTTGTGCGCCGATTCTGGCGTCATCCCCCACCAGATCAGGCAGCAGGCGGTTGAACAAACCCAGTTCGACATCGCGATTCGGCAAGCGCAGGCGGTAATAATAATTGTCGCCAATCGCATATTCGTCGGCGATGGTCAGATAGCCGGTTTGGAACATCAGCGCCGGAATGGAAATCGTTTCAATATCGAAGTTGGATAACAAGTCGGCGTCAGCGTGGATTTGCTGCAAATCCGGCAACCATGGCGTGCGTTGCGCCAGTTCCTTGAGCAAAAATCCCGGGCTGCCGGTTTCATACCAGTGCGGTTTGAATTTGCGTTGCTGCAGCAGGCACAGAATCGCATACGGGTTGTACACGCGCTCGCCCAGCCAGTGATAACCGTTGTACCAGCGCTTGATTTGTTCCCGCGACAAACCCTGCAGCCAGGGGGCAAATACACGGTCAAGCTCGGCTTCGGTGTAGCCGCACAAACTGGCGTAGTCGGGGTCAAGCGTGATATCGCGCAAATTGTTTAAACCGGAAAACAGGCTGACTTTGGCAAAGCGCGAGACGCCGCTGATCAGGGCGAAACCGACTTCGGCGTCAGCCGATTTGATGACGGCATAAAAACCGCTTAACCAATCGCGTATCGCTGTGCATTGCGCCTTGTCCTGCAGGGTGTCCAGCATTGGCTTATCGTATTCATCCACCAGCACGGCCACGCGCTGGCCGAATTTGCGCCGGGTTTGCAAGATCAGTTCGCGCAAACCGGTGGCGGGGTTTTGCGGCGCCTGCCAGGACAGCCCCAGACGCTCAGCGTTTTCCCCTAATTTTTGCAGCAGCCCGGCTTGCAAACCATCCAAACCGGGCAAAAAATCGCCCATATCCAATTTCAGCACCGGGATGCGCGCGCGCCATTCCCAATCATGCTCCACCGCCAGACCTTGAAACAGGGTTTGATTGCCTTCCAATAATTCTTTACAGGTATCGAGCAAGAGGCTTTTGCCAAAGCGGCGCGGGCGCGACAGGAAAAAATACTTGCCGCTGCGGAACATACGCGCCAGCAAGGCGGTTTTGTCTGCATAGAGGTAGCCGCCTTGGCGGATTTCGGCAAAATTCTGTATGCCCAAAGGTAAGGCCGGTGTATCGCCCGGCGCTGCTTGTGCGAAGCGGTTGGCGAATGTGGCATCAATGGGGGGCTGTGCGGGCATGGCGGCTCCTGGGTTGGGGCTTAGTATACCTGGAGTGGCGCCGATGAGCAGTGTGAAGGTGGTAAAGTCACATGCATTGCAATGGGCGTCTTATTTGGCTTCGGTTTTACGCGGGCGGCGCAATAATTCTGGCGGCACGGGTTCGCTGTATGTTTCCCAATCTTCATCTTGCGCCATGGCATCCAATTCTTCAAAAAACCATTTATTGGGTAAATCAGTTGGATTTTTTGCGTGAATGGTTATGCGCCCTTTTTCGATATCGGTGCGAATGAATAGCTGCACACCTTGCGGCAAAATCTCCAGAACTTCCGCTGGCATTTGCATGATACCATTTTCAATCTTGGCATAACATTTTTTGAAATTCATTATCCAATTCTCATTAGTCGGCCCTGAACAATTCAAATTAAGGTCAACAAATGCAATCTGCGGTCAGACAAGGTTTTCCCTCAGGAAATCTGAAGCTGCAAAAAAACGCAAGGAAGGCCAAAAAAAGCCGGAGCTTTCGGAGGATCATGCGCAGATTGTGGCCGCAGCCGCATAACAAAGCATGAAAGGCATCACCATCAGCGCCTTTCAACCAATTTCTGCTCAATCTTCCGTCATTTTTCATATGTCCAATCACCGGTTCAATTGCGCTTCGCCGTCGGATATCCCGCCGAAGTCGCGCTGTGATGTTGCGCTTTAAACGTCGATGGAAGACTTTAACGCCGCTTGGCGCTGTGCCGCCGCGATAGCCCAAATCTGTAAATGCCTCTTTTGGAAGGGTATCTGTCAGGATGGCCGCTTGTTCCAATGCTTCGTATAAAGTATGGCCATCGTATGGGTTGCCGGGCATACTGCGCATCCCCACCACCAAGCCTTCTTTGTGTGTCACCGTAATCGAAACCTTCACACCGAATTCATATGGCTGCCGGGCCTTTCCTTTGGAGATGCATTCAACTTCCGGCGCATGCAGGCTATAAAGTTTATTCTTGTCATTTTTTTGTTGCGTCAGCAGGCGCTTCGCTTTGGCCAGCAAGTCGCTGGCTTTCTGCTTCACGCTCTCAGACTTGTTGGCGAGCTTGCGCTCCACATCCCGATAAACGCGCCCCACCAGCGTCTTGAGCTTCTTTAAACTGCCGCGCATGCGTTTGAACTGCTTGGCGTGAGCATAACGCGCTACTTGCCCGGCTAATTTTGGCGCCTCACGGTTATAGTTTTGCCGCAAATCCAACTTTTCCTCAATGGCAAATTTGACCAGATGCTGCCTGGCGCGCTCCAGCAATTTTGCGTCGGTTGGCCACGTAATCGCTTTTTCTTGCACTGTGCTATCAACGATCACCTTCTCAAAGCTTTTTTGTTCCACCACCTTGGCTTTTTCTGCTGCTTTGATTGTCTGCGTCAGCATCCATTCCAGACCTTTTTCTCCAATCCGTTTGCGCCAACGCGTCAGCGAACTGGGGTCAATTGGCGGGTGATGTTGAAACCAAATTTCCCCGCAAAACAATTGCCAATATGGATTCTCAACCCATCCCCACACAACATCTTCGTCAGATAACGCAAATGTGTGTTGCAGATACAAAAGGCCTGCGATCAGGCGCGTAGAAGTTGCTGGTCTGCCTCGTGATGACGGGAAATGCGTTGCCCATTCCCTCTCGAACACGCTCCAATCCATCAAATCGGCCAACTTCACCAATGGATGTTTGGGGTTGACCAACTCATCAAGCCTTTGTCGGAACATATCCGCGCTTACTGTCCCCGTCGGTTTTGGCCCCATTTGCCCCTCCGCTTTTTGCCGGAAATGAATTCTATTTTAATCATTTCTTGCAATTCTGCGGTCTCCATTCCTCAATTTTTTTCAATAAAATCAGGAGGTTGGGAATTGTTCAGGGGAGACTCATTAAAAAGAAAAGCATATCTGCTTTTTTGGATAGTTGGCATGGGTTGGGATTAACTTCCTGTTTGGAAGTAAAGAAATATCGCATTTTCAAACAGGGTAAAGGTTGGCGTGCGATAAGTGGCTCTCAAATGCAATCAATTTTTCTCCGCTTGTATATGCGAGCATGCAGCTCCTCCAATAAATTTCAAAAGTCAACTAAGCACCCTTGCTCTTCAGGCGTCTTGCGGAGGCGGCTTATCTCAGCATAAACGGCCTCCAATTTCTGGCATACCCCATCTTTGCGGAGCGTTATTCTTTTTTCTTGGCTTGGGAAAGGCGCTCAATAATTGCTTGTATGAAGATAATATCATTACCAGCATCTTCAGCTAACTCGCCATCCTGAGATAATAATTCTTTCTCGTATTTCTTGAGTGCGATGAGAGTATAGGTAATTTCTTTGTTGCTCATTTCAATGGTTTTGATAGTCATATCGTACGCCTGTAAAGTTAAATGGGTGCATGCAAATCAAGTTGGCTTTTCCTGAATGACGCCAAAGCGAGCAAAGAAATTCTTTCACAGTCCTTGTCCTGTTTACTTTAACTGGGTGTTGAAAAACTATCTTGTGCGTCCCATGTGGGGCATTTTCATCAACCTGAATTTAACTGAAATAGAGTAATTTTTTGAGGCTCTCATTTCAATATTGGTTGGAATTTTGATTTTTGTCAGCTTGAAATCAGGCTTTTTTCCCTTTTTCAACGACCTGTTAAAAATCATCGCACTTTTCAAGAAGCTCTTCAGTGAAGCAATTTTCCCGGAAAAAACATTAAAGCAATTCCTTGTATCGTTCCAAGAACTTTGCAGTTAACTTGAAATTATTCTTATTCAATCTCTCAAAGAATCCATCGACTGAAACGGGCGGCGCTTTGAATCCCATGCGTAAATCTTTGAAAATTTTAATGACTTCCACTGGCGACGCTAAAAGTAATTCATAAATGAAAGCATCAGGCGACTCTGCTTGTACGCCAAATATTTTTAAGATTTTATTCGGGAAATCGCCTAAATTCCAAGTCAGAATTTTTTGTGCGCCACAGGCGATTGCAGCGGCAACGACATGTCTGTCATCCTTGTCCGGTATGGTGACTTGCTCAATGAATTGCTCGTAATGCGAGACCAGGGCCGCTGGTGGAATTGCATTCATAAGCCTGATTGTTCGGGTCAATTTTTCTTGGGTGGTATTTTTATTGTTTTCCAAAAGATGTCCGACCCATTCTTGCGTGATTTTCTCAGTCCATTTGGCTTCATACATTCCGGCGGCAAATAATGATAAGAGTAAGTCGCGTGAAAAACTGCCATATAAAATATTGGCGTCAAGAATAACGCGCTGCTTTGTCATTATTCATTCCCTTCTTCTTTTCGCGGCCGGCGCAGTAATTCAGGTGGAACTGGTTCGCTATATGTTTCCCAATCTTCACCTGCATGGATCTGAGCCATTTCCTCAAAAAACCATTTATTTGGCAAATCTGTGGGATCTTTCGCATAAATAGTAACCGTGCCCCGCTCTGAATCGGTATACAGATACAGTTTCTTGTTTTGCGGCAAAACCTCCAAAACTTCAGCAGGAATCGTCATTGTTTGATCAATGATTTCCACATAGCATTCTTTCATTGTCATGAGATGCCTCGTAGATTTTACAGAGGAGAAACAGGAAGCGCCCCCTGCCCGCAAAGGCAGGGGGGAAAACCACATCAAATATGCAAAGCATGCCCCAAGGCGCGCAGCGCAGCTTCCTGCACTGTTTCACCCAGGGTCGGATGGGCGTGGATGGTGGAGCCGATGTCGTCCAGGGTGGCGCCCATTTCCAGCGATTGGCCGAAAGCGGTCGCCAGTTCGGAGACGCCGGCGCCGACCGCTTGCCAGCCGATGATCAAGCGGTTGTCGCGTCGCGCCACCACGCGCACAAAGCCGTCGGTGGATTCGATGCTCATCGCGCGGCCATTTGCGGCGAAGGGGAAATTGGCGGTGATGATGTCGATGCCGGCGGCTTGCGCCTCCTGCGGACTCAAACCCGCCACCACCAATTCCGGATCGGTGAAGCACACCGCCGGAATCGCTGCCGGTTGGAAATGGCGCTTCTTGCCGGAAATGATTTCCGCCACCATCTCACCTTGCGCCATGGCGCGGTGCGCCAGCATCGGTTCGCCGGTCACGTCGCCAATCGCCCATACATTGCGCATCGAGGTGCGGCACTGGTCGTCGATCTTGATGCTGCGGCCGGACATGTCCAGCATCAGACTTTCCAGACCATAACCCTGGGTGTTGGGCTTGCGTCCCACCGCCACCAGCACGCGGTCGGCGCTCAGCTCAAACTCTTTATGTTCAGCATCCAGCACGCGCACTGCCGTGCCGGCGCTGTTCATGCCTTCCACGCGGCAGCCCAGGTGCAGCTCAATGCCCAATTTCTTGAGCGAATTCGCCACCACTTTACTCAGCTCTTCGTCATACGCCGGCAAAATGCGCGGCAACGATTCCACCACCGCGACTTGCACGCCCAGCTTGCGATAGGCGATGCCCAGCTCCAGACCGATATAACCGCCGCCCACCACCACCAGCTTTTGCGGCAAAGTGGTCGGGGACAGGGCTTCGGTGGAAGAAATCACCGCGCCGCCAAACGGCATGAACGGCAGCTCAACCGGCAGCGAGCCGGTGGCCAGCAACAGGTGCTCGCAGGCGATGTCCACCACGGCGCCATCGGCTTGCGTGACGCGCACATGCTTGCCATCGACGATATGAGCCTGGCCTTTGACCACTTTCACGCCATTCTTTTTCAGCAGGGCGCCAACGCCGCCGGTCAGTTTGCCGACGATGCCGTCTTTCCAGCTGACCGCTTTGGCCAGATCGAGTTGCGGCGCGCTGTGCGAAATGCCCAGGGCTGAGCCGTGCGCATGTTGTTCCGCTTTATGGAACTCTTCCGCCACATGGATCAGGGCTTTGGATGGAATGCAGCCGATGTTCAGGCAGGTGCCGCCCAGATTGCCGCCTTCCACCAAAATGGTGTCGATGCCGAGTTGGCCGGCGCGGATGCCTGCCACATAACCGCCGGGGCCGCCGCCAATAATCAGCAGCTTGCTTGTCAGATTGCTTGTGCTCACTGTTTACTCCACGAACAGGGTTGCCGGGCATTCCAGATAGCCGCGCACGGCCTGGACGAATTCGGCAGCGTCCATGCCGTCCACCACGCGGTGGTCAAACGACGAGGACAGGTTCATCATTTTGCGCGCCACCACCATGCCATGCTTGATGACGGGACGCTCCACCATTTTGTTGACGCCGACAATCGCCACTTCCGGGTGATTGATCACCGGGGTCGAGACGATGCCGCCCAAAGCGCCCAAGCTGGTGATGGTGATGGTCGAGCCGGACAGCTCATCGCGCGTGGCTTTGCCGCTGCGGGCAGCGTCGGCCAGGCGGGTCAGCTCAGTCGCGCTGTTCCACAAATCGCGCGTTTCCGCATGCCGCACCACCGGCACCATCAGGCCGCCATCGGTTTGCGTAGCGATGCCCAAATGCACGGCGTCATAGCGGGTGTTGATATTCGCTTCGTCATCGAAGCGCGCATTCACCTGCGGGAAGCGGCGCACCGCCAGCACCACGGCGCGCATCAGGAAGGGCAGCATGGTCAGCTTGCC
The DNA here is from genome assembly GCF_037300705.1 of Massilia sp. W12. Lineage (NCBI taxonomy): Bacteria > Pseudomonadati > Pseudomonadota > Betaproteobacteria > Burkholderiales > Oxalobacteraceae > Massilia > Massilia sp. W12. The sequence goes on along the minus strand of NZ_CP147776.1, from coordinate 5,906,883 downwards.
ACGGGTTTTGCCGTGTTGATGGTTGAGCGTGGCGCGCAGATTTTCCAGCTCGGTGACATCGACTTCTTCCACATAGGTGAAATGCGGAATGCGGCGCTTGGCGTCTTGCATTTTCTGCGCAATCTTGCGGCGCAGCCCGATCACGGCTTGCGGATGTTCGTCGTTCAGCTCGCGGTAGCGGTTGTCCAGATTGCCCGCCGGCGCACCGCCGCCTTTGGCCATATACGCATCCAGATCTTCATGCAGAATACGGCCAGCCGGGCCGCTGCCCTGCACAAAACGCAGTTCCACGCCCATGTCCCAGGCGCGTTTGCGCACTGCCGGCGAGGCCAATGGCTTTTCACCAAAGGCGCGGGTTTGTCCCACGCTCGGGGCCGGGCTGGCTTTCGCCGCCGGCGCAGGCGCCGGGGCTGCAGCCGGTGCAGGCGCGGGCGCGGCTGCGACTGGGGCCGGCGCCGGGGCCGGAGCAGGGGCCGGCGCTGCTGCCGGCGCCGGTGCTGCGGCGGCGTTGGCGTCCAGATTGCCGGCGCCTTCAACTTCGATGCGGATCAATTCCGCGCCGACGCGCACGATCTGGCCGGCGGCGCCGCCCAGCGCCACCACTTTGCCGCTGACGGCGGAAGGAATTTCCACCGTGGCCTTGTCGGTCATCACATCAGCCAGGTTTTGATCTTCCTTGACCATGTCGCCGACCTGCACATTCCAGGCCACCAATTCGACTTCAACAATGCCTTCACCGATGTCCGGCACTTTGATTACATGAATACCCATCGCTTATGCCTCCATCACTTTTTTCAAGGCTTCCGCGACCCGTTTCGGGCCGGGGAAGTAGTCCCATTCCTGCGCATGCGGGTAGGGAGTGTCCCAACCCGTAACACGCATCACAGGCGCTTCCAAATGATGGAAACAATGCTCCTGCACCAGCGACACCAGTTCGGCGCCATAACCGCAGGTGCGGGTGGCTTCATGCACCACCACGCAGCGGCCGGTTTTCTTGACTGAATTCACAATCGCATCCAAGTCCAGCGGCCACAAGCTGCGCAGGTCGATGATTTCAGCGTCCACGCCGGCTTCTTTGACCGCTGCTTCCGACACCCACACCATGGTGCCGTAGGCCAGAATCGTGACTTCCTCGCCGGGACGGAAAATCGCTGCTTTATCGAGCGGCACGTTGTAATAGCCTTCCGGCACCTGGCCGCTGGCGTGTTGCGACCACGGCACCGAGGGACGGTCGTGATGGCCGTCAAACGGGCCGTTGTAGAGGCGCTTCGGCTCCAGGAAAATAACCGGGTCGTTATTTTCAATCGAGGAGATCAGCAAGCCCTTGGCGTCGTATGGATTGGATGGCATCACGGTGCGCAAGCCGCAGACGTGGGCGAACACCGCCTCCGGGCTTTGGCTGTGCGTCTGGCCGCCGTAAATGCCGCCGCCGCAAGGGGTGCGGATGGTCAGCGGAGCGGTGAAATCGCAAGCCGAGCGGTAACGCAGGCGCGCCGCTTCCGAGACGATCTGGTCATACGCGGGGTAGATGTAATCGGCGAATTGGATCTCGATCACCGGGCGCAAGCCATACGCGCCCATGCCGATGGCGGAACCGACGATGCCGGATTCAGAGATCGGCGCGTCGAATACGCGGGTCCGGCCATATTTCTTTTGCAGCCCTTCGGTGCAGCGGAATACGCCGCCGAAATAGCCCACGTCCTGACCGTAGATCACCACATTGTCATCGCGCTCCAACATCACATCCATGGCCGAACGCAGGGCCTGGATCATGGTCATCGATGTTTTATTTTGCTCGCTCATGCTTTACACCCCGAGTTCCTGACGTTGACGGCGCAGATGCTCCGGCATGGTTTCGTAAATGTCTTCAAACATTTGCGCCGGGCTGAAGACGTGGCCATTGGCCAGGCTGCCGTATTGTTCGGCTTCGCGCTGGGCGGCAATCACTTCGGCTTCCAATTCTTTGTGCACGGTTTCGTGCTCTTCTTCCGACCAGGCGCCCTGGTTGATCAGGTATTGCTTCAAGCGCGCAATCGGGTCGCCCAGCGGGAAGCGCTGCGCGTCGTCCGCCGGACGGTATTTGGAAGGATCGTCAGAAGTCGAGTGCGGGCCGGCGCGATAGGTCACCCATTCGATCAGGGTCGGGCCGAAATTGCGGCGCGCGCGTTCTGCTGCCCATTGCGAAGCGGCGTATACCGCCAGGAAATCGTTGCCGTCCACCCGCAGAGAAGCGATGCCGGCGCCGACGCCGCGCGCGGCGAAGGTGGTGCCTTCACCGCCGGCGATGGCTTGGAAGGTCGAAATCGCCCATTGATTATTCACCACGTTCAAAATCACTGGAGCGCGATAGACGTGGGCGAAGGTGAGCGCGGTGTCAAAATCGGCTTCAGCGGTGGCGCCGTCGCCAATCCAGGCCGAAGCAATTTTGGTGTCGCCCTTGATGGCCGAGGCCATGGCCCAGCCCACAGCTTGAATATATTGGGTGGCGAGATTGCCGGAAATCGAGAAAAAGCCCGATTCCTTGACCGAATACATCACGGGCAGCTGACGGCCCTTGAGCGGGTCGCGCTCATTCGAGAGCAGCTGACACATCATATCGACCATGGAAACATCGCGCGCCAGCAAAATGCTTTGCTGACGGTAGGTCGGGAAACACATATCGCCCTTCATCAGCGCCATGGATTGCGCTGTGCCAATCGCTTCTTCGCCCAGGCTTTGCATGTAGAACGACATTTTCTTTTGGCGCTGCGCAATCAGCATGCGCGCGTCGAAAATGCGGGTCTTCATCATCACGCGCATGCCGCGTTTGATGACTTCCAGCGGAATCTCGGGAACCCAGGGGCCGACCGCCTGCCCGTTCTCATCGAGAACGCGGATCAGGGAGTAGGCGATATCACGGGTATCGACCGGACTGACGTGGATGGGTGGGCGGCGGACTTCGCCGGCGGGCGAGGTGCGCAGATAGGAGAAATCGGTGGCGCATCCTGGGCGGCCTGTAGGCTCGGGGACGTGCAACCGTAGCGGTTCATACTGGCTCATGGGCTTCCTTATGCTCGATCATGTCGTGCTTATATTTGCAACGGGGTGTCCGGCTTGTAACTTTTCACCATCGCTGCAACATGGGTCTCATGCTGGTTGTGGTTATTACGGTTTGGCCGGTTAGGCCGCGCCGCGTGGTTTGTGGAAAATCACAAGCCGCAATTATGAGGCAAGCGCGGGCGGAATTGTGAAAAACCGGGGCCTGTTTTCATTCGCGCGCGCGGGCGGCGGCAGGTGGATTGGGACCGGGTGGGAGGGCGCTGAACAGATTGGCAGGTGATACGCAGCACAGCATGAATTTAATACTCTGATCGTAATTCAAAGTTTCTGCAAAGAAAATATTTATTCTCCAAAACACTTCCCGTAGAATGACTGTCATTGAATACAGATAAGTGCGAAGCAGCCAGTTTCCCCACACATACAATCCAGTCCTGCCTTTGCAAGGTGGCAGGGCGGCGTCTGCGCGCCATCTGTTTTCAATGTGATAGTTGTCAAATTGAAAAATGCAGCGATGTTTGCTGCAGGGACGCTGTCGGCCGCGCATGACAGGCCAACTCCCTTTTTTCAATTTCCTTACCCTGTTCACTTTTTGGATTGCGTTATGAAGAAAAATACGACCCCGCAATATAAATCACTGGCATTGGCGATGTTATTAGCTGGCAGTTTTGCCGCACATGCCCAGGTTTCAGGTATTTCCACCGACCTTACTGATGAAGGTGGTGGCGTGGTGATTACAGATCCAGTAGATAATCGCGACCCTTTGCCGACAAAAACTGCGCAAAAGACCGGGGCGGCAGTGCCGGGTGAATATATCGTTGTATTAAAGAAAAATAAGATGGCGCTGAATCTGCAACAGATTGCAGAGAATATGGCGCAAACCTATGGCGCACAGCTCGAATTTGTATATGGCAAAACCTTATATGGGTTCAGCGTGAAAAACATGAGTGAGGCCGGGGCTGATCAATTGGCGAATGATGCGCTGGTGGATTATGTGATTCAAAACAGCATGACCGAAGCCAGTGCGGTGCAAGATAATGCCCCCTGGAATTTGGATCGGCTTGATCAGGTTTTGCCGGATTATGATAAAAAATATGAATATGAATATACCGGGGCCGGCGTGCATGCCTATTTACTGGACAGCGGGGTGCGCCATACGCACAGCGATTTTGCCGGTCGTGTGACTTTGGATATGTCCGTGGTGACGGATGCCGCAGGTCTCTCGGATTGCAATGGACATGGCACGCATATCGCCGGCGTGCTGGGCGGGCAAATCTGGGGTGTCGCCAAGCAAGTTCGCATGCACAGTGTGAAAGTGTTGGATTGTGAGGGCAAGGGCACGGCGTCGATTTTGATTGCCGGCCTGGAGTGGGTCATGACAAATGCGCAGCGCCCCGCCGTGCTGAACATCAGCCTGACCACCCCGCCGCATAGCGCTTTGGATGCGGCGGTAGCGCGCACGGTGGATGCCGGCTTGACTGTGGTGACTGCCGCCGGCAATCGGAAATTGGTCACCAGCGCGATCGATGAAGGTTATCTTGTTTCGCCGGCGCGTGAGCCGAAAGTGATCAGCGTGGGGGCGACGGATGAAAATGATCGTATCGTCCATTCGATTGCCGCGCATTCCAGTATTGATATATGGGCGCCGGGCGTTCGGATCCGTTCCGCCAGTCATCTCAATGATACGGATTCTGTGCTCAAAGATGGCACTTCACAAGCAGCAGCGCATGTCAGCGGTTTGGTGGCGCAATATCTGGAAACCCATCCGAACGCCACCCCGCAGGAAGTGCGCAATGTTTTGGAGCAAAATGGTCGGATTGGCGCGGCCTTCTCCACCTATGATGAAGATCAACCGTTTTATCGCTTGGATTATTTGAATGGCGCCTCGCACACCGTTGCAGGTGTGAAGCGATCTGATTTTGCGCCGCTCTATCGGTTTGTTAATCGAGATAATACTTCCCGGCATTTTTATTGGACGCAAATCAGCCTGGGTTTTGAAAATATGAATGAATCGTCGGCTGTATGGTATTACGAAGGCCTGCCAGGTTTTCTGAAACGTTCGCAGGATGCGGATAATGTGCCGCTGTATCATTATCATCGCAGCGCCAGCGGGAATAATTTCTACACCACCGATTGGAATGAATTAGGCGGCGGCAATGGCGATTATGAATACCACGGCATTACCGGCTATTGCAGCCAAACGCCAGGGCCGAAAACCACGCCGTTGTATCGTTACTATCATGGGCAAAAGGAATTGCATTTCTACACCCAGGATTACAATGAACTTGGTGAAGGCCGCGATGGCTGGCATAAAGAAGGCATCGCCTGTCATATCTATCGCAACTACCGTTAATCTGTAGCCCCTTGCGCACAGCCGGATCGCACTCCGGCTGTGCGCTCAATCTTTACGGCAACACCAGGCGTAAGGAATCAGGCTGAGTACAATGAAGATGCCGATCATTCTGCCCGGCAAAATTCCCATCACCGCCAGCGCCAGGCTCAAGGGAAAACTCAGCCAAAAATAATAAATCGCCAATTTCCTGCACATGCTTCCTCCTGATTGTATATGCAATGTATGCATGCAGTTTTGACTATGGGATAGCGTCAGAGTTCACGTCCTTGGTGTGGTGCGAGCAGATTTTTTGCAAGTATCAAAATATTTCGTGATTTGTAGCAACTGCAACATGCCAGACACAGGTTGATTGCAAATCATTTTGCAACGCCGCATACTGTGGGCGTTGTTTCACGCTTTCTCTTCCCGGGGCACGCCGTTTTTCCCGTGCAGCCATTCCCAGTTTCCACCGTCTTCTCTGCATCATCCCGATTCGTGCAGTGAGCTTGATGCGATGGTTTGTGCCTGGTTTGCCCCACAAGTTTCCACACATAACAATTGATACCGGAGTTTCCTATGGCAAAGCCCTTGTTGCGCCTTTGGCGGCGCGTTCTCGCCACGCTTTCACTCACAGTTTTGTGCGCCGCAGCATCCGCTGAAAACGGCGTCAGTTCCAACACGATTGTGCTCGGGCAATCGGTAGCGCTGACCGGCCCCTTGGCCGAGTTGGGCCAGGATACGGCGAATGCGGCGCGCGCCTATTTCGATTATGTGAATGCGCGCGGCGGCGTGCATGGCCGCAAAATCGAGTTGATCAGCCTGGATGATGCTTACGACACCAATAAAGGGGTGGCGAATGTCAAAAGTCTGATCACAGAAAAGAAGGTGTTCGCCTTGTTCAATGTGATGGGCACCGGGGCCAATACGGCCATCATGCCGCTCTTGAATGAATACGAGATTCCCAGTATTGCGCCATTCTCCGGGGCCACGGCGTTGCGCAAACCCATCAACCGTCTGGTGTTCAATCTGCGCGCCGGCTATGCCGAGGAATTGGAAAAAATTGTTGATCACATCACCATGCGCGGTCTGGAACGGGTGGCGGTGGTGTATCAAAACAATGGCTTTGGCAAAGATGGTCTGGCGGGCGTCGAAGCTGCGCTGGAAAAACGCAAATTGAAGCCGACCGCCAAGGCCACGGTGGAAAACGACGCCAGCGACGCCGCCAAAGCCGCCAAGGAATTGGCGCAGAGCAAACCGCAAGCGGTGGTCATGATCACCGCCGGCAAACCTTCGGTGGAATTCATCAAAGCCTATAACCTGCTGGAAACCGGGATTCCGTATTTCACCCTGTCGGTAATGGGCACCCAGACTTCTGTGAATGCGCTCGGCAAACACGGCGTCGGGGTGGTGGTGTCGCAGGTGGTGCCGTTCCCGTTTTCGGTGGTCAGCGAAATCGTGCAGGAATACAAGCAGGTGATGGAAGAAGCCAAAATCAGCACCCGCTCCTTCATGAGCATGGAAGGTTTTTTGAACGCCAAGCTGATGGTGGAAGCGCTGCGCCGCACCGGCCGCGATCCCAGCCGCGCCAAGCTGATTACCGCGCTGGAAGGCATGAACCGGGTGGAATTCGGCGGTTTTCTGATCAATCTGTCAAAAAACCGCCGTCAGGCATCGGAATATGTTGAGCTGACAGTGATTTCCAAAGACGGTAAATTCCTGCGTTAAGCCAATCCCCGGCGCCAAGTTTTGGCGCCCCCCCTCTCCTCAGGACGCCGCCCGGGTCAAGGGCAGAAAACTGCCATCCATGCTGGCGGCGTCGCTCAACACCCGGCCATCGCGCCAAATCTGCAAGCTGAACAAACGCGGCGCCGTATCAGGATCGCCGCCGCATTGGGCGTCATGTTGTTCGCGCACATCCACCAGCCAAAACGCCGGTGCGCTTTGCACAAATAAACGCACACAGGCGGGCGGCAGCCGGCTTAAGCGGCATTCCTGAATCGCGCTTTGCGCGACTTCCTGTGCCTGGCGCGGGTTGCTGACGGGTTTGAGCGGCGGCGGGCAGGCGGCAAATACATGCGCCGCATTGAGTAAAAGCAAGCTGAGTAAGATGACGCGCATACATTCTCCGGTGATGGCGGCAAGGATGGGTAATGCGGCTTGGAACCGGCGCCAGGCTCGCGGTTCCGTGATTTTATGCATGCAAACGCAGGTTTGCGCTGCCGGGCGATCCAGTCTGCTGCCTGGCGTCAAGCGGCGGATGATGCCGGCCCGCTTTCTTCGCCTGACTGGCGCTTACGAGGCTTTGTGCTTAGGCTTATCGTCAGACCCGGCTTGCGGCTTGCTCTTGCTGCCGATCTTGCTTTCTTTACCGGCCAGCAAATTGCTGATATTCGCGCCGTGGCGATACACCAGCAGCAAGCTCATGGCGCCGACCGCAAACAGCTCTGGCGCCAGACCAAACAGCAAACCCTGATAAAACACCGCGAAAATCGCCGCCACAATCGCCGCCAGCGAGGAATAGCGGAAGGCGTAGGCCACCGCCAGCCAGGTGATCAGGGTGGCCAGACCCAGCCAGAGATTGAGCGCCAGCAACACGCCGAGCGCGGTGGCCACGCCCTTGCCGCCGACAAAGCGCGAGAACAGCGGCCACAAATGCCCCAGAAACACGGCCAGCGCCACCAGCGCCACGCCGCTCTCATCGAGCTGCAATTGCGGGCCCCATTGTTTGGCGGCGAAGACGGCAAACCAGCCTTTCAAACTGTCGCCCAACAAGGTGAGAATCGCGGCTTTTTTATTTCCGCTGCGCAAAACATTGGTCGCGCCCGGATTTTTTGAACCATAGGTGCGCGGATCGGCCAGGCCAAAACCACGGCTGACGACGACAGCGAAGGAAATAGAGCCGATCAGATAGGCGGCAAGCACAAAAAGCAAGGTGGTGATCATGGAGCAGTCCGGGAAATCTCAGTTCAAGCGATGCGCGAGTATATGCGAGGGGCAGACCGGGCGCAAGGCGGCTTATTCCTGCAAGGCGCAATCGACTTCAATCACTTGCAGCACGTCGCGCAAGACCTGCGGGGCGAGGCCGAGCAGATAGCCGCGCCGTCCGCCATTGATGTAGATTTTGTCCAGCGCAAAAATGCTGCGCTCGCAATACACCGGCATCGCCTTTCTCAAGCCGAAGGGCGAGGTGCCGCCGACCAGATAACCGCTGTGGCGGTTGGCCACTTCCGGGGTGCAGGGGGCAATGCTTTTCTTGCCGGCCTGGCGCGCCAGGTTTTTGGTCGAAACTTTGCAATCGCCATGCATCAAGACCACCAAGGGGCGCGCCGCTTCGTCTTGCATGATGAGGGTTTTCACCACGCTGTGCTCGGCTACGCCCAGCTCACGCGAAGAGACCGCCGTGCCGCCATGCTCTTCATATTCATAGGGATGCTCAGTGAACATCACGCCGGCGCGTTTCAACATTTGGGTGGCGGGCGTTTCGGAGACGTGTTTGGCCATGACGGTGCAAGTGGAACAAAAGATTCATTATAGCCGGGCTATAGACGCTATAAATCCGGCCCCCTTGCAATCAATTTCAGAAAATTGGCGTTTTTTTCACAATCGCGACAGAAATTATGCAATTTGCGGCATGTCTCTAGGCAAAGCCTGCCGCCTGCCCTAAGATGCGCAGCGCTGCAAGCGTTATCCCCTTCCCCCGAAGCGAGGGTGCTTGCGCACACCCCTGAAAAAGAAGAGGCAGCAAACTGTCCTGCATAGCCGGCCTTTGGCTGGCGTATAAGTCTGCGCCGGAGTGGTGCGTGATGCGCACGCTCCGGCTTTATTTCCGGAATTGGTAAAGATGCGCTCTGTTGCCGCAGGCCGCTTCATATCCAATGATTATGTGAGACGATAATGAAAAAAATGATCCGCCCTACTCTCTTGGCTCTCAGTCTGTGCAGCGCGCTGCTGCCGGCGCAAAATCTGTATGCGCATGCATTGGATCACGCGGAATTTTCCGCCAGTTTGCAAGCCCCATTCCGCGCATTAAATCCGGCTGGCAATCAAGCCCGTCAATTCACCCTGCATTTTGAATATCCGCATGCGGATACCGCACAAGCTGCAGTATGGCGTGTGCAATTGCTGGATAAAAAACAAAATGTGATACAAACCTGGTATGGCGCAGATGCTTTGCCGGTCAATAAAAAATTGCGCAAAAATATTCAATGGCAGGGCCGCAATGCCAAAAACGCGCTGCCGGACGGTATTTACACGGTGCAAATGGAGGCGGTGGCGATTGATATGCAACGCTCGATCCCGCAAACCGACGCCGCACAATTATTCGCCGCCCTGCAAAAGAAAAGCGGTCTGGATTGGATTCAACAAAGCTGGCCGATGCAAGTCGGCATGGTCACGCCGCAGCGCATGCCGCTGTTCCAGCCGCTGGCCGGCAAGCGTGGCGCGCAGCGTCTGGCCCCGGCCACGGCTGGCCTGCCTTACAGCGTGTACTACGGCAATCTGCACAGCCAGACCAATCACAGCGACGGCGGCGGGGAAAACGCTTCCTGCAGCCATGCGGTGGCCCCGCAACGCGGCGCTTATGGCCCGACCGACGCCTATGCTTTTGCGCACAAACATGGCCTGGATTTTCTGCTGACTTCGGAGCATAACCATTTATTTGACGGCTCGGCCAACAGCGCCAATGCAAATGCTGATGCGGCGGTGGCGCGTGCGCGTTATCAATCCGGTTTGAAAAGCGCGGCGGATTACAATGCCAAAAATAAAGATTTCCTCGGTTTATATGGCATGGAATGGGGTGTGATTTCAAATGGCGGCCATTTGAATATCATGGGCGCGCAGGAATTATTGGGCTGGGAATACAATAACAGCCAGCAATTGATTGGCGACACCTTTATTGCGCGCAATGATTACGCGGCGCTCTACACATTAATGAAGCAAAAGAATTGGATCGGCCAATTCAATCACCCGGAAAAAAGCGGACAATTTCTGGTGAACGGCAAAGCGCTGGGCTATCACGCTGATGGCGATCAGGTGATGGTGCTGTGCGAAGTGATGAATTCTTCGGCGTTTTCCAATGTCACCGATGAATCCGACGGCGATTTATCTTCTTTTGAATCGGCCTGTAATAAATTGCTGGAAAATGGCTATCACATCGCCTTCTCCAGCAATCAGGATAATCATTGCGCCAACTGGGGCGCCTCGGCGCCAAACCGCACCGGCGTCTTGCTGCCTGCCGGCAGCACGCTGAATCAGGAAAACTTCCTGGCGGCCTTGAAGGCGCGCCGCGTCTTCGCCACCATGGATAAGAATGCGCAAATCGTGCTGCAGGCAAATGGCCGCATGATGGGCGAACGTTTCACCAATCGCGGCCCCTTGAATTTCACGGTCAGCCACGCCAACAGCAATGGCAAACAAGTCGCCAGCGTGCAAATTATTGAAGGCGTGCCGGGCGTCGCCGGCAGCACGGCGCTGCTGGGCGAAGGCGCGCAGCAAAGCATCACGCCCAAGGCCGGTGCGCATTTTTATTACGCCAAACTGACCCAGGATGATGGCAAGATCATGTGGTCGGCGCCGATCTGGGTCACGCAGGAAGGCGATGGCGGCGGCGACACCCAGGCGCCTAACGTCAGCGCCGCCGTGTCCGGCTCCAGCGGCACGCTGCAATTCAGCGCCAAGGCGAGCGACAATGTCGGCGTGAGCAAGCTGGAATTTTATGTCGATGGCGCCTTGCAAGGCACGCTCACGCAAGAGCCGTTCACGCTGGCGTTTGACAGCACTAAGCTGAGCAATGGCGCGCACAGCCTGCAAGCCAGAGCTTGCGACGCCGCCGCGAATTGCGCCATGTCCGCTGCTGTCAGCTTCACGGTCAGCAATGTGCAAAAAGACAGCACCCCGCCGCAAGTCAGCGCCAAGGTCAGCGGCAGCAGCGGTATGCTGCAACTGAGCGCGAACGCGAGCGACAATGTGGGCGTGGTCAAGGTGGAGTTTGCGGTGGATGGCGTGAGCCGTGGCAGCCTCAGCAGCGCGCCCTGGCAATTGGCGCTGGACTCGACCACGCTGGCGAATGGCGCGCACAAGCTGCAAGCCACGGCGTTTGACGCGGCCGGCAACAAGGCCAGCGCGGCGGCTGATTTTACGGTCAACAACTCCGGCCAGACGCAGGAATTGCTGGTGAATGGCGATTTTGAGAAAAAGACCAGCGGCTGGAAAACCACCAGCGGCGTGATCAATAACGACGCCAACGAAGCCGCCCACGGCGGACAGTACAAAGCCTGGTTGAACGGCTATGGCGAAGCACATACTGACAGCCTGGCGCAAAGCGTGAGTCTGCCGGCCAGCTTGAGCAGCGCGCAACTGAGCTTCTGGCTGAAAATCAGCACCGAAGAAACCGTCACCACGCTGAAAAAAGACACCCTCACCCTGACCGTGCGCAACAGCAGCGGCAAGGTGTTGGCGACGCTTGGCGCCTGGTCGAATCTGGACAAGAGCAGCTACAAGAAATTGAGCTACGACTTGAGCCAATGGAAAGGCCAATCTGTGCAAATTCATTTTGAAGGGGTGGAAAACAGCAGCAAACAAACCTCCTTCCTGATCGATGACGCCAGTCTGACCGTCAAGTAATCCGCCTCCCCGGCCAGGGCCGTGCGCCCTGGCTGTCCCTTGCGGCAGGTGACAATGCGCAAACAACAGCGCTATCATGTCAACACCTCCACTCCAGCCGCCCGCCATGACTGTTTTGCGCATTCTGTTGTCGGCCTCTGCCCGCCTGTTTCTGGCGCTGGCCCTGCTTTCCGGCTGCCAAAAATTTGAAGATGAAGAACACGAACGCAACACCCTGATCGGCCTGTTTGCGCATGAGCGCTATGCGGCGCTGGAAACAGCGCTGGATGAAACAAATCAGCAATACGGGCAAAAAACAATCAGTGCGGAACTGTGGCAAAAACGCTGGTATGCGATTGCGAATGTGAATCTGGGCGGGGCCACGCGCCGCTTTAATGAATGGGTGACGCAAACCAACAGCGGCTATGCGTATTTATTGCGCGGCATGTATTTTCAGGTGGAAGCCTGGCGCCGCAATGATGAGGAAGGGGTGGATGAAGCGCGCCGCCAGGCCGAATTTATGCGCTTGATGGATTTGGCGGCGGCGGATCTGCAGGCGGCGCAAAAGGCGATTGATCCTTGCGCACTGTGCCTGGCTGAGCAAATCAACCTCAACCGCGCGCTGGGCAAGCCGGCGGAACAAAGCCGCGCCCTGTTTGAAAAAGCGATTGCGCTTGATCCGCAATTGCCGGCCACGGTGTTTGCTTATTTCGCCACGCTTTACCCGCCCGAAGGCGGCTCGTTTCAACTCATGCGCGACTTCATCAATCAGATGCAAGCGCGCAAACTGGCCCCCGAATTACTCGCCGGCCTGGAGTCGCGTTACTGTCACCAGGAAGCCCAGGCGGCCAAGGAAAAACAGGATTTCGACAGCCGTCTGGCCTGGCTGCAAAAAGGCATGACTGACAAACCCTATGACGGCCTGGCGCGCGAATTGGCGTCTGTGTATATGGATCGCGAGGAGCCTTTACGCGCGATTGAAGTGTTGAATCTGAATCTGGAAAAAAACAATCCCTGGGATCTGGCCAGCATCGATATTTTGCTGCGCGCCTATTTCAAGGCCGGGCAGCGCGATAAGGGTGATGAAATGCTGAAAAAGCGCACCGAGATTTTGCTGCGCTATTCGAGTTACCGTTAAGCTGCAGCGGGGCAAAGACCGGGCCGGATTCTTTCGCGCACTATGGCAGAATAGGCGGTTTGCAGATCCCATTCATGATGAAGATGTTTTTCCGCCGCTTTGTGCGCACCTGCGCCAGCCTGCTTGTACTTATCCCCCCGCTTCTGAGCATAGAGGCGTGCGCCGCTGACGCCGCCCCGGCCCCGCTGTATCAACTTGAGGATACTGAGGTGCTGAATCTGCCGCGCCAGCTGCAGGGGCGCAGTTATCAGGTTTTCGTCTCCCTGCCTGCCGCGTATGCGCAGAGCAAGCAAAAGTATCCGGTGTTATTTGTGGCGGACGCCAATTACGCCTTCCCCGTCACGCGCGCGCTGTCGCGCCGGCTGTCTGATCATGGCCGCAAATTACAGGATTTCATCCTGGTCGGCCTCTCTTATGCGCAAGGCGATACGCCGACCCAGAGCCGCAACCGCGATTACACCCCGGCCCAGGTGAAATCGGACAACAAACACTACAGCCAGGGCGTGTACGGGCAAAGTGCGGCCTATCGCCAGTATCTGGCGCAGGAAATTCTGCCTTTTGTACTCTCACGCTACCGGATTGATCCCAAGCGCAAGGTGTTTGCCGGTCATTCCTATGGCGCTGTGCTGGGGGTGGATGCGCTGTTGCACACGCCGGAATTATTCGATGTCTGGCTCTTGGGCAGCCCATCGCTGTGGTTCAATAATAAAATGCTGTTTGACACCGAAAAAAACTATGCCGCCAAAAACCAGGATATGAAGACCGAGGTGTATTGGTATGCCGGAGCGCTGGAAGCGGTAAAAAAAGGCGATCCCCGTTATTCCCAGGACGATGATATCGTGGCCGATGTGCAAGCCATGCACGCGCGGCTGGCGGCGCGCAAGTATCCCGGCCTGCGGCAGCATATTGCGATCATTCCGGACGAAGATCATTTGAGCGTGAATCCGGTCTGGCTCACGCGCGCTTTACGCAGCGTGTTTGCGCCGCAAGCACAAAAATGAAAGGAAAGATTGATGAAAACCTGGGCCGTGGCGGAATATTCCCTGTATGTCGGCAAACCCTTGCTGGATATGTTGCGCTCATTGCAATTCGCCGCCGATGAGCAAGCCGCGCGCGCCCTGGTGCAGTCCGGCCAGGTTTGGCTGGACGGCCGCGCTTTGCAAGATCCTGATCTGGTATTGAAAATACGCGATGTCCAGCCCGGCAGTATTTTTCAGGTGGCGGGCGAGGCCGTGCAATTGATCATTTGGGTCGATGAGGAATAAAGCCCGGCCCGGCTTCAATCGTATTCAATGATTAAAGGCGCGTGATCGGAAAAACGCTGCTCTTTATAGACCGAGACCGAACGCGCGCGCGCCGCAAGACCGGCGCTGGCCAATTGGTAATCAATACGCCAGCCGACATCCTTGGCCCAAGCCTGGCCGCGATTGCTCCACCAGGTGTATTGCGCCACCCCGGGCAAGAGCTGGCGGTGCACATCGCAATAACCGGCTTGCTCCAGCACGCGGCCAAACCAGGCGCGCTCTTCCGGTAAAAAACCGGAATTCTTCAAATTGCCCTTCCAGTTTTTCAGGTCGATTTCCTGGTGTGCGATATTCCAATCGCCGCAAATCACCAACTCACGCCCGCTGTCTTTCATTTCCTGCTGCAAAGCCTGCAAATGCGGGAAAAATTCCGCCATGAAACGGAATTTGGCTTGCTGCCGCTCTTCCGATGAGGAGCCGGACGGGCAATACAGGGAAATCACGGTGAGCGGCCCCAGATCCACCCGCACATAGCGCCCTTCAGGGTCGAATTCCGCGCTGCCAAAGCCGATTTGCACCTTGTCCGGCTGCGCCCGGCTGTACACGCCAACGCCGGAGTAACCTTTCTTTTCAGCGTATTGGAAGTGCCCATGCCAGCCATCCGGCTGTAAAAAAGCGGGCGTCATATCGGCGGCCTGCGCCTTCAATTCCTGCACGCAAACCACATCGGCTTGCTGCGCTTGCATCCATTCAAAAAAACCCTTGCTGGCGGCGGAGCGGATGCCATTCAAATTGGCTGAGATGATTTTGGGCATGACTGGTTTTCGCGCAAAAAAAACGCCAGCATACCCGATTTCCTGCCGCGCACCTCGCCGCCGCAAGCTGTCAGAGGGCATGATTGAAGCTAAAATGAGGGACTTGAGCGCCGCCAGCGCCGCTGTCCGGCCATCCATTCTTTCCCAGAGGTCAACTTGAGCAATTTACGTCAGGAATTTATTGCATTTTCCGTGCAAGCCGGTGTGCTGTCGTTTGGCGAATTTATCACCAAGGCAGGCCGCCCCTCTCCTTATTTCTTCAACGCCGGGCTGTTCAATGATGGCGCCAATCTGGGCCGTCTGGCGCAGTTCTATGCGCAAACCCTGCTCGCTTCCGGCCTTGAATTCGATATGCTGTTCGGCCCGGCCTACAAGGGCATCACCCTGGCCAGCGCGACTGCGGTGGCGCTGGCCGGCCATGGCCGCAACACTTCTTTCGCATACAACCGCAAAGAAGCCAAAGACCATGGCGAAGGCGGCAGCCTGGTCGGCGCGCGCCTGCAAGGCAAGGTG
The DNA here is from genome assembly GCF_037300705.1 of Massilia sp. W12. NCBI lineage: Bacteria > Pseudomonadati > Pseudomonadota > Betaproteobacteria > Burkholderiales > Oxalobacteraceae > Massilia > Massilia sp. W12. The sequence continues at coordinate 5,891,205 of NZ_CP147776.1, read as the reverse complement.
GTGATTATTGACGACGTGATTTCCGCCGGCACCTCGGTGCGCGAATCGGTGCAATTGATCAAAGCCGCCGGCGCGCAGCCTTGCGCAGTATTAATCGCGCTCGACCGCATGGAGCGCGGCGGCAAGGATGGCGTGATTTCGGAATTATCAGCCGTGCAGGAAGTCCAGCAGCAATATGACATTCCAGTGATTTCGATTGCGAATCTGGATGATTTGTTCGACTATTTAAACAGCGCCGCAGCCGATCCCAGACTGAGCCAGTATCAGCAGGCGGTGGCGGCATATCGGCAACGTTACGGCATAGCGAGAACCCATGAATAAACGCGCGATACTGTGCGCTTGCGTGGCGGCCAGCCTGTCTCTGAGTCTGTCCGCCCCCGCTCATGCGCAACAAATCTACCAATGCAAGGACGCCAGTGGCCGCACGCTGACTTCCGACCGCCCGATTCCCGAATGCGCCGACCGCAGCACCAAGCTGCTGGGCAAAGATGGCACGGTGCGCAAAGAAATTGGGCCGCCGCCCACCGCTGAGCAAAAAGCCGCGATGAAGGCCGAGGAAGAAAAGAAAAAGGCTGAACAAGCCGCACTGGCCGAACAGAAAAAACGCGATATGTTGCTGCTCTCGATGTATCGCAGCGAAAAAGAAATTGAAGCAGCGCGCGAGCGTAAGATCACCCAGATCCGCAACGAAATCATCGAAGCGAATAACGCCGCTGACGCCTACGCACAAAAGCGCAAGTCAGTACAGAAAGAAATTGACAAGATCAAGAGCGTCAACCCGAAAGCAAAAATCTCGCAGGAAATGCAAACCCGCTTTGATGACGCCAATACTTCCGAACAGGGCGAGCGCAAACGGGCGGAAAAACTGGAAGCAGATTTGATCGGCCATAAACAGTACTTTGATGAGGCCATGAGCCGCTTCAAAGAACTTAATGGACAGACAAACGAGAAACCAAAACGTTGACAGGCATGCACGAAGGATTTACGCATACCCGGCGCTTATCCACTACAATACGCAGCCGCCAACATGCGGCTGCGCCCCGGATGGCAGGAAGCGGGGATGCAAAATGCAAGCTTTGTTGCATGGCAGATACAGTATTTCCTGCGATGGCGGCCAACACTGTCAGGGACGCCGCACTGCTGTCACATGCAATCTGAGGCCCTTGCGGGCATGGTTTGCTTCAGGCGCAGCGCCCACGGGTGCATCTGTGTGGCGGCAGTTTTTCGGGGTTCAACAGCCCTGTGGCTTTTTCTTTGTGTGGCGCTATGACCAAGCTGAGTAGAATTTTACCGCCTGAGAATGTTGTGCTGGATTTGACGGTATCCAGCAAAAAACGGGTGTTTGAGCAAGCCGGGCTGATCTTTGAAAATAATTGCGGGATTGCCCGCGCCACGGTTTCAGAAAGCCTGTTTGCTCGCGAATGCCTGGGTTCGACCGGGATTGGCAGCGGCATTGCAGTGCCGCATGGCCGCATGAAAGGCGTGAAATTGAAAACGCCGCTGGCCGCATTTGTGCGTCTGGCCGACCCGATTCCATTTGAATCGCCGGATGGGGCGCCGGTCAATCTGTTGTTCTTCCTCCTCATTCCTGATAACGTTACAGAGATGCATCTGGAAATTCTGTCGGAAATTGCAGAAATGTGTTCCGATGACAACTTCCGTAATATGCTGACGCAAGAAACGTCGGCTGCGGTGGTGCACCAAAACATTGTGAATTGGCAATCCAGTTTGCAAAGCATTGTTTAACGCAAGCTTTTTGCGATTTTTTTCGCCAGGTTTTAGCCTATGATGCCCACACCCCTGACCATCCAGCAGCTGTACGATGAGAATCGTGAATCTTTGCAGTTGGGCTGGTTCGCCGGCTTTCCGGGTGGCGAGCGGCTGATTTCCGGCGATATGGCCTCTGCCGCTGATCAAGTCGGCCACTTGAATTTGATCCACCCTGGCCGCATCCAGGTTTTCGGCCATCAGGAAATCAATTACTACCAGCGCTTGAAGCCCGAGTCGCGCGCCTATCAGATTGAAGAACTGATCTCCGGCGGCCCGCCCGCGCTGGTGATTGCGCAGGGCCTGGAAACCCCGCCCGATATTCTCTCCATCTGCGACGAAAGAAACATCCCCCTGTTTTCCACACCACTGCCGGCGGCGCAGGTGATCGACTATCTGCGCGTGTATCTGTCCAAAAAACTGGCGCCGCGCATCATCATGCACGGCGTGTTCATGGATGTGCTGGGGGTGGGTGTGCTGATCACCGGCGACTCCGGCCTGGGCAAAAGCGAACTCGGGCTGGAATTGATTTCACGCAACCATGGCCTGGTGGCGGATGATGCGGTCGAATTCGCCCGCATTGCGCCGAATATGATCGAAGGACGCTGCCCTGCGCTGTTGCAAAATCTGCTGGAAGTGCGCGGCCTGGGGCTGCTCGATATCAAGGCGATTTTTGGCGAAACCGCAGTGCGGCGCAAAATGCGCTTAAAGCTGATTGTGCATCTGGTGCGCCGCCGCACGCTGGAAGAAGAGCCGGATCGTCTGCCCTTTATGAACCCGACTGAAGACGTGCTGGGCCTGCCAATCCGCAAAGTGATTATCCCGGTGGCCGCCGGGCGCAATATTGCGGTGCTGCTGGAAGCCGCTGTGCGCAACACAATCATGCAATTGCGCGGCATTGACACCCTGGCCGAATTCGTCGAACGGCAGCGCCAGGCCATGAGCGGAGACTGAAGCAATGCGCATCGTCATCATCACCGGTATGTCAGGCTCAGGCAAATCGGTAGCGCTGAATGTGCTGGAGGATGCCGGTTATTACTGCGTGGACAATATGCCGCCGGCCCTGTTGCAGGCGCTGGCGGAAACCCTGGCGGCGGATGGCGTGCGCGAACTGGCGGTGGCGATGGATGTGCGCAGCGCTTCCTCACTGAGCAATTTGCCGGCCAGCATCCAAGCGCTGCGCGCCAGCACGCATGACATCAAAATCCTGTATCTGACTGCGAATACGCCCACGCTGGTGGCGCGCTTTTCTGAAACCCGGCGCAGTCATCCGCTAAGCCACCGCGCGGCGGAATATTCCCTGATTGAATGTATTGAAAAAGAGCGCGAAGCCCTGGCCCCGGTGGAAATGCTGGCGCAAGTGCTGGACACTTCGCATCTGGCGGCGAATAAATTGCGTTTGTGGGTCAAGGAATTCATTGCGCTGGAACATGCCGCGCTGAATCTGATTTTTGAATCCTTCGCGTTTAAAAACGGCGTGCCGCTGGCGGCGGATTTTGTATTTGATGTGCGCGCCCTGCCGAATCCATTTTATGAGCTGCCTTTGCGCCCGCTGAGCGGACGTGACGCCCCGGTCGCCGACTGGCTGCGCGCCCAGGCGCCGGTGCAAGCGATGCAGGAAGATATCCAAACCTTTCTGCAAAAATGGCTGCCCGCCTTTCAGAAAGACAACCGCAGTTATCTGACAGTGGCGCTGGGTTGCACCGGCGGCCAGCACCGTTCAGTATTCATCGCGGAAAGTCTGGCCGCGCACTTCCGCACGCGCCAGCAGGATGGCTTGCAAGTGGTGGTGCGGCACCGGGAACTGTAAAGCTGCGGGCGGCAAGCTCAGCGCATGCCGATTTCATCTTCGCGCTGTTTTTGCGCCAATTCACGCAGCGCCGCCGCATTTTTCGGGTTTTTATTCACTTCATGGTTGCCGGCATCGAGCGCTTTGACCACCCGTGAACAGGCTTCAGGATTGGCTTTTTTGCCGGGAAAACTGTCTTGCACATTTTTACTGCCGCTCTTGGCCGCGCCGCTGTTGAGCTTGGCGATTTCCGCTTCAATCTCATCTTCGCTGTAGCTGGCCTGACGCATCGCTTTTCTGAAATAGCGCTCCCAGAACGGCAAGACTTTCAAATAGTCGGCGTTACGCTTTTTCCAATCTTTTAAAGCAGCTTGAAAACCCTGTTCGCTTGCGCTGCCCAGCGCAGCACACATTTTTTGCCCGGTTTCCAACGCGGATTCGGTGGCGATCAAACTGCGCAAAGGCTCGATGTATTTACTGATCTGCGCCGGATCGTTTTTTGCTTGCGCCTGCACTGTCCAATTTGAACAAAGCAGACAGATTGCCAGACTGATGTGTTTCCAATTCCCCATGCCATACTCCTGAATGAGCGGCTATTATAGGGAAAATGGTTTCCTTATAGCAACCATATCCCCCGGGAAAGACCTCAAACACTGAATCAAACGCCATCCTGCCGCCATAAAGCAGGCTGCTCATACAAGCCGGTCAGCAATTTTTTCACCGGGGCCGGCAAGCCAAGGTCTTGCAATGTGCTGCACAAGCGCCACGTCCAATCTTGATTCGCCAGCATCTGCGGCATCTGCGCCAGATCCAGCAGCCACGGCTGAATATGCAAGCGGAAATGGGTGAATTGGTGACTCAGTGGCGGCAAAGCGCGGCAGGCTGCATCTCTGGCTCCGAAACGCTGCGCGGCTTCCTGCGCAATCCAGTCCGCATCATATTCATCATCCTGGCTGACGTGGCCGGCCAGCTCTGGCAAGGAGAGTAAGCCGCCCCAGATGCCAAGCTGCGGCCTTTGTTCCAACAAAATATGCCCTTCAGCCTGCAAAATCAGCAAATGCGCGTATTTTTCCGGGATTTCGCGCGCCGGTTTTTTGACCGGCAATTCGGCGGTGCGCCCTGTGGCATGCGCCACACAGCGCGCCTGGAAAGGGCAACGCGCGCAATCCGGCTTGCTGCGCGTGCACAGGGTGGCGCCCAAATCCATCAAACCCTGGGTGTAGGCTTCGATCCCCTGCACCGGCAAGAGCGCTTCGGCGCGCAACCACAACTGCTGTTCAGTTTTCTTTTCGCCCGGCCAGACATCAACGCCAAACACGCGCGCAAACACGCGTTTGACATTGCCATCCAAAATCGCCGCCCGCACGCCGTAGGAAAAGGCGGCAATCGCGGCGGCGGTGGAACGGCCTATGCCGGGCAAATCGGCCAACTTGGCCGGATCTGCCGGAAACACGCCGCCATGCCCTCGCATCACCGCTTGTGCGCAGGCGTGCAAATTGCGCGCCCGGCTGTAGTAGCCCAGACCGCTCCAATACGCCATCACGTCGGCTTGATCAGCCGCCGCCAGCGTGGCCAAATCAGGGAAGCGCGTTAAAAATTTCTCATAGTAGGGAATCACCGCGCTGACCTGGGTCTGCTGCAGCATGATTTCTGACAGCCAGATGCGATAGGCGTCGCGCGTGTTTTGCCATGGCAGGCTGTGCCGCCCATGCCGGCTCTGCCAGGCGATCAGGTCAGCCGAAAAGGTGGGATCGGTATACGTCATTGCGCCGCCCGCAGGCGGCGCAATGGTGGAGGATGCAGCTTTCACTCTTCAGATAACTTCACTTCAGCCGCCAGCGCGGTGCGCAACTCATTTTCCAGTTCCTGGAAGGCCGCTTTTTCTTTGTCCAATTCCGCCTGCATTTCTTCAAACGACTTGATTTTCTCTTCCAGGCTGTCGGTTGCGGTGTGAATGCGCTGGATCGAGACCATGCGGTTTTTCAGCTGCTCTTTATGCTCGCGGATCTGCGATTCGAGCGGGGCCATGATCACTTTCAGCCAGGCTTCGACATCGCGGTTGGCCTGCACAAAACTTTGTTTCACGCGCGAAGCAATCGAATCAAAGAATTTTTGCATCAAAATCGCGCGCGATGTGGTCATCATGGTCGCCACCCCGAATTGCTTCTGGTACACGCCTTCGATCATGGTGATTTCTTTGCGGTATTTTTCCAGCGAGAACGGCATCGGCAAAGACAGCGCCAAGCCGTGCTCGGTTGAGAATTTGCGATACATCACGGTCATCATCTCGGTGATTTCCTCTGTCTTTTTGTCGGAGGAATCGAGATTGCGCTTGATTTGATCAAAGAAATTCTTCACCGCGTCGCGCAAACCGCCGGACAGCTTGCTGTTTTTCATCGCTTCACGGGTTTTTTCGATGTCTTCTTTCAGAATATCCATGCCCAGGCTGGTGTACACCTCGGTGGACAGGCGGGTGAAAACGGTGCGCGTGCCTTGCAGCTTGAGCAGACTGGAATCAAAGTCTTTCTTTTCCGCATCGATCCGCTTCATCATGTGTTCGACCACATTCTTGTTCTTGCCGCGCAGGGCTTTAAACTCGAATAATTGCTCGACCACGCTGCGCGTGCGCGAAGACAACATGGTGTTTTGCGCCAACAGCAGCGCATCGATATCGGCTTGCAATTGGCGGCAAATAATGTCGCGCTTGGATGGAATCAGCTCGTTTGACAGCGCATTTTCCAAGGCCGGCAGGCGGCTCTTTTGCAACATTTCGCGGTCGCGGTTGATTTTGCCGACCAGGCCTTTTTGCGCCGACACCGGGAACACATATTTCTTTTCCAGCGCCAGCATATGCGCCACGCTGCCAACCTGCTTGTCAATCTGGGTTTCGATTTCTGCGGCAGAGCGCAACTCATCCCACATGCTGTCGATTTTGTTCAACACCACCATGCGCCCGGCGCCGGCGCCGATGTGATTGCGCCACACGTCGATATCGCTCTTGGTGACGCCGGTATCCGCCGCCAGAATGAACAGCACCGCGTGCGCATTCGGAATCAGGTTCAAGGTCAGTTCAGGTTCGGTGCCGATGGCGTTCAAACCAGGCGTATCCAGAATCACCAAACCTTGCTTGAGCAAAGGATGCGGGAAATTGATGATGGCATGGCGCCACAGGGAGATTTCAACCTGTCCGTCTTCATTGACGGTCAGGCTGGAATCCGGGTCGGATTCATCGTACAGGCCGAAGCGCTTGGCTTCCTCGGTGGAAACGTATTTGGTCAGGCTGACTTGCTTGAACGCTTCCAACATGCCGTCGCCGGAATTGATATCCAGCGGCAACACCGTCCATTGCTCCGGCTGGCTCTTGTATTCGCTGGTGGATTTGGATTCGGCCCGGGTTTCAATCGGCAACAAACGGATGCAGGGTGGAATCGCCGCATCGTACATCAGCTCGGTCGGACACATGGTGGTGCGACCGGCGGAGGAAGGCAGAATGCGCTGCCCGTAATCTGCAAAGAAAATGGAATTGATCAATTCCGACTTGCCGCGCGAAAATTCAGCGACGAACGCAATCGACAATTTATCATCCGCCAAGCGTGACAACACGCGGTTGAAGCGCTGTTCGCTGGCGGGATCGGACAGCTCAGCCTGCCCGACAAATTCGCGATACTTCTGCAATGTCGTCACGACGCCTTGCCGCCATGCGCTGTATTCCTTGAAATCCTGCACCAGAGTACTCACATTGCCCCCACACGTTGCGGAACCGCAGCCGGTTCCATTGTTTGATTCATCTTATACGGCGCTGTGTCACCCGTCTTGCGCCGCCTGTATGCCTTCATTATATAGGGCAACAAAGTGCGCCACGAGCATTATGCAAATAGCAAGGCTGGCTGCCTTTGCCCACAGCCTGTCTCAGATTGTGCCCAATTTTTGTTCTGATAGCGAGTACAAAATGGCGCCGCAGCCTACCAGTGCTGGCAATGGGCGCAATAAAAAGTCGAGCGCTGTCCCTGTTGCAATTGGCGCACCGGATGCTGGCAAACGCGGCACGGCTGCCCGCTGCGCGCATACACAAAATAATCCTGCTGAAAATAGCCGCTCTGGCCGTTGACTTGCAGAAAATCGCGCAGGGTGCTGCCGCCTTTTTCAATCGCCGCCGCCAAAATCTGCCGGATCGCCCCGGCCAGCTTATCGCATCGCGCCCGGCTCAAGCGGTTGGCCGGGGTTTTCGGATGAATGCGCGCCATGAACAGCGCTTCCGAGCAATAGATATTGCCAACCCCGACCACAATGTCGCCTGCCAGCAACACTTGCTTGATGGCGGCGCTGCGCTTGCGGCAGCCCTGGTGTAAAACCGCGCCGTCAAAGCCCTCTTGCAATGGCTCGACGCCCAGATGCGCCAACAGCGGATGGGCCTGCCAAGGGCCGTCGGCATGCGCATGCCACAGCACAGCGCCAAAACGGCGCGGATCGGTGAAACGCAATACGCGCGCGGCTGCGCCCTGCCCCATTTGCAGATCGACATGATCATGTTTTTCCGGCGCAATCCCCGGCGGCAAAATGCGCAAATGGCCCGACATGCCCAGGTGCAGAATCAAAACGCCATGGGCGAATTGCAAAATCAGATATTTGCCGCGCCGCTCGCATGCCTCGATTTTGCGGCCCATCAATTGCTGCGCCAGATCTGGCGCAAACGGCCAGCGCAAGCCTTCGCGCCGCAACACCAGGCCGCTTACGGTTTCCTGCTCAAGATAAGGCGCAATACCGCGCCGGGTGACTTCAACTTCGGGCAATTCTGGCATATTGATTTCCTGAAAAACTGACAGCCGCGCACGTTCGCGCCTGCACAGAAAACTGCATGGGCGTACAATGGGATTTTGCCAGAACCGTCGGGAAACACCTTGAAAAACGCTCTCGCCAATGCCGTACTCCTCAGCCTGGGCAGCCTGCTCTCGGCCCAGGCCGCTGCCTTGCCATCCAGCGCTGCGCCCATGCTGGCGCAAGCCGCGCCAGCCACACCAGCGTCAGATGGCGCGTCCACGCCTGCAGCCAAAGAAGCCGCTAAAGAGGATGAGGACGAAGACGAGGACAAACCGAAACAACCCGATCCCAATCTGCCGTTGCTCAATTTATCGCCGGATCTGCTGTACCGCACCCTGGCCTCGGAAATCGCAGCCCAGCGCGGCCAATGGCAATCTTCCTATGTCACCTTGTTGTCGCTGGCGCAGCAAACGCGCGACCCGCGTCTGGCGCGACGCGCCATGGAGGTCGCGCTTAGCGCCAAACAGATGAACGAGGGCATGAATGCGGTGCGTTTATGGCGCGAATTGAGTCCGACATCAGACGAAGCCGCGCAATACCATATGGCGCTGGCGGTGATGCAGGATAAATTGGGCGAAGTGCTGCCGCTGTTCCAAAAACGGATTCAGGACAGCCCGCTTCCCGCGCGCGGCGCGGTGATCAGCATGCTGTATCAGCGTTACCTGAATCAAGCCAAGGATAAAAAACTGCTGTTCAGCCAGCTGGAACAGTTATTGGCCCCGCATCAATCATTCCTGGAAGCACGTCTGGTGCTGGCGCAAGCTGCGCTGGCCAAGGGCGACAGCGCGCGCGCGCAGCAGGAAGCGAATGCGGCGCTGGCCATCAAACCGGACTCCGAACTGGCCCTGATGACGCTGATTTATGTCACAGACAATCTGGCGCAATCGCAAAAGCTGGCCGAAGATTTTCTGACGAAACATCCGCAAGCGCATGAGGCGCGCCTGTCCTGGGCCCGCATGCTGATCGAGCGCAAGCAATACACCGCTGCGCGCAGCCAGTTCGAGGTGCTGCTCGGGGCCAAGTATCAAGAGCTGACCTGCCTGTATGCGCTGGGTGTGATCAATCTGCAATTAAAAGATTACAAATCGGCGCAGGAATATTTGCAACGCTGGCTTAACACCCCGGGCCACGGGCGTGATGACGGGCGCGACCCGAACCGGGTGCGCTTGATGCTGTCGCAGATTGCCGAAGAGCTGGGGCAACGCAAAGAAGCCTTGGACTGGCTGGAAAAAATCAACGACAGCGATTCTTCGCAATATCTGAACGCCACCCTGCGCCGCGCCCAGCTGCTGGCCAAAGATGGCAAGCTGGAGGAGGCGCGCCAATTATTGCAACAGCAAACGCCGCAAAACGAAGCCGAAAAAGTGCAAGTCCTGCAAATGGAAGTCGCCTTGCTGCGCGAAGCCAATCGCATGCTGGAAGCCTATGCGCGCCTGGAGCAGGGTTTGCAATTGGCCCCGTCGAATACCGATTTGCTGTATGAACATGCGATGCTGGCCGAAAAACTGCAGCGCTATGCGGTGATGGAAAGCAGTCTGCGCAAAGTGATCAAACTGGCGCCGGACAACCACCATGCCTATAACGCACTGGGCTATTCGCTGGCTGAACGCAATATCCGCCTGGCGGAAGCGCAAACGCTGATTGAAAAAGCACTGCAATTGGCGCCGGACGATCCTTTCATTCTTGACAGCCTGGGCTGGGTGCAATTCCGCCAAGGCAAATTGAAAGAAGCGGAAATCACTTTGCGGCGCGCTTACAGCCTGCGCCCGGACGCGGAAATCGGCGCCCATCTGGCCGAAGTGCTGTGGCAGGCCGGCCAGAAAGAAGCGGCGGAAAAGGTTTTGCGCGAAGCCGCCGTCAAAGACCCTTCCAATGACACGCTGAAAACCACGCTCAACCGGCTGCAACTCAAATTATGATGCTCCGGCTTTGCTATCTGCCGCTGCTGCTGGCCTGCAGCGGCTGCGCCAGTGCGCCCGCCCTGCCGCTCAGCGCGGCGGCGCAAACTGAGGCACGGCAAACATGCGCCGCTGTCAGCCAACTGGAATTGCAAGGCCGGCTCTCAGTGCGCTATGAGCACGGAGAAGGCAAGCAGCAGAGCATGCAAGCCAATTTCACCTGGCGTCAACAGGCGCAGGAATTGCAGATTCTGCTCAGCAATCCCTTGGGTCAGGGCATGGCGCAAGTCAGCGTCACCGCCGGGGGCGCGCAATTCACCGATATGCAAGGCGCGCAGCATGTCGCCGCCGATGTGGATGCTTTAAGCGAAAAACTGTTGGGCTGGCCGCTGCCAGTGGCTGGATTGCGTGACTGGTTGCGCGGCTGCGGCCGCCTGGCTGACGGCAACTTGTTTCAAGCCCATCCGCAAGGCGCAGACAGTTTTTACAGCGCCGACGGCTGGCGCATCCGCTACGCTTCCTGGCATGACAACGGGCAACCGAAACGGATTGACCTGGAGCGCAGAATCAATCAGCAGGAAGCCGATGTCTTCCTGCGCATTCTGCTGGACGCAAGATCCTGAGTTCCTCAGTTAAGCGCTTTGTTGCTTCGATAACGCATGGCTTTATTGAAATTTCCCGCAAATTACAGCTTCCTCCCTCGGCGGAAAGCACTGCAGGCGCGATGACTTGTTTCGCGCCCCAGGCCTTGTTACTCCGCCCGGCCAGGAAGCCGGTAAACTGCGCACTCATGCCAATCCAACTGAGGAACCCAGGATAATGACCGCATTACACCTGACCTGCCCGGCCAAATTGAATCTGTTTTTGCATGTGGTGGGCCGGCGCGAGGACGGCTATCACTTGCTGCAAAGCGTATTCCAATTGATAGACCTGAGCGACACGCTGGAAATTGAAAAAGCGCCGGATGCGCACATCAGCCGCATCAGCGGTCTGGACGAGGTGCCGCCGGAACAGGATTTATGCCTGCGCGCCGCGCGCTTGCTGCAAGATGAATTGGCCGCACGCGGCCAGCCGCGCCAGGGGCTGTGCTACCGCCTGCACAAACGCATCCCGATGGGCGGCGGGCTGGGCGGCGGCTCTTCCGACGCCGCCAGCATGCTGCTCGGCGCCAACCATTTGTGGCAAGGCGGCCTGCAACGTGAAGAATTGATGCAGATGGCTGTGCGACTGGGCGCGGATGTGCCGTTTTTCCTGTTTGGGCGCAATGCTTTTGTCGAGGGCATAGGCGAACGCATGCAAGCAGTACACACCCGCGCCAGCGCAGTGGTGCTGCTGGCGCCAGGGGTGCATGTGCCGACGCCACAAATTTTTTCTGCAAAAGACTTGACACGTAATTCGGATATCTGCACAATAGCGGACTTTTCCAGTAGCGAACTTTCTGAAGAACGCGAATTTGGGAAAAATGATTTGCAGAAAGTAGCGACCCGCTTGTTTCCGCCAATCGCCGAAGCGCTCACTTGGTTGTCGCGTTTTGGCGACGCCAGAATGACTGGTTCCGGTTCTTGCATTTTCTGCCGTGTTGCCGATATGGCGCAGGCGCAGGAAATAGTCAAACAGGTTCCACCGCAATGGCAGGCGTATGCAACGCAGACCTTGAGTGAACATCCCCTGGTCAAGCTGCTCTGAAGCGAAACAAAAAAATTTTTAAAATTTCTTTGTGTTCGATGCAAATTCAAGCTATAATCTTGGTCTTGTGGCATCGAACATAAAACAAGAAATAAACGACAGCATGCAAAACTGCATACGGTTTAGTTCTTGAACAGGTTGTGTAGGGGAATCGCCAAGTTGGTTAAGGCACTGGATTTTGATTCCAGCATGCGAAGGTTCGAATCCTTCTTCCCCTGCCAGTAATGCAACGGGCGCCACTCAAGTGGCGCCCGTTTTTGTTTTCAGATCCCACATCGAATTCCGGTGGTCAGGGCCGCGTTCTGCGCAGATGACCCCACCTACGCAAGCTGCCAATGGCCTCACCCCTTGGCAGCTTTTTTTAAGCTTGTTTTTTCTGTTGGAGCTCCCATGGCATATGAAAACCTGATGGTTTTTACAGGTAACGCGAACCCCGCGCTGGCTGTCGGAGTTGCCAGCCAACTCGGTATTTCCCTCGGTAAAGCAGTCGTCTCCAAGTTCTCGGATGGCGAAGTGATGGTCGAGATCAACGAGAATGTGCGCGGCAAAGATGTGATTGTGCTGCAATCAACTTGCGCCCCGACCAATGACAACCTGATGGAAATCATGTTGATGGTCGATGCATTAAAGCGCGCATCGGCTGGCCGCATCACTGCTGCAATCCCTTACTTTGGTTACGCCCGCCAGGATCGCCGCCCGCGTTCCGCGCGTGTGGCGATTTCCGCCAAAGTGGTCGCGAATATGCTGGAAGAAGCCGGTGTGGAACGTGTGCTGATCATGGATTTGCACGCAGACCAGATTCAGGGCTTCTTCGACATCCCGGTGGACAATATCTACGCCTCGCCGATTTTGCTGGGCGATTTGCAAAAGAAAAATTACGAAGACTTGCTGGTGGTGTCGCCTGACGTGGGCGGCGTGGTGCGCGCGCGCGCGCTGGCCAAGCGCCTGAATTGCGATCTGGCCATCATCGACAAACGCCGCCCGAAAGCCAATGTGGCGGAAGTCATGAATATTATTGGCGAAGTGGATGGCCGTAACTGCGTCATCATGGACGATATGGTGGACACCGCCGGCACCCTGACCAAAGCGGCGGAAGTGCTGAAAGAGCGCGGCGCCAAGAAAGTGGTGGCGTACTGCACGCATCCGGTGCTGTCCGGCCCGGCAATTGAGCGCATCGCCAACTCCCCGCTGGACGAGTTGGTGGTGACGGACACCATTCCGCTGACCGCTGCCGCCACCGCCTGCAACAAAATCCGCCAATTGACATGCGCGCCGCTGCTGGCGGAAACCTTCCGTCGCATCACGCGCGGCGATTCGGTGATTTCGCTGTTTGTGGACTGATTTGCTGTACACCAGGGGCCAGGCGCACAGCCTGGCCCCTGTCTTTTGGATATCCCTGGTCGCGGGGATTTCCTTCATTCAACTTTGGAGTTTCTCATGAAAATTTCTGCAAAAAAACGTGACGTACAGGGCACTGGTGCGAGCCGCCGCCTGCGCCACGCCGGCGTTACCCCGGGCATCGTATACGGCAGCAACGGCCAAGCCGGTTGCGATCAGGCTGTGTACCTGACCCTGGATCACAATGAACTGTTCCACGCCCTGAAAAAAGAGCGTTTCCACTCCTCCGTACTGGAACTGGATCTGGACGGCAAGAGCGAGCAAGTGCTGCTGCGCGACTTCCAGATGCACGCATTCAAGCCGCTGGTGCTGCACGTTGACTTCCAACGCGTTGACCCGGCCCGCAAGATCCACATGAAGATTGCGCTGCACTTCAAGAACGCTGAAATCTCCCCGGCTGTCAAACTGCACAGCGGCAAGATCACCCACGTGATGAACGAACTGGAAGTGATCTGCCTGCCGAAGGATCTGCCGGAATTCGTCGAAGTCGATCTGTCCAAAATGGACGCCGGCTCCATCATGCACGTGTCCGACCTGGTATTGCCGGAAGGCGTGGCCGCTGCTCCGGGCCATGGCGGTTCCAAGCAAACCGTGGCTTTCGTCACCGTGCCGCCGAAGCAAGTCGAAGCTGCTCCGGCTGCCGACACCAAGAAAAAAGGCAAGAAGTAATTTTTGCCTGCAGGATGAAAAACGCCGGCGCATGCCGGCGTTTTTTTTGATCTGATGTGATTGTTCAGCCTTCACAAAGATGGTCGAAGCAGATTCCGTTCGCCCTGAGCCTGTAGAAGGGCATGGTTGGTCATGGAAAACTCTGGTTCGACAAGCTCACCACGAACGGCAAAACCAAAACCCTGGTTCAACAAGCGCCACACAATGAAGCTGCACCCCGCTTGGCATACAAGACCGAATTGTTAGCGCAGCGGCTGAATAGATACGATCTAATAAAAATTGCATCGCCTGCTTTTCAAGCGCCCCCTTCTTGCAAGCAATTTCCATCAATAGAAAAACACCGTCCACAGATCCACACAGACAAGCCTTGGCGCTGCCGCTGTGTTTATTCGCCCATCCAGGCGCAGCTGGAGCCGCGCAGCACCAGCCGGGTTGGCAGCTTTTCGCGGGTCGCCACATGGGTCGGCTGTTTCAATCGCTCAATCAAGGTTTGCGCAGTCAAATAACCAATTTCATGTTTAGGCTGGGCCACGGTGGTCAGCGGCGGATTGGCGAAGCTGGCTAAGGCAATGTCGTCATAGCCCACCACCGATAATTGCTGTGGAATTTGCACGCCGCTGGCGGCAGCGGCGCACAGGCCGCCTATCGCCATCAAATCATTGCTGACAAAGATGGCGCTGGGACGTTGCGGTAAGGCCAGTAATTGCTGGAAGGCGCGAAATCCGCCTTCGCTGGTGAAGTCGCTGTTGATCAGCCATTCACTGTGAAACGCTGCGCCGGCTTCCTGCAGCGCACGCATATAGCCGGCCACGCGGTCGCTGGAAGCCAGCAAGTCTTGCGGCCCGGCCACGCAGGCGATGCGGCGGTGGCCCAATTCCAGCAGATAACGCACGGCCTGATACGCACCCTGTTCGTGATCGGCCTGAATGAAATCGGCGTTCACGCCCGGCACTTCGCGGTCAACCACCACCACCGGCAACTCTTCCGCCGCCAGTAAATGAATCAATTCCTCATCATGGCCGCTGGCGACTAAGATCAGGCCATCAATCCTTTTTTCCAGCAACACACGGATATAGGCAACCTGCTTTTCCACATCATCGTAGGAATTGCAAAGAATCAGGTTATAGCCCTGTTCAAATGAAGCATCTTCCACGCCCTGAATCACTTCCGCGAAATAGGGGTTGGAATTATTCGGAATCAAAATCCCCAAGGTCTTGGTGCGATCATTTTTCAAGCTGCGCGCCACCGCGCTGGGGATGTAGCGCAAGTCCGCAATCGCCTGCTGCACCCGTTCGCGCGCCTCCTGGCTGACGATGCGGGTATTGTTCAAGACATGTGAAACCGTACTGGTGGAGACGCCGGCGCGGTCCGCCACTTGCTTCATGGTCGCCATCGCCGCCCCTTAACTTTGCGCCGCCAAGGCGCAAGCCAGGCGCGCGCCGGCTTGCGCATTGGCTTTGACCAGGGCGATATTGGTTTCCAGGCTGCGCCCGCCGCTGAGCTGCTCGATTTTCGCCAGCAGGAAAGGGGTGACTTGCTTGCCGCTCACGCCGGCCGCATCGGCTTCCTGCAGCGCCTGGGCGATCACGCCTTCAATCTGCTCGCGCGCCAATGCATATTCCTGCGGTACGGGGTTGGCCAGCACGACGCCGGCGGGCATGCCCAATTGCCATTGGCAGCGGATGAAGGCGGCTTGCTGCTCCGCCGCATCCAGCCGGAAATCGCCCTTGAAGCCGCTTTCGCGTGAGAAAAAGGCGGGAAATTCTTCCTGGCCTATGGTCAACACCGGCACCCCGTGGGTTTCCAGATATTCCAGCGTCAGGCCCAAATCCAAAATCGATTTGGCGCCGGCGCAGACCACCGCCACCGGGGTGCGCGCCAATTCCTGCAAATCGGCGGAAATATCAAAACTCTGCGCCGCGCCGCGATGCACGCCGCCAATGCCGCCGGTGACAAACACCTCGATGCCGGCCATGCGCGCGCAAATCATGGTCGCCGCCACCGTCGTCGCGCCGACTTTGCCTTGCGTCAGCACATAGGGCATATCGCGCCGGCTGACTTTATGCGCATCCTGCCCGGTGCGCCCCAATAATTCCAATTCCGCCCCGGATAAGCCGATTTTGATTTTGCCATTCAGGATCGCAATCGTGGCCGGCGTTGCGCCATGCGCGCGCACCACAGCTTCGACTTCGCGCGCGGTTTGCACATTTTGCGGATACGGCATGCCATGCGAAATAATGGTCGATTCCAGCGCGACCACCGGACGGCCCTGCTGCCGGGCCTGTTGCACTTCTTCAGAAAATTCCAGATAAGACTGCATATGCGATTCGTTTCAAATGGAGGCGTCGGAGTGCGACGCCGGTTGCAAAAGCTGCGCGCCCAAGTCCGGGCAGACTGTGGATGCGCATTGTATAGTCATTTGCGCGGCCTGCATGCCAATACGGCAGGCTTGCGCTAAATCTTGCGGCGCGCGCAGCAGGCTGGCGCAGACTGCCGCCGCCAGCGCATCGCCGGCGCCGGTCACGTCCACCACCTGCGCCACGGGCGGCGCGGCCACCTCCTGCCAGGTCTGGCCTTCGGCAAAGCTGAGGCCTTGCGCACCGCGCGTCAAAATCAGGCGGCGCAGGCCGCGCGCTTGCAGTTTGGCCCAGTTTTGCTGCGGTGCGGCGGCGGCATCGCAACCGGGGGCTGCGGCCAACTCGCCTTGATTCAAAATCAGCAAATCCAGTCCGTGCAAATCTTGCGGCAAGCGCGCCATCTTTGGCGCCGACACCGCCACCAGACACAGCGTGGCCCCTTGCCGCCCCAGTTGCAGCAGATATTCCAGGCTGGCGGGCGGCACATTCATATCCGCACACAGCATGGCGCTGCGCTGGTAACGCGCCAGTTTTTCTTGCAGCCATGCGGCGCTGATTTGTTCAACCAGATGCATGTGCGCCAACGCCAATTGCATTTCGCCGCTGGCGTCGAGCACCGCGCAATAACTGTCACTGCTGGCGCCGGGCAAGACCAGCGAGGCTTCCAACTCCACCCCAAGACTTTGCAGCTGCGCGCGCAAAGCCTGGCCGGCAGGATCATCGCCAAACGCGCTCAACAAAGCGGTGGCGCACCCCAGGCGCGCCAGGTTTTCCGCGATGTTGCGCGCCACCCCGCCCGCGCTCTCGCTTTGCGTAACGGGATTCGAGGCCCCCATGCACAAGGGGCCGCATAAGCGCATTTTGCGATCCAGATTCGAGCCGCCTATGCACACAATCTGCCCGCTGTTTTGCGGCAATAAATAGGCGCGCCCGAGCAAGCGCCCTTCCCGGATCAGGCTCGCGATATGCCCGGCCACCGCCGAGCGCGACAGGCCGCAACGCTGCGCCAGCTCTTGCTGGGAGATAAAAGGGTTTTCGCAGATCCATTGCAAGACCTGCTCTTTGCGTGAAGTATCAGAGACCATGAGATTGGCAAGCGGCAACAAACTTTTGTTTGCATGATAAACATTTGTTCATCAGCTTGTCAAATCCCGCTGCAATCCGGCCACAAGCAGCCCGCCAGCGGCGCCTGAAATGCAGTTTTTTCACATCCCGGGCGCGCTTTCTGTCACAATCGCGCTGTGCCGGCGTCTGAGGCCGGATCTGGCCGCGCGCCCGTGTTCCGGGCAAAGCCGCGAGGATAATTTTTGTTTATCTATCTCTTCTCATGTCTATCAAATCCAAAATCCGCAATGTGCCGAATTACCCGAAACCGGGCATTATGTTTCGCGATATCACCACCCTGCTGAAAGATGCAGACGGTTTCCGCGAGCTGGTGGATGCGCTGGTGGAACGCTATCGCGATGCCGGCATCACCAAAGTTATCGGTATTGAATCGCGCGGTTTCATCATCGGCGCCCCGCTCGCCTATGCGCTGGGAATCGGTTTTGTGCCGATGCGCAAAAAGGGCAAGCTGCCGGCCGCCACGATTGGCCAGGATTACACCCTGGAGTACGGCGTGGACCGCATCGAATTGCATGTGGACGCCATCGCCGCCGGCGAAAAAGTGTTGTTGCTGGATGATTTGATCGCCACCGGCGGCACGGCAGAAGCCGGTTGCATGCTGATTGAAAAAATGGGCGGCCAGATCGTTGAATGCGCATTCGCGATTG
The DNA here is from genome assembly GCF_037300705.1 of Massilia sp. W12. Taxonomy (NCBI): domain Bacteria; kingdom Pseudomonadati; phylum Pseudomonadota; class Betaproteobacteria; order Burkholderiales; family Oxalobacteraceae; genus Massilia; species Massilia sp. W12. Next base: position 5,873,051 of record NZ_CP147776.1, on the reverse strand, counting down.
ATCTGCCCTTCCTGGGCGGCCGCGCCAAGCTGGAAAAGATGGGCCACAAAGTGTACGCCATGTGCACTTTTGAAGGCGAAGACTGAGCCAACACAGCGGAGCGGACATGCAAGACTTCATTGAAATCTATGACGGTGCGCTGGAGCCGGCTTTTTGCCGCCAGTTGATCGCCAGTTTTGAAGCCAGTCCGCACCGCGTACCAGGCAAAGCCGGCGGACTGCTGGACACCAGTAAAAAAATGTCCACGGATCTGTATTTAAATGATCACGAGGAATACCGCCAGCTGTTGCAGCATCTGGCGCAAGTCACCACCGGCTACTTGCGTCAGTACATGGAAAAATACCGTTTTGCCCTGATTGCGCCGCTGGCCCTGACGCTGGCCCATCCGCAAACCGGCGCGCCCACCCCGCTCACCTATGATAATTATGATGAGCTGGCCGGCGGCAAAACCGAAGATCTGATGAAAAGCCTGTATCGCCTGGGCAAAATTCAGATGCAAAAATATGACAAGGGCAGTGGCAATTACAATTATTGGCACTGCGAAGTCTATCCCATGGCCCCGCATAATGAGCAATTGCACCGCACCCTCTTATTCATGTTTTACCTGAACGATGTGGCGCGCGGCGGTCAGACCGAATTCTTTTATCAGCACAAAGCGATTGCGCCGCAAACCGGGCGCATGGTGATCGCCCCCGCCTATTTCACCCACACCCATCGCGGCTGCGTGCCCGAATCGGAAGACAAATACATCGTCACCAGCTGGGTTTTGCTGCAGCGTGCGGAACACCTGTACGGCGGACGTTAAGCGGTGCAATACGCCTGCGGCTACATTTTCTCAAACGCAAGATAATTCACAGACCGGAAGCAATCATGCCAGACATGACAACAGTTGACCTGTATCGCTCATGCAGAATTGAGCAATTTCCGGATGGCGTAATGCAAGATTTAGAACCCTCGCCTGGAGTTCTTTACCCGGATTTTTACCCAAAACCGCTTGAAGGTGGCGGAGAGCGGGCCCCCGATGTTAAAACAGAGTCCATCGATGGGGTGGAATGGGTGCGATCTGGTGGAGGAACTTCACTTTTTGACAAAAAGGGGATATTCACTAAACCGGGTTGGCTTTCGTTTGAAATCCCGCTGGGCACCCCCATCCCAGACTCATTAGTCATTCTCAACACTGGATACAACAAGCGCTTTAAAGCTACTCACTATCAAATTGAATCGCGCGCAAGGATGATGACCAAGGTGGCAATGCAAGGGGCGCTCGATAATCTGGCGCGCAGCGCTATTGCACGCGCAGTGGAATTAGGCCGGGTAAGTTAAGTAAAGGTAATCACAATGGCAAATGTGGATGGAATGGCTTTGATGATGGCAATACAGGCTGTTGATGCAAAAATCACTACCCTGATTGAGGAACTTGAAAACAACGACAGCCCACAGGCTGGCGAGTTGGAGGCGCTGCTGCTGAGCTATGAAAAAGCGGCAATGAAACTGAAAATAGCATACGAAGAAGAGTTGAAAACTGCATCGAATTTTCCACCATACGAGCGACTGGTCGCTGACTAAGTTTGCGTTGGGCAGGTTGACATTTGTCCCCATGTGAATCAGTGCATAAATTGCATGGCTCATGAGGAGTGAGCGCACACAAACTCCGACATACGGGAAGCCCTGTTACCGGGCAAGGCTCATGCTGCTGCCGCACACAGATTGCAGCCTCGATACGTCATTCCATTCAGCTTCAAGCGACTGCCCTTGAAAAAGCATTCAGTCCGCATCATATTTCAGCAAAATCCTCTATACTTTGCTGTTTTGGATGCTTTTTCGGAGTTCAGCCATGCCAATTTACGCTTATCGTTGCGAAGCGTGCGGATTTGCCAAAGACGTACTGCAAAAAATCTCGGATGCGCCCCTGACGGAATGCCCGGCTTGCAGCAAACCCGCATTCAAAAAACAATTGACCGCCGCCGGCTTCCAATTAAAGGGCAGCGGCTGGTATGCCACCGATTTCCGCGACAGCGGCAAATCCGCAACGCCCGCCAGCAGCGCGGGCAGCGGCGATGCCGGACACAGTTGCAGCGGGGCCTGTTCACACGCCTCGCCGCCGGCTGAAAGCGCCAGTGCGTAAGACAAGGGGCCGTATGCGGAAATATTTCGCCACCGGACTGTTGATCCTGGCGCCGATCACGATCACAGTCTGGGTGCTGTATTCGATCTTCACCACGCTCGACCAACCGTTTCTGGTTTTGCTTCTGCCTGTCGAGTGGCGCACCAAATATGCTTTCACCGGCTTGAGCGCGCTCCTGGTGCTGAGCCTGATTTTCTTCACAGGCTTGCTGGCGCACAATTACTTTGGCCGCTATCTGGTGCAGTGGTGGGACAGCCTGTTGCAGCGCATCCCGGTGGTGCGCTCCATCTACAGCAGCGTGAAACAGGTTTCCGACACCCTGCTCAGCCCATCCGGCAATGCTTTCCGTCAAGTCGTACTGGTGCCCTACCCGCATCCCGGCGCGCGCACCATCGCCTTTCTCACCGGCGCACCCGGCGGTGAACTGGCTGAGCATTTGGATCAGGAATATGTCAGCGTGTATGTACCCACCACGCCCAATCCGACTTCCGGCTTTTTTCTGATGTTCCCGAAAACCGATGTGGTGGAATTGAATATGAGCGTCGATACCGCGCTCAAATACATCATCTCGATGGGGGTGGTCGCCCCCGAAACAACGCAAACCAGCAAATAAACATACCGGCACTTCAACCTATTGACACTGATTGGTAAATAAATATGTCTCTGCGAACCCATTATTGCGGTCTCACCACACTTGCCCAAGAGGGCCAAACTGTCAGCCTGTGCGGCTGGGTGCATCGCCGTCGTGACCATGGCGGTGTGATTTTCATCGACCTGCGCGACCGCGAAGGCCTGGTGCAAATCGTCTGCAATCCGGATCAGGCGGATATGTTCAAGATCGCAGAATCGGTGCGCAATGAATTCTGTCTGCGCGTGGTCGGCAAAGTCACGCGCCGCCTCGAAGGCGCAGTCAACGCCAATCTGGCTTCCGGTGAAATCGAAGTGATTTGCAGCCAGCTCGAGGTGCTGAATCCATCCGTCACCCCGCCCTTCCTGCTGGATGATGAAAATCTGTCGGAAACCACGCGCTTGACCCATCGCGTGCTGGACCTGCGCCGCCCGCAAATGCAAAACAATCTGCGCCTGCGCTACAAAGTCACGATGGAAGTGCGCAAATATCTGGACGCACTCGGCTTTATCGACATCGAAACGCCGATGCTGACCAAGTCCACGCCGGAAGGCGCGCGCGACTACCTGGTGCCTTCGCGCGTGCATGACGGCCAATTCTTCGCGCTGCCGCAATCGCCGCAGCTGTTCAAGCAATTGCTGATGGTGGCCAACTTCGACCGCTACTATCAAATCGTGAAATGCTTCCGTGACGAAGATTTGCGCGCCGACCGTCAGCCGGAATTCACCCAGATCGACTGCGAAACCTCTTTCCTGTCGGAAGAGGAAATCCGCGACATCTTTGAAAACATGATGCGCACCGTGTTCAAAAACACCAAGGGCATTGATTTAGACGCCAAATTCCCGGTGATGGATTACGCCACCGCCATGGGCAAATACGGCTCCGACAAACCGGATATGCGCGTCAAGCTGGAATTCACCGAGCTGACCGAAGCAGTCAAAGACGCTGAATTCAAGGTTTTCGCCGCCGCCGCAAATATGGTGGGCGGGCGCGTGGTCGGCCTGCGCGTGCCGGGCGCGGCGCGCGAAGGCGGCGGCATGCCGCGTTCAGAAATTGACGCTTACGGCCAATTTGTCGGCATCTACGGCGCCAAGGGTCTGGCTTACATCAAGGTGAACGACAAGGCAAAAGGGCGCGACGGCTTGCAATCGCCTATCGTCAAAAATCTGAGCGATGAAGTGTTAGCGCGCATCATCGAATTGACCGGCGCACAAGACGGCGACTTGATTTTCTTCGGCGCCGACAAGGCCAAGGTGGTCAACGACGCCATGGGCGCGCTGCGCTTAAAGATCGGCCACAGCGAGTATGGCCGCAACAACGGCCTGTTTGAAGACGCCTGGAAACCGCTGTGGGTGATCGACTTCCCGATGTTTGAATACGACGAGGAAAACCAGCGCTGGAGCGCGGTGCACCATCCGTTCACCGCGCCGAAAGATGGCCACGAGGAAATGATGGAAAGCAATCCGGGCGCGTGCATCGCCAAGGCTTACGACATGGTCTTGAATGGCTGGGAAATGGGCGGCGGCTCGGTGCGTATCCACCGCGCCGACGTACAGAGCAAGGTGTTCTCAGCGCTGAACATCGGCGCCGAAGAAGCCAAGCTGAAATTCGGCTTCCTGCTCGACGCCCTGCAATACGGCGCACCGCCGCATGGCGGCATCGCCTTCGGTCTGGATCGCATCGTGACCATGCTGTCCGGCTCGGAATCGATCCGCGATGTGATCGCCTTCCCGAAAACCCAGCGCGCCCAATGTATGCTCACGCAAGCGCCGTCGCCGGTGGATGAAAAGCAATTGCGCGAATTGCATATCCGTCTGCGCAACGCCCAACCGGCATAATCTGCCGGATTTGCCAGAAAACCGCACCCAAGCGGTGCGGTTTTTTTATGGCGCATCCTGTTTTAATTGACTCAAGGCCTGATCCACAGACAGACTGGCCCAGCGCGGTAAATCCTGCTGCAAAGGACGACTGCGCGCCAGCACATGCCAGGCATGTTCTTTCAAGCGGGCAAAGGCCAGCCGCTGACCGCGTTGCGTCAGAAAATGGGCAAATTCGTGCAAGGCCTGCACGCTGCTGGCGTCCAAATCCGGGGCCTCCTCCAATGACAGCACAACCGTATGCAGCGTTGCGCCGGCGGCGCGCACACGCGCCCGCGCCTCATGCATAATCCGCTCGGCATTGGCGAAAAACAGCGGTTCTTCCGGGCGCAAAATCAAAAATCCCGGCTCCGCCTGCGCCAGCGGAAATTGATGCAATTCGACAAAATCATGACCATGCGCCAGCCGCCCCAATTCCACCACTGTGGATTTGGCGATTTGCTGCAACAAAAGCAGCATGCTCAAGCCCAGCGCCAACAGCAAACCATGCAATACACCCAGCAATAAGACCGCCAACACCGCCGCCACCGCAATCAAGCGATCGCGCTTCCAGGCGAAATACGGAGCGAATTGGCGCAAACTCAGATTGCGCGTGACCGCATGCATGACAATCGCCGCCAGCACCGGCTTAGGCAGACGCGCCAGCAAGGGCAGGCACAGCAACAGCAGCAACAAGAGCCACGCAGCCGAGAGCAAACCGGCGCGCCGGCTTTGCGCGCCAGCGCTCTGGTTGGCGGCAGTGGCGGAAAAACCGGCGCCGACCGCCAGACCATGCGCCAGACCTGCACACAGATTAGCCGCGCCCAAGGCCAGCAAATCGCGATTGGCCTGCACCCTGTCGCCATGCAAGATCGCTGCCTGACGGATCGCCGCATACGATTCCGCGTACAAAATCAGCAGCATCGCCAGCGCCAATTCAAAGGCGCTGCCCCATGCCTGCGGCGACAAATCCGGCCAGCTCAGTTGCGGCAAGGCCAATTCAATCCGGCCAACAAGCGGAATCTGCGATGCGGCAAAATCCGGCGCAAAACTGCAGACAATGCCGCCAATGCTGGCCAGCAAAGCGCCAGGCCAGCCGCGCGCCTGCGCCGCGACAATCAAACACCATGCGGCAAGCGCCATCAACACGGCGGCAACATTCCATTCCAGCAAATGCTGTAATAAATACACCCCGGACTGCAAAGCATTCCCGGCAGGCAAATGCAAACCCACCACGTCAGCCCATTGCCGGCAGACGATCACCAACGCCAAACCAAAACCAAAACCTTGCAACACAGGCCGCGCAATGAAATCCGTCAACCGCCCCAGGCGCGCCAGGCCGGCCAGAATAAACAGGGCCCCGCACGCCAGCACAATGGCAGTGGCAAAGCCGGCCCGCATGGCGGGATCGCTGATGCCCGCGCAAGCAGCCGCCAGCACCGCCGCCGCCGAAGAGGTGGGCGAAACAATGGCAAAGCGCGATGCGCCGAACAGGCCATATGCCAATAAACCTGCAAGCAAAGCCAAAATCCCTGCTTGCGGCGGCAAACCGGCAATGCCGGCATACGCAACCGCTTCCGGCAATAAAAGCCCGGCCAGAGCAAGACTGGCGATCAGGTCGGCGCGAAAGGCATTGGAAACAGGATTGGGCATTTTTTCCGGCAGAATGGCGGGCAGGAAGATGGCCCGGTATGATCCGGCAGTGTGCCAGCGGGCAGTAAAAGGAGCAAGCGATGCAAGACGAAGACAGAATGATAGAAATTGAAATCAAACTCACCCGCCAGGAGGATTTGCTGGATGCCTTGAACCAGACAGTTTACCGGCAGCAAAAAGAATTGGCCTCACTGCATACCCTGGTGCAGGATTTGACGCGGCAAATGCGGGAAATGCTGCAAAAACAGGATGGCCAGGGCCGCAGTCTGGCGGATGAACGCCCGCCGCACTATTAAACCTGAGCGGCTGTATTGCGCCGGCGCATGCAAACATGCGGCCGGCATGCGCAACTGTATGCCTGAAAATTGCAGGAAAAGCCGGGAAAAGCAGTACAGCTGCCAAAATCAGCATTTTAATAAGCGCACTTGGATTCAATTCCCTCCTTTCCACACCATGACAGTCTGCACAGCCTGCAACTGTATTTGTAAAGAAAGCCTGGAATTGTATCTGTTTCTTTCCCCGCCTTTTGCCTACACTGTCTTCTGTCGGCACACAAACAAATCAGCAAAAACTGTGCAGACAAAAGGCGCAGCACATTGCGCGCCAGCCATGTCAGCGTGGCCCAAGGTTCCGGTCATCTTGTTGTTTCCAGCGGCAAGATGTTTGCGGGGTTATCAGAGTATGTTTTGAACAAAACATACCCCGATGACCCCGTTTTTTTTTGCACTTTTCCCACAGCCCCGCCGTTGTTGCCGTTCATCGGCCAAATTCCACATTTCGGCGGGAACAATATTGCAGCGCAGCAAGCGCATCCACACAAAGCGCCTCATCAGGATCAGGGCTGACGGCAAACCACGAGGCAGCCAGACGCGCGAGCTGCGAATTATTCGCCAAATCTTACCGCTCCTGGAAACAGGTCACAGGCGCGCCGCCAGCCACAGCGAGACTGCATGGCAGATGGGAAAACGCTTGCGACAAGTCCGCGCCATAAAAGCAAGCGGCGTACCGCCACTGGACGGTACGCCGCTCAACTTTCCGATCATCTTGGTTTCCTGATTTATATGGGCAGGATATTTTCAGGTCATTGCGTATGCCGCCAAGCCGATTGAGGCGGGCATCACTGCAAACATCCCTGTTTGACTCTACTTTACTGGATGCAGATTATCGTGCAAGAACACACAAAAATTTACCACCAGTTGATACAGATCAAAAAATATTTGGACTGTACTGCATTAAATTTCAAACTGAATGATTATTTTTGACGTTATAAAAGGCATATAACCAGTACAGATTTCAAAATACACTAATGTTTTCATTTTTGCCACATCAAGCATTTGCGCTTACTTTCCACCCTCCTCATGCCGCAGGCGCCATCCACGCCAAATCAATATCCGACAACGGTAAATTCTGCAAGCATGTATAACATTGATGCAAAAAAACAACAGCAGCGAACTTTTTTACAGTGCATTTATATGGCAAAATTCACACCACCTGATTTATTTCCAAAATGCAACAACCATTACAGTGCACATCTTCAGCAGATTGTACTTATCAAAAATAAGAACTGTTCTTGCATAATTTGATTAAATTTGATAGTATAACCAGTACAGTTTAATCATATTATAAATATTGTCTTTTACGCCATAACAATTCAAGCCTTTTTGCTGCAACACAGTTCCCGCTTACGCTTACTGTGTCGCATAAGAAAAACATGAATTGCGTCTATTTTTTCCCGGCCTGAAGACCTACACTGTTTCACATGCCAGCGATCAAGAGAAGTAAGAAAGTCTGGCCAGGCCTCCGCCTTGTGCGCTTGCCCCTTTTTTCCAGTTCCGGTCATCTTGTTGATTCCAGCAACAGGATGTTTTCAGGGTTGTCAAAGGTTTTCACTGTCTGCTGATTTCTGACAATGAAAACGATTGATAACCCTGTTTTTTTTGCCCGTGCAAAATCCACACTCCTTGCCGCCAGATTTGATGGCAGCGTTTGCATATCGCTATACCCGGGTCACGCCAGCTGCAAGCGGATCGATCCGCCATGGCGCATGATTGCAGAACAGTGCCGCCGAATTCCTGACTGTGCTGCACAAAAAAACATCAAACTGCTACTTGAATGTTTCCTTATGGAAATATAGAATGCGCATACCGTGTTGATGCGATGGCTTTTTTTGCATCAAAACCACACAATCCGGGAAACAGCAGCTGACGCAGCGCAGCAAACAATATTTCCCAAAAGCAATTGACAGCCAAAATTTTTTTCGACAAGATATATTGCAAGCAATAATAATTTGGCCCGCACGGTTCCAGTGCGTGTGCTGAAAGCTACATTTGGGGGAGCAGATGCAAGAATTTCCACAGCATTTCATATTTGTCACGATAGCAGCTAAAAAATCGTTTACCATCCAAACACGCCGTAGCTTGGCAGCGGTCAATCATTTCCTGGCCTGAGCCGGCAGTTTTTCGGCAGCATTCCCAAACCACTAAAAGCACTACAGACAGCCTGCAGAGAACCGGTTTTTCCTTGTTCCCATGGCAGGCGCCCAGGCGTTTCGCGCAAGCAGATTTTACAAACTGTCAATTTTAATAATTGGCATAAAGCGAAGCATTAGATTCAGGCATGACATCCGGGTCTGGCATCGCCCCCGGCACTGCCGCAATGCGCGGCCTTTTTTGGAGTATCTGATGAAGAAAAAGCAGTTCCTTTCCCTGCTGACAGTCTTTTCCGCTTGCTTTGCCGCGTCCGGCCCGGCCCTGGCGCAATCCACCGAGCCAATCAAACCATTGCCGCTTGAAGTCAAGCTGGATCCCAAAAAAGTCGCCCTTGGCGCCCGCCTGTTTGCCGAGAAGCGTTTCTCGAAAAACAATGACGTCTCTTGCATGTCCTGCCATGATTTCACCAAAGCCGGCGGCGCTGATCCGCGTCCGCGTTCGCTTGGCGCCGGCGGTGCAGTCGGCCCGGTGAATTCGCCCACAGTATTGAATTCAGACTTGAATATCGCCCAGCTCTGGAGCGGCGCCTCGCCTTCGCTCGAAGAACAAGTCGGGCGCGTGGTGAAAAATCCGGTGGTGTTCAATTCCAGCTGGGGCGAGGTGCTGGGTAAATTGCAGCAGGATGAGTATTACCGCAGCAGCTTCAGCAGCCTGTATAAAGAAGGTATGACCGAAAGAACCGTCTCCGACGCCATCGCCACGTTTGAGCGCAGCCTGATCACCCCGTCCCGCTTTGACCGCTATTTGCGCGGCGATAACAGCGCCATCACGGCGGACGAAAAGAAGGGCTACGAGAAATTCAAAACTTACGGCTGCGTCGCCTGCCACCAAGGCATGGGCGTGGGCGGCAATATGTTCCAGCAATTCGGTGTGCTGGGTAACTACTTTAAAGATCGCGGCAACGTCGCCAAACCGGACTTTGGCCGCTTCAATGTCACCAGCGATCCCTCCGACAAGCATGTATTCAAGGTTCCCAGCCTGCGCAATGTCGAATACACCGCCCCCTATTTCCACGACGGCACCGCGAAGACCCTGCAAGAAGCCGTGGATGTGATGTTCAAGTATCAATTGGGTCGCACCGCTCCCGCTGAAGACAAGGAATTGATTGTCAAATTCCTCAAAACCCTGTCTGCGGATCCTGAACAACTGAAACGTATTGAAGCAATGGCAAGAGGTGGAAAATGAAGGCGCAAACTTATGGCAAAGGACTCGCAGTCCTGCTCTTCATGCTGGCGGCATTAGCCGGTTTTGCATATCTGTATAAGCAAAACAGCGGCAACAATGATAATAAACAGGAGCACATCCTGGGCACGATTTACAACATGAAGCAAGCTGACGCCAGCTGGACCGCCGATGTGCTGAAAGCCTATGTCGGCCTGTCAAAAGACTACGACACGCTGGGCGCCACCGGCAAGGAATTGCCGCAAACCCTGAATCAGCTCGGCCTGGCGCTGGGCGGCTTTCCCGGCCATGAAGCGCAGCAAACCAGCCAGGATCTGGAGCGCCTGATCAAAGACAAATCCAATCTGATTGAAAAATTCAAGCGTCACAACGCCGTGTTAAAAAATTCCCTGCGCTATCTGCCCACAGTGCAAATGGAAATTGCGGCCCAGTTGATGCAGGAAAAAGGCGCTGATCCCAAAGCACGCGGAAATGATCAAAAAGAAGCAGTGGATCAACTGGTGTCCCTGGTATTGCAATACAACCTGTTCCCGGAAGAGCGTCTGGCCGCCAGCGTACAGTTGCAAAATGAAAGTTTGCGCCTGTCTTTTGGCAGCATGAGTCCGGCGCTGCTGGAACGGGCGCGCAATCTGGTGCGCCACGTTGATGTGATTTTGAGCGAGCGCATCGGCCTGGCGATGCTGGTGCAAAAAATTAATGAAGTGCCAATCGCAGAACGCCTGGACGCCTTGAGCGCTGAAATCAATAAAGCCGGTGTGACGCAAGTGAATGGGGCCGGTGAGCAGCGCAATATTCTGCTCATGTATGGCGTGGCCATGCTGGCGATTTTTATCCTGATCGGCGTGATTACCACACAACGCATCGTGAAACTCAAAGAAATGACTCGCAATGCGCGCACCCGCCTGGTGCAACTGGAGCGCAAGCTGGCAGAGAAAAGCGTCCCGAAAGACCCCGCCAAGACCTCAATGGCGCCAAGTTAAGCGCGCATTTTTTCAAAAAAGGCATGCTGCGGCATGCCTTTTTTATTTGTGCAACGCGATCAAAACATAATTTTTTTACATGTCTTTCATGCAACAGTCAGGGCGTGGTAAAACTGGCAACTTCTGAACATTGGCTTGCGGCAACATTTTTTGCCGGATTTGACTATAATAAGTGGCGTCAACTTTTGTGATTCCTTGCACTTGGCATTCAGTCCTTATCGCCTGGATGTGCAAGAGCTTCTCTTGATCAATGTGATGAATCATGGCAATCGGAACCAGCCCCTGGGTATGCCTGGTTTGCGCCAGGAAATATGGCTACAAATTGCAGACGAAAGCTGTATGGCATTTCGCCACCTGCAATAAATGCAAGCTGAAAGAAGCTGTCACGGAACAAAGTGGCAGTGCAACAGCTGCACGCTGAGCGCACCACAAAAAATTCATGCAATAGTCTTTACTTTTTTTGTGAGTGTGCTATAGTGTTGTTCTTCGACAGACGCGGGGTGGAGCAGTCTGGCAGCTCGTCGGGCTCATAACCCGAAGGTCGTAGGTTCAAATCCTGCCCCCGCAACCAGAATTTTCTGGCTTAAAGCCAAAACAAAAAGCCCGCTGCAAGCGGGCTTTTTGTTTTGCTCTTGCTCCCGCTCGAATGACTGCTTTCATACCACATCCAAGCAAGGCGCTAGCCGGCATAGCTTGAGTGTTTGAAAAGAACATATCCCGCAAACACTTACCTGCGCCTCAATTTGACATCGCGCAATTCAGTTCAATCTCTGAAAATCAATATTCCGTAAATTCTTGCTTGCTTGCGCCTCCCTATCGCGAATTTTTACGCTATGCTTCGCTTCCAATGCCCTGCATTGATACCTTCCAACACCGCGTAAAAATACCATATGAAAAAACTGACCATCTTGATGCTCGCCTGCAGCTTACTGTCCCCTACCCTGTTTGCGCCCGCGCTGGCGGCAGACGCCACCAGCGCTGCAGCTGTCAAACAAAACGCGGCGCCGCTCAAGGTGACTTCTGTCGAGGGACTGACCGAGTATCGCTTGACGAATGGCTTGCGGGTCTTGCTGTTCCCGGACGCCAGCAAACCCACCATCACCACCAATATCGTGTATATGGTCGGTTCGCGCCATGAGAATTATGGCGAAACCGGGATGGCGCACTTACTCGAACATTTATTGTTTAAGCCCACCGCCAACTTCGGCTTGAAAAAAGGCACTCGCACGCCTGTCGAAGTGCTGAATGCGATTGGCGCCCAATTCAATGGCACCACCTGGCTGGACCGCACCAACTATTATGCGGTGTTCCCGGCCAATGCCGAAAATCTCTCCACCATGCTGGCGCTGGAAGCTGACCGCATGGTGAACTCTCCCATCGCGCAAAACGATTTGTGGAACCACGAAACCCAAAAGGGTGAGATGACCGTGGTGCGTAATGAATTTGAGATGGGTGAAAATGACCCGATCCGCATCACCAATCAGCAAATCCGCTCGGTCGCATATGACTGGCACAATTACGGCAAGGACACCATCGGCGCGCGCTCTGATATTGAGAAGGTCGATATCGCCAATTTGCGGGCGTTTTATAAAAACTACTATCAGCCGGACAATGCCATGCTGATGGTGGCGGGCAAGTTTGACGAAGCCAAAGTCCTGCAGCAAATCAATCAACTCTTCGGCAAGATCGCCAAACCCAAGCGCAAACTGTCCAACACCTGGACCGTCGAACCGGTGCAAAATGGCGAGCGCAGTGTGACGGTGCGCCGCAATGGCGGAACCCAATATGTGGGCATGGGTTATCACCTCGCCCCTGGCTCGCATATTGATTCTGTGGCGCTGGGCGTATTGATGGGCGTTTTGACCGATGCGCCCAGTGGCCGCCTGTATAAAGCACTGGTTGACAGCAAGCTGGCGTCGAAGGTGGAGGTCGAGAACTCAGCCAACCTGGAGTCTGGCTATGGCATATTTAATGCGGTCGTGCCCAAGGATGGCAATCTGGAGACCGTGCGCCAGATCATGGACAAGGTGCTGGCAAGCTTTAAAACAGAACCTGTCACCCAGGAAGAATTGCAGCGCGCCAGACAAAGATTATTGCGCGACATTGATTTGACCATGGCCGACACCACCAAGCTGACAATCGGCTTGACTGAAGCCTTGGCGACTGGCGATTGGCGCCTGTTTTTCCTGCAGCGCGATCAACTGGAACAGCTCGATCTGCCGGCCGTGCAGGCGGCTGCGGAGAAATATCTGAAGGTGGATAACCGCACAGTCGGCCTGTTTTATCCCACAGAAAAAGCCGATCGCACACAAATCCCGGCCAAGCCGGATTTGCAAGCCGCGCTGCAACATTACAAAGGCCGCCCGGTGCAGGCGCAGGGTGAAATTTTCGACAGCAGCCCGGACGGCATTGAAAAGCGGGTGCAAAGAAGCACACTGCCAAACGGGATGAAGCTGGCCTTGTTGCCGAAAAAGAACAAGGGCGAAACGGTTGCGCTGACGCTTAACTTACGGATGGGCAGTGAAGCCAGTCTGCGCAATAAAGCCGGCGTTGGTCAATTTACCGCCGAACTCTTGATGAGCGGCAGCGCCAACTACAACCGCGAACAGCTGCAAGATGAGTTGGCCAAACTCAAGGCGCAATTAAGCGTTGGCGGCAGCGCGTATGATGTCGATGTCACGCTGAGCACCGTGCGCGCGAATTTGCCGAAAGCCTTGGATTTAATCGCCGAGATTCTGCAAAAACCGACCTTCCCTGAGAGCGAATTCCAAAAATACCGCCTGTCCCGTATCAATAAATTGGAACAGAACATACCGGAGCCAATGGCCCAGGCGCAAAACATCTATCAGCAACGCATGGATGGCGCACCGCCCGGCCATGTGCGCCATGTGTTATCGCTGCAGGAAAGCCTGGCGGAAAGCAAGGCGATAGAGTTAGCCAGCGTCAAGCAATTCCATAGCGAGTTTTATGGCAGTGACGCCGCCCTGGTGTCAGCAGTGGGTGATTTTGACGCCAAAGCACTGCAAGAGCAGTTGACAAAATTGTTTGGCGCATGGAAGTCCAAACAAAAGCGTGAAAGAATAGCTCCCCTGTTAGCCGCCATCAAACCTGAAAAACTGACCGTGAATACGCCTGACAAAGCCAATAGCGTGCTCTTGCTCGGCTTACCGCTGGCGATCTCAGATTCGCATCCGGATTATCCCGCACTGGTGCTGGCCAACCATATGCTGGGCGGCGGCGCACTGCGCAGCCGCTTAGCCGATCGCATCCGGCAAAAAGAAGGCTTGTCTTATGGCGTGGGTTCCATGTTCAATGCCAATCAGCTGTATGAGGTTGGTTCCTGGATGGCGTTTGCCATCAGCGCCCCGGAAAATGTCGCTAAAGTGGAAGCCGCCATGCAGGAGGAATTACAAGCCGCACTGGACAAAGGCTTTAGCGTGGATGAATTAAAGGAAGCCAAAAAAGGCTTGCTGCAAGCCGCTCAGGTGGAGCGCACCCAGGATGAATCGCTGGCGCAGCTGTTGAGCTACGATTTGCGGGTGGACCGCACCATGGCTCACACCAAGGCGCTGGAAGCCAAGCTGGAGAGCCTGACGGTGGCGCAAGTGAATCAGGCTTTGCGCAGCTGGCTCAAACCGGCCAATCTGGTCTGGGTCAAGGGCGGGGATTTTTCCAAAACCGGCAAATAAGCCGGCTTCCCGGCGGCCTGCGCCAGGCCGCCGCCGCTCTTCGCACAATCTGAGGGCGTGCGCGCCCTCACTTTAATTGCGCGGCGCGCATTCGCGTTCAGATGCTTTGCCGCCCGCGCCCACTTTTTCCAGCCGATAGCCGTAGGAATACACCGGCGCCAGACGGTAGCCATTCTCAGGTCGCAAGGAAAGCTTGTTGCGCACCCGCGAGACATGGGTGTCCATGGTGCGCGAGACCATCTCAGCTTCGCGCGACCATACCGATTCGTGGATAAACGCCCGCGACAAAGGGCGTCCGATATGGCGGAAAAACAGCAGCGCTAAATCAAACTCTTTGTGGGTGACATCCACCGGCTTGCCATGCACCAGCAAGCGGCCTGAGCGAACCTCAAATTGATAGGGCCCAAAGTGGATTTGTTCCGAGCTGCAGGCATCCGGATAGGCGCGCCGCAGCAAGGCCTGCACACGCGCAATCAATTCAGTGCGACGGATAGGCTTGACCATGCAATCATTCGCGCCGGCATCCATCCCGGCGACAATATCGTCTTCCGTGACGTAGTTGGTCAACATCAGCACCGGCAACTGCGCCCCCAGCAGTGCGCGCGCCTCGTGCATCAAACCTGCGCCCGGCTCTGCTGTCTGCCAGTCCAGAATCAGCATATCACATGCATCTTTTCTGATTTGCTGCAACAATTCCTGAGGTTCTTGAAACACCAGGCATTCGTGACCAGTTGAGCCCAGAATCTGACTGATCTGACCGGTCTGCTGTAAGTCGCTATCCAGGACGGCTATCTTCATGATCCGCAGTGCAAATAAATTATTTCATCTCCACCGCCCGCGTTGCCGGCTTAAACGGCAATGCAGACAGCAGGCTCTCGACACCCGTTTATTTCTTTGCAGCAACATCACCTGTTATCAATATACAGTGCCTGCAGCGATTTTCCAGAGCTGATACAAGTATCATCCATGAACGCTTAAAAACTGCTGCTTGGATTTCTTTGAAGCATCGAAAGTAGGTTGAAAAATTGAATAATATGCTATTCAAAATACTGGCTTACATACCGCAACACAAACTCCACGCCAGCAGCCTGCTAAGATAAACAGCAGAACCGCCCTGCCAATTCACACCAACAACGCCATGAAGACCACGAAACTGTCATCAAGACAAGCAGACTGGGTATTAATACCAGCGACACAGGAGGAAATCAGGCATGTCAGCGAGCTGGCGCGACGCCGCGTCAAACAGCGCGCCGGCATGGCGGCAGCCATCTCTCTGCTGCCGGCGCCGGGCATCGATATACTCGCCGATTTCAACATCTTTGCCCAAATGTTAACTGAAATCAACCACCTGTTTGGGTTAACCCCGGAACAAATCGCGCGCCTGCCGGGTCAACAGGCGCAACTGCTGCAGGCCGGCATCGCCGCCAGCGGCATCCTGGCCGGAAAATTGCTGACAAGGGAATTGCTGATGCAGTGGCTGCAACGCCACAGCGGAAAGCTGCTGTTGCGCCACAGCAGCAAATGGGCGCCGCTGGCAGGTTCGCTGATCGCCGGCGCGCTGGGCTACGCCATGCTGCACCGGCTTGGCATGCAACATGTGCAAGCTTGCGCCGCGCTGGCGCAGGATGCCTTGAAATGGCCGCTGAAAGACCTGTGAGACAAAGGTTTATTGGGCGTCCGGCAAAATCACATTCACATCCAGCACTTCGAGATTGCCCTGACGGTCGAGGGAAATCTTGATGTCTTCCGGATTCACCTTGGTGTATTTGGAAATGACTTCGATCAATTCCTTGTGCAAGGCCGGCAAAAAATCGGGGCCGGTGCGCCCATTGCGCTCGCGTGCGATGATGATTTGCAAACGCTCCTTGGCCGCAACAGCGGTCTTGGGCTTGCTGGGAAACAAAAAGGATAACAAAGCCATCAGTGCTTACCTCCAAAAATGCGCTGAAACAGACCGGGCTTTTCCCAGGTCGTAAAGCGCATCGGGCGCGTTTCGCCGAGAAAACGCGCGACCACGTCTTCATAGGCTTGCGCCACATCAGTGCCTTTCATATGAATCGCGGGATTCCCCTGATTCGATGCGTGCAACACCGATTCCGATTCGGGAATGATGCCAAGCAGCGGGATGCGCAGAATTTCTTCCACGTCAGTGTAGGACAGCATTTCGCCGGCATCGACCCGTTTTGGCGCATAACGGGTAATCAGCAAATGCTCTTTCACCGGTTCGCCGCCAGATTGGGCGCGGCGCGATTTGGCTTGCAAAATCCCCAAAATACGGTCGGAGTCGCGCACCGATGACACTTCGGGATTGGTGACGATCAGGGCTTCATCGGCGAAGGTCAACGCCATCAACGCGCCGTGCTCAATACCTGCCGGCGAATCGCAGACGATGTATTCAAAGCCCATTTGTATCAACTCGTGCAACACGGCTTCCACGCCTTCCTCAGAAAGCGCATCTTTGTCGCGGGTTTGCGACGCCGGCAGGATATGCAGGTTATCGCAATGCTTATCCTTGATCAGCGCTTGCGTGAGGGTGGCTTCTTTATTGATCACATTGATCAAGTCATACACCACGCGGCGTTCACAGCCCATGATCAAATCCAGATTGCGCAGGCCGACGTCAAAGTCGATCACGACGGTTTTATGTCCACGCAAAGCCAGCCCGGAGGAAAAGCTGGCGCTGGAAGTGGTTTTACCCACTCCGCCCTTACCCGATGTCACAACGATGATTCTTGCCACAAAAGTCTTCCTTTAAAAATAGGATATCTGCTGCCGGCCCGCCTGTGCAGGCGCGATCTGTGCAGCCGCCCCGCGTTGCTCAGTTCCGCGCACCCGGCATGGGCACGGGTGAAATATCAATCTTTTCCCCGAGCAGTTTGACCACTACCGGCTGCTGCGACAATTTACCCGGGAATCCATCTTCAAACGTGCGATACATGCCAGCGATGGAAACCAATTCAGGCTCCAGCGCAAAGGCAAAAATTCTTGCGCTCTTATTGCCGCTGGCGCCAGCCAGCGCCCGTCCGCGCATCGGCGCATACACATGAATACTGCCGTCGGCGATAATCTCAGCGCCGTTATTCACCACGGCAGTGATGATCAGATCGGCGCCGCGCGCATAAATGCGTTGCCCGGCGCGCACCGGCGTATCAATAATCAGCGTCTCACACACCGGGGCCGGCGCTGGAACCGGCACTGGCACCGGCACCGGCACTTCGATGCGCAGCGGCTCCGGCGCTGGCGGCGTCTCGCTCGGGGTCACATGCGCCACCTCATGCGGTTTGCCATTATTGGCATCCAGCGACAGCCCGGCGGCTTGCGCCGCAGGCAGGATTTCAGGATGACAATTGCGCACTGCAACAGCATTCAGACCATACGATTTTAGCAAGTTCTTCAAGCTCACCCAGTCGATTTGCGCTTGCATGTCGGCAATATGCGCCAAATCGATCACGGCCAATTCATCGTCAAAGAAATCGCTGGCGCCGCCGCTCATCTCCTCCAGCGCCTGATGGATCGTTTCCATAGCGCAATCGCGCAATATGACGGTGACCGCGACCACGGTGGCGATCTTGATTTCGAGCGGCATAAGGCTTTTTTGCATCGTACTTCCCGGTTTTCTGTGGTCCGCCTGGCAGGCAAAGAGCGAAAACAGACATTTTACTTGAAAGCCCGCCGCAAGCGTATTTTGCGCACTGCCAAAACCCGGCCTGCGAATGGGAAATGCGTACAAGCGGGTGCTGCAGCGAAAATTTTGATGCTTTGCACAATCCGCGTAAATTGGAGGCTATAATCTAATCGCTCTGACTGTCCACGCGGCGCGCGGCAGAAACAGCGGCAGGGCAGCCACCGTGCAGTATGGATATCCAAACACGACCAAGGAGTTTCCCATGTTCTCTAGCACCGATCTGTTTTCCCACGCCAGCAAATCCTACCTGGAATCGCAATTGGCGCTGGCGACTGCGCTGACAGAAATCACCTTCAGCGGCACCGCCAAATTCCTCGAACTCGAATTGCACACCACGCGCGGCACCATGGCTGAAATCGCCATCGCCTCGAAAAAAATCAGCGATGTCAAAAACCTGCACGACTGGATTGAGTATTACACCGCACTGAGCCAGGTCAACACCGTGCGCACGCTGGAATTTTCGCGCCAGGCCGCCAAAATCTGGGCCTCCACCCTGCACGCTTACGCTGAAGTGCTGGAAAAAGAATTGCACCTGAACGGCAAGAAAGTGAAAGAGCTGGTGGAAGACGCTGTTAAACACGCCCCCGGCAGCACGCCGCAAAGCGTGGCCTTCATCAAGTCTTTGATTGACACCGCCAACAGCGGCGTCAGCCAGCTGGCCAAAGCCACCCAGGAAACGGTGGAAGCGTTTGAAGCCAATCTGATCTCCGCCGCCGGTCAGGTGGAAAAATCGATTGAAGAAAATATCGCCAAAGGCAAGCAAGGCAGCAAAGGCGCCAAGTACTGATCCCCGCACCCCGGGCCGGCTACAGCCGGCCCGCTCTTTTTTGCACACACCATTTTTCACCCGGCGCCGCCCCCGCGCCATCTGTATTCATTCAGGGAGAATCCAAACATGGAAGATGTAGTCATTGTGGCCGCCGCACGCACTGCGGTCGGCAAATTCGGCGGCGCGCTGTCGAAAATCGCCGCCGCCGATCTGGGCGCGCATGTGATTCGCGGCCTGCTGGCGCAAACCGGCGTGGCTACTGATCAAATCAGCGAAGTCATTATGGGCCAGGTGCTGACCGCCGGCTGCGGGCAAAATCCGGCGCGTCAGGCCGTGATCAAAGCCGGTCTGGCCGATATGACCCCGGCGTTTGTGGTCGGCAAAGTGTGCGGCAGTGGCTTGAAAGCCACACATCTGGCGGCGCAAGCCATCAAGTGCGGCGATGCGCGGATCGTGATCGCCGGCGGCCAGGAAAATATGAGCGCAGCGCCGCATCTGTTAAACAATTCGCGCGACGGCTTCCGCATGGGCGACGCCAAATTGACAGACAGCATGATCGTCGATGGTCTGTGGGATGTGTACAACCAATACCACATGGGCATCACGGCGGAAAATGTGGCGAAAAAATACGACATCTCGCGCGCAGAGCAGGACGCCTTCGCGCTTGCCTCACAACAGAAGGCCACAGCAGCACAAGCGGCAGGTAAATTTAAAGATGAAATCCTGCCATTTGAAATTCCGCAGAAAAAAGGCAGTATTATCTTTGATACGGATGAGTACATCAAAACCGACAGCTCGCTGGAATCGCTGTCCGGCTTGCGCCCGGCCTTTGACAAAAATGGCACGGTGACTGCCGGCAACGCTTCCGGCATCAATGATGGCGCAGCGGCAGTTATGATGATGGCGGCTTCGACCGCGCGCGAACTCGGCTTGCAGCCGCTGGCGCGCATCAAAGCTTACGCTTCCGCCGGTCTGGAGCCTTCGATCATGGGCATGGGGCCGGCACCGGCCAGCCGTCTGTGCTTGCAAAAAGCCGGCTGGACGCATGCTGATCTGGATTTGATGGAAATCAACGAAGCCTTCGCCGCCCAGGCGCTGGCGGTGAATAAAGAGATGGGCTGGGACACGTCCAAGATCAATGTCAACGGCGGCGCGATTGCGCTGGGACATCCGATCGGCGCCTCGGGCTGCCGCGTGCTGGTGACGCTGCTGCATGAAATGCGGCGGCGCGACGCCAAGCGCGGTCTGGCTTCGCTGTGCATCGGCGGCGGCATGGGCGTGGCGCTGGCCGTGGAACGGGATTAACAGCGCAGCCGGCCACCCGCCGGCTGCGCCAAGGCAGGCCTCCCCTGGCCTGCCGCGCACGGCCCTGTGACAAGCACAGGTGAACATTGAAAACATGGCAGAGGAACAAATGTCTAGAATCGCATTGGTAACTGGTGGTATGGGTGGTTTGGGGGAAGCAATCTGCATCAAAATGGCGGCGCTCGGTTACACCGTTGTCACCACCTACTCCCCGGGCAATAAAAAATGGGAAGAATGGCTGGCGACGATGAAAGAACAGGGCCACGAATTCCATGCTTACCCATGCGATGTGGCAAGTTATGATTCGGCGCAGGAATGCATCGCCCGCATCACCAAAGAAATCGGCCCGGTCGATGTGCTGGTGAATAACGCCGGCATCACACGCGACATGACCTTCAAGAAAATGGACAAGGCGGCCTGGGATGATGTGATGAAAACCAATCTGGACTCAGTGTTCAATATGACCAAGCCGGTGTGCGACGGCATGGTGGAGCGCAACTGGGGCCGCATCATCAATATTTCCTCGGTCAACGGGCAAAAAGGCGCGTTCGGCCAGACCAATTACTCCGCCGCCAAAGCCGGCATGCACGGTTTCACCAAAGCGCTGGCGCTGGAAGTGGCGCGCAAAGGCGTCACGGTCAACACCATTTCGCCGGGTTATATCGGCACCAAGATGGTGATGGCGATTCCGCAAGAAGTGCTGGATTCCAAAATCATTCCGCAAATCCCGATGGCGCGCCTGGGCAAACCGGAAGAAGTGGCCGGCCTGGTCGCCTATCTGGCGTCAGAAGAAGCCGCCTTCCTGACCGGCGCCAATATCGCGATTAACGGCGGCCAGCACATGTCCTGATCCGCAGGCCAGCCGCAACAGCCGCAAGCCGCTCACGCGCCTTGCGGCTTGTTTTTTGCAGATGTCATCTTCCTGTCACTGAAACGCCATAGCATGCAGGTCTGTTTTTATTACCCACCTGCAACAGGACTCTGCCGTGAAAAACTCTTCCGATTCCCGCACCCTTGGCGTAGATCCCGACGATATTGGCTTTAACAACAGCGCCAATCCGGAATTTTCCTCTGTTTTGCAAGCCCGCATCAGCCGCCGCAATCTTTTGCGCGGCGGCATCGCCAGCAGCGCCGGCATGGTTCTGGGCACACTCGGTCTGTCTGCCTGCGGCGGCAGCTCCAGCACAGTCACCGCACCGACGCCGCCGGCGCCGGAACCGAAGCTGCTCGGCTTTACTGCCGTGGCCAAGAGCCTGGCCGATATGGTCAAAGTGCCGGAAGGCTACACCGCCAGCGTCCTGCTGGCCCTGGGCGATCCGCTCAACGCCGCCACCCCGGCCTATAAAAACGATGGCACGGACACAGGCTTTGAAAACCGCAGCGGCGATCACCACGACGGCATGGAATGGTTTGGCCTGTCCGCTGACGGCAAAGCATCTTTGAGCGCAAACGAGCGCGGCCTGCTGGCGATCAACCACGAAGCCACCACCGATGAAAAACTGAGTTCTTTCTTCATGCACGAAAACGGCGGCACATCCACCCTGCCGCGCCCGGCTGCAGAAATCGACAAAGAAACCGCCGCACACGGTATCGCAATTGTCGAAGTGCGCAAAAACGGCGGCAAATGGGAATATGTGAAAGACTCCAGCTTCAACGCGCGCGTCACCTGCTTATCCGATATCGAACTGTCCGGCCCGGCGCGCGGCAATGCGCTGATGGTCACCAAATACTCACCCACCGGCGTCAAAACGCGCGGCACCCTGAACAACTGCGGCACCGGGCGCACGCCGTGGAACAGCTTCCTCACCGGCGAAGAAAACTGGGCCGGCTATTTCACCCGCAGCGCCACTGACGACACGGCGCGCGCCAATGACAAGAGCGTCGCCTCGCTCAAACGCTATGGCCGCAGCCAGGGCGCCGCCTCACGCCACGGCTGGGAAAGCGGCGGCAGCGATGACAAATACGCACGCTGGAATATCAGCAAGAGCGGCGCCGCCGCCAGCGAAGACTATCGCAATGAAATGAACGCGATGGGCTATATCGTCGAATTCGACCCGTATAACAAAACCCGTCTGGGCAAAAAACGCACCGGCCTGGGCCGCTTCGCCCACGAAAGCGCAGCCTTCGGCCTGCCCGCCGCCGGCAAACCGCTGGCGGTGTATATGGGCGACGATTCGCGCAATGAATACATCTACAAATATGTGTCGAACAAAAACTGGGACGCCGCCGACGCCAACGGCGACGCGCTGGCGATGGGCGACAAATATCTGGATGATGGCAAGCTGTACGTCGCCAAATTCAAAGAAGACGGCACTGGCGACTGGGTTGAGCTGAGCATCAGCAATCCGCAAATCGCGGCCTACGCCAGCTACGCCTTCGCCGATCAGGCCGACGTGCTGGTGAATGCGCGTCTGGCGGCGGACGCTGTGGGCGCGACCAAGATGGATCGCCCGGAATGGTGCTCGGTGAATCCGGCCAACGGCGAAATCTATTATGCGCTGACGAATAACAGCAACCGCCGGGTGGAACCCTCGGGCGGCTCGCAACTGGCGCCGGACTCCGCCAACCCGCGTGCTTACACCGATATGAAAGGCACAAGCACGCAACAAGGCAACCCGAACGGCCACCTGCTGCGCATGCGTGAAAATGGCGGCTCAAATGGCACCAGCTTCACCTGGGATATTTATCTGTTCGCAGCAGAAGCCGGGGCCGATGCCGGCAAGGTCAATCTGTCCGCACTCACCAGCGACCAGGACATGTCCAGCCCGGACGGCCTGGCCTTCAGCCGCGCCACCGGCATCTGCTGGATCCAAACCGACGACGGCGCCTATACCGATGTCACCAACTGCATGATGCTGGCCGCCTTGCCGGGTCAGGTCGGCGATGGCGGCAAAAAAGTGTTGAGCTATCCGAAAGCCGCCGGCGGCACACTGGATGTCACCACCTATGTCGGCAAAGCCGCCAGCGCAGACACCTTGAAGCGCTTCCTGGTCGGCCCGGTGGATTGCGAGCTGACCGGCATCGCCGAAACCCCGGACGGTAAGGCGCTGTTTGTCAACATCCAGCACCCGGGCGAAAGCACCAAGATGGCGAATATCGCCGATCCGACTAAGTACACCAGCCAATGGCCATCGAATGTCGGCTATGGCCCCGGCAAACGCCCGCGCTCAGCCACCATCGTCATCACCAAAAACGACGGCGGCAAAATCGGCTCCTGAGGCTCCCCTCGCCTGCCAAAACCGCAGCGCCATGCTGCGGTTTTTTTTCATTCGCAGGGAAAAACAACACAGATTGCTTTTTCTCAAAAATAAAGAACACAGCTGCGAAAAAAACCAGAGAAGCATGGTATCGTGATGCAGTTTTCTTAATTTTTTTCATCAAATCTTTATGACTTCCCCTTCATTCCTGCGCCTTGGCGCCATCCTGGCCTGCCTTGTGCTGGCTGCATGCGGTCAAAAGAAAACCGAACTCGGCGAAGGCGGCTCGGTCGTCACCGGGGCTGCCGGGCCTGCCGGCGCGACTGCCGCCAGCCCGCAATTAGTGAAATGCGATGCGCCGGTCGCCACCCTGGCGCTGGTGGAAAACGCAAATGGCTATACCGTATCGAGCCATTACAATCTGCCGACCTCGCCGATTCCCTTAATCCGTCTGTTAGC
Organism: Massilia sp. W12; assembly: GCF_037300705.1. Classification (NCBI taxonomy): domain Bacteria; kingdom Pseudomonadati; phylum Pseudomonadota; class Betaproteobacteria; order Burkholderiales; family Oxalobacteraceae; genus Massilia; species Massilia sp. W12. The sequence continues at coordinate 5,849,034 of NZ_CP147776.1, read as the reverse complement.
GCAACAAAGCGGCTGCTTCCGCGTGGTCGATCGCGCCGCCGGCTTGAAAGCCACGATTCAGGAACAGGAATTAAAGGCGCAAGGCATCATCCGCAAAGATTCCACCGTACATAAAGGCAAAGGTTACGAAGCGCAATACACGCTCACCCCCAGCCTGACCTTTTCGGAAAACAAAGCCGGCGGCGGCATCGGCGCGCTGATGGCGCATATTCCGGTTTTGCAGAATTTCAGCGGCGCGGCGGAAAAAGTGACATTTAAAGAAGCGCAAGTCGCGCTCTTGCTGACCGACAATGAAACCACCGAACAAATCGCCGCCGCCACCGGCGCCGCCAAAGCCACCGATCTGGGCATAGGCGGCTTTTCGCTGGGCGGCGTGAGCGGGGTCGGCGCGGGTTGGAGCAACACCAACGAAGCCAAGGTGATTGTCGCCGCCTTCCTGGACGCCCACAACAAACTGGTGCCGCAAGTGCGCCAATTGCTGGCCAAGGAAATGCCGCCGGCGGTGGCGACCAAACGTTAAGCATGCGCCGCGCTGAAAAACCGCCGGCCCCCCGGCGGTTTTTTGCGCACTGGCGGGGGCGCCCGCTGCACATCCTGTTGATGGCCATGTAAGCGCGCATCGATGCATCAAGCCGCCTGATTCACAACACGTTGCAGGCGGCAAAAATCTGCGCCTCATCCAACCAACACAGTCTTCCATTTCTCTGCATCAAACACGCCAAACTGCGCCCGATCCCCTACAATGGGACAATATCCACCAGCTGATTCCCATCCTTTGGAGACCGCATGAGCGCTTACGCCAGCCGCACATTGGACGATATTGCCGAAGTGATCCGCCATGCCGATGGCGAATGTGTTTTCCTGATCGGGGCCGGCGCCTCGAAAAGCGCCGGGATTCCGCTGGCCAACGGCCTGCTGGCGGAAATTGAACGCGATTTTCCCCGCGCATATGCGCGCGCGCGCGACAAAAGTTATAACAGTGTGATGGCGGAGTTGACCAGCGCACAACGCAGCAAACTGTTATCGCGCCATATGGAACAGGCCAAAGTGAATTGGGCGCATCTGGCCTTGGCGCAAATGTTTCACTTGCGCAAAATCGACCGCATTCTGACCGTCAACTTTGATCCGCTGATCATGCGCGCCTGCTCCATGGTGGGTGAATTTCCTGCGGTGTATGATTTGGCGGTGGCGCAGGAATTCAAGCCGGCGCGCATCGCACCGCGCTCGGTGTTTTATTTGAACGGACAACACACCGGTTTCACCATCTTGAATGCAGATGCGGAACTGCAGGCGCACCGCCAGCGCTTGCAGCAAATTGTGGCCAACACCGGCACCCACCGCATCTGGGTGGTGCTGGGTTATAGCGGCGCGGCGGATCCGCTGTTGGATGTGCTGGCTGAAGTGCCGGTGTTTGACAATGGTTTGTACTGGATCGGCAGCCGCGCGCAACCTTCGCAAATTGTGATCGACAAATTATTGAGCAACCCGGAAAAGCAAGCGTATTTCCATGGCGGACTGCATGCCGACGATTTTTTAAAAGGTCTGGCGCAAAAACTGGACTGCTTTCCGCCCCCGCTGCTAAGCCGTCCTTTTGAGCATATTGAAAAAATCATCGCCCATATCGACTTTGACACTGGCGGCGATGAGGGACGCACTGCACATGCCGAACTGCGCCGGCAAATCGCCGACAGCCGCGCGCGCCATGATGATCAAAGCGTGGACTTGATGGCGCTGCTGATGGCCGGCAAGCTTGAACAATTGCTGCGCGAATTCGCAGGACTGTCCCACCCGACGGAGCGCCAGCGGACAGTGGCGGCCTGGGCATTGCTGCGCCAAGGCAGATTACTGGAAGATGAAGCGAGCCAGCTGGCGCACAGCGACAGCAATCAGGCGCAATTGAAATGGACTCAGGCGGCGCAAAAATACGGCGCCGCCCTGCACATCAAGCCGGATATGTACGAGGCTTTGAGTCACTGGGGCGAAGACTTGGCGCATGCGGCCCAGGCCCTGGCCGCCAGCGATCCTGCAGCGGCGCAGGCGAAATGGGAATTGGCCCATGAAAAATTCGCCAGCGCACACGAAATCATGCCCGACAACCATCTGGTGTTACAGCGCTGGGGTTATGCGCTTCAAGCACAGGGACAGGCTTTAGCCGCAACTGCGGCGCCGCAGGCTTTGCAAAAATGGCAGTTGGCGCAAGACAAATTCCGTCAAGCGCTCAACAGCGCGCCGGATTTTGCACCGGCAGCGCTGGCCTTGATGCACAGCTTATTGCAGCAAGCCGGACTGGCGCCGGCGCACAGCGCGGAATTGCGCGCAGCGGCGCGCGCGGCAGGCGAACAAGCCGAGCAAATCAAGCGCGGCAGCGCCAGCCTGGCGCTGGCGCGTTTATACGCCCAGGATGGGGAGTTGAATTCCTGCTTGCGCGCCCTGGAGCAGGCCGAACAGAGCGGCCAGGATGGCCAAGTGCAAGCATTATTGCATGAGGCCTCGTTCCAGGAATTAATGGCCAGTTTATTGCGGCAAGCGAACTGGGAGCCGGCGCGCAGCGCAGAATTGCGTGCGACCGCGATTGCAGCCGCCGAGCTGGCGGAACAAATTCAAAGCGGCAGCGCCAGCCTGACGCTGGCGCGTCTATACGCGCAGAGCGGCGAGGCTGACAGCTGCATGCGCGCCTTGGAGCAAGCTTTGCAAAACGGCCAGGGTGAACAAGTGCAAGCGCTGTTGCATGAAGCGCAGTTCCAGAATTTGCGCAAACATGCTGATTTTGCCGCCTGGCTGGCGCAGCGCGGCATGAATTAACGCGCATCCCGCTGCAAGGTTTTGCCATTTCACTGCCATCAACGCAAAACCTGACCTCCAACGCCCTGTCTCAAGCTTGCAAGGCGGCCCGCCCTGGCCGCTGCAGGCAGAGCTGCGTCATACCGCTGCGATGGGAAGGATTCATGAAATCACTTAGTTGCAAAATTAAACTAAGTAAGCTAGACTGCCCTCATGCCAGTTTGATTTTCAAACTGCTTGCAAACAGGCTAAGATCCTTGCAAGCGCAAGGGCGCTTAGCGCTTCATGAAAAGAGGAATATCATGCGCACGCATTTATTGATCATTGATCCGCAAAACGATTTCTGCGATCTGCCCGCCGCCAGTTTGCCGCCGCAAACGCAGCCGGCCTTGCCGGTGCCCGGCGCACACGCCGATATGCAGCGCCTGGCGCAATTGCTGCACAGCAGCGGCAACGCCTTCGCGGCCATCAGCATCACCCTCGATTCCCATCACCGCATCGATATCGCCCACCCCGGTTTTTGGCAAGACGCCGCCGGCCACAACCCGCCTCCCTTCACCCAAATCAGCCTGAGCGATCTGCAACAGGGCCGCTGGCGGCCGCGCCAGCCGCAACAGGCGGAGTGGGTCGCGCGTTATTTGCGCCAGCTCGATGCGCAAGGCCGTTATCAATTAATGATTTGGCCGGTGCACTGCCAAATCGGCACATGGGGACAGGCGATTCACAGCGATTTGCTGCACGCCTGCAATGACTGGGAAGATAGACACGCGCGCAGCATTCAATTGATTCACAAAGGCGCGCATCCCTTGACCGAACACTATTCCGCGCTGTGCGCTGAAGTGCCCGTGGAAGATGCGCCGGAAACCGGCTTGAACCACGCCTTGCTGCAAGCATTAGCGCAAGCAGAGCATCTGATTGTGGCCGGCGAGGCCGGCAGCCATTGCGTGAAAGCCAGCGTGGAACATTTGCTGCAATATGCGCCGCAACTGGCGCCCAGGCTGACCCTGCTGCGCGATGCGATCAGCGCGGTGGCCGGGTTTGAGGCGCAGTATGCGGAATTTTTACAGCGCTGCGCAGCGCAAGGGGTGCGCATCGCCACTTGCGACAGCCTGCGCGCCAGTCTGGCCGCCGCATAAATCAAGCAAGGAGCGCATCATGCTGTATCCGCCCATCGTCACCAGCCTGCTGGAAACCGATTTATATAAATTCACCATGTGGCAGGCTTTATTGCACAGCCACCCCGGAGCGCAGGCGGAATATGCCTTCGTCTGCCGCAACCAGCCGCAATTTCCGCTGAGCGATTTGCGCGCCGAGGTCGAGCGCGAGCTGGATCATTTGTGCAGCTTGCGTTTCAGCGATGCGGAACTGGCTTATCTGCGCAGCCTGCGCTTTATGAAAAGCGATTTTGTCGATTTTCTCGAAATCTTCCATTTCCAGCGTAAATTCATCCAAGTCAGCAGCGATGGCGAGCGTTTGCAAATCGTCGCACGCGGGCCGCTGGTGCATGTGATGGGTTTTGAGATTTTTGTGCTGTACATCGTCAACGGCGTGTATTTCCGCCGTTTTGATCAAGCTCCCGCTTTGGCCGAAGGACGCCGCCGCTTGCAGGCCAAAATCGCGCTGCTGCAGGAATTGCCGCAACAAGGGACGCACAAACATCCATTTGAGTTTTTTGATTTTGGCGTGCGGCGGCGTTTTTCCGGCCCCTGGCAGGAGGAAGTCGTGACCACGCTGGCGCAAGCTGTGCCGCAGTATTTCAAAGGCACCTCGAATGTGCATTTGGCGCACAAACATGGTCTGACCCCGATTGGCACGATGGCGCATGAATATCTGCAAGCGTTTCAATCATTCGGCGTGCGTTTGCGCGATTTTCAAAAAGCCGCGCTGGAAGCCTGGGTGCAGGAATATCGCGGCGATTTGGGCGTGGCGCTGACTGATGTGGTCGGCATGGATGCATTTATCGCCGACTTTGATTTGTATTTCGCCAAGCTGTTTGACGGCTTGCGCCATGATTCCGGCGACCCGCTGGTATGGGGTGAAAAAGCGCTGGCGCATTACGCCGCGCTGCGCATCGACGCCAACAGCAAGCGTCTGGTGTTTTCCGATGGCCTGGACTTGCCCGGCGCTTTGCGGCTGTATCGCCACTTCGCCGACCGGGTGCAAACCGGTTTCGGCATCGGCACCAATTTAAGTAATGATGTCGGCTTGACGCCCTTGAATGTGGTGATGAAGCTGACCGCCTGCAATGGCCAGCCGGTAGCCAAGCTGTCCGATGCGCAAGGTAAAACGCTGTGCCAGGACCACACCTTTTTGGCTTATTTGCGCCAGGTGTTTGGCCACAGCGCATGAGGAGAATGTGATGTTGAAGATTGCAATGGCCCAGTTGAATTTCACAGTGGGCGATTTTGACGGCAATGTGCAAATGATGCTGGCGCAGTTATTGCGCGCAGCGCAGGCCGGGGCCGATGTGATGGTGTTTTCTGAGCTGAGTTTGTGCGGCTATTATCCGGGCGACTTGCTGGAAGATATCGGCTTTTTACACCGCATGGAGCGCGCCCTCGAAAAAATCCGCCGCGCTTCCAAAAAACTGCCCAAGCTGACAATTGTGCTGGGGACAGTGCGCAAGTCGCGCGGGCCGGGTAAGCCTTTGCATAACAGCCTGCTGGCGATTCAGGGCGGCAATATCGTGCTGGAATACGATAAGCAATTGCTGCCCACTTACGGAATTTTCGATGAGCGCCGCCATTTTGAACCTGGCCCGGAAATCGCCAGCGTGATGCAAATCGGCACGCACCGGGTCGGCTTTTTGATTTGCGAAGACGGTTGGAATGATCAGGGTGCGGATTACAAAGTGAATCCTTTCAACGCCTTGCGCGCGGCGCATCCGGATTTGATTATCAGCATCAACGCCAGCCCTTCAGACATCGGCAAGCGCGCCTTGCGCCACAGTCTGTTCGCCGCCGCTTCGCGCCATACCCGTTTGCCGCTGCTGTGGGTGAATCAGGTCGGCGGCCAGGATCAATTGGTGTTTGACGGCGCCTCGTTTGCAGTCACGCCAAAAGAGGGGATTGTGTTTGAGGCGGCGCGTTTCGCCGAAGATTTTCAAGTACTGGCCTTTGATAAGGGACACTTTATGCGCGCCGATGGCGGCGCGCTGACAAGCCCGGCGGTGGAGGGTTTGGCGCGCGAAGAATTCATGCGCCAGCAAATCATTCTCGGCTTGCGCGATTATGCGCGGCGTTGCGGTTTTCAGCGCGTCTTGGTGGGCAGCTCGGGCGGGATTGATTCGGCCTTGACGCTGGCGCTGGCGGTGCAAGCCTTGGGGCCGGAAAATGTGTACGCGATCACCATGCCCTCGCGTTTTTCCAGCAGCGGCAGTGTGGATGATTCGGTTTTGCTGTGTCAGCGCTTAGGCGTGAAGTTATATCACCACCCGATTGCCGGACTGGTGCAGGCATATGATGCCGGTTTTCAGGCAGCGTTTGATGCGCCGCTGCGCGGTCTGCCCCTGGAAAATCTGCAAGCGCGGGTGCGCGGCACGATTTTGATGGAATTTTCCAATGCCTTTGGCGCGCTCCTGCTGACCACCGGCAATAAGAGTGAAATCAGCGTCGGCTATTGCACTTTGTATGGGGACACGAATGGCGGCTTGGGTTTGATCGGCGATTTGTATAAAACCGAGGTGTATGCGCTGTCGCGCTGGATCAATCAACAGGCCGGCCAGGAAATCATCCCGCAGGCGGTATTGGATAAAGCGCCTTCGGCGGAACTGGCGCCGGATCAAAAAGACAGTGACAGTCTGCCGCCGTATGAAGTGCTGGATGAGATTTTGAAATGGCATATCGAAGGCCGCCGCCTGCCGCAAGACGAGGGGCGGCAAGCCAGCCAGGCGGTGCAGCAATTGGCGCGCACGGATGAAGGCAAACAGCTGATTGCCAAAGTGCTGGCGATGGTGGCGCGCAATGAATATAAACGGCGCCAGGCGCCGCCGATTATCCGCGTGCGCCCGCGCGCTTTCGGCAGCGGGCGGCAAATGCCGATTGCGGCAAAATATTGAAAGGGACAGCACATGAATCAAAATACGGTCGCCGTGTTGATCGGGCGCTTTCAACCATTCCACAGTGGCCACTTAGCGCTGTTGCAACATGCTTTGCGCGCCGCGCCGCATGTCTTGCTGGCGCTGGGCACGGCGCATCAGGCGCGCAATGCGAAAAACCCTTTCACCTGGGAAGAGCGCGCCGCCATGATCAACGCTTGCCTCACAGTGGAGCAGCGCGCGCGGGTAGCCTTTGCGCCGCTGCGCGACTATTACGATGATCAGCGCTGGGCCGCTTCGGTGCAGGCGGCGCTGGCGCAACATTACCCGGATGCGCAACAGGTCTTGCTGTTCGGCCATTTCAAAGATGAGTCGAGCTATTATTTGCGCCATTTTCCACGCTGGGATTTGCAAGCCCTGCCGCGCCAGGCGGATATTGACGCCACCCGCATCCGCCAGATTTATTTTGAGGCGGAGGATTTGGATATCTCACTGGCGGTCTTGCAAAACCTGATTCCGCTGCCGGTGCAGCAATTTTTGCGCGCCTGGAGCCGCTTGCCGTATTACGCCACGCTGGCGCAAGAGCATGCGCAAGTAATGCGTTACAAAGCAGCCTGGCGGCATGCCCCGTATGCGCCAGTGTTTGTCACCGTGGATGCGCTGGTGCGCACCGCCGGCCATGTGCTGCTGATCAAACGCGGCGGCTTCCCCGGTAAGGGACAGTGGGCCTTGCCGGGCGGCTTTTTGGACCCGCATGAAAATCTGTTGCAGGCGGCGATCCGCGAACTGCATGAAGAAACCGGGATCGGCGTTTTGCCGACTTCATTGCAAGACGCCTGCCGCGCAGTGCGCGTATTTGATCACCCTGAGCGCTCACAACGCGGGCGCACCATCAGCCACCTGCATCTGTTTGAATTGGGCACGGCGCAATTGCCGGATGTGACGGCGTCGGATGATGCGGCCCATGTGTGCTGGATGCCGGAACAGGATCTGGCGGCGCTGGAGACGGAATTCTTTGAAGACCATTTCCATATGCTGAATTCGTTTTTGCGGCTGGTGGAGTAAGCCGTGGGCTGGTTTGCGCGCTGGCGTGCGCGGGGCGCGCCCTGTTTGCGCCCTGCGCAATTGCCGGCCCCGGATACGCCGCAATTGGCGCATCTGTGCGCCACCATCCGCGCCTGTCGCAATCCGGCCCAACTCTTGCCACTGCTGGAAGATGTCAACGGCTGGGTGCGCGAGGCTGCGCTGGCGGCCAGCGCAGCCTGTCCCGACGCCCGCTTCATTCCCGGCGTATGCGGGCGCTTGAATGATTGGGCCCCGGAAGTGCGGCTGGCGGCGCGGATTGCTTTACGGGCGCATTTGCAGACGCGCTATGCGGCGGATTGGCTGGCGCAATGGCCGCGCCTGCGCGCCCTGCATCATTGCCAGCGCGAACAACACCGTTTCGCAGTATGGGAAGTGGAGCAATTATTATTGCAAGCGCCGGATCTGCTGCGCACCCGCGCTTTGCAGCCGCAAGCCGATGCGGCCGCGCGGCGCGAATGGTTATGGTTGGCGGCGCAAGCCGGAGCGGTGAGCCTGGAGCAGCGTTTGCAAGTTTGCATTGAAAGCGCTGATCCGCTGTTAGCCGGCTGTTTTTGCGCCTGGCTGATGGAATTACCCGCCGCCGCGCGCGCGCCCTGGTTAGCGCGCGCCGCCAATGGCCCATCCTGCATGCGCGCAGCTTGCGCACGCGCGCATGGCCGCATCTGCGCCCATGCACAAAACCCGCTCCATCCGGCGCCGTGAGACCTGGCGCAACACCTCACAAAGGCAATAAACGTTTCGGGTCAGGTCTGGCGATAAATTCCATCAAGGCGTCGCGCAAAGCCTGCGCTTCATCAATTGCGCGCTGCCAATCGCGCGCGCGGGCCAGATGGTTTTGCCCATGGAATTGAAAGTCTTTGCGGTCGGGCAGCTTGCGGCGCGGCAGGCGGCGCACAAAATCCGGGCCGGGCGCCAGCAACACCATATTTTCCAGCCAGGCGCGCTGCGCCGCCGGCAGATGGCGCCGCCACGGCAATATCTTGTCAAACCAGCCGGGCGTCACCTGGGTGGTGAAATGGGGATACAACACCAGCTCATCCGCGCCCAAACCCTGCCAGGGCCAGGCTAAGTGATAATCGATCATGCCGCCATCCCAATACAGGCCGGGCGCAGCGCCGGCGATGTCCGGCACGGCTTGCATGATCAGCGGCAGCGTGCCGGAAGCCAGCAGGGCTTGGCGCAAATTTTCCGGCGTGAGCGTAACGCGCTGATTGTGGAAAGCATCAAAGCCGCGCTGCCAGCCCAGCCAGGACAAATCATCGCGCGCATCGCTGATCAAAACCCGCTCCAAATGCCGCGCCAGCGCCCGGCGCGAACCCAGATTGGCCAGCGCGGCAGCGCCGAAAGCGCCGCGTTGCGCGCTGCGTTCCTGCGCGTACTGCAAAGCGCGCAAGCCGCGCACCGCCAGAATATGCAAGCGGTAATGCGGATGCTGGCAAATCGCCTGCGCCTGCGGGCCAACCCAATCCGTCAACAATTGCTTAACCTTGTGCGTGACTTCCTGCTGATCCGGTTTGGCGGAATAATGTTGCGCGCAATAGTGCTGCGCCAATTCGGCCAAGCCGGCGTCGGCATCAGGAAAACAGGCGGCGGCCATGCGCCATGCGCCGATCGAAGCGCCGATCAGGCTGCGCTCACGCGGCGCGCCGGGCAGCCAAGTGGAAAACAGCCAGCGATCCAGCGCAGACAAAATCAAACCCTTGGGGCCGCCGGCGGCAGCGGGAATGGCGGCAATCTGCGCCGCCTGCAAGCCATCGCGCGCAATCAGCGCCCGCGCGCGCGGCCCGGCCAGTATCAATAAATCGCTCATGCTGTGTGTAATTGCATTTGCGCCTGCTCAAAGCGCCCTTCCACCAGTTGCGGAATCACGGACAGGCATTTTTCCAGCGCTTTTTCAATATCCGTCAACTGCTCGGGACGCGGGCGCTGCAAGACAAAATCCGCCACCGGCTGCTGTAAATTGAACACGCGCGGATGACCGATGCCGATCCGCATACGCCAATAATCCTGGCTGCCGAGCGCCGCCGTGATGTCTTTCAAACCATTATGGCCGCCCGAGCTGCCGCCTTTTTTCAATTTGGCCACGCCGGGCAGCATGTCAAGCTCGTCATGCACTACCAGCACCTGTTCCGGCGTCAGTTTGAAAAAGCGCGCCAGCGCGCCCACACTCTGGCCGCTGCGATTCATATACGTTTGCGGCTGCAGCAGCCAGACTTCTTCGCCGGCGATGCGGGTTTTGGCGGCCAGCGCGTTAAAGCGGCTTTCGCGCTGCAAGCGGCAGCCGGGCAGGCTGTTGGCCAGATTATCGACCAGCCAAAAACCGGCGTTATGCCGGGTCAATGCATATTCCGGGCCGGGATTGCCGAGGCCAACGATGAGACGGATGGACATAATAAACAGGAAGCAGAGGGCAAAGCCGGCATTATCCCGCAGCCGGCGGCGCGCGTCCATGGTGGGCTTGTTGCTGTTTTCATTCCGCGCCTTTAAAATCATCAATCATTTTTTAAATTGCTGATTCATCAAGCTGCCTAATTATCGTTGCATCGGTTCGCCTTCGGCGCCCACAACGCGCGAAGCGCTTAAGCAAGCGCCATTACCACCAACTCCCGCTCCCTAAGCATCTCTTTAAAATCTTTTTCTGCCTGCTGGACTAACGGCTAATTCACGGAGGCGGCTACCCACTCAGTGGGTTGTCGCCCCTAGCCATTTCCATCGCCTAACTTTACAATCTATCATGATTTTTTAATTAGTTTCAGAGCGAGCCCGATTATGTTGCACATCGCCCTTGACTTTGAGCGTCAGGCCATACTCTGAATACAAACAGTTGGATTTTTTTCCTTTGAATCATGCAGCCACTACGAGAACACTACGAACGCCAACATACTGATGTGCTGCTGGAAATAGCGCGCGAGGATCTTACAGATGAGGCGCGCCTCGTCTTGCATGAAGTTCTGGCAAAGCGCGGAGTTTCTGCAGACCATGCCAGAACTGCGCGCGCCCGTGCTGTGCAGGCCAAAGCAGCGCAATCAGAAGCAGACAAGCGCCTCGCCCCGCTGGCAGCGCGCCTTGTCGCGTTCGCAATCGACACCGTGGGAGTTGGCATTGCTTTGTCCCTTGTCCTGGCGCCACTTCGATTCTTTTCGAATGAATTTTACGCCATCGGGTATATCATTCTTTGGCTCGCCTACTTCTTACTCCGGGACTCCATCCCTGGGCAGAGTGTCGGCAAACGTCTTCTTGGGATTCGCGTGGTGCAAATAAAATCCGGCCTGTCGTGCACTTGGACCAATTCCTTTTGGCGTAATTTCTCGCATGTTCTCTTCGTCATTGATGCATTGTTTGCGTTTGGGCGACAGCGTATGCGTCTTGGCGACATGGCTGCTGGCACTATTGTTGTTCGGGCCGAGCTTTAATTTGCCGCCAGCCGTTTTAATATCTCAACCAAGCTGCGCGTTACATTGCCCCATCCCGCTCAATTGGAACGCATCCAAATGCGTGATTTGGGCCGCGGCGTCTGCAGCGCAGGGGCGCACCGGCAGGTCGCCCGCAAACGTCGCGCACGTAAAACCGTGTTGGCCCGTCAGATGGCGCCACGCATGCGCATTGTCTTTCTTGCGGCTTAGCTTACGCCAAAACACGGCCGCCAGTATGCACAGGCAGCGAACGGGCGCCACTCGCCCCTTCGCATTGGCGTCTGCGCAAACGCACACGATGCACGTCCGCCAATTTTGACACCTGTAACACGAATTCATTTTGTGACATAGTAAACCGCTCAGTTTGATGCGATTGCCCTGAAGGCAGTTGCCCAGTCCAACCCACTGATTAAAAATACAGTAGAATACCCGCTTTGCCGGGCCAACCGGCCCTTGCCACTTGGGATGGACAGCGATGGATACGATACGGATTCGCGGCGCACGCACGCATAACCTGAAGAATATCAACCTGGATTTGCCGCGCAATCAATTGATTGTGATCACCGGCTTATCCGGCTCCGGTAAATCCTCGCTGGCCTTTGACACCCTGTATGCGGAAGGACAGCGGCGCTATGTCGAATCACTCTCGGCTTATGCGCGCCAATTCCTGCAAATGATGGATAAGCCGGAAGTCGATTTGATCGAAGGCTTATCGCCCGCCATTTCCATCGAACAAAAATCCACCTCGCACAATCCGCGCTCCACTGTCGGCACGGTGACAGAAATCCATGATTATCTGCGCCTGCTGTTTGCCCGCGTCGGCACCCCGTATTGCCCGGATCACCCGGAAAAACCGCTGGCCGCGCAGTCGGTCTCGCAAATGGTGGACGCCGCACTCGCCCTGCCGGATGGAACCAAGCTGATGGTGTTGGCCCCGGTTGTGGCGAATCGCAAAGGCGAGCACGCCGATTTGTTTGCGAATATGCAAGCGCAGGGCTTTATCCGCTTTCGCGTGCAAAGCGGCACGCAAGAGGCGCGCATCTATGAAGTGGATGATTTGCCCAAGCTGAAAAAGACGGAAAAACACACGATTGACGTGGTGGTGGACCGCCTGAAAACCAGCCCGGATGTTAAACAGCGTCTGGCGGAAAGCTTTGAAACCGCGCTGCGTCTGGCAGACGGGCGCGCGCTGGCGCTGGAAATGGATAGCGGCAAAGAGCATTTATTCTCGAATAAATTCGCCTGCCCGGTGTGCGGCTATTCGCTGCAGGAATTGGAGCCGCGCCTGTTTTCCTTCAACAACCCGATGGGCGCCTGCCCCGAATGCGATGGTCTGGGACATATTGAATTTTTCGACCCGAAACGCATCGTCGCCTTCCCCAATCTGTCACTGGCCTCGGGCGCCATCAAAGGTTGGGACAGACGCAACCCGTATTATTTCCAAACCCTGGAAGCGCTGGCGCAGCATTACGGCTTTGCCCTCGATCTGCCATGGGAACAACTGCCGGTCGACATGCAAGACATTGTGCTGCATGGTTCGGGCAAGGAAAATATTCCCTTTGTGTACCAGGATGAGCGCGGGCGCAGCATTGTGCGCAACCATCCGTTTGAAGGCATCGCCAATAATTTGCAGCGGCGCTACCGCGAAACCGATTCGATGGCGGTGCGCGAAGAGCTGGCCAAATACATCAACCGCAAAGAATGTCCCAGCTGCCACGGCGCGCGGCTGCGGATTGAAGCGCGCTTTGTCAAAGTCGGCATAGCTGCGCAGGAAAGCAATATTCATCAAATCTCGGTGCAACCGCTGCGCGAATGCCTGGCTTATTTCCAGCGCCTGGAATTGCAGGGCGCAAAAAAGGAAATCGCCGAACGCATCATCAAAGAAATCGTCGCCCGCCTGCAGTTTTTGAATAATGTCGGCCTTGATTATCTGTCCCTTGAGCGGAGCGCTGACACGCTCTCCGGCGGCGAATCGCAGCGCATCCGCTTAGCCTCGCAAATCGGTTCCGGTTTGACCGGCGTGATGTATGTGCTGGATGAACCCTCGATTGGCTTGCACCAGCGCGACAATGACCGCTTAATCGCCACCCTGCGACATCTGCGCGATATCGGCAACAGCGTGCTGGTGGTGGAGCATGATGAAGATGCGATCCGCACCGCTGACTATATCGTCGATATGGGCTTGGGCGCCGGGGTGCATGGCGGGGCCGTGATTGCGCAAGGGACATTGCCGCAAATCATGCAAAATGAAGCGTCGCTGACTGCACAATATCTGAGCGGCAAAAAGAAAATCGCAGTGCCGGCCCAGCGCACCAAGCCGGACCCTGAGCGCATGCTGACCATCAAAGGCGCACGCGGCAATAATCTGAAAAAAGTCACCCTGAATCTGCCGGTCGGCTTGCTGACCTGTGTCACCGGGGTCTCCGGCTCCGGCAAATCGACCTTGATCAATGACACCCTGTACCCGCTGATGGCGCGTCAGCTGTATGGCTCCTCGACTGATCCGGCGCCGTATGACAGCGTGCAGGGCGGCGAGCATTTTGACAAAGTGATTTCGGTCGATCAAGCGCCGATCGGGCGCACTCCGCGCTCCAATCCGGCGACTTACACCGGCCTGTTCACGCCGATCCGCGATTTGTTCGCCAGCGTGCCGGCGGCCAAGGAACGCGGCTACGGCCCCGGACGTTTTTCATTCAATGTCAAAGGCGGGCGCTGTGAAGCCTGCCAGGGCGATGGCGTGCTGAAAGTGGAAATGCACTTTTTGCCGGACGTGTATGTGCCATGCGATGTCTGTCACGGCAAACGCTACAACCGCGAAACCCTGGAAGTGCAATACAAGGGCAAGAATATTCATGAAGTGCTGGAAATGACGGTGGAAGACAGCCACGCCTTTTTCAGCGCAGTGCCGGCAATCGCGCGCAAACTGCAAACCCTGCTCGATGTCGGCCTCGGCTATATCCGCCTGGGACAGAGCGCCACCACCTTGTCGGGCGGCGAAGCGCAACGCGTGAAACTGGCGCTGGAATTATCCAAGCGCGACACCGGACGCACCCTGTACATTCTGGACGAACCGACCACCGGCTTGCATTTCCACGATATCGACTTATTGCTGACCGTGATCCACCGTCTGCGCGACCATGGCAACACGGTAGTGGTGATTGAGCACAATCTGGACGTGATCAAAACTGCCGACTGGCTGATCGACCTCGGGCCGGAAGGCGGGGCCGGCGGTGGCCGCATCATCGCCAGCGGCACGCCGGAACAGGTGGCGGCGCATGCCGACAGCGTGACCGGCAAATACCTGGCCCCGCTGTTGAAATAAATACTGTTGAAATAAAAAAAGGGGGGCGACCTGCGCCCCCCGATGTCACCTGCCGCCCGTGGTGGGAATGTACAGACGGCAGCCCCCTGTGACTGAAACCGTCAAATTCCCCCTACTTCGCCGCGTTTCGACCAACCCGGCTGTTGCGACCACAGACGCGCGCCCTGCCTGGCTTTTTCGATCGCCAGATGCGCCAGCTGCGCGGCATCCATCAAACCACTTTCAACGCAAACTGTTTTTTCGCGTTGCGCCTGGCGCCAGCGCCAGACATTCAGCCCGATCAAGGCCATACTCAAGAACAGCCCGGCGCCCATGACATACTGGCAGGCGCGCCAAAACTCCAGCTGCAACACTCCATCCGCCCTTTGCAATTGGCGGGTGCACACATCCAACAGCGCATGCATGCTGTTGAAATAAGACTGCCTGACAGCGTGCATTTGCAACGGGGACAGCGCAACGCCACCGGCCAACGCACGCAGATATTCTGTGCGCGTATCCTGCAGACTTTGCAATAAATCGCCATCCTGTCCCGGCTGCGTGTGCAACTGACCTATCATGCGTTTGATCAAGCCAGCCTGCCGTTCCAATTCCTGCCGTGCTTCAAGCTGCGCACGGATGCCGGTGGCGCTGTGCAAGCTGCGCCAAGCCTGTTCTTCCGCATCGCTGCTGCTGAGTAACTGCTGCAGCAAATCCACCTTCAGCGCAATACCACGGGTTTGTGCGCTGCCCTGTTGTTGCAATACCCCCAGGCGCTCCATGCACAAACCAGCCAACAGCCAGAAACTGAACAATGTCGCCAGGGGCAAAGCCAACATGCGTTTGATATCGCCACGCATGATGCTCTCCTTCCCTGCTTAAAAACGGCGCGGCCCCGGCCTTCTTGGCTTTGGACGCAATAAAAAGATGCCAATGCAAGCCTCACTGCTGCGTGAGGCGCCGCGCCAACGTGCATGCGTGGCGTGACGCACCGGCAATACCCGGGAACGGGCTTCCATCCGTTGACGCGCGATGCCAACTGTCGGCGCGCGCCGATGGGCTACAGCTGTAACAGCAAGATTGATGACTGCATGATTCATGGCGCTTCTCCCTTGTTGTTCAGACGAAAAGCCAACAACCGCAATATTCTGGCTGTGGGACTTGTTACGCTTTGCTGCAAAGAAAAAATGCCGGCGGATTCAAGGCCGTTTACGACTGTGATCGCAAGCAGGCGATCCATACATGCGCAGCATTGAGAAGGGCTGCACGGGAAGGCTGTGAAAAACGCGATACGGCTGGCGCTTTTCAGCGGCGGCAATGAAATAAAACGCCGCCTGTTCATATAATAGCGCAAAATTTCTTATGCGCAACGGGAATTGCCATAAAGAAATAAAGCAAGTGGATTTGCCGGCTTGCGGTGATGCCTTTTCAAGCGCCGGGCCTTCGCAGCGTTTCGGCTTGTGGACAGGCGAAACCTTGGCGCAATCTCAGCCGCAGGCCGCGCAAATGGCATGCCGTGCGCCAGAAATTCCGTTCAACGCAATTTCAGACGCAGGATTTTCGCTTCACGCAAGCCGGCCTTGCGGGCTGGATTCGCCTGAAGCGGCACAAGATCAGACTGCTTTGCCCGCTTGCAGTTGATGATATTTTTCCATCAACTGCTCCTGGCTTTCGCGCCATTCCGGGTTGAAGGGGATGCAGGAAACCGGGCACACCTGCTGACACTGCGGCTCGGCAAAGTGGCCGACGCATTCGGTGCATTTATTGGGATCAATCTGGTAAATTTCCGGCCCCATGAAAATCGCTTCATTCGGGCATTCCGGTTCGCAGACGTCGCAATTAATGCAATCATCGGTAATCATCAAGGCCATGCTTTACTCCGCCTGAGCGACCTTGTTTTTCAGCCAGCGCTCGACCGAGGGGAACACAAATTTTGAGACATCGCCGCCCAATACCGCAATCTCGCGCACAATCGTGCCGGAAATGAATTGGTATTGGTCGGATGGCGTCAAAAACAGGGTTTCCACATCAGGCAAAAGATAACGGTTCATGCCGGCCATTTGAAATTCATATTCAAAATCGGACACCGCGCGCAAACCGCGCACGATGACGCGCGCGTCATGGCGGCGGATGAAATCTTTGAGCAAGCCGGAAAAACCTTCCACCCGCACGTTTTTATAGTGTCCCAGCACCTCTTGTGCAATATTCAAGCGCTCTTCCATGCTGAAAAACGGCTTTTTATTGCGGCTGTCTGCAACCCCGACCACCAGGGTGTCAAACAGGCCGGAGGCGCGACGCACCAAATCTTCATGACCACGGGTTAATGGATCAAATGTACCGGGATAGACGGCGATGACCATCCTGTATCCTTTGCAAAACGGAATGATGGGAATGCTGCATGATGGGACAACTACGACATGCAACGACACCGATTATGCACGAAAATCAGGCAAATCTGCTGCAATTATTGCGGCACAGCAAGTAACACGCCACCATCCCGGCTTGCATGCTGCGCACAATAGTCCAATCAGCCAGAAATGGCGGAATTTCTTGTGTTTTAGGCAATTCAAGATACACCAGGCCATCTTGCGCCAGCAATTTGGAAGCACTCTCCAGCGCGCGCGGCCACAGCGCCAATTGATACGGCGGGTCGATAAAAATCAAATCAAATGCGCCCGGCAGACGCGCACTGCTGAGAAAAGCGTCGCCTTGCAGAATTTGTATTTGCGTGGCCTGCAATTTTTCCTGATTGGCGCGCAACTGGCGGCATGCCGCCGCCTGGTTTTCACACAGCACCACCTGGGCGGCGCCCCGGCTGGCGGCTTCAAAACCGAGCGCACCGCTGCCGGCGAACAGATCCAGCACGCGCTTGTGCTCCCACTCCAGCTCCCATAAGAAATTGAGCCAGTTAAACAGGGTTTCGCGCACCCGGTCAGGGGTCGGGCGCAAGCCCTCTGCGTCATGCACCGGCAAAGGGGTGCGCTTCCATGCGCCGCCAATAATGCGCACTTGTTGCGGACGGCGCGCAGCGGCGGAAGTCGGGCGGGTGGTTTTGGTTTTCACGGCCTGGGCTTAAAAAGCCGGATTGTAACAGGCCACCCGCCTGCCGACATCAGAATTCCTCCCAGCCGTCGTGTTGGGTCGAGCTGGAAGACGGCGCCGGCGCCGGCCGCGCCGCTGGCGCCGGGGCGGGCCTTGGGGCTGGCGCAGGCCGCTTCAAGGTCGGGCGCGGCGGCGCCAGCCGGGCCGGCTTATGTCCGCCTGCGCCATGCGCCGCATGTTGCGCGGCGGCGCTCTCGCGCTCCCGTTCGGCTGAAAGCTTGAACACTGCCACCACATCATGCAATTGCATCGCCTGTTGTTCCAGCGCGGCGGATTGCGAGGCGGCGTCATCCACCAGACCGGCGTTTTGCTGCGTCACTTCGTCCATATGGCTGACGGCTTGATTGATTTGCTCAATCCCGCTGACCTGTTCGCGTGTGGCGTTGGCGATTTCGCCCATGATGTCGGTGACGCGCCGCACCGAGGTCACGATTTCCTCCATGGTGGCGCCGGCCTGATCCACCAGCTTGGCGCCGACTTCGACTTTTTCCACCGAGGCGGTGATCAGATGTTTGATTTCCTTGGCGGCGCTGGCGCTGCGCTGCGCCAGACTGCGCACCTCAGACGCCACCACGGCGAAACCGCGCCCCTGTTCGCCGGCGCGCGCCGCTTCCACCGCAGCGTTCAGGGCCAGGATATTGGTTTGGAAGGCAATCCCGTCAATCACGCCGATGATGTCCACGATTTTCTTGGAAGATTCATTGATCGATCCCATGGTCTGCACCACTTCAGCCACCACCGCGCCGCCTTTGCCGGCCACTTCCGAGGCCGACAGCGCGAGACGGTTGGCCTCATCCGCATTGTCGCCGCTTTGGCGCACAGTGGAAGTCAGCTCTTCAATCGAAGCCGCTGATTCTTCCAGCGAACTGGCTTGCTGCTCGGTGCGGGCGGACAAATCGCTGCTGTCCGCCGCGATCTGGTGCGCGGTATGCTGAATCACATCGCTGGAAGTGCGCACCTTGGCCACCAGGGTGGCCAAACTGCTGCTCATATGGCCAATCGCGTTGATCAGATTGCCCAACTGGCTCTTGTTGCTGGAACGCACTTCCACGCTCAAATCACCCTGCGCCACGCGCTCGGCCACATTGATTGCTTCGTTCAAAGGGCTGACGATGGAAACAGTGACGCGGCGCGCCGCCAACACGCCGACCACCAGCGCCAGCGCGCTTAAAGCCAGCACCATCTTGCTGGTTCGCGCCAGGTTTTCATCGCTGGTGCGGGCGGTCTGATCGAACACTTTTTGCTGGTATTCATTGAGTTCGCGCAAATCGTTGGCGAAAGCTTGCAAGGCCGCATAGCTTTCGCCATAAGCGATAAAACCGGCCTGCTCGCTGCGCCCCTCAGTCGCGGCTTGCAAGGCCTTGCCGTAGGAAGTGATGTAGGCGGCGCCGCTGGCTTTGGCTTTATCGACCTTGGCGCGGCCCGCCGCCTCGCTCATCGCTTTTTCCAGTTTGCTCAAGGCGTCCTGGAATTTTGCGGTATTCTCGCGCAAGCGCTCCACACCCTTGGTTTTATCGCCGGATTCGCCCGGCGCCACTTGCTGGAACACCCGGCCTATGCTGCCGCGCGCATTGTCGAGCGCCGTCATGGCCAGTTTGCTTTTTTCCCATTCGACTTTGGACAACTGCTCCAGATCGTTGTGCAAGTCGTGCATGCGCCATAAACTCAGTCCGGTAACCGATGCCAACAAAGTCAGCATGACCGAAAACACGATGGTCAGGCGAATACCGATATTCATATTCGACAGCATCTTCATCCCCCGCTTGTGGCGCAGCGCCGGCAGAGGCTGCGTCGGTTGATCACGATTATTGCCGCCGGGGCCAGACCCGGGCTTGCATTGCGATCCGCATACTGCGCGCAATGCGCAAGGCATCTTGCATTTCACTAGCAGGAGCAGTGCTTGTCAAGGCATCACTGCATGCCTGATGTAAAAGCCACGCAGCGCGCCAAAAAACACAAGGCGGAATTGACAAATCGTGTGATTTCTCATGGCTGCAAAATCATGGCGGATGGTGAAAAAGGCATATAGTTGGCTTGCCTGTGCGTCCCGGCGCGTGCGCAAAACAGTCAGGAGCGTGATGGATTTTTCCAGAAAAACGCCGCGTCGCAGTTTGCATCATCTTCAATGATGCAATAGAATGCCGCAGGCCTGAGCGAAGCACTTCCTACCCAGCTCTGCCGCTGCAGAGCAGATTTTCGATTGGTGGCGCAATATGGATATTTTGAGTGAGTATGCTGAAGTGCGCGCCG
Source organism: Massilia sp. W12 (assembly GCF_037300705.1). Lineage (NCBI taxonomy): Bacteria > Pseudomonadati > Pseudomonadota > Betaproteobacteria > Burkholderiales > Oxalobacteraceae > Massilia > Massilia sp. W12. The sequence continues at coordinate 5,829,068 of NZ_CP147776.1, read as the reverse complement.
GTCATCCGTTTCGCGGCAGTGTGCCGGAAATTGCCGATGGCTGCGCGTTGACCGTGCAAATGCGCGATGTCAACCCTTTGCACGGAGTGGCCTGGGCGCAGGTGGCGCGCACCAATCCGGGCGGACGTAAAAAACCGGATTGGCTGCGCGATGGCGATATTTTGTTTTTGGCGCGCGGCGCGCGCAATTTCGCGGTGCATCTGGAGCATGTGCCGGGGCCTGCGGTCTGTTCGCAATATTTTTTCCTGATCCGCCTGCTGCCGCATTGCAGCATGCAATTGCTGCCGGGTTTTCTGGCCTGGCAAATCAATCAGGAACCTGCGCAAGAGTATTTGCACCGCAATGCCGAGGGCAGCGACCAGCTCTCGATCCGGCGCGGGATTTTGGAAGCGCTGCCGCTGAGCGTGCCGCCGCTGGAGCGGCAACAACAAATTCTGGCTCTGGCCGCCGCTCACAAGCGCGAACAGGGCTTATTGGAAGAACTGCGCAAAAACCGTGAACGCGAGATGCAAGGCATCGTGCGCCGGCTGCTGTTGGCGCAAGCTTAAACCGGGAGAAAAGCATGAACCAGCAAGCGATTGAACAAGATGTGATCAACCGCGCAGTGTGGGAGGCCTGTGACACCTTTCGCGGCGTGGTCGATTCCAATGTCTATAAAGATTATGTGCTCAGCATGCTGTTCTTGAAATACATCTCGGATGTGTGGCAAGACCATTATGAAGGGCATCAAAAAATGTTCGGCGAACATCCCGAGCTGATTGAAGAATTGATGCAGGCGGAAAATTTTGTGCTGGCCCCGGAAGCGAATTTCCACAGTCTGCACGCAAAGCGCCATCAGCCCGGCAATGGCGAGCGGATCGACCGCGCGCTGCATCTGATCGCCGAGCAAAACGCCGGCAAATTGCGCGAAGTGTTCCGCGATATCAGCTTCAATTCCACCCGGCTGGGCGAGGAGGCGGTGAAAAACGATATCCTGCGCCATCTGCTGGAAGATTTCGCCAAGCCGGTTTTGAATCTGCGTCCGAGCCGGGTTGGCGCGCTGGATGTGATCGGCAATGCTTACGAATTTCTGGTCAAGCATTTCGCCGCCAGCAGCGGCAAAAAAGCGGGCGAGTTTTACACCCCGCCGGAAATCTCGCAATTAATGGCGTTGCTGGTCGATCCCAAACGCGGCGAGAAAATTTACGATCCGACCTGTGGCTCCGGTTCGCTGTTGATGAAATGCGGGCAACTGATCCGCCAGCGCGAACAAAGCCGCGAATATGAGCTGTACGGCCAGGAAGCGATTAATTCGACCTGGGCGCTGGCCAAGATGAATATGTTTTTGCACGGCGAAAACAATCACCGCATCGAATGGGGCGACACGCTGCGCACACCCAAGCTGCTGGAGCGCGATGGGCAATTGATGCGCTTTGATGTGGTGGTGGCGAATCCCCCGTTCTCGCTGGAAAAATGGGGCCATGAAAGCCTGTTGGAAGATCCCTGGAACCGTTTCGGACGCGGTCTGCCGCCGCGCACCAAGGGCGATTACGCCTTTATTTTGCATATGATTGAAAGCATGCGCCAAGACACTGGCAGAATGGCGGTGGTGGCCCCGAACGGGGTCTTGTTCCGGGGTGCGGCGGAAGGCTTGATCCGCCGCCAGCTGGTGCAGGAAAACCTGCTCGATGCGGTGATCGGGCTGCCGGAAAAGCTGTTTTACGGCACCGGCATTCCAGCCGCGATTTTGCTCTTCAAACGCCAGCGGCAGCGGCGCGATGTGCTGTTTATCGACGCCAGCAACGCCTATCAGGATGGCAAAAATCAAAACCAATTGCGGCCCTGCGACATTGAAAAGATTTTGCACACGGTGCAAGCGCGCCAGAGCGTGCCGGGGTACGCCTGGCTGGCGGATGAGGAAGAACTGGCGCGCAATGAATACAATCTGAATATTTCGCGCTATGTGCTGTCGCAAAAAGACCAGACTGAGACTGATTTCCTGAGTCTGCGCGCAGAACGCGCCTTATTGCAGCGCCAATTGCATACTCTGGAAGAAGAAATGGATCAACATTTGCGCGCACTCGGCATTCTGCCGCAGGAATTGAAAGTGGTGGGCGGCTGATGCAGGCAGATTGTCCGGCCTTGCCGCCCGGCTGGCGCATGGCGCCGCTGGAGCAGGTAGCATGCGTGCGCACCGGTCTGGCGCTGAGCCGGCACACTCCGCCGGCGGCGCAGGAGGTGCCGTATATCCGGGTCGCCAATGTGCAGGACGGTTATCTCGATTTGCAAGACATCAAGCATATGCGCTTAGATCCCAGGCAAATCGCGCGCTATGCGCTGGCGGTCGGCGATGTGCTGCTGACCGAGGGCGGAAATTTCGACATGCTCGGGCGCGGCGATGTCTGGCAGGGACAGATTGCGCCCTGCGTGCATCAAAATCATGTGTTTGTGGTGAAAACCGAGCGCAGCCAATTGCTGCCGCACTTTCTCAGCGCGCTGACCGCCTCCAGCCATGGCCGGCGCTTCTTTTTGCGCTATGGCAAGCGCAGCACCAGCTTAGCCTCGATCAGCATCAGTCAATTACGCCAATTCCCGGTCTTGCTGCCGCCTATGGCGCAGCAGCAAGTGATGGTGGACGCCTTGCAGTGCTGGGATGCGGCGCTGCAGACCAGTGATGAATTGATCGCCAACAGCCGCCAGCAACAAGCCAATCTGCAACACTTTTTGCTGCGCCCGCGCAGCGATCAGGGCTGGCGCCAAGTCCGCCTCGGCGATGCGGTGCGAATCGACGCCGAATCGCTGGTGCGCAGCAAATGGCCGCCGCAAGAGCCGATCCGTTATTTGCGGATTGAACACTTAAAGCAAGGCGACATCTGGCGTGCGCCGGATCTGCACAGCTTAGCCGATGCGCCGGCGCGCGCGCGGCGCGTGGTGCATGCCGGCGATGTTTTGTTATCGCTGGTGCGGCCTGATCTGCAGGGGCTGGCGCGCGCCCTGCCGGAACATGAGGGCTGCATCGCCTCCAGCGGCATGGCGGTGCTCACGCCGGGAGCGCAGATCAGCACCGATTTCCTGTATCACAGCCTGTTCGGGGCCGCTTTGCAGCAGCAAATCGCCAGCCTGGTGGCCGGCTCCAGCTATCCGCAGCTCAGCAGCAAGCAATTGCATGATTTACAGATCTGGCTGCCGCCGCCGCCAGCGCAAACGGAGATCAGCGCCAGCCTGAATCAAGCGGCGCACAGACTGCAATTGGAACACGCGGCGCGCGCCGCCTTGCTGCAGCAAAAAATGGAATTGATTGAGCGCTTTATCGCCGGCGCCCTGCCGTTTCAACGCACAGAGATCTGAATCCAGCCGCTTCCAGTGTCCGTGTGCGCCGGCAAAAACCATGAGATTTCTTGCATTGTTGGCGCGGATTGCGCTGGCTAACATGCTTATCTGCACTTCATCTGAGGGGAGACAGCATGTCCAACGCAATCGATTCCCAACCTGCCGCCATGCATACCGACGGCAACCAAAGCACGCGCCATCTGCGCACCTTGAATCTGCTGTGCGCACTCGGCTGGCATTATCTGTCGCCGCAACAGGCGCTGGCGAAACGCGGCAACCGCCGCCAGGCGCTGTTGCACAGCAGTCTGGTGGAAGTATTGCAAAGCCGGCGCTATCAACACAATGGCCAAGCGCATTTGCTGACCCCGAACGGGATTGAGCAAATCGTGCGTGAAGTCAGCAGCCTGTCCCTGCAACAGGGCGTAGCCGGCATGAGCGCGCAGCTGTATGACAAATTGCGGCTGGGCGTGACAATCACTGAATTTCTGCCGGATGGCAAAAAACATCAGCCCACGGTGCCGATTATCGACTGGCACAACCGCAAAGCGAATCGCTATGAAGTGTGCGATATGTTTGAGATGTGCGCAGCGCAGGGCAAGCATGTGCGGCAAGCCGGTTTGGTGTGTTTCGTCAACGGGATTCCGCTGGCCTTGATTGAAACCGGCGACGCCGCCGCGCCCAGCGATGCGCAACAGCTGGAGCAAGCCATGGCGCAGCATCAGCAATTGCAAGAAGCGCATGAACTGGCCCATTTGTATGGCCACGCCCAGCTTTTGTTTGCGCTCGGCGCGCACAGTGGCCGCTACGCCTGCAGCGGCGCGCCGCACTGGTCTTGCTGGCATGAAGAGCAATACAGCGAAGAATATTTACAGCGCCTCTTGAACACCCCGTTGAGCATGGAAGTGCGCAACCAATTGCAAAACGAGCTGAGTCTGGCGCAGCGCAATCAACTCAAACGCTTATGGCAGGAAGAGCAGCAACTGGATCAGGCGCACACCCTGGTGCTGGGCTTGCTGCAACCGGCGCGCCTGCTGGAGTTTCTCGCCTCGTATATGTTGCACGACAAGCGGCAAGGCCGGCTGGCGGCGCACAGCCAGCAATTTTTTGCGGTGCGCTCCTGCCTGGAGCGCATCAGCCAGCGCAATGAGCGCGGCGCACGCCTCGGCGGTTTGCTATGGCATGCCGCCGGAGCCGGGAAAACCATGTGCATGGCGTTTTTGGCGCGCGCCATGCTGCTGCATGAAGGCTTGAAAGATTGCCGTATTCTGATCATCAGCGAACGCAGCGAAGTGGAAGCGCAAATGGCGCTGCAGTTCCAGCATTGCGGTTTGGGCGGCGGCAAAAGCGAACGCGGCAAAAGCCGCTCCGGGCATGAATTGGCGCGCCGCATCAGTTCCGGCAATGAACGGATTGTGTTTACCCAGGTGCAGCGCTTCGCCGCCGCCGCCGCGCTCGACTTGTGCTACAACCCCAGCCACCAATTGGTGGTGCTGTTGGATGAAGGCTTGCGCGGCCCGCACGCCGAACTGTACGCGCGCATGAAAAAAGCCTTGCCGCGCGCCGCCTTCCTGGCGTTTTCCGGCAGCGCCCTGCTGCAACGCGAATACGATCAGCACGCTTTAGGCCCGCTCTTGCACCGCTACAGCATGCAACAAGCATTGCAGGACGGCTTAATCGCACCGCTGCAATATGAAGAAAGACCCTTGCCGCCACAACCGGTGAATGGGGCGCAATGGCTGGCCGCCAGCATGCACGATATGCAAACGGCGGAGCGGGAATTGAATCTGGCCCTGCTCACGCGCCTGCAGCAGATGGCGGCAGATGCGCGCGACGCCGTGCTGGCGCTGGATATCGCCCTGCATTTCAGCCGCCATGTGCGTCCCGCCGCGCCGGGCTTGAAAGGCATGGTCTTGTGCCGCAATAAAAGCGCGGCGATCCGGCTGGCGCATTTGCTGCAAGCCAGCGGCCTGGCGCACAGCGCGCTGTTGCTGGCGGCGCCGGAAATCGCGGAAGGCGACGGCGCGGAAGATCCGGCCCTGTTGCAGGCATGGCAGGCGCAAATCGAAAGCCATTTCGACAATTTTGAACAGTATGAGCGGCAAACCCTGCAGGAATTCCATGCTGCGCATGGGCCTGATTTGCTGGTGGTGGTGGAAAAAAGCGCGCCCGGGGCCGCGCTTGCGGTGCAGTATCTGGATGGCGTTCTGCCGGAATATATGCTGCTGGATGTGCTGCATCGCTGTAACCGGCGTCATGCGCAAAAACAATACGGGCTGCTGATTGATTATCGCGGCCAGCTGGCGCAAATCGACAGCGCGCGCGCGCCGCGCGGCTGGCAAACCCAATTGCTGTCCGGCTATCCGCGCCAGGATCTGGAGGGCCTGCTGCATTCCACGCGCCAGCTGTGGCAACAACTGGCCCCTTTGCAGCAACAATTATTCGCCCTGTTTTCATTGGAAGCGACGCATCCCTTGCTGACGGATAAATTGCGCGAACACTTGCGCTGCCGCCTGCTGCCGCAATACAGCTCGCAAGTGCTGCAAGATCAATCGCACAAATTGCGTCAGGCTTTCTGCCAAGCCTTCGCCAACTACGCCTGGGCCTTGCAAAGCGTACTCAGCAGCCGCCTGCCGCAGCAGGAAGCCGGGGCCGCCGAACTCGATTCACATTTGCAAAGCCTGCGTTTTTTCAGTCTGCTGTACCGGCGCGCGCTGCAAGATGCGAATCAAAGCCCGGATCCGCGCCTGCTGCAGTTATGCGCCACCTGTTTGCAAAGACATGGCATGAGCGCGCAAGAAAATGTGCAGGAAGACCACAGTTGGAGCCCGGAGCGCTGGCAAAACGAGGCGGAACTGAGCAAGCAGCGTTTGCGCCTGGCCTTGGAACAGGAGTTGGATGACGACCCCTATGCGCGCCAGCTGTTCCAGCAACGTTATGCCCAAGCGCTGCAGCGCGCTGCGCAAGCGGGACAGGACTGGCAGCAACAGCATGCCTTGTGGCGGCAACTTGAGCAGCAATGGCAAAGCCGGCAGATTGACACCCTGCCGGAAATTTTCCAGCGCCGCCGCAGCGCTGCCGCCTACTACGGTTTGTTCCGCCTGTGCCTGGGCGAAGCGCATTTCGCCGCCGCCAATGCGGCGCAGCAAAGCGCTTATGTTGATCAAGCGCTGGCGATTGATGATGTGGTGCAACCGGCCTTGCGTGAAAACACGCTCAATCCGGAGCAGGTGGAAAGCATTATCAAGAGCCGGCTGCTGCCGCGTCTGTTTTTAATGCTGGGAATGGAGCATGCGCGCACCGTCTGCAATCAAATTGTGCGCATCGCCCTGGTGCGCGGCAAAAATCTGCGCGCGGAATGAAAAACGCCCCGCTGGCAAGCGGGGCGTTTTCAGCACAGCAAGATTTACTGGGTCTGAGTGGCGCTGGTGATCAGCACCGGCGCCACCGGCACATCGGTAAAGCCATTCTTGGTTGAGGTCGGCACGACCTTGATCTTGTCCACCACATCCAAGCCGGTCAACACTTTGCCAAACACCGCATAGCCATTCACGCCGGCAGTGCTGCCGTCGAGCGAAAGATTGTCCACCACATTGATGTAGAACTGCGAGGTGGCGGAATTCGGATCACTGGTGCGCGCCATCGCCAGCGTGCCGCGCACATTGCTCAAGCCATTTTTGGATTCCAGCTTGATCGGCGCATAAGTGGTGGACTTGGCCGTCATATTGCTGTCAAAGCCGCCGCCCTGAATCACAAAGGTGCTGATCACACGATGGAAAATCAGATTGGTGTAGAAACCATCTTTGGTGTATTTCAGGAAGTTATCAACCGAAATCGGCGCATTCGCCGGATACAGTTCCAACACCATATCGCCCAGGCTGGTCTTCATGGTGACTTGCGGCAAGGGCACAGTTTGCGCCGAAGCGAAGGTCGAGCTTAAACCGCCATTGCTGAAATTCAGGGTAATGCCGCCGGTTGCGGTCGGGGTGCAGGTAAAGACTTGCTGCGTGGCGCTGCCGCCGGCCACCTTGGTCATGCCGCTGCAGGAAGTGGAGGCTGCGCTCAGGCTGTCGCCCAGATTGGCGCCGCTGACGGTGAATTTCACGCTCGCGCCATACATCAGTTTGTCCGGCGTCACGCTGGAAATCGACGTGCCGCCCGGCGTCGGCGTCGGGGTTGGCGTCGGAGTCGGCGTCGGCGTGGGAGTCGGCGTCGGCGTCGGGGTGCTGGAACCGCCGCCACCGCAAGCGGACAACAAAACGGCCAGCGTCAGGCCGGTTGCAGTCAATACGTTCTTCATGAGATCTCCATCGAAAAGCCGCGCCGGACACAGCGCGGAAAGGGATACGGGAAGGCGGCGCAAACAGCAGCCACAGCGACGCCACAACAAGACAGTAAAACGGGAATTGTAGCGCAATGTCCAGCCTGCAACGCGGCCATGCCGGCCTGGATCAGACCCGGCGCCGCCTTACATTTTCCTGCCGGCAAGGTTTACCGCGCCGGGCGCAACATGTCCACATGCGCAATCCCGTCTTCGTCATACACCCCGGAACAGGGTGCAAAGCCAAATCCGGCGTAAAACGCTTGCAGATAATGTTGCGCCGCCAGCCGCAGCGCCGGGCTGCGCCCGCCGGGGCTTAAGCGCGTCAAGGCTTCTTGCATCAATGCGCGCCCCAGGCCGCAGCCGCGCCAGGCCGGCGCGCACACCACCCGGCCAATCGCCGCTTCCGGGTATTTCACTCCCGCCGGCAAGACGCGCAAGCAGGCCGCCAATTGCGGCTGCGCGCGCTCATCCCAGGCCAGTAAGTGCATGGCCTGCAAGTCCAGACCATCCGGGTCGAGATAGGGGCAAGCCTGCTCCACTACAAACACCTGACTGCGCAGGGCCAGGGTGTGATACAGGCTGTGCGGGCTGAACTGGTCAAACGCCAGCCATTCCCAGCGGATCGCCGCCAGATCCTGCGTACTCATGGGGCCGGGGCCGGCGCGCCTTTGCGCGTGGCCGGATCAAACAAAAATTCACGCCCTTGTTCATCACGCAACCACAAGCGCCGCCCATCCTTGGCCAGCTTGAGTTCGGTGAAAAACACGTCTTGCACATCGCCTTCCAGCGCCGGATTGCGCGCGCCGGCGAACACTTGCGCCAGCCACAAGCGCTGTCCCTTGCCATCCAGCGCTTCCAGATAACCGCCATTTTGCGGCAAGCCTTCCGCGCGGCCCCAATGCAAAACCCGGTATGTCACGCCATTCAATTGCACTGGCGCCACCTCGGGCGGCGCGGCGCGCTTGCCGCGCGCACCGGGCGGCGGGCCGGCTGGCGCCGCTGCGGCGCCCGGCGCAGCAGAGGCGCCGGCCCCGGCGTCGGCCGGCGGTGCGCAGGCGGCTAAGAATAAACACAAAGGCAGGATGCGCACTGGGTTCCCCTTAATTGATTTTCACCAAACCGCCCTGCACCGTCAGCATGGCGCCGCCATTGATATCCATTTTCGCGCCGGCCTTGAATTCAGCGGTGGCGTCAGCTGAAATCGAGATTTGCGGCGCTTTGATGGTGATCTTGGCCGGCTCCAGCTTGATCGAGCTGGCCCCCACTTTCAACTCCAGCGATTTGATCGCCTCGGTCGTGCTGGCCTGATTCACCTTCACATTCTGGTTCATGTCCACCGTCAGCGACTGATTCTTTTTGACATGCGTGGTTTGATCCGCATCCACATTCACGGTTTGATTTTTGACGATGTGCACGGTTTGATCATTGCCGACTTCCAGCTTTTGATCGTTTTTGATTTCGATGGTCTGATTGCCCGGATCTTTCGCCTCGAAACCGACCTTGCGCGTTTCGTGACGTTTGATGATGGTGTTCATATCCAGCTGGGCCTGGACAAAAATTTCTTCCGCGTCTTTTTTGTCTTCAAAGCGCAATTCATTAAAGCCGCCGCCGCCCTTGGACGAATTGGTCTTCATGGTGGAGCGGGTTTGATTGGCCGGCAAATCGTAAGGCGGCATATTGTCTGAGTTGTACACGCAGCCGGTGATCAGCGGGCGGTCGGGGTCCCCTTCCAGGAACTCGACCACCACTTCCATACCGACGCGCGGGATAAACATCGTGCCCCAGCGCTTGCCGGCCCAGCTTTGCGCCACCCGCACAAAGCAAGAACTCTTTTCATCATTCTTGCCTTCGCGATCCCAATGGAACTGCACCTTGACGCGGCCATACTTATCCGTCCACACCTCTTCGCCGGATTTGCCGACCACAATCGCGGTCTGCGGCCCGTACACGCGCGGGCGCGGCGTGCTGGGCAGCGGGCGGTAACGATGCTCCTTGCCCAACATGATCAGATGCGCGCCAAACACCAGCGGCGCACCGCCGCTGTGGCCGGCGCGGAAATCATCAGTTTCCATGGTGTAGAAAATATCCGTGATCAGATATTCCTTATTCAAATCGCTGCGCGGATGTTCGATCAGGCTGACCATCGCGCCGCAACTCAAGCCGCGCGCATTGCTGTCCGCCATAATCGCTTCGCACTGCCCGTGCAGCGCTTCGATGCCGCCCTTGGCGATCTGCTTGCCGCTGTCTGCGGTGATATAGCCGCCCGGATAGTCATACATTTCATAGGCCGGCTGGGAAAACGCGGCGGCGATGGTCTCTTTCACGCGCAGACTGCCGCTGGTCGAAGCCATCACTTTTTCAAAGTCAAAATCGTTCAAAGAAACGCTGGAAGACTGGACTTCGCCGCTTGCCACCAATGAATACATGCGCTCATCGCCAGCGCGGTCGCGCGTTTCATCTGTGGCGAATTTGACTTTTTCATACTTCGGCGTCTTCACATGCGGGCCATACGAATCGCACAACACCAGCGTATGCTTGCCGCCCTCATGTTTGAAGTAATAATAGATGCCGTATTTTTCCATCAGGCGCGACAGAAACACGAAATCGGTTTCGCGGTACTGCACGCAATACGGGATTTTTTCATAGGTCAGCTCGGTCTTGACTTCCAGCGTGGCCATGCCGCCGTAAGCGGCTTTCTGACACACTTTTTTGAAAATCTCGATCACCGTCATATCCTGGAAGATAAAGCAATCGGCAGTGCGCGTCAGCAGCCAGAACCAGGGCCGCACTTCCGCCACATAATGGGTGAATTCGCCAAACCCGCCGCTGCAGGAAAAGCGCGTCACAATGCCATTGAACTCGCGCTTGCTCTTGTCCGGCAATTCCAGCTTGACGGTGAGTTTTTTGCCGAGCATTTTGGCAAAATCGATATCTTTTTTCTCGCTGAACATCTCAACCCGGTATTCAAACAAGCGGCCCAGCGCCTCCTTGCCCGTCATACGGCTGATAAACAAAACATCATCGCCCAAGGGCGTGGTGACGGTAAGTTGCCGGTTCTTCTGGGTATAGCCGCTCATTTGCTGTCTTCCTGGGTGAGTAATGTGAGTGATGCCGGGTTGCCGCGCCGCATGCGCGCCCTGACTTATCTGGGATGGGGTATTGTAAAACAGAAGTGTGGAGCGATTGCGGATAAACACAAATCCACACACCCGGCCAGAGCTGCGCCAGCGCTTGATGCGCCAGGCACAGCGCGCCGCGCCTGTCACAATCCGTTGCATCCCGCCTGCGCATTCATGGCACACTTGCATTTTTCTTTCACCCACGCACAGCATGCCTGCCTTTTCTCACTTTCCAGCCTGGCGCCGCCTCGCACTGGCGGCGCTCACCTGTTGCGCCCTGCAGGCACAGGCGCAAGGGCCGGATTTCACGGTGGAATTCAGCGGCGCCGGCGATTTGCGCAGCCTCTTGCAAGACAATCTGGAATTGCTGCGCTGGCGCGGCCACCCGCAGCTGGACAATGCGCAAACCATGCGCCTATACCGCCAGGCGAGCGCACAAATCCAAAAATTGTTACAAACTGAAGGCTATTACGCCGCCAAAGTCACGCCCGGCATTCAACGCGAACAAAGCCCCTGGCAAATCCGCTTTGAAATCGAAACAGGGCCGCAATTCATGGTGTCGCAAGTGAATGTGTTGCGCAGCAAACCCGCCGGCGGCCCGGAAAGCGAGATACTGGAAGAAGCCAATGAATTCCGCCAGCACTGGGATTTATTGCCCGGCTCGGCGTTTCGCCATGCCGATTGGGAAGCCGCCAAACGCGCCCTGGTGCGCAAAGCCGGCATGCGGCGCTATCCGCGCATTTTGCTCAAAGAAAGCGAAGCCCAGGTTGACCTGGAAAGCAACAGCGTGAAGCTGACCCTGATTTTGGAAACCGGGCCGGAAGTGGTGTTCGGCGTGATCCATGCCGAAGGCGCGCAACGCTACCCTGAAAGCATGGTCGATCAACTCAACACCTCGATTGTCACGCGCGCCGAATACAACGAACAAGCCTTGCTCGACCTGCAACAAAAATTGCAAGACAGCAATTACTACAGCTCGGTAGTGGTGTTAGCCGATTTTGTCCAGGAAATGGATTTTCAAGAGCGCGCCGTGGTGCCGGTGCTGGTGCGCCTGAACGAATACAAACGGCGCAAAGTCGATGCCGGCCTGGGCTACTCCACCAATACCGGCAAGCGGGTGCAACTGACGCTGGAAGATTTGATGTTTTTTGGCAAGCAAGCCAAAACCGCCCTGCTGCTGGAAAGCCGCAAACAGCAATGGCAAGGCCGCTTGCAATGGCCGACCACGCGCGAGGGCTATCATGACAGCATCAGCGCCGCCAGCATTCACACCAAACTCGACGGCGAACGCACCCACACCAGCCGCATCGGCGTCGCCCGCACCTGGGGCGCACAGGCATTGCAACGCGAATTCGGCCTGGAACTGCTGGCCGAGCGGCGCGAAACCGAAGGACTGGCGCCGCAATCCACCCTCTCGCTGCCGCTCTCCTACCAAGTCACCTGGCGCAAACTGGACAGCTTCCTGCAACCGCGCAAAGGTTATCTGTTGCAAGCCGCCAGCACACTGTCCCTGCTGCCATTGCGCGGCAGCGTGCCGTTTGCGCGCGCCAACTTGCGCCTGCAAACTTATTGGCCGCTCAGCCCGCGCGACTTGTTGCTGGGACGCGCCGAAGCCGGCGCCGTGCTGTCACGCAATACCGAACAAGTGCCGGCCAGCTTCTTATTCCGCGCCGGCGGCGACCAATCGGTGCGCGGCTACGGCTGGCAGGAACTGGGCGTGCGCGAAGGCGCCGCGCTGACCGGCGGACGCTATCAGCTCACCGGCAGCATCGAATATCAACATTGGATCAATAAAAGCTGGGGCGGCGCCGCCTTTATCGACGGCGGCAACGCCGGCAATCAAATCCACCAGCTGCGCCCGGCCATGGGCTATGGCGTGGGCGCGCGCTGGAATTCCCCGGTCGGCCCGGTGAATCTGGATTGGGCTTATGGCCGCGACGTGCGTAAAGCGCGCCTGCATTTTTCTCTTGGCCTGGCGTTTTGAGACAGCACATGGAAAGCACACCACACCAAGCCCCGCCAGCGCGCGCGCGCTGGCCGCGCATCTTGCTGCTTGGCAGCCTGACCCTGGCGAGCCTGCTGGCCTTTGCCCTGTGGTGGCTGGGCCGCCCGGCCAGCGCCGCCTGGCTGCTGCCGCGCCTGCTGCAAGAACACGGCGTGCAAGCGCAACAGATCCAGGGTTCTTTATACGGCCCCCTGAAAATTGGCCGCATAAGCTGGAGCAACCGGCATTGGCGCGTCACGCTGCACAATCTGGAACTCGACTGGCGCCCCGCCGACCTGCTGCGCGCGCGCCTGGAAATTGATGCGCTGCAAGCCAGCCAGCTCGACCTCGAAGCGCTGCTGCCTGACCACAGCCCGGCGCGCATGCCGGCCAGCTTGCAAAGTCCGCTGCCGCTCAATCTGGCGCAACTCAAATTGGCGCGCCTGGTCTGGCTCGATCACGGCAAACGACTGGAAGCCGGCCCCATCGCCGCACGCCTGCAAGCCGATGACAGCGCGATCAGGCTGCAGCAATTTTCCGCCCAGGCCCATCTGCATGGGCAAAGCTGGCAACTCGGCGGCCAGCTCGAATTGGCAGCCAAAGCCCCGTTCGCCCTGCGCAGCGGGCTGGAACTGGCCAACCCGGCCTTGCGCCTGCAGGCAGACGGCGACGGCAATCTGGGCGAAATGCGCTGGCGCGCCAAGCTCAGCCAGGCCGCCAGCCGCCAGACCCAGGCCGAAGTGAGCGCCAGCCTGCAAAGCTTTGCCACGCTGCCGCTGCAATCACTGCACATCAAAGCCGCCGGCTTGAATCCGGCGCAGATTGACCCGGCCTGGCCGCAAGCCGAACTCAGCCTCGACCTCGCTCTACAAGACAGCGCCGGACAAGCCGGCCAGCGCCATTATCAAGGCCGCCTGCAATTGCACAATCACAAAGCGCAAGGGCTGGAAGCACACGGCCTGCCGCTGCAACAGCTGCAGGCCGCCGTGCAAGCCAGCCTGAAACGCGATGCGCAACAACGCCTGCAGGCCGATTGGAAACTCAGTCAGGCCCAATTCAGCTTCCTGCGCGGCGGCAGCCTGCACGGCCAGGCGCAAGGCAACGCCGCCGGCATGCAAGCGCGCTTTGATGCGCAAGGGCTGGACTTGCAAGGCTTGCACAGCAAAATGCGGCCGACCCGCATTCACGGCTGGCTGGAAGCCGACAGCGCAAACAGCTGGCAGGAAGCAGCCTGGCGCACCGAATTACGCGACGACACGGTATTGCGCGGCGCCAGCCTGCAAGCGCGCGGCAAGGCCAGCCGGCAAGCGCTGGAACTGCAGCAACTGCGCCTGCAAGCCCCGGGCGGCAATCTGCAAGCACAAGGCAAACTCGGCCTGCAAGGCGCACGCGCCTTCCAATTGCAAGGCGAATTGCAACACTGGAACCCGGCGCGCTGGGGCGATTTTCCGGCGGCGGATGTCAACGCGCGCTGGGACGCGCAAGGCAGCGCCCCCTCCGGCGCCGCATGGCAGGGACAGGCGAAACTGCAATTGCTGCCGGGCCAGTTATGGAAGCAGGAATTGCGCGGCGCGATCCAGGCGCAAGCCAAGGCCGGCAGCCCGCTGCAGCTCGACGCCAATCTGGAACTCGGCGCGCACCGCCTGCACGCCCAGGGCCAGTTAGCCAGCAGCGCCGGGCAAGAACACCGCCTGCGCTGGGAACTGGCCTTAAACCAACTGCAAACCCTGCCGCCGCTGGAAAAATGGAGCGGCAATCTGCAAGCGCAAGGCGAATTGCGCGGCTCATTACAACAAAGCCAGCTCATCATCCAAGCACAGGGACAGGATATCCGCCCCACCCAAGCCAAGGGAGCCGCCCAACTGAAACTGGAAGCGCAACTCGGCTTGCAAGCGCCGTATGCGCTGCAAGCCAAAGGCGAGGCGCAAGGCTTGCAAGCCTGGGGCCTGGCCGGCGCGCCGCCGGCGCAACTCAATCTGCAATGGCAGGCCCAGGCCGCGCTGCAAAGTGAAACATGGCAAATCGAAGCGCACAGCCTGCCCGGCAGCGAATGGAATAAACAAGCCCTGCGCCTGCAGGGCAAAGTGGACTGGCGCGCGCGCCAATTGGCCGTGCTGGAACTGGAAGCGCAAGCCGGCGCCAACCGCATCAGCGCGCAAGGCGGACTGGGCGCCCCCGGCGCACAGCTGCGCTGGCGCGCTGAACTGCCGCAAGTGGCGCAACTCGGCAGCCAGGCCGGCGGCGCACTGCACGCCCAAGGCAGTCTGGCGCTGCCGCCGCACAGCCCGCCGCAATGGTGGTTGCAATGGCCGGCCTGGCTGGCGCAAGCCCAGGGCAAGGCGCAAAAATTGAGCTGGGGTCAACATTTCCAACTGCCGCAAGCCGAATTCAAATTTGACTGGCCGGGGTTGCAAGAAGATGGCCCGCTGCGCGCCCAAATCAAATTGGACAATTTGCTGCTGCCCGATCAGCAATGGGAGCAAATCCAGCTGGAACTGGACGGCAAGCGCAGCGCGCATCAACTCAAGCTGCAAGTGCGTGGCCGTCTGCACGACGGGGCCGACAGCCGCCCGCTGCGCGCCACCCTGGCCATGCAAGGCGGCGCGCAGGCAATCGCCCCGCTGCGCTGGGAATGGCGCGGCCAATTAAAGCAACTGGAAAACCGCGCGCGCCATCATTTCAATCTGCGCCAGGCCGCGCCGCTGCAATTCCAACTGGAAGCGCAGGGCCTGCGCCAATTTGAGGCGCAGCACATCATTCTGGATTTACTCGAAAACAACCGCTTGCGCAGCGCGCGCGAAGAAGACAAAAACGCTAAAAACATGGACGCCGCGCAAGGCAGCATTCACTTGACGCGCCTGCGCTGGCAGCCGCAGCAATGGGAAACCGAAGGCGAAGCCCGGCAAGTGAGTTTGAACTGGTTATTGCCGCAATATCAAAACGAATGGCGCAGCGACTTACGGCTGCAAGGACAATGGTCGCTGCAAGCCACGCCGCAGCAATTGCAAGGCGCGCTGAATATCGCGCGCAGCAGCGGCGACCTGCGCCCGGGCCGCCCCGGCGCTCCGGCGCTTGGCCTGCATGATTTGCAAGCCGCCGTGCAGATCCGCCAAGGCGCACTGAACGCACGCCTGCAAGCCGCCGGCAGCCAGCTCGGCAGCTTGAAACTGGAAGCGCAAACCCGCCTCACCCCCAGCGAAGGCAATTGGCGCTGGAGCAGCGCCACCCCCTTGCAAGCACAGGCGCAAACCGACTTGCGCACCCTGGCCTGGCTCGCGCCGCTATTGCCGCTGCCAGATCTGGATGTGGATGGCCGCTTGCACAGCAATCTGCAACTGGACGGCAGCCTGGCAGCACCGCGCGCACGCGGCACGCTGCAGGGACGCGAACTGAGTTTGCAATGGCCCGGCCCCGGCATCAAACTGGAGCAAGGCAGCATGGATATTCAGCTGGACGGGGAAAAACTCAATTTACAGAGTATGCGCTGGCGCGGCGGCGCTGGCAGTTTGCAGGCCAGGGGAGAAGCGCGTCTGCAGGGGCAAGAACCAAGCGCACGGCTGGAGCTGGAAGCGCAATCGCTGCAGCTGCTGTCCGCACCGGATCGGCAATTAGTGTTAAGCGGCAAAAGCACCCTGCAGCTCAAGCCCAAGCTGGTGGAGGTGCAAGGCAAGCTGCGCGCCGAGCGCGCCGAATTCAACTTTGCGCCGCAAAACAGCGCAGTCTTGAGCGAGGATGTGGTGATCAAACAGGCGGCGCCGCTCAAACGCGAAGCCGGGCAGGCCGTGCATTTGCATCTGGATTTCGATTTCGGCGACGCCTTCACGCTGCGCGCCGCCGGCCTGCAAGCGCGTCTGGATGGCGCGCTGTCGGTGCGCGCCTTCGACCGGCGCGGCCCGCGCGTGGTCGGCAATGTGGCGATCCGCGAAGGGGTGTACCAGGCTTACGGGCAAAATCTGGAGATTCGCGAAGGCGCGCTCAACTTCACCGGCGCCTATGACAATCCGAATTTGAATTTGCTGGCGGTGCGCAAGGGCATGAACCCGGACACCGGAGTGGAAGCCGGCATCGAATTGCGCGGCAGCCTGCAAGCGCCGCAAGCACGCCTGGTGTCGGAACCCTCGGTGCCGGACAGTGAAAAGCTGATGTGGCTGATTTTAGGGCGCGGCAGCGAAGGCGGCAGTGAAGGCGACAACCCCTTGCTGGCCTTGGCCATCAATGGCCTGTTTGGCGGCGCGCAAAACAGCAAACTGGTCTCCGCCCTGGCGCTGGACGAAATCAACCTCAGCCGCGCCCACGGCGCCGAAAGCGCCGTACTGACCGTCGGCAAACGCCTCTCGAACAAGCTGTTTGTGACGCTGGAACAAGGCATGGGCAGCGCCAGCACCCTGCTCAAACTGCGCTACACCTTGAACCCGCGCCTGTCGCTGCAATTGCAGACGGGGAATAATAATGCGCTGGATGCGTTTTATACGTGGCGCTTTGATTGAGATTGTTGAAATCATTTGATGTGACGTTCCCTCGATATTTCGTCTGCCATCAGATGAATTTTATGCAGCCAGCTTTTCCTGATTTTGCTCACGCTGCCAGCGGTCAAGATACTGAAACGGCGATTGATAGCCCAGAGTTGAATGCTGACGGGTTCGATTATAAAAGACTTCAATATATTCAAAGCTGGCAGCCTTCATTTCAGCATGGCTGGCATAACGCACGCCATGGTATCGCTCATTCTTGAAACTGTTAAACCAGCTCTCGGTCGGTGCGTTGTCCCAGCAGTTTCCTTTGCGACTCATCGAGCACGTCATGCCGTATTCCTTGAGTTTGTCCTGAAAGGCTTGGCTGGCGTATTGGCTGCCGCGATCAGAATGATGCATAACGCCCGCGTCCGGTCGACGGCGAAACCACGCCATCGTCAAAGCGTCAGTCACAATGTCGCTGGTCATGCGCGGCTTGAGCGACCAGCCGATCACCTCCCGATTGAACAGATCCAGCACAATCGCCAGATACAGCCAGCCTTCGTCAGTCCACAAATAGGTGATGTCCGACGTCCAGACCTGGTTAGGGGCTGCCGGAGTGAAATTGCGAGCCAACAGGTTGGCAGCAACCGGCAAACTATGCCTGGAATCCGTGGTGACCTTGTAGCGCCGCTTATGGCGGGCACGGATACCATTGTTTCGCATGAGACGTTCGACGCGTTCTTTGCCAGCGCTGAAGCCTCGTTTGCGCAGTTCTCGCACGATGCGCGGGCTGCCGTAAGCCCCTTTGAGTTCGGCATGAATGGCGCGTATCACTGCAAGCATTTGTGCATCCTTCAAGCGCTTACGCTCAGGCGTGCCGCCACGCTTCCACGCCCGATAGCCGCTGATGCTGACGTCGAGAACGGCGCACATTTCTGTCAGCGCATAGCTCTTGATTTGTCCATCCATCCAGGCGTACTTCACAGGACATCCTTCGCGAAGTACGCCGCTGCTTTTTTTATGATTTCATTCTCCCGCTTCAACCGGACGTTTTCTGCGCGCAGTCTGGAAAGTTCCATCGCTTCCGGCGTCACCACTTTGCCGCCAGCGCCTTTGAGTTTTCCTTCTGCTGCCGCCTTGATCCAATTTCGCAGCGTCTGGTCGCCCAGCCCCAGCTCCCTAACCACGACCGCCACCGATTCACCATCTTGGACGCGTTTGACCGCCAGTTCTTTGAACTCGGTCGTGTATGCTTGTTTCGGTATTTTTTTCATTTCCTGTCTTTCTCAAGTAACGTTATTTTACGTCACCTGTGGCAGACTAAATTTCAGGGGAAGCTCAATGTGGGCTTTGCTGGATAAATAAATTCAGTGCACAAAAGCCCATCCGAAACGGATTCAGGGCATGGCCACCTTGCTGGACGCGCCCAAGCGGGTGGAGCGATTGAGGATGGCAGCGCATACTTGCCACTCGAAGACCTGCCGGTCGATCAGCAAGTAAAGACCGGGGCTTATCGCCTGCCCTGCGTGTTGATTGTTACCGTCAGAGACTTTTGCTGGCGACTGACGGTGCTGAAATCAGGCGTCTGCGTGATGGGGTCGCCCTAACATTCCAACTTTCTTCAACTATTCGCGCTGAGATGTCAGGAATTTTTGCGCCTAAGATGTGATTTCAGTGTGTGTCTGAGGCGCACCGTGGAATGAAGAGTGCGTTGAATGATAAGGCAACAGCCTTTCTGAGATCAATTGAGTCTTCCCCTATTGATCCCATGACCCCACTGATCTCAAGACCCACTCTTATAAGAAAAAGGGAATGTAATATGAAGTGCGTTATAGCCGATGTTGTAGAGACTTCGTTTAAATTTCAATCACCAGTTGATATTACTCATGTAGGATTGGAGTGGGGTGATTTAGTTATCACACTCACCTCTCGTGGCGACATGAAAGGTGCAATAGTCAAATTTAGCGATACTATTGGCATTCGATTACTTGATGAAGGAGACTTATTGGAATTTTGGCCGACTTGTTCAAGTGACAAAGGTTGGATTTTTCGAATTAGTCAAAATGGCTGGTTTGACCACGAAGCATCTCGACCAGGTTTTATGCGTGATAAAAACTTGGGTATTTGCGAGTACTTCATCGCAAGTCAAAATAGCTGCATAAGCATTCTTTCTGGAGAAGCACCTTCGATTGAGATTTTCAAAATTTGAGAAATTTGAGTATGCGTCAAAAAAACTTGCTGATTACACTCACCATAATTCATTCCATTACACACATCTCCGCAGCGCGCCCTGAATGCGGCCAGAAATCCGTTTACATTCAATGAGTTGCACGCCCTGAGAATTCAATGAAACTTTCAATTGTGGACTTGCATATTGGATCAACATGTATGTGCGTCGATCCGTCAGATGAATACGAAGATAATTCATTCATGGGTACAATCTCACCATTTCCAATAGTTATTCCAGGAAAATGTGGGATTTTGTAATTTTTCCAGTTTTCTTGAATAATTGGATGATTAAATTTAATTTTTGA
This sequence comes from Massilia sp. W12, assembly GCF_037300705.1. NCBI lineage: Bacteria > Pseudomonadati > Pseudomonadota > Betaproteobacteria > Burkholderiales > Oxalobacteraceae > Massilia > Massilia sp. W12. The sequence goes on along the minus strand of NZ_CP147776.1, from coordinate 5,809,347 downwards.
ATTTATATCCATACTTTCTCCTCTGTAAAATTAGCAGTAGTCGAAAAAATTTTAATGCAAACTTGTTTCGTCGTCGTAATGCTGATCCTGGAATGCTGCGGTTGCAATTGCGGCAGCCAGCTGGGAGCGCTGATTTCGCTGTAGGCGACTTACAGTAAATGGCCCCAGTTTTTTGATTTACCTGTAATTGATGATTGTGAAAACGTTAGTCATGTTTTTTATTATTTGCGTAAAAATTTAATCGTTCTTTGTCGTCATCAATTAAATCTAGTATTTCATATGCCGCATCAGTTACACCATCTTGCAGTTCTTTATAGAGGAGCCATAAACCTTCTCTTGCTTTTTTATGACACCTGTCCATCAACTCATTGTTTTCAGCATCAATTTCAGACTGATGAGGAGTGCCAGCAAGAATTTGGAATAAAAGCTCCATACACGCTACCTTTGTTGGCCTGCTACAGTCATCTGCCAGAGCCAACAGTAAGACAGGAATTGCAAATTCAGCGCATTGGAATACTTGCCCTTGGATCACGATATGATTTTCCAATTGCCAATAAATCTCATTGGCGTCTTCAGCACTCTGTGTTTTCAGTAAGCGGATAAGTGCATTGGGTATGATTACAGCCGAGCCAGGAGCTACGCGAAGGTTTTCCCAGTTAATTCGCGATATTTCAATTATTGACTTCATCATTTTCCTTATGCTCGACCAGGATCTGCTTTAAACATCAAATTTAATGATGTTGTTGGGATCAATTCTTGAGAAAAATTAATTTCTTTTCTGTGATTAGTTGTTTGATGTTGTTTTTCAGTGTGAGCTCATCATATTCATAGGGTTTGCGATCATTTTCAGGATTGAATAAATCAGCGTAGCAAAAAATAGTCGATAGTATTTCACTGAGATTTGGGTCGTCTTTCAGTAACAAGCTTGCATTCCTTTCAGATCGCCACTTTTCAATATAAACTTCTACGAAATCAATTGCTGAAATTTCTCCAATTAGAAATTTATTTGCAATTATTAATAGTTCTTTACTCATCTAAGCAGTCCAATTTGTATGTGATTGACATTTGTATCATTGCCCTAATTTTTCTTTTGCTTTGCTTGCAATGTGCTCGTAATCATCATTTGAAAGTTTGAGTAATATTTCTTTGGGAGTATAATCTGATGCCGTCAAAATTGATCTAAATGCAATGTCTAAGCTACTTTCCCCTGTATGAATATTTAATAAATTATTAAAATCTAACAAGGTATATTTTGAGATATTCTTCAAATACAAATTTATTTGAGCATGCTCCTTGACGTGATTGGAATTAAAATTTAATAAGGCAGTTAATATTTCAATTGGGCACTTTTGCAATGTAGCCAATGCATTAGCCACATTAATTCTGCCGTTTATTTTTTTATAAATTTCAAAGAATACTTTTTCTTTTGCTTGAGGATGCCAGAGAATTAATTCCGATAGTTCCCCAAAAAAAGGGGAGTGATAGAATTTTTCCACCCAGGAAATTAATTGCTCTTCGGAAAGTGAGTCATCTAAAGTGCACAATCTGGTTAATTCGCCAGGTTTTTTTACAATGTGCATTAGATTTGCGATGTTTGTATCGGTTTTTATAAGCATTTGCATTTTCCGGTTGTGAAAACTTGTTCAATCTTCTTTTGATATTCCTTTAAATTTTCTTTCAGATCTTTTTTATCCCTTTTTTTAGATCAGGATCACCGGGGTACGCATCACCTGCTTGTCCGACTAATTTTCCCTTCTTATAATAGTCTTCCATCAATACACGTGATACAGTTTTACCATCTTCCACATGAACACGTAACGGAGCATGCTCACTTCCCCCAACAGCTGGACTGGCATATGCATTCACCACAACACTTCCTTCATTGCCCACATTAATGTTTACCAACCCCAACGGATCAATCCAACTAATCGGATTCGCCGCATACTGGTAAATATTATTCCCGCCCGCCAGTCCAATCGGGTCTTGGCTGATGAAGCGACCGATGTATAGTGGTCAAATTTCTGAATATCTACATTTATCAACACCCTGTTGCCATACTTCGATTTTAGCGCGATTCGGCTAGATTTTACAACAAAGCTTGGGTATGTAAAAATATATGAATAATCTCAACTATGCTTTCTCCTCAATGATTTTTTCATGCAGAAAAACAATATCAGAAATTTTTGCAAGGTGAAATTTTAAATATTTTGTTTTGGATAATTTATCTGCATTTTTTCCACTGTTATTATCAATAAAAATCAGACAAGAATATTTTTCATAATCTTTGTCATCAAGGCAATCTGGTGACGCAGATTCTTTTGGATTAATTGTGACTTTGTCTGCAAATAATCCTGTGTACTTGAAATACATACCAACATAACTGCTTTCATGCAATTCAAATTCCATGTCGAACAATTTTTGAAAAATCTTGATGACTTCATCCGTTGTGATATTCGCGCCATATTTGCAATGGTAGCTTTTCTTCATTTTCTCCTCGGACATAATAAATATATAATTAAAATAGCATCTGCATTTAACAGGAATTGAAATGCCAGTTGTTTTCCTTTTGCGTTTGTGGCATCTTTGAAAATCATGCCATTAACTTCACGCCCACCAGACATTCTCGACAATTATTCCCAAGATATCACTAATACCCTGATTTTTTGTGTTATCGCTTCCCATTTTTATTGATTTACTTCAATTTCCTGCGTCTATTCAGACCCTACGGAGGCGTAAATTTACCCTTTAAAATCAAAGGGTTGCAAATCACTGATGCTTAGCAAGAAAATTTAAGAAATCCATATAAATCAATGGGCTACGATTTTTCCCGAGAAATATCAACCATTTCTCCATTTAAAAAATGACTTCACCTGGAAATATCGCCAACGTAAATCATTTATTTGTATAGAAATTTTCCGAACTAACTTTACTTGAGTTTTAATGTCTTCAATCAGATATTGAAGTCAAATTTCTGAACACATCTATTTATCACCACCTTGTTAAATTATGGATTAAATTTCTTACGATTGAACTCATTTACATCTGGAAATGATTGTGAAAAAACTTCATCCCAAAGATCTGCTTCGGTAATTTTCCACCAATATGGGTAATCAGTTTCTGGTTTAATCTTTTCATAAAGTGAAATTAAGTCAAGAAGTTCAATTGGATTATCTCCCATAAATTTGAAATCCGCCTTTTCAGCAATCCAAAGAACATCTGTTGGATAAAATCCTGGTTCATCAACTTCCCCTTAGACCTTAACTGTGTAGCCTTTCTCTCTAAGCAGCAATATGCATGAATCATATGTATTTGAGTGTGACCCTAATGCCATCTTAATTTCTCTATTTTTATTTGTAATATAATATTTATTTAACATTTACATTTCTTAATTGCAGATGATGGTATTTCCCCTTTAATTAAAATCTCGTTATTTTTCTTCATGATGGTGGCAACATCTCTTACTTTGCCAGCATATTTCTCATCTGCCTGTAGAATTTTAAGGGCATCTTCAATAGCAACAACTTGAATATTTCTATTGGCAGTCAAAGAAGTTATCTCTGCCTTTGAATTTTGATTGTATCCCAAAAAATGATGCTCCACGAGTTCCATTTTTCCCATTTAACACTTCAAAAAATGAGGTTAACCGGGTGTTGAAAAAATTAACACTTGGCGATTATCCATGCTATATCTAGTTGATTTTCTGGATTTTCCGCTAGATATAGTGATCAAAATTCTGATCACCTTCATTTATCAACACCCTGTTACATGTTAGAGATGCGGATTTTCCTCACTTTCAGAAAATGAAATCCTCTTTGCAATAATGTAACATACCCCATTTTCTTTAACTTCTAATATATTACTTGGTCTATTTGAACCACTATATGTACCATCAACATCAAGACATACAAATTCCTCTTCCTGAAAGATGGTGACTCCAGATAAAATAACATTTGATTCACCACCAATCACTCTGGATTTGAAATCAGATACGTCCTCTAAAATAAATGTGACTTTCCTCCAAATATTTAAAGATTGAGAGTAATCCCGGGCATAAAATGTTGCTTTGGCGCAGAGGTTTGTTCCCGCTAAATAATAAAAGCCAAACTCAAGAAATAATCCATCATCGAAATGATGGTATTTATTTAAAATCTCTGTAAAGTCTTTTTTTTCTGAATTAGTCATTTTCACTGGCCTATTGGTGTAGCAGGTGTCATTCCAGTAGGAATTGCCCCCCAGCCTGCTGGTACTTGATTTGGTGGTAAATGTACTGCTGACGGACCATGCGCACTCGCAAAATTTCCTGGTGGAGTTAATACATGTCCATGACCAGAAACTGCACCACCTCCATGGTTTTTAAAATCTACCTGACCAATCGCATTTCCCTGTGAGTCATAGATTGTATTTTGAACTGCAACACTGCCAGTGCCATCGGTTTTAGTATAAATCGAATCTGGTACACCTGTTGCTTTAGGTTTGTCTTTTCCTGAAAAATGTCCACCACTTTCACAATTACATGCAGTCAACCCCAACGGATCAATCCAATTAATCGGATTCGCCGTATACTGATAAATATTATTCCCGCTCGCCAGTCCAATCGGGTCTTGGCTGATGAAGCGGCCGATGTCCGGGTCGTAGTAGCGGAAACGATTATAATGCAATCCGGTTTCGGCATCGTAATACTGACCCTGGAAACGCAAGGGTTGCAGTTGCGGCAGCCAGCAGGGAGCGCTGACTTCGCTGTAGGCGATTTTCAGCAAAACACCTCTTGCCCCCAGATTTTATGGGGTGGATAATCTATCTTTTCTGCTGATTATGCAATTTTGATGGCTTTAAAAGATAAATTTTTCTATTCAGAATCGGGAAAGGCATCTTCCATTAGTTCAGTCCATATGTCTTCGCCTTCAACGTGCCACCAGTAATTGGAATCGCTTTCTGGTTTTTTGTGATCATATATAGCAACAAGCCCTAATAACTCTATAGGATTGTCTGCCATAAATTTAAACCCATTTAGCTCAGCTATCCAAATTGCATCAACTGGATACTCATCACCATTCATCTCTCCTTCAACAGATAATTTGAATCCACGTGAACGTAGTATTCGTAAACATGTATTCCTAACATTTCCATTTGAACCGAGCGGCATTTTTTCTCCTAAGGCTATTTTTTACAACAACCAATACTACTTGATGGTATTTCACCATGTACAAGTACTTCATTATTTTTTCTCATTATCTGAACTGCATCTCCTGATTTTTTTGCCAACTTTTTATCTGCTTTCAATATCTCTTTTACTTGCTCGGAGGTATATATTTTTATTTTTCCTTCAGCTTCGAGTGTTTGTAGATCTGACAATGAGACTTTGACAGGAGAACCAAAAAATGTCGCACCCCGTGTCCCATTACTTCCTTTTAAAACTTCTGAGAATGAAGTTAGTCTTCTGTCTCCTTTTTCTTTATCAATACCCTGTTAATGATGTTGCTGGGATCAATCCTGGTAAAAAAATAATTTCTTTTCTGCAATTAATTTTTTGATGTTGTTTTTCAGTGTGCACTCATCATATTCATAGGGTTCGCGATCATTTTCAGGATTGAATAAATCAGCGTAACAAAATATAGTCGATAGTGTTTCGCTGAGATTTGGCTCGTCTTTCAATAATAGACCTGCATTTCTTTCAGATCGCCATTTTTCAATATAAATTTCTACGAAATCAATTGCTGAAATTTCTCCAATTAGAAATTTATTCGTAATTAGTACCAGTTCTTTACTCATCTAAGTAGTCCGTTTTGTATGTAGTTGGTGAATTGAGGAGTGCCGGGCTGCAACTTCCATCCTGAAAGAAAAGCATTGGAACCATCCAATATTACGACATTGTTAGTTGCGGGATTAAAGTACACATTTGAACCTGGAGCATAAGAATATGTGCCGTGTTGATATGTAAGGGGGTCTTTCAAATGATTCTCCAGTGCTGCTTGATATTCAGCTAAGGTTGCTGGATTTTTTTTTGTTGTATTAATACCAAAATCTGGGGCGTGTTTGAATTTCTTATCTAACTGTTGACTAGTAAAAGTTGCATTACAGCACAACCCCAACGGATCAATCCAACTAATCGGATTCGCCGCATACTGATAAATATTATTCCCGCCCGCCAGTCCAATCGGGTCTTGGCTGATGAAGCGGCCGATGTCCGGGTCGTAGTAGCGGAAACGATTGTAATGCAATCCGGTTTCGGCGTCGTAATACTGGCCCTGGAAACGCAAGGGTTGCAATTGCGGCAGCCAGCAGGGGGCGCTGACTTCGCTGTAGGCGACTTGCAGTAAATTGCCCCAGCTTTGATAACTGGCTTGCCAGCGCAGGCGGCCTTGGGCGTCGCTCAGTTCGCGCGGGGGTGTCCAGGTGGCCGCTGTTGCAGCTGCGGCTGCCGGGCAGCGGGCCCCAGGCGTGTTGCAAACCACTTAAATAGCAGGACAGAATTTCCGGAATGTATTTGATCACCATCTGCGCCAGCTCTTTGATGCCGATGAATTGCAGCAACAGATTGCCGACCTGCATCCCGAGCGCGGAGCCGGCCATACAGCCCGGCACTGCGCCGACACCGCCAGCCAATGCGCAAATGCCGCCGCCAACCAGCGCGCCGCCGCCGACATACAGCGGCACATCATGCGCAAAACCGCATTATACTAATATAGCACCAAATGATATTTATATTTCCATAATTGGTCCGACATGTGCATTTGAAAATATTTGTGTTTCTTTATCTTGTGCGGGTTCTAATCCGCCAAAGATTTTTTTTGCATTCAAGGTTTGATTTATCGATATCGCCCATTTAAATATTTCATTCGAATATTTAATGCCGCTACTTCGTAAATCAATTGTCGAGAAAATCAAAACAAGATCAAGATTTTTTGAATAGGAAATTATCTGAATGCTTGCGTTTTCCACTATCCTGTTGCATATTGATGCATTGTAAATATTTAGCATAATAATGCAATCGCCGCGACTCTCAATTGTTGCTCTAATAAATTGAGGCAATGTCGTTACGTTAACATTTTGATCAGATTCTCCAATGATGCTTGCGCTTATGATATTTTCAGTTTTCAGAATAAATCCAGGGAGGAATGCATTTGCATTCTCAATGGATATCGATTCGAAAACTATTTCAATTAATCCGTCCATTAGTCAACAAATCCTTTGAAAGTCATATCTTGATTTAATCGTATGCCGCGTCCATCCGGAAGGCGTTTTTCTAAGAAGATTGCACCTGGGTTTGTCGTTGGTTGGAAGGCTCCTGGTGCACGTAAAATATCCCTTAAATGCTCCATCCCTTTTTCATTGTAGGATGCCATATTTCCTTTTATTTTCCCCCATACTTGTTCGCCTGAAATATTGGGATTGCTAAATGTTGCGGGCCTACCAGCATGCTTTGCTAATGCATGGCCGATTACAGTTGTACCCTTATATGGTGTTTGCGCACTGGTAAGCACAGTTTTGGTGTCACTTATTGACAATCCCCATGAACATGTGCAGGCGGTCAACCCCAACGGATCAATCCAACTGATCGGATTCGCCGCATACTGATAAATATTATTCCCGCCCGCCAGTCCAATCGGGTCTTGGCTGATGAAGCGGCCGATGTATAGTGGTCAAATTTCTGAATATCTACATTTATCAACACCCTGTTGCCATACTTCGATTTTAGCGCGATTCGGCTAGATTTTACAACAAAGCTTGGGTATGTAAAAATATATGAATAATCTCAACTATGCTTTCTCCTCAATGATTTTTTCATGCAGAAAAACAATATCAGAAATTTTTGCAAGGTGAAATTTTAAATATTTTGTTTTGGATAATTTGTCTGCATTTTTTCCACTGTTATTATCAATAAAAATCAGACAAGAATATTTTTCATAATCTTTGTCATCAAGGCAATCTGGTGACGCAGATTCTTTTGGATTAATTGTGACTTTGTCTGCAAATAATCCTGTGTACTTGAAATACATACCAACATAACTGCTTTCATGCAATTCAAATTCCATGTCAAACAATTTTTGAAAAATCTTGATGACTTCATCCGTTGTGATATTTGCGCCATATTTGCAATGGTAGCTTTTCTTCATTTTTTCCTCGGGCATAATAAAATATATAATTAAATTAGCATCTGCATTTAACGGGAATTGAAATGCTAGTTGCTTTTCCTTTTGCGTTTGTGGCATCTTTGAAAATCATGCCATTAACTTCACGTCCGCCGGACATTCGCGACAATTTTTCCAAGGTATCATTAATACCCAGATTTTTTGCGTTATCGCTTCCCATTTTTATTGGTTCACTCCAATTTCCTTTTGATAGTCCAAGTGAATCAGCTTTTGCCAATAAATCAGAATTTACTATAGCAACATCAAAATCACTCACGCGGCCAAGATCAAACGGCGCTTTTGTTTCAAATGAAACACCAGTAGCCGCGCTCCCTTGCATATAAAACTGCGTATTAGGGTAGCCTGCTTTCGTTAATCCAGCCTGTGCTGCTTCACCAAATTGTTTAAATTGGCCGTATGATGAGAAACCATATGGAATTCCACTCAACCCCAACGGATCAATCCAACTAATCGGATTCGCCGCATACTGATAAATATTATTCCCGCCCGCCAGTCCAATCGGGTCTTGGCTGATGAAGCGGCCGATGTCCGGGTCGTAGTAGCGGAAACGATTGTAATGCAATCCGGTTTCGGCGTCGTAATACTGGCCCTGGAAACGCAAGGGTTGCAGTTGCGGCAGCCAGCAGGGGGCGCTGATTTCGCTGTAGGCGACTTGCAGTAAATTGCCCCAGCTTTGATAACTGGCTTGCCAGCGCAGCCGGCCTTGGGCGTCGCTCAGTTCGCGCGGCGTGCCGAGGTGGTCGGTGTGGAAGTACAGCACCTGCCCTTGTGCAACCTGCGGCGCGGCTGGCGCGCTGGCTTCTGCCGCAGCGCTGGCGGCTGGCTTGCGGCGCAGCACAATGGTGGCGTCCGGGTCGGCTTCGTCTGGCGCGCCTGTTTGCGCCGCCAGGCGCGCTGCGGCGGCTTGGCCGGCCTGGTCGGCGAACAGCGGCATGCCATCGTCCACTTGCGCCAGCGGCACAAAGCCGGGGCCATCGTAAACCCATAAACGTTTTTGATAACCGCGCCCTTCCATTAAGAGCCGGTTGCCGTCCCAATGGAAGTGCGTGACGCCAAAACGGTCGCGCTTGAAGATGCGGCGGCCAAACGGGTCGTAGCCGTATTCCGTCTGCTGGGTCAGAGCGTCGGCCTGGCCCGGTTTGCGCGTGTTGCTGCTGGTGCGCAGCTGGTGCTGGGCGTCCCATTCCAGTTCCAGCAGGCTGTCGGCGCCGTTTTGCTTGCGCCGCAAATTGCCGTGCGCGTCGTAGGCGTAACGTTTGTCGCCATAGCGCTGCAGGCGGTTGTCCTGCACCGGCGGGGCCTCCTGCGCCGGCAGCAGATTGTGCGCCGGGTCGAAGGCGAAGCGCTCTTGCAGGCCGGGCAGGCTGGCGCCGGTGATGCGGCCCAGCACGTCATAGACGTAATCACTCTGCCCGCTGCGCAAATCGTACAGACGCTGCAGATTGCCCAAGGCGTCGTAATGGTAGTCGCGCGCGATGACGGGCGCGCCGGTCTGGCCGGTCTGACCAGCCTGTCCGGCTTGTGCGCTGGCCGGGTTTGGCCCGCCAGCCTCGCCTTGCCAGCCGGCGTATTGCACGCGCTGCTGGCGCAGGCGGCCTGCCGGGTCGTAGCGGAAGTGGCTCTCCAATTCGCCCTGGCTGCGTTTGATGCTGCGGTGCAGCACGTCGCGTTCGATATCGCTGATCAGCTGCCCGTCCAGATTGATTTGGTGCAAATGGCCGGAGCCGTAATACAGGAAATTCAGCTTGCGCTGATCCGGCAAGATGCTTTGGATGCGGTTGCCCAGCGCGTCATAGACATGGCGCAGTTCGCGCGCCGGCCCGGCTTGGCCGTCTGCGCCCAGCAGCTGGCTGCGTTCGGCCAGTAATTGGCCCAGCGCGTCATATTCCATTTCCACCTGGCTGTGCGCATTCGCCGCGCCGCATAAACGGCCCAGCAGGTCGTAGCGGTAGCGGGTTTCCTGCGCCGTTTCGGCCCCGCGTTGCACGCGCTTGTGCAGCAGGCGGCCCAGGGCGTCGCGTTGGAAATGGGTGTGAATGCGGTTTGCGGCGGCAATTTCAGGATCGGCGGCGGGTACCCCATGTTCGATTTTTTCCAACACCTGGCCGGCGGCGTCATGCCGGTATTCGGTGTGGCGGCCATCGAAGCCGGTTTCGCTGATCAGGCGGTCCAGCACATCCCATTGAAATTGCCACACCGCGCCGTTTTCATTGATCAATTGCGCCAGGCGCTGCGCGTCGTCGTAGCGATAGGCCAGACGCCCGCCGAGCGCGTTGCGGCGCTCCAGCACGCGCCCCAGCGCATCCAGGCTGTAGCTGGTGCGCTGACCTTGTGCGTCGAGCTGACTGCGCAGGCGGCCTATGGCGTCGTATTCATAGCTTTCGCTTGTGCCGTCCGGGTAGCTCACCCGGCGCAGGCGGCCGGCGGCGTCCCATTCATAGCGTGTCATCTGGCCCAGCGCGTCTGTGCTGTGCAGCAAGCGGCCTTGCGCGTCGTATTCCCATTGACTGAGCTGGCCGGAACAATCGGTGTAGCGCGTCAATTGCCCGGCGGCGTTGTATTCCAGCTGTTTGCGTTTGCCGTTGCCATCCACAATCGCGCTGACCAAGCCGCGCGCATCGCGTTCAAATACGGTGTGGTGGCCCAAGGCGTCGCTGATGTGCAACGGCTGGCCGGCCTGGTCGCGTTTGATGCGGGTGGTATGTCCCAGCGCGTCGGTGATGGCGCTCGGCAGGCGGCTGAATTGGCCGCTGTATTCATAGCGCGTGATGGCGCCGTCTGCGCTTTCGCTTTGCAGCAGCCGGCTGCGCATGTCATAGCTGTGGCGTTCTGTATGGCCGGCCTGGTCGCTTTCTTCCAGCAGATTGCCCCAGGGGTCGAGTTTGCGCTGGCGTTTGCCGCCCTGCGGGTCGGTGGCGCCGATGAAGCGTTTGTCGGCGTCGAAGTGAAAGCGCTGGCTGCGCCCCAGATTGTCCACCACGCGGGTTTGTTGTTTGGCGTATTCAAAGCGCCAGCTTTGTCCGCTGTTGGCGCTGCTGCGCGTGACTTTGCCGTGCGGCGCGTATTCAGTGTATTCATATTCCGCGCTCAAGCCGCCCGGTTGGCTGTGGCGGATCATGATGTGATTGCGCCAGGCGAATTCGCGTTGAATCTGGCCGCTGCGATCCAGCACGCGGATCAAGTCGCCCTGTTCGTCGTATTCATAGCGCACCAGGGCTTGTTCGGCGCTGTCGTCTTGCTGCAGCCAGACCGCCAGCAGGCGGCTGCGTCCGCCCTGCCCGCCCGGCCCGCTTTGGCTGTGGGCGAATTCCAGCCGCAGCAGGCGGCCTGCGCTGTCGCGGATCTGCTGCGGCACATGTTGCGCCTGCTGGCTGCTGATGGGCGGGTAGTCGAGCGTGATCGCGTTGCCGTAGGCGTCGCTGTGCTCAATCAGTTGCGCGATGCGCGCATTGACGGAAAACAGGCGGAAGCGGTAATGCCAGCCGTCTTTGTCTTGCAGGGTGAATTCATCATGGCTGACGCGCGCCAGGGTCATTTGTGTGTGACGCGAATAAAATTCTTCGCCGATATCCAGGCGCGGGAAACGGATGCCCCGGTGCTGCGCGTCGAGCAGGGTGATGCTGTGACTGGAAAAGGAGAGCGCCAGGGTCAGCGGCAGGCTCCAGCCCTGGCCCAGCCAGCTGATGTGTGGATTGTCTGAGGTGTAGCTGCGCTGCCAGGCCAGCGTTACGATGCCGGGCAAAACGAAGTCCAATTCGCTTTCGCCCAGCAAGACTTTGGCCCCGCTCAATGCGTCCACCGGGTGCCCGACCAGGGTGCAGGCGCAGTCTTTGGCCGGTTTGCCGTCTGCCGGTTTGCGTTCGGCTGGCGCGGCTGTGCTGTTGCCGGCTTTGCTGCCGCCGCTGCCGCTGCTGCCGGCCCCCGCTGTGCTGCTTGCGCTGGCGCCGGATTTGCCTGCGCCGGCGCCGGACTCGCTTTTGGCGCCGCTGCCCGCCGCGCTATTGCCGCCCTTGGCGGCGCCGCCTTCCGCTGCCGCGCCGCCGGCGCGGTTATGCGCCGGACGCAAGCGGCCTTCGGCCATCAGGGCCTTATGGTTTTTTTCCAGCCAGGCGGCGACTTTCGGCCCGAGCCGGCTGTTTTGTGCGATTTCGGCCATCAGCTTTTGCGCTGTGCCGCCGGAGCGCAGCATATACGCCACCATGCCCATCAGCAGGGCATATGTCACCAGTTTGTGGCCGCGTGCGATTTCGGCGGCGGCGTAGCCGGGCTGGTAATAGCTTTCGATTTGCTGGCCGCTGTTGCAACTGCGGCTGCCCGGCAGCGGGCCCCAGGCGTGTTGCAGGCCGCTTAAATAGCAGGACAGAATTTCCGGCACATATTTGATCACCATCTGCGCCAATTCTTTGATGCCGATGAATTGCAAAACCAGATTGCCGACTTGCATGCCGAGTGCGGAGCCGGCAATCGCGCCCGGCGCCGCGCCGACGCCGCCGGCCAGGGCGCCCAGGCCGCCGCCAATCGCGCCGCCCGCCAGCGCGCCGCCGCCCACATACAGCGCGACATCGTGCGCGATGGCTTTGAGCATGGGCCAGATCATATCCAGGCTGAGTTGACCAAAGTCCTGTTGCAGCAGGCGCAGCGCAATTTCCTGCGAATCGTCGAGCGCCTGACGCACCCGCATCACACGTCCGATCACCCCGCTGCTGCACACATCCGGCGCGCGCCAGGCCCCGGACAGGGGCCGGCCAAAGCTGTCGAATTGGGCGCGGCTGGAAAACCCATACGCCAGTTGGCGCTCGGTTTCTTCCAGGCGGCGCCAGATGGCGCTGGGGGTGTATTGACTGAAATCCATGGGAGCGGGGGAATGCGGACAGGGAGCGCGCAATCTTAGCATGGCTGCGCCAGGGGAATGGCTAAGCCTGCAGGAAATGACATGATTGCGACGAAAAATTGTTATTTTTAACAACAAAAGCAGGGTATGCGCCTGTGTCGCTGAATTTAGTCTGCGGGCGGGGCAAGCGTATGCGTCAACGCGCTGTTTAGCGGATAATAGCGCGTTTTTTCCCTTTCTTTTACCAGCCCATGCGCGACGTTTTCCGACCAGCTCCGCTGTTTGTCATCTTCACTTATCTGCTGCTGTCAGCTGCGCCGTTCGCTGCTGTGTTGTGGGGCAAACCTGTGCCTTTGTGGTGGCAGGTGATGGGCCTGGAGGTGGTGCTATGGCTGGCGGTGTGGTCGGTGTTCAAGCGCCCGGCGTATTTTCATTGGCTGTTGCTGCCGGCTTTTATCGCGCTGCCGATTGAGATTTATCTGCAGATGTTTTATGGCCAGGGCATTTCCACCCATCATTTAGGCATCATTGCGGAGACCAGTCCGCGCGAGTCGATTGAGTTTTTGGGGCACAAGGTCTGGTTGTTGTTATTTGTGGCGCTGGCGGTGCTGGCCTGGTTTGTACTGAGCTGGCGTTGCGCTTTGCGCACGCGCGCGCTGGATTGGGGCGATGTGTCGCGCTGGGTGATCATGGCCTTGCTGATTTTGCTGGGCGCGCTGTGGTGGTATGGCTATGCCAACGGGGTGGAAAAAGCTCCGCCATCGGCTTCCGCTTCTGTCTCGCTGTCGAGCGCGGCGGCATCCGGTTTTGGCGATGGCAGCGCGGCAGAAGAGGAAGAGGAAGAGGAGGAGGAAGAAGAAGTGGCGGAAGAATCCAGCGCTTCCGCCGAGGCCCCGGCCAGCGCAAGCGGCAAATGGCCAAAGCTGCCTTACTGGGCCAAAGTGCCTTTTGATTTTGGCATTTTGACGCGCAGCTGGCCGTTCGGCTTAATGGCGCGGGCCGAGGATTTTATTGCCGAGCGTCAGAATCTCTTGGCTTTGTCTGAGAAAAACCGCAATTTCCGCTTCAACGCCAGGCAAAACACCGCGCCGGCGGAACCGCAAACCCTGGTGGTGGTGATCGGCGAATCTTCGCGTTTTGACCGCTGGAGCATCAATGGCTATGAACGCGACACCACGCCGCTGCTGAAAAAAACGCCGAATCTGATCAGTATGCAGGACATGATCACCTCGGTTTCCGCCACCCGTTTGTCGGTTCCGGTGATCCTTTCGCGCAAAAAAGCGATGCAAAGCTTGAAGGATGGGTTTACGGAAAAATCTTTCCTGACTGCATTCAAGGAGGCCGGTTTTAAGACCTGGTGGCTGTCGAATCAGATTTCGTTTGGCCACTACGACACGCCGATTTCGGTATTCGCCAAAGAGGCGGATGTGATTCAGTTTGTCAATCTGGGCGGTTTCACCAATGAGTCAAATTACGATCAGGTCTTGCTTCATCCTTATCAGGCTGCGCTGGCTGATCCGGCCCCGAAAAAGCTGATTGTGCTGCATACCCTGGGCAGCCACTGGAATTACAGCCACCGCCATCCGAAGGAGTTTGATAAGTGGCAGCCTTCCCTGTTCGGGGTCGATAAACCGGCCTACACCGATTTGAAAAACAAGCCAAGGCTGAATAACAGTTTTGACAACGCGATTTTGTACACTGATTGGTTTTTGTCGCAAGTCATTACACAGTTAAACAGTCAGCCGCGTCTGGCGGCGATGCTGTATGTGGCGGATCATGGTCAGACTTTGTATGACGGCAGTTGCAATCTGGCTTTCCATGGTCACAACACGCAATTTGAGTTCCACATTCCGGCGCTGTTCTGGTATTCCGACCAATATCAGGCGCAGTACGCGGAAAAAGTGAAGCGTGTGCAAAAAAACCGCAAGGCCAAGCTGTCCACCGAAAACATTTTTCACACCCTGCTCGATCTGGGCGATATCAGCTACCCGGATGAGAAGCTGGAGTGGAGTTTCGCGAATAAAAAGTTCAAGACCCATACGCGCTATGTGGACAGCTATGGCTGGACCAATTATGACAATTCGATTATCAAAGGCGCTTGCCGCGAAGTGATAGATAAGGACAAACCCTTGCCTCAGGAGAAATAAAACGCGCCCTGGTCGGCTGTTTTGCGCCTTTGATCCGGCGCCGTTTGCGCACTCGCGCCGGCGCTGTCAGAATGCAGTTTTTGACCGCAGGGGAGCACGATGGAGTTTTCCTTCCAATTCCGCGCCGGCCAGGCGCAACGCCTGGCGCCGGAGCAGCCGATGAAGCTTTTACTGCTGGGCAATTTCGGCGGCGCACGCCAGGATGTTGCCGCGCTCGCGGAACGCCGCCCGCGCAAGGTCGATATCGATAATCTGGATGCGGTGCTGGCGCATTTTGCGCCCTGCCTGGAACTGGAGCTGGCCCAATTCGGCGGCGCGCTGCAGATCAATTTCTCCTCATTCGACGATTTTCACCCCGATAATCTGTACGACAATCTGCCCCTGTTTGCGAATTTGCGCGCCACCCGCGCACGCTTGCTGAATCCGGCCACATTCGCCGCCGCTGCGACGGAATTGGGCGCGCCGCCGCCATCTGCTGCGCCGGCCCCCGCCGGGCAGGCGCAGCCGGTCAGCGATTTTGCCGCGCTGCTGGGACGCAGTGCGGCCCCGCCACAGGCCGCTGCCGGCAGCCTGGGTCAGCTCGACGCACTGATCCGCAATGCGGTCGCGCCGCATATTGTGCAAGCGCACGATCCTTCCATGTATCTGGCGGCAGTGGATGACGCCGCCGCCAGCTTAATGCGGGCGATTTTGCATCATCCGCAGTTCCAGGCGCTCGAAGCGCTGTGGCGCGGGGTGCATTTCCTGATCACCAATTTGAATCTGGACGATGGCTTGCAACTGCATTTGTTGCAGGCCGGGCAGGAAGAAACGGCGGCGGATTTGCGTAACGCCGGCACAGAATTGAGCCGCGCCGCGCTGTATCGCACGCTGGTGGAGGCGCCGCGCCAGGGTGCGGACGGTACGCCGTGGGCGCTCTTGTTGTCTGATTGGCGCTTCGGCCCGGATGCGCTGGATGTGCACCATCTGGCGGCTTTCGGCGCCATCGCCGCCGCCGCCGGCGCGCCGCTGTTAGCCGCCGCCAAGCCGGAATTGCTGGGCGCGCAATCGCTGGCGCAGCAGGCCGATGGGCGTGACTGGGGCGCACTGGATGCCGAGAGCGCAGCGCGCTGGCAGGCACTGCGCAGCGCGCCGCAAGCGGCCTGGATCGGTTTGTGTCTGCCGCGCCTGCTGCAACGGCTGCCGTATGGCAAAGCGAGCGATCCTGTGAGCCGTTTCACGTTTGAAGAAAATGTCATGCAACATCAGGAATTTTTATGGGGCAGCGGCGCTTTCGCGCCGGCGTTGTTGCTGGCCCAGGCCTGGTTGGAGGATGGCTGGGAGATGCAAACCCCGACCCAGCTGGAAATCGGCGATTTGCCGGCCTACACTTGGCGCGAAGAGGGCGAAGCGCGTTTGCTGCCGGCTGCCGAAGCATGCTTGAGCGAACAGGCGGCGGATCGCATGCTGCAAGCCGGCGTGATGCCTTTGCACAGTTATAAAAACCGGAATGCAGTGCGGCTGTTGCGTCTGCAGTCCATGGCGTCGCCAGCCTGCGCATTGCGCGGGCGCTGGGGCGCGTAAACAGGGGAGGAATGCGGGGCTGAACAGGGTGTTTGCCGATACTTGCCAAAAAACCATGATGTCAATGGTAAAAACTGCCAAGATTTTATCGTCAAACACAGAAACTCTATGCTATGATTCTTGCAACAGTGCAGATTTAAATCCTGGCGGGAAGTCACGCCGGCAGAATGGAAAATAGACCCGCATGTAAATTTTCCCATGTTCTGCAACGATATATTTCATGCATTGCATGCCGGTTCTCAGTGCGATAGAGTTCTTGTGCGGTTTCCAGCCGCGCCCGCAACACCTGCATTCCTTGCTTAAGCCTTTCAGCCTTTTTCACCAATTACGAACGTATGAGTGTCATCAACATTGACGATTACCTGCACGACATCAGCGAGTCTGAGCCGAGCGGGCCGGATCATGAATATGACCCGGACTTTCAAGAGCTGGAGCGGCAAGCCGAGGGCAAGCCTGAAGTGCAATATGGCGACACGATTCAACCGGCGGTGCCGCCGGAATGGAAAGTGGTCAAAAAAATGGCGCTCGACTTGCTCGGACGCACCCATGATTTGCGCATTGCGGTTTTGCTGACGCGTTCTCTGATGGCCTTGAATGGCATGCCCGGCTTCGCCGATGGTCTGCATTTGATCCGCCGTTACATTGATGAGCGCTGGGACACGCTGCATCCTATGCTGGATGTGGATGACGACAACGATCCGATCTTCCGTATCAAT
Organism: Massilia sp. W12; assembly: GCF_037300705.1. Lineage (NCBI taxonomy): Bacteria > Pseudomonadati > Pseudomonadota > Betaproteobacteria > Burkholderiales > Oxalobacteraceae > Massilia > Massilia sp. W12. The sequence goes on along the minus strand of NZ_CP147776.1, from coordinate 5,791,940 downwards.
TCCCTGACCGCGCTGATTGATCAGCCCACCACCATCCGCGAGTTGAAAGACACGCCGATTATCATCTTGCCGGGACTCGGGCCTTTGACCATCAAAGGGCTGGAAATCGCGAATGGCGAATTGAGCGTGCCGGAAGATCATCCCAAGCTGAGCATGACCTCAATCGACGCCGCTGTGCTGGACGCGGATGAGGAAAGAGTGCAAATGGCGCTGCAGGCCGCCCAGCTGGCCTGGGAAAGCGCGCGCGACATTGAGCGCAGCCTGGGTGAAAAAGTCGGCAATTCGCAGGCGCTGAACATGAGCGTGCTGGTAAAGAATTTGAAACGCGCCTACGATTTCATGCAGGAGCGCGTGAACCGGCGCGGCGGCGGCGCCGACAGCGGCGCACAGGAAAGCCAGGACGGCGCCAGCAGCGAAGGCGGCGGCGTGGCAGCGGCAGCCGGCGGCGCGGTGCGCATGCAAGCGATCAGCGGTGAAATCTGCAGCCGCGAAGATGTGGCGCGCATGATTGACAAGATTTGCACGTATTACGAACGCTTCGAGCCGTCCAGCCCGGTGCCGCTCGTGATGCAGCGCGCCAAACGCTTGATTCACAAAAACTTCTTCGAGATCATGGAAGATCTGGCGCCGGATGGCATCAATCAGGTGACGGTGGTGACCGGCATTCAACCCAAGCAGGAAGAGGACGACGACGGCTATTAATGCAGGGGCGGCGCCGGATTGATGCAACAACAACATCCTGGCGCCGTTTTGTAATGTAGAGTTATGGCGCGTAATCGCGCAAAAACGGGAACAGAGTCCATAATTCATCCACTTTTAAAGCGCACAATGCTTTTCATCGGGACAGCAGCAAGGCGGCAGTTGTGATTTCCCTGATGAAATGAGGGGCTGGAAATCGCAGAATTTCCGGCTAAACGGGAAGATCAGGCGTAGTATTGCGGATTCCGGAGCATGCTTTATCCGCCAGCAAGCGCTGCTGACCCGGGAAGCGTGGCGCGGTGGATGGATTTTGAAAATTGAACAAGGAGGGAAGTCGCATGGCCAAGGAAAGTAGCCAGAAATTTATAGCGCGCAACCGCGCGCCGCGCGTACAGATCGAATACGACGTCGAAGTCTATGGCGCGGAAAAGAAGATCCAGTTGCCCTTCGTGATGGGTGTGCTGTCCGATCTGTCGGGCCAACCCACGGAAGCATTGCCGTCAGTGGCTGACCGCAAATTCCTGGAAATCGATGTCGATAACTTCGACGAACGTCTGAAAGCGATGAAACCGCGCGTCGCAGTGCAGGTGCCAAACACCCTGACCGGCGAAGGCAATCTGGCGGTGGACATCACGTTTGAAAGCATGGACGACTTTTCACCGGGCGCGATTGCGCGCAAGGTGGGCGCGCTGAATCAATTGCTGGAAGCGCGCAATCAATTGTCGAATCTGTTGACTTATATGGACGGCAAGACCGGTGCGGAAGAATTGATTGCCAAGCTGCTGGCTGAGCCGGCGCTGATGCAAGCCCTGTCTTCGGCTCCGAAGCCAACCGAATAATCAGCATCCGGAGGAATATGCAATGACGAGCGCAGAAGCCCAACAATCCGCCGCTGGCGTAACCCTGGAAGCCAGTGATTTCGCCAGCCTGCTGCAAAAAGAATTCAAGCCGCAATCGGACAAGGCCAAAGAATCGGTCGAAACCGCTGTGCGCACCCTGGCCGAGCAAGCGCTGGCCGGCGCCAACCTGATTTCCAGCGATGTGATCGCGACGATTGAAGGTTTGATCGCCCAGTTGGACAAAAAACTGACTGATCAGATTAATCAGATCATCCACTCGGACAAATTCCAGGCGCTGGAAAGCGCATGGCGCGGTCTGCACTATCTGGTGAATAACACCGAGACTGATGAGACGCTGAAAATCCGCGTGATGAACATCTCGAAAAACGATCTGGCCAAGACCCTGAAAAAATACAAGGGTACGGCATGGGATCAAAGCCCGATGTTCAAGAAAATGTATGAAGAGGAATATGGCCAGTTCGGCGGCGAGCCTTTCGGCTGCATCGTGGCTGACTATTATTTCGACAACAGCGCGCCGGACGTGGAATTGCTGACCGGCATGGCCAAGATCAGCGCCGCTTCCCACGCGCCGTTCATCTCTGCCGCCAGCCCGGCTGTGATGTTGATGGAATCGTGGAATGAATTGGCCAATCCGCGCGATCTGACCAAGATCTTCCAAACCCCGGAACATGCCGCATGGCGCAGCTTCCGCGAGTCTGAAGATTCGCGTTATGTCGGTCTGGCGATGCCGCGTTTCCTGGCGCGTCAACCGTATGGCGCGAAGAGCAATCCGGTGGAAGAATTCAATTTTGAAGAAAACACCGACGAACCGGGCAGCAAGAGCTATACCTGGGCTAACTCGGCCTACGCGATGGCGGTGAATATCAACCGCAGCTTCAAAGAATACGGCTGGTGCTCGCGCATTCGCGGCATTGAGTCCGGCGGCGCGGTCGAAGGTTTGCCGGTGCACACCTTCCCCACCGACGATGGCGGCGTGGCGATGCAATGCCCGACCGAAATCGCGATTTCCGACCGGCGCGAAGCAGAGTTGGCGGGTAATGGCTTTATGCCGCTGGTGCACAAAAAGAATACTGACTTTGCGGCATTCATCGGCGCCCAGTCTTTGCACCAGCCGGCGCAGTATGATGATCCGGATGCGACCGCGAACGCCAATCTGGCGGCGCGTCTGCCGTATCTGTTCGCCACCTGCCGCTTTGCGCACTTCCTCAAGTGCATCGTGCGCGACAAAGTGGGTTCGTTCAAAGAGCGCGACGATATGGAGCGCTGGCTGAACAAATGGATTACGCAGTATGTGGATGGAGACCCGGCGAATTCGAGCGAAGCCACCAAGGCGCGCAAACCGCTCGCAGCCGCCGAGGTTGTGGTTGAAGAAGTCGAAGGGAACCCGGGTTATTACAGCTCGAAGTTCTTCCTGCGGCCGCATTATCAGCTTGAAGGACTGACGGTGTCTTTACGTTTGGTCTCCAAGCTGCCTTCAGCGAAAGGTGGCTGATGACCGACAGCGCTGCTGCGGTTGCTTGAAGCTGACTTTCATTTTGGTAAGGCGGGCCACCCCGTACAGCGGCCCGCCACACTTTGCAACATTGCCGGAAAAATTGTAGACCGGCTTAATCAGGAGAAAAAAAATGGCATTAGATATGTTCATCAACATGGGCGCCAAGATCAAAGGTGAATCCCGCGACAAAGTACAAGGTCCGAAGGGCGACATCGACGTTCTGGCTTGGAGCTGGGGCATGTCCCAATCCGGCACCACCCACATGGGCGGTGGCGGCGGCGCAGGCAAAGCCAACTTCCAAGACCTGTCCTTCACCAAGTACATCGACAACTCGACCAACGCACTGATGACCGCTCTGGCCAAAGGTTCGCACATCGACAAAGTTGTGCTGCTGGTGCGCAAGGCTGGTGAAGGCCAACAACGTTATGTCGAAATCACCATGGAAGAAGTGCTGGTCACTTCCGTCTCCACCGGTGGTTCCGGCGGCGAAGACCGTCTGACCGAAAACGTGACCCTGAACTTCGCGAAAGTGAAGTTCGTGTACGCCAAGCAAGATTCCAAAGGCGGCATTGGCGCGGATGCAGTGTTCGGCTGGAGCATCGCCGAAAACGTGGCGCTGTAATCACAGCAGCCAGGAATGCCACAGGCGTGGCATTCCATCATGTTGCATGGCATTGGGCGGGGCGACCTGTCCAATGCCAAACTTGTTTGCAATACCCGCAGTTTCTGCGTGCAAGCAGAAGCGCGGAAGACACGGCAGGGAGTGCTTGCATGCTTGCAGAACAGCTAATCAAGGAAGGCGATCTCCCGGCAGCGTTGAAATCGCTGCAAGAGTTTGTCCGCAAAGATCCATCCAACGCGAAATACCGCGTTTTCCTCTTCCAATTACTGGCCGTGCAGGGCAACTGGGCGCGCGCGCTGACCCAACTCGGGGTCTCCGCTGAACTTGACGCCGCCACCCTCCCCATGGTGCAGACCTATCGCGAAGCGCTGCAATGTGAAGCGCTGCGCAAACAGATTTTTGAGGGCAAACGCCCGCCACTGATTTTCGGCCAGCCGCAATCCTGGACTGTGATGCTGCTGGAAGCCCTGCGCCTGGATGGCGCCGGCCAGTATGCGCAAGCTGATCAATTGCGCGCCCAGGCGCTGGAACAAGCCCCCGCCACCTCCGGCGTGGCGAATGACAAACCGTTCGCCTGGCTGGCCGACGCCGACACCCGCATGGGCCCGGTGCTGGAAGCCATCGTGAATGGCCGTTACTACTGGATTCCGTTCAACTGCATTGCTGAAATCGAATTTGAAGCGCCGGTCGATTTGCGCGACAAAGTCTGGACCCCCGCCGTCTTCACCTGGGTCAATGGCGGCCAATCGCCGGGCCTGATCCCCTCACGCTATGAAGGCACGGAAAGCAGCGAAGATTCAGCGCTGCTGCTGGGCCGCCGCACTGAATGGCGCACAGTCGCCGGCAGCGAAACACCGCGCGGCATCGGCCAGCGCATGCTGATCACCGACGAAGACGATTACGCCCTGCTGGATTTGCGCAAGATCACCTTGGACAGCGTCGCGCTGGATGAGGGCGAAGAAGCGCAGGACGACGGCGCGGAGGCGCCGCAGCATGGCTGAACTGGCCCCGCGTGAGCGCCTGCAGCCTTCCCTGCTCGACCGCCTGACCGACCTGGAGCCGGAAAAGTCGGTCGAGTCGCGTGATCGCCGCGTGCTCTCAATCCGCACTTTGCGCGAAGGCGTATTGCGCGATCTGGCATGGCTCTTGAACACCACCCGCCTGTTTACGCGGATGGATGAGCATATGAATAAGGCCTATCCCTATGTCGCCAATTCGGTGCTCAATTACGGCATGCCGGACATTTCCGGCATGACCCTGGTCGGCATGGATTTGACCCAGCTCGAAAAAAATATCGAGCAAGCGATTTTGGATTTTGAACCGCGCTTGATTCCTGACACGGTCAAGGTGCGCGCGGTTTCCACCGCGCATGGCGGGGTGAATTACAACAAGATCATGTTCGAGATCGAAGGCGATATGTGGGCCCAGCCTTACCCGGAACGACTGTATCTGAAAACCGAATTGGACATGGAAGGGGCTGCCTTCAAATTAACTGAAGTCGGCGGCCCGAGTTGAAGAAATGAATCCGAAATTTCTGCGTTACTACAATCAGGAACTGCAACATTTGCGCGAAGTCGGCGGCGAATTCGCCAAGGCCTTCCCGAAAATCGCCGGTCGCCTGGGCCTGGAAGGGTTTGAATGCGCAGACCCCTATGTCGAGCGGCTGCTGGAATCATTCAGCTTTTTAGCCGCACGCATTCAGATGAAAGTGGATGCCGAATATCCGCGCTTTACCCAGCATCTGGCGGAATTGGTGTATCCCCATTTATTGGCGCCGACGCCCTCGATGACGGTGGTGCAATTCAACCCGGATATGACCAACCCGACGCTTGGCGCGGGTTTTGTGGTGCCGCGTCAAACCACCTTGAACAGCCTGGTGCCCTCGACCGATTTCATCCCCTGTATTTACCGCACCGGGCATGAAGTGCGGCTGTGGCCGGTGAAGCTGGACGAAGCCAAATTCTTCACCTATGGCGGACAACAGGCCGGGATCGAATTCCAGTTGCCGCAAAATGTCAAAGCCGGGCTGCGCCTGCGCATTTCAGTTTGCAATGATTTCGTGTTCCGCAATCTGGCCATGGACAAGCTGTGCTTTTTCATCCGTGGCAGTGACGACATTCCGATGCGGATTTATGAAAAAATCTTCAGCCACATCGAAGGCGTGCTGGTGACGCCGGCCAGCGGCGCGCGCAGCGGCTATAAATTGCTGCCAAAGAGCGCGCTGAAAACCGTGGGCTTTGATGAAGCGGATGCGCTGATCCCCAGTCACCGGCAGAGTTTTCAGGGTTATCGCTTGCTGCAGGAATATTTCGCCTTCCCGCAGCGCTATATGTTTTTTGAAGTTGAGGGCTTGCGCGCGGCGGTGCAAAACTGCGATGAGCGCGCACTCGACATCACGATTTTGCTGTCACGCGGCGATGCCGTGCTGGAGCAAACCCTCGACCACAGTTATTTTGCGCTCAACTGTGTCCCGGCGATCAATCTGTTCCCGCATCGCGGCGACCGCATCGAAATCACTTCCAAGCAATTGGAATACCATGTGGTGCCGAATCGCAGCCATCCGCTGGACTTTGAAGTCTTCCATATCACCGATGTGATCGGCTATGGCAACGGGCCGGAATCAATGCAGGGTTTTGAATCGTTTTACTGCGCCAAAGATTTGAATCGCGAGTCGCAGGAAAAATCGTATTACACCATGCGCCGCGAACGGCGTTTGCTGTCCGAGCGTCAGCGCAATGTCGGCCCGCGTTCGTCCTACATAGGGAGTGAAGTGTTTGTCTCGATTGTGGATGCGAAAAACACGCCCTACCCGCCCGATTTGATGCAACTCGGCTTAGGCACGCTGTGCACCAATCGCGATTTGCCGCTCACCATGTCGCTCGGCATTGGCCGCACCGACTTTTTGATTATGGGCGAAGCGCCGGCGGAATCGGTGCGCGTGGTGGCCGGCCCCAGCCAGCCTTACGCCTCCTTTGCCGAAGGCGCCATGATCTGGCGTTTCTTAAATCATCTTTCGCTCAATTACCTGTCCCTGATGGACAGCGACCCGCAGCAAGGCGCCGTCGCCCTGCGTGAATTGCTGTATCTGTATTCGCATGAAAACGATGACGCCAGCCACCGCCAGGTGGAAGGGGTGCGCAACGTGCAATGCGACCGCATCACGCGCCGCATGCCCTCGCCCGGCCCGATCACCTATGGCCGTGGACTGCAACTGACGCTGACCATGGACGACAATGCGTTTGAAGGCTCCGGCCCCTTCCTGCTGGGAGCAGTGCTGGATCGTTTCTTTGCGCAATATGTTTCCGTGAATTCTTTCACCGAAACCGTCATCAAAACCATAGGGCGCGGTGAAATCATGCGCTGGCCGAGCAAGGCGGGTTTATGCGCGATCCTGTAGAACTGAGCGCCTGGCTGGAGCAACATGCGCATGAAGTTGATTTTTATCAACTCTGCCGCTTGCTGGAAAACGCTTACAGCAATTTGCCGCGCATCGGCGAATCGCTGCGCCCGCGCGACGACGCGGTGCGTTTCGCCCAGTTGCCCGAGCTGATGTTCCACGCCACTGCTGTCGGCAATTATGTGCCGGCAGGCGCGGAACCGGCGCGCCTGAACGTGAATTTCTTCGGCTTGACCGGCCCCAACGCGCCGATGCCGATTCACTTCACCGAATACACGCGCGACCGTCTGCGCAATGGCGATGATGCGACCTTGAGCCGCTTCCTGGATATCTTCCACCATCGCTTTTTGCAGCTGTTTTACCGCTCGCGCGCGATGGCCGAGCCGGTCATCAGCCTGGACCGCAACGATAACGACCGTTTCTCAAATTATCTGGGCGCGCTGTTTGGCATCGGCAGTCCGGCGCTGCGCGAACGCGATGCGGTGTCGGATTTCGCCAAACTCCATTTCACCGGTTTGATGGCGGGCAAGACCCGTCCCGCCTCCGGGCTGGTGACGATTTTGCGCGATTACTTTCATTTGCCGATCAAATTGCAGCAATTTGTCGGCCATTGGATGTATCTGCCGCGCGAAGTGCGCTCACGTCTGGGCGATGCCGAGGGCGCGCAGCTGGGCGTCTCCGCCGTGCTGGGTGAGCGCGTATGGGATTGCCAGAATAAATTCCGGCTGATTATCGGCCCGCTTGACTATGCTGAATACCGCCGCATGTTGCCGGGCGGCGAAAGCATTAAGCGCTTAATCGCCTGGATCCGCAATTATTGCGGCGATGCGCTGGAATGGGATGTGCAATTGATTTTGAAAAAAGAAGAGACGCCGCCGTTAGCGCTGGGCAGCGATGTCAGGTTGGGCTTTTCAACCTGGCTGTGCAGCCGCCCGCTGCCGCATGACGGCGACGAATTAACCTATTCACCGACCGCGCGCCTGAGCTGATCCGGCGCGCACAACCAAGACGAGGATAAGATGGCAGGAATCAGTCGTGCAGCCATATTTGGCAAATTCAATCCCCTCTGTTTTCGGGCAGTGGAAAGCAGCACCGTGTTTTGCAAATTGCGCGGCAACCCCTATGTCGAAATCGAGCACTTTTTGCATCAAGTGTTGCAACTGCAGGATTCCGACATCCTGCGCCTGATCAAACATTATGCGCTCGATGCCGCCGGACTGGCGCGCGATTTGACCGCCGCGCTCGACCGCCTGCCGCGCGGCTCGACTTCCGGCGTTGATCTGTCCCACCAATTGGTGCTGGCCGGACAGCAAGCGTGGAGCACCGCCACCCTGATGTATGGCGAAAGCCAGGTGCGTTCCGGCCATATTATTGTGGCGATTTTGAAGGACGACAGCCTGCAGCGCAAATTGCTGGCGATCTCCAAGCAATTCGAAAAATTCAAGCCGGATACGGTCAGCGATGAATTCGACAAAGTGTTGAAAGATTCGCCGGAAGCACATATGAAATCCAGCGATGGCGCGCAAATCGGCGGCGCGCCAGGCGAAGCCAGCGGCGCAATCGCGCCGGCGGCGATGGGTAAGAAAGAAGCCTTGGCCAAATTCACCGTCGATCTGACTGAACAGGCGCGCGGCGGCAAGATGGATCCGATTGTCGGCCGCGATGATGAAATCCGCCAGGTGGTGGACATCTTGATGCGACGCCGCCAAAACAACCCGATCCTGGTGGGTGAAGCCGGGGTCGGTAAAACCGCCGTGGTGGAAGGTTTCGCCCAGCGCATCGCGCGCGGCGACGTGCCGCCCAGCTTGAAAGATGTGGAATTGCGCGTGCTCGACGTCGGCCTGTTGCAAGCCGGCGCCAGCATGAAAGGCGAATTTGAACAGCGCCTGCGCTCGGTGATTGATGAAGTGCAAGCCAGCGAAAAACCGATCATTCTGTTCATCGACGAAACCCATACCCTGGTCGGCGCCGGCGGCGCCGCCGGCACTGGCGACGCCGCGAATCTGTTGAAACCGGCGCTGGCGCGCGGCACCCTGCGCACCATCGGCGCCACCACCTTTGCCGAATACAAAAAGCACATTGAAAAAGATCCGGCCCTGACCCGCCGTTTCCAGACCGTGCAAGTCGATGAGCCGGACGAAGCGCGCGCCACCCTGATGATGCGCGGCGTGGCCTCGATGATGGAAAAACATCACAAAGTGCAAATTCTGGATGAAGCGCTGGAAGCCGCCGTCAAACTCTCGCACCGCTACATTCCGGCGCGTCAGTTGCCGGATAAATCCGTCAGCCTGCTCGACACCGCCTGCGCCCGCGTGGCGGTCAGCCTGCACGCCACCCCGGCGGAAGTGGATGACAGCCGCAAACGCATCGAAGCGCTGCAAACCGAGCTGGCGATTATCGCGCGTGAAAAAGCGATTGGCATCGACATCGGCAAGCGCGAAGACGATGTCAGCGCACAACTGAGCGCCGAACAAAGCCGCCTGCAAGGGTTGGAAGAGCGTTGGAACGCCGAGCGCGCCCTGGTTGACCGTCTGCTCGACTTGCGCAGCCGCCTGCGCGCCGGCGCCTTGCCGGTGGAAGGCACCGGCTCGCAATTGGAAGCCGCCGCCAGCCCGCAAGCCGAACCGCAACCGTCGTTGAGCGAAGGCGAGCGCGAAGATTTGCGCGTGCAATTGCAGCAAGTGCAACAAGAATTGAGCGCCCTGCAAGGCGAAAACCCGCTGATTCTGCCGACCGTCGATTACCAGGCGATTGCCGCCGTGGTGGCCGACTGGACCGGGATTCCGGTTGGCCGCATGGCCAAGAATGAGATGGAAACCATCATGAATATCGCCAAGATTCTGGCCGAGCGCGTCATCGGTCAGGATCATGCGATGGAAATGATCGCCAAGCGCGTGCAAACCTCGCGCGCCGGTCTGGATAATCCAAGCAAACCCATCGGCGTCTTCATGCTGGCCGGCACCTCGGGCGTGGGTAAAACCGAAACCGCGCTGGCGCTGGCCGAATCGCTGTATGGCGGCGAACAAAACCTGATCACCATCAATATGAGTGAATACCAGGAATCGCACACCGTTTCCACGCTCAAAGGCGCGCCCCCCGGCTATGTCGGCTATGGCGAAGGCGGCGTGCTGACCGAAGCGGTGCGGCGCAAACCGTATTCTGTGGTCTTGCTGGATGAAGTTGAAAAAGCCCACCCGGATGTGCATGAAATCTTCTTCCAGGTGTTTGACAAGGGCTTTATGGAAGACGGCGAAGGCCGCTTCATCGACTTTAAAAACACCCTGATCATTCTGACCACCAACGCCGGCACCGATTTGATCGCCGGCCTGTGCAAAGACCCGGATTTGATGCCTGACCCGGAAGGTATGGCCAAAGCCCTGCGCGAACCGCTCCTGAAAGTGTTCCCGCCGGCGCTGCTGGGCCGTCTGGTGACGATTCCCTACTACCCGCTGTCGGATGAAATGCTGGGCCAGATCGTGCGCCTGCAATTGAACCGCATCAAGAAACGGGTGGAAGCGCGCTACAAGATTCCATTCACCTACACCGATGAAGTGGTGAAACTGGTAGTCTCACGTTGCACCGAAAGTGAGTCTGGCGGGCGCATGATTGACGCCATCTTAACCAACACCATGCTACCTGATGTGTCACGCGCCTTCCTCACGGCCATGATTGACGGGCGTGAAATCAAGGGGGTTGAAGTGGCGGTGAATAACGGCGAATTCAGCTATCAATTCAGCTGAAGCAACCTCCTCTTGCAAGCGCCCCGGGCCGCCAGGCCCGGGGCTTTTTTTATCTTTTCGACACCACCGATCGACTCCCTGTCACGCCACTCTTTCACACGCAAGTATTTGATTTTTCAATCTAAAAAGCATACATGGCACTGGACGGCAAAGCCTCTGCAATGTTAAAATCTTCCCATCTGGAAATATTTTCACCAGGCACGCAGCAGCACTCTGTTTCTTCATTCTATTAGGATAACAATATGAAATTTTCCCTGACCTCGCTGGCAGCGGCTGCAGTTATGCTGCTTGGTGGCGCATCCGCACACGCAGCAATCATTGATTTGAATTTCAGCGGCACATATGACACTCAAGGTCAAACCATTATGGGCTTGCAGGGAGCCGCTGTGCCGTTCAGCTACTCACTGCGTCTTGATACCGCCCTGGCTGGTGACCCGGTGCACATTGCCGCTGGCAGCGCCACGCCGCATGATTGGTACGGTTACTCCAGCGACGCAATCGTCTCCACCAATATCAGCTTCGGGACGCAAACCTGGGATGTGAGCAATCTGCGCGAATCGTCACCGCTGGAAGAAGCTGGAATCTATGATTTCGCCGCATTGTGGCTGAATAAGCAAGCGGATCAAAATCCGAGCAGCGCATACATCCTCCTGCCGTCTTATTCCCCGAATTCGCAACCCGTGTTACTGCGTATTGGCGAACTGAGAACGGTAAATGGCAGCACCACACTGTTGAATTCCAGCTACATCAGCGAAACGATCGATTTGGAAAACAATATTTCTGTCTCCGCTCACTCCAACAGCTTCAACTTCAACCCGGTTCCGGTGCCTTCCCCGATCCCAGAAGCTGAACAATATCTGTTGATGGCTGGCGGCTTGATGGCCCTGGGCCTGCGCCTGCGTCGCCGCAAAGCAGCCTGAGTCTTACCCGCACCAAACAAAAAGCCCGGCTGGTCCGGGCTTTTTTGTATTCTGCACAGGCATGATCTTGCCGGAGAAGCGCTATGCAAGAAAACATCTCATTCCATGTGTTAAATTGAAACTGAATTTACTGTATTAAATTAGTAAATTCAGCCTCTCATCATTTATAATGCAAGTCTGCATGCACGCTGCCGGCAGATTGCAAACACATCTCAATTCACACCTCTTCCCAATGAAAAAAAATCTCCCATTGCTGGCAGGCTTGGTCATACTGAGCGCTGCAGGCAGCGCACAAGCGGCACTCTACAACTTGCATTTCAGCGGCACGCTGAATACCTATGGCCAGACGATTCATGGCGTGTCTGGCGATGCGGTTCCTTATCAGTTTGAGGTCACACTGGATAGCAGTGCGGCTGAACCGGTGAAACTCGCCGCCGGGCAACATACGCCATATATCCGCACTGAGACCGACTGGTATGGCTACAGCGCCGCACATGTCAAATCAGTCAACATTCTGTTTGGCGACAAGCGCTACCTGATGTCAGAGCTTGACTACAACCCGCGCCGCAATGTCTCCATCTCACAGCTGTGGAACGCGCCGATTTGGCTCGATGGGCGGGTGGAGCAAGGCGCGCGCAATGGCGCGATGCAATTCACCACCTGGAACTGGGACAACTATGACTTCAGCTGGATCAATCTGGGCCGCGAAACCCTGGATCAGGATGGTGTGTTGCGCCTGAATTCACATGTCCACATGCGCCAGTTCTGGAGTGTGGGCGAATGGATGTACAACCCGGCGGATAGCGTCAACAGCCAATTCAGCAGCGCTCCTGTGCCTGAAACAGAGCAGTATTTGATGATGGCAGGCGGGATTGCTTTACTGGGCTGGCGTCTGCGCCGTCGCAAAACTGCCTGAGGCGCCCCGCTTCATCGCTTGCAACGCCCGCATTGTCGGGCGTTTTTTTATGCGGCTTTGTGCTGAACGTGTGCGCAAAAACGCAGAAAGCGCGCTTTTTCTGCTTGCTGTCCAGAAATTTTTTTTCCTGAAAACACAACAGCGCTTTGTAACTGCTGTTTGAAACTTTCTCAGCAGCAAAGCACATGCTCCAAACATCCATTTGAAAAGAGTGATTTTTTTCTAATTTCTTATGCTTCTGCACAGTTTTGGTGCAAAAAAGCAATTGTCTAGATATATTGCCAAAATTTCTATACGCGAATGATGAGTGTACACAGCATGTAACGACCGAGCGTTCGCTCTAATTTCAAAAACGATTCCGCCATCTTTTTTCTGTGCACAATCCTCCCCCGTTGCAGCGCAATCTTGCGTGCAACATCACAAAAAGTGAGGAGACTATGAAAAAAAATCTATACACCCTGAGCCTGATCACGGCTGCCCTGAGTTTTTCCCAATTTGCGCAAGCTGATGCCCGCTTTGCCGCAGAAGGCGCATGGAGCAAAGCCGCGTATGACTCACTGCAAATCCTGGCGACCGCCCCCGGCGCCAACACTGACCCGAAAAATCCCGGCTCGAATGTGTACCCCTACGCCAGTTTCACGGTGCAGGATTTCAAAACCACGGATGGTAAAAACGTGCGCCTGTGGATCCCCAACGGGGCCAGCGGCAAACTGCCCTTACTCGCCTTCGGTCCGGGCAAATCGCTGTCCAACGCCACCAACTACCAGGCCATGTTTGAGCATGCTGCGAAAAAAGGCATGGTGGTGGCGAATATCCAATTTGAAGGCAGCTTCCTGGATACCGATTTCGTCAAATTCGCCGGCTGGTTCAATAATGCAGTGAAACAAACCCTGGCCCGCGTGACGCAAGCTGATCCGGCGCAAGTCTGGTATGCCGGCCACAGCCTGGGTTCACAAGTGGCGGTGATCGCCGCTGCGCGCGCCACCACGCTGGACACGGCAAACGCTTTTGTCGATCCGAAAGGCATGTTGCTGATGGCCTATGACAACAGCAATGGCCCCAGCAATCCAGGCAATTTGAATGATCCGGCGCTGGGTTATGCAGTGAAAGTCGGCAGCCAGGTGCGCGCCATGATTTTTGAATTTGAAGATGACAGCATCGCCGGGCCGGCGAAAAACTATGCGCAAGCGCTGTATAACAAACTGCCGTCGGCGCAACGTCAATGGGTGCGCGTGAAAGGCAAAACCCTGGGCAGCTATGGCCTGGAAGCGAATCACAACACGCCGCTGACCGGCGGCGGCGCACCGCTGGGTATCGGCGGCGCCGCTAAAAACAATGCGCTTGACTGGTATATGGTGTGGAAAGCCGCCGCCGGCATGCCGCTCTCGACCAATTCGGCGGACGCCGCTTCCCATCTGAGCGGGGCCGCACTGCTGCACGGCGGCATAGCCTCGGACGGCAAAGTGATGCAACACCAATTGATGGGCCAAAGCTTCTGATTTCCTTCTTGGGGACGGGTTCATTCCGTCCCCTTCTCTAACGCCGATTCCAAATATGAAAAACTACACCCTCCTGGGCGGCCTGCTGGCCGCCGCCTGCCTCGCGCCGCTGGCGCAGGCGGCAAATTTCTGCCCGGTTTTATACAACAAAGGCGCACTCAGCCTGCCCTGGATGCCCGGCTTTGTGCATGTCGATAAATTCAGCGAAGGCGATGGTTTGAGCATCGCCAGCTTTTTGAACGCCGCGCGCAATCCTAATCAAGGCCCGCCTTATCTGTTTTTCGCGCCGGATCTGGTGGCGCGCATTCCGGGTCTGGAAAGCCTGAACTATTCGACTTTTGACCCGACGCGCCAGGCCCCGGTCTTGTCCGGCGCCAGCATGGTGTGGCCGAATGAAGTGGAAAAACTGCCCAGCGGCATGCTGCCGTTCAACGCCCTGATTGCGCCACAAGGTTTCATCAGCGCGCCGAAACCGGGCCGTCTGTCCCTGATTAATCTGGATGATGGCAAAAACACCGAGTATCTGGTGCACCAAAGCACCCAAAGCACTGGCAGCCCGCAAGACCCGGCGAATTCACCGCGCGCGTACCACAAAGCGCTGTTTATCGACATGGATGGCGACGGCTTGAAAGATATCGTCACCGTGCGCTCCGGTTTTAAAGTCGGGGCCACGACTTACCCGCCGTATGGCGAACTGGTGTGGTTTAAAAATCCGGGCGCGGCCATCAAAGCCGATCAGCCCTGGCGCGAAACGGTATTGTGGGGCGGCGCTGCAGCGCAATTCCTGGGGCCGGACATCAGCCTGGATATGGCGGATTTTGAAGGCGACGGCGTGCCGGAAATCGTCGCCACCCATTTCTTCTCCAACGCCAGCGCGGGCGGCCCGCCGAGCGGCGGCAAGATTGTGCTGTATGGCGCGCCGAAGGGCGGCAAGTGGAAAGATGTGAATCTGGCGAGCGGCGTCTTGCCGCGCGTGAAAACCATCAGCAGCGATCAGGGCTTTCCGTTTGGCGTGCAAATCGCGGACTTGAACCGCGATGGCCGCCCGGATATTCTGGCCTCCAACCACGCGCCGGACAATTGCACCAGCGCCACCAGCTCGGCAATCCCGGGCCGCGTCTATGCGCTGGAAATGCCGACCGACCGGAATGTGTTTGTCAGCCCATGGCGCACCCGTATTTTGCTGGACAACATCCGTCCCAATCCCAGCCTGGCCGGAACCACCGGCAGTGGCCGTTTAGCCCCGGGCAAGGCGCAAGTATTCTGGCCGACCAAATCCCAGCAAAGCACCAGCAAACCGCAAATTGTGGTGGGCGGCGATGAAGCCGGCAAAGTCTGGATTTTGCGCGCGCAAAGCTCATTCAGCACCAACTGGACGTATGACACGGCGCTGGTGTTTGACCTGAACGCGACCTATGGCGCGAATGCGACCCAGACGCCCATGGCCGACGGCCCGGCACAGGGACGCACCCGCTCCACCATCGGCGGCATTGGCTGGCGCTATGATGCTTACGGCTATGCGGAAATCTATATTCCGGCATACGAAGCGCGCCAGGTGCATGTGTTGAGCTACCGCAATCTCGGCTCCAGCAAATTGTGGCGCTGCCCGCAAGCGCCGCAACCGGTCTGCAGCGTCAATTGATGTCTGGGCGGGGAGCGTGCGTCAGAGGCATGGCGCTTGATAGGAAATTTCCACCGCGCACTCCCCGCCATTGCATTGACACTCGCCAATGTGCCCATCGCGGAATTTGTCGTGCCCCTTGGCTTGACCCGCCGGCGTATTCCAGCCGGCGATCCATGTTTGCGCGCGCTGCCTGGCGGCAGTGCATGTCTCGGCTTCAGTCTTGCCGTCCTGCTTAACTGGCATTTTGCTGTCCGTTACCAGGCATAAACTATTGCCTGTTTTTAGCTTGGCCTGTTCAATGTTGTGCTTGGCGATGCGTTCCGCCTCGTTTTCGCGCGCATCTTTATTCAGTTTTTCCGCCACCTGCTGGCTATGCTTTTCCACTGCCGCCTTATGTGTCTGCGCCATATTGAGTTCCGCCAACAGCGCAGGCGGCGGCCCAGGCAGCGTGCTGCTGGCTGCTGGCGCAAGAGGCGCGCTCACGCTGCTTTGGGCCATCTGCGCAAGGGGTGCGCTGGCGCGCGGTGCGGCGGCAATCCCGCCATTGGCTTGCGGATTGCCGGTAGGCTCCGGCGCGCGCAAAAACCAGGCGCCAAGCAAGAGCAAAACGGCGCCCGCCGCGCCCGCCGGCAACATCCATTTGCGCGGCGCCGGCGCAGGCATGGCAGGCGCAGGCGGGACCGGCATCGCTTCATGTGCTGCACTGAATGAAGGCTCGATCCGCCGCGCGCCCTGAACGCCGGAGTTGGCCGGCAGTGACGCTGCAGACGTGGCGCCCTGCAAGCGCTCAATCCGCTTATGCGCCAGCGAGGCATAAATCCCCTGCGGAAAGCGGCTCAGATATAAAGTGAATTCTTCCGCATCCTGACTGTTTTTGATCGATTCCCAAAATGCAATTTCAGCACTTTCAGAGGCGGCGCTGCGCTGCCCCTTGGACGGCATCTGGATTTCCCGCTCCAGCTTGGTTTTGCTGCCATGCGAGGCGTAAAACATGCGGGTGGCGTCCATGTCCAGCACAGGTTCCTGCCGTTCCCCGATAGCCTGGCGCAATGCCAGCAAGAATTCGCGCGCAGTTGCAAAACGCTGTTCCGGCTGCTTGGCCAAAGCGCGTGCGATTACCCCGTCCAGCGCGGCAGGCAACCCGGGCTGAATACTGGATGGCGGCGCCGGCATCTGGTTCACGATCTGCTGCCTGATTTCATAATCCGAGCCTTGAAAGGCCCGCACGCCACACAGAAACTGATACAGGATCAAACCGGCGGCAAAAATATCACTGCGCTGCGACACCGGCAAGGCTTGAATTTGTTCAGGCGACATATATTGCAGCGTGCCGACCATGGTGCCAACCCGTGAGTGTTCATTCTGATCCGCCATCCGCGAAACGCCAAAGTCTGTCAGCTTGACTTCACCGTCAATATCAATCATCACATTCGCCGGCTTGATATCGCGATGCCAGACATTTTTATCATGTGCATGCGCCAGGGCATCCAGCAAGCCGCTCATTAAGCGCATGACTTCCGGCAATGTAAATGTAATATTTTTGTCGAAATAGTATTTCAGGTCATGACCTTCGACGAATTCCATCACCATATAGGCCAAACCTTGTTCCTCGCCAAAATGGTAAAGGCTGACAATGTGCGGATGCTTGAGTTTCGCGATGGCGCGCGCCTCCAGATCGAAGCGTTGCGCATATTCCGTGGAAAGCTCCGCCAAAACATGCTGGTGCAATGTTTTGATCGCCACATACCGCTGCAATTTACTGTCAAACGCCAAATACACTTGACCCATGCCGCCTTCGCCAAGTGGTTTGATGGTTTGATATTCGCCGAAATGAGGAGGAATTGGAGTCATCATGCGCCAGAAAAAAAACAGAGTCTCAGCATGATAAGCGGCTCTGCCTGTCACTATGTTGTTGCGCTGCAACCATGCCGCAAAAAATGACAGCCCGACGCCGCAGGAGCGGCAAGCGCGCAATCCGTTTAAACGCCAGCGTCGTTTGGTTACTTGCGCGCAGCTGCCTGCTGCACGCGCCGCTCAAACAAGCCCAGCAATTCCTGCGCGCCATCCGCCAACAGCCAATTGGAAAGCGGGCGCACATACCAATTCACGCCGGATTCAAGCCGGTAACGCAAGCGCATTTCCAGGCGCACGCGGCCCCCGTCCAGCGGAAAAATGCGGTAGCGGGTGTGCAGAAATTGCATGCTGCGGCTGTTCGGCGCGGCATGCAAATCCATCGAACCGCGCGGAAATGAAGAAGGATAAAAACGGTAAGTCCAACCGATTTCCTGCCCTGGCCGCCAACTGTCCACCACTTCATCAAAACTGACCCCGCGCTGCCAGGCGTTGCGCCGCACACTGCCGATGCCATGCGCCTGGTGATCGCTGCGCGCCAGCAAAACCGTGGAAAGGGGACGCGGCGCGCCAATGCGCCAGATCAGGCCGGGGCCGCTTTCGTGAACCGCTATCTGTCCCGGTTCAATCAACTGGCGCCACAGTTGCTCTGGCGTGGCGGCAAACTCGTGTGTCACATGCAATTCCTGCACCGTGCGCACAGGCGGCAGCAGGGCCATCGCCAGCAAAGGCGGCAGCAGCACAATATAGCAGCGGGTGGCGTGCGCATCGCGGCGCCGATGCCAGATCCAGCTCAGCGCCCCGCCAGCGCTGGCAAACAGCAGCAACAATGGGGTCACAAATGTCAGGCAAAGCGGGCCTTCCAAACCAAAACACGCACTCAGCATCAGCGTCAGCAACATCGGAAGCAAGGGCGCCAAGAGCGCATAGCGCCAAGTGTGCGGACGCCTGCGCCAAGCCAGCGTCACATGCACAAAACCAAGCGCCAAGGGGGACAGCACCAAAAATCCGCATGACATGGCGAGCGGACTCCAGGCCGGGTTCAGGGCAAACAGGCCGCGCAGCCCCAGCATCCAAGCCGCTGCGACGATGATGATGGCGCACTCGCCCAGGCCGCCATCAAGCGGTATGGCGTATGCGCGGCGCATCGCATCCAGCGTCAGCCGCTTCATCGCTTACAATCCTGAAGCGCCGCACCGGGCCGCGCGTGTAAAGGGGAAAACATATGTTGACTGTATATGGCGATATCCGCTCCGGCAATTGCTACAAAATCCGTCTCTTGCTGGATCTGCTGGGGCGTGAATATGCCTGGCGTCATGTGGATGTGCTGGCCGGCGGCGCCCGCACAGCGGAATTTCTGGCCCTGAATCCGAATGGCAAAGTGCCTTTGCTGCAATTGGAAGACGGCGCCACGCTGGCCGAGTCCAACGCCATTTTGTATCTGCTGGCGCAAGGCTCCCGTTTCTGGCCGCAAGATGCTTTGCTGCAGGCAAGGGTGTTGCAATGGCAGTTTTTTGAGCAATACAGTCATGAGCCGTATATCGCGGTGGCGCGCTTTATCAATCTCTACCTTGGTTTGCCGGCAGAGCGGCGCGCCGATTATGAAGCCAAACAGGGGCCGGGTCATCAAGCCCTGGCCGTGATGGAAACGCAGTTGCGCCAAACACCTTATTTATGCGGCGCGGATTACAGCATCGCCGACATTTCTTTGTACGCCTACACCCATGTCGCGCATGAGGGCGGGTTTGATCTTTCCGGCTATCCGGCTTTGCAAGCCTGGCTGCTGCGGATTGCACAGCAGCCGGGCCACAAGACCATTGCCGCCTATCTGACGGAACAAACGGCCTGATGCGCTCAGAAGCGGTACGCGGCTTTCAACACAAAAAAGTTGACGCCGCTGTTAGGCTTCTTGTAACCGCCGTTGGAAAAGTGCTGGATCTTGGCGGCCACTTCCCAGTTATTATCAAACACATAACCGACGCCGATATGGTCGCCGAATTGGAAGTGGGTTGAGAGGCGGCGGCCGTCATTGTCGTATAAATCTGACAAATAATGGAAGCCGATTCCGCCCTCAGCATAAAAACCGCGCTTGTTATCTGCCTGCCAGCGGAATACCGGAGTGAAGCCGAAATCGGTGAAATTCTGCCGCTTGCCAGGCACGTTTTGATGCTGGTTGCCGCGCCATGCCGCCAATGTGCCTTCCCAATAACCGCCGACATGTGTCCCATTGCCGGAAAGCCAGCGCACATCCCAATCCGACTGCACACCAAAACGCAGCATCTGGGTTTTATTACCTGTGGCAAATTCAAGTGAAGCGGACTGGATCTCGCCAGCCGCGAATGCATTCAAGCTTGCAGCAAAGCATAACAATGCCGCCAAAGTATGTTTTACTTTCATCTGATTTCCTTGTCACGATTTGCGCACCAGCGCGGCGGAAACGATAACACAACGGGGAGACGGGATGAGTAAAATCTGTTTGCTTGGCACCGGCTTGATGGGCAAGCCGATGGCGATCCGCCTGCTGCAGGCAGGACACAGTTTAACGGTGTGGAACCGCAGCCCGGTGAAAGCACAGCTGCTGGGCCAGCAAGGCGCGCAAGTGGCGCCGGACGCCGTCAGCGCGGTAAGCGGCAGCGATGTGATTTTATCCATGCTCTCAGACGGGCCGGCGGTGCGCAGCGTGATGCAAGGCGTGCAAAGCGCTTTACGCCCCGGCCAATTGTGGGTGGACATGAGTTCCACCCGGCAAGACGAAGCGCAGCAGATGCATGCCTGGCTGGCGCAATTTGAGGTCTTGATGCTGGACGCCCCGGTTTCAGGCGGCGTGCTGGGGGCGGAACATGGGCGGCTGGCGATCATGGCCGGCGGCGTCGAAGCCGCATATGCGCAAGCGCTGCCGGTATTGCGCTGCTTTGGCCAGCCCAGCCTGGTCGGCGGCCCCGGTTGCGGCCAACTGGCCAAACTGTGCAATCAATTAATCGTCGGCGGCACCCTGGAGCTGGTGGCGGAAGCGCTGTTGCTGGCGCAAGCCGGCGGCGCCGATCCGGCGGCGGTGCGGCAGGCGATACGCGGCGGCTTTGCCGAAAGCCGGATTCTGGAAGTGCACGGCGCGCGCATGCTGGAGCGCAACTTCATGCCGGGCGGGCAAATCAAGAGTCAAAGCAAGGATTTGGATAATGTGCTGGCGGCGGCGCGTCAGGCCGGTATGAAATTACCGCTGACTGAATTGGTGGGGCAACGCTTTCATGCGCTGCTGGGCCATTGGGCGCATGCTGACCAAAGCGCGGCGCTGTTGGGTCTGGAGCGCGACAATCCGGGCGTGCGGCTGGGCGCCAGCCCGGATCGCCTGCCTTAGCGCCAGCCTTAGCGCTTCTCACGCTGGTTTGTTGCAGACCGGCTTGAGAAGGCGGCGCATCAGCCCTTGGCCGGCGCGTTAAAGACGAAATCGCCGTCCGCTTCCCTCCCTGCCGCAGCCTCCAGCGGCATACCGCCCTGGCGCAAGGGCGCGCCGTTCAAACGCCAGGAAAAATACTGCTGCCGCTCAGCCGCCAAACCGGCGTCGCCACAGTAAATCCGGTCGCCTGCAAAATCCACTTTCAATTCTTTGCACGCTAAACCATCGTTTTTCCACCAATGATCCTGCGGCAGCATGGCCAGCCCGTCTTTTTTACCCAAATGCCATGCCTGTAATTTGCCATCCGCCTGACGCAGCAAGAGCAGGCTTTGCTTATCCGGGTCTATCGGAAAATCGGCCAGCTTGAATTGAGCGGGCTTTAAATCTGCCACGGAAACGTGCGGCGCATTGGAAACGGTTCGATCCGAAGGAGTGCAAGCCAGCAATAAACATGTGCTCAGCATGCTGAAAACAACAAAGCAATCAGCCCGGCTTTGTGAAAATATTCTCATATGCTCAATAATATTTTTAATAAATAGCCAAAGACTCACATGCACTTGTGATACATGCAAATTATCGCATAGCACACAAGCATAGCAATTCGAGGGACAGGGAAATTGTAAAACACTTACCAACGAACAATCATGCTTATCTCATTGACTATTAACAGCTTGTGCTCTGCCACAAAGTACCACTAACGCTTACATTCTATGATGTAAAAGAGCTTTCAGGTTAGCTGCATTTCTGCAAGCAAGACGCTGGCTGCATGAAACAAAGCCGGCGCGAAGCCAGCTTTGTTTCATGCAGCGTTGACGCAACGAAAACCGGAAAGCTGCGTTGCGTCACGTACGACATCAGAAGATCACAAAATCATTCACCGTCAAGGTATTGGCAGCCACACCGGTCAAGGTGATGGTATGCCCACCGCCCAGGTCAATCACAGCGCCATTGACACTGCTGCTGATATGCGTCAGCGCATTCACGGCGCTAGTGATATTGCTGCCATTCAACCCGCTCTTGAGCCAGATTTTATCGCCTTGCAGGCTGCTGAAATCAACTACCACATCCTGACCCGAAGCCGCATTAAAGACAAACAGATCGCCCGCATTGCCGCCGGTCAAATTGTCATTGCCAGCGCCGCCTTCGAGCTTATTCACCGCAGCGTCGCCAATGATGACGTCATTACCATTGCCACCGACCACATTCTCCAGATTCAACAGTGTGTTACTGACATTTTTGGTGGTGTATAAAGCCGTACCAGCGCCCAGATTGATGTTCAGGGCTTCATTGGTGCCTGCATAGTTCACGGTATCAACGCCACTGCCGCCATCGAGGGTGTCCGCGCCGCCATCGCTGATCAGGACATCATTGCCAGCTTGTCCCTCAATCTTATTGGCGCCGTTATTGCCAGCAAGAATGTCGTGATAGGCCGAACCAGCCAAGTTTTCGATATTCACAAACGACTGCAATGTTCCGGCGCCGATATCCTGCGCCGCACTACCCTTCCACAAACGCACCGCGACCGCCGCTGTCATGCTGCTGAAATCAGCCTGGTCAATGCCAGCCCCGCCATCCAAAGTATCCGCGCCTATGCTGACAACCAGCACATCGTTGCCTGCGCCGCCTTGCAGAGCATCATTGCCGACGCCGCCATCCAAACGGTTATCGCCAGCGCTGCCCACCAGCGTGTCATTGCCGATGCCGCCCACCACATTTTCGATGTTCAGCAAAGTGTTCGCGACATTTTCACCATTATTAGATGCCAGGTTCAATTCCAAATTGACATTAACGCCCCCGCTTGTGCTGCGGAAGTCAGCTGTATCAATCCCAGCGCCGCCATTCAATGTATCTGCCCCGCCCGCACCTTGCAAAATATCATCGCCATCGCCGCCTTCCAACATATTTGCCAAGGCATTTCCGGCGATGATGTCATTGAAGGCGCCGCCACGCACATTCTCCATATTCAACACCGTATTGGCGAAATTCGCGCCATTGTTTGCTGCAGAGTTGATTGCCAGATTGATGTCCACACCACCGCTTGCGCTGCTATAGTCAGCCGTATCAATACCAGCGCCGCCATCCAATGTATCAGCGCCACCGGCGCCAGCCAAGCTGTCATTGCCATTGCCGCCATCCAGCTTATTCGCCCCTGCATCACCGATAATCAAGTCATTGCTATTGCCGCCCACCACATTTTCAAGACTCAACAAAGTATTGCTAACTTTTTGATCGATATACAAAGCCGTGCCAGTCGAGAGGTTGATTTGCAATGCCTCATCGGTGCCGGCATAGTTCACCGTATCCATACCGTCGCCGCCATCCAGCTTATCCGCGCCGCCAGCGCTGATCAGCATGTCATTACCGCCCAGCCCTTCAATTGTATTGGCGCCGATATTGCCTGCCAGTGTGTCGTCATATCCTGAGCCGCGCAAAGCTTCAATATTTTTGAACGATTGTGAAACACCGGTAGTAATTATCTGAGCGTCGGTACCCATCCATAAACGCACTTTCACGCCAGTCTGCATCGCGCTGAAATCCACCAGATCAATGCCATCGCCGCCATCCAGAGTATCTGTGCCGATGCTGGCGATCAACTTATCGTTGCCGGCATTGCCAAACAACAGATTACTTGCGGCATCGCCCGCGATGGTGTCATCAGCCTTACCGCCCAAAACATTTTCAATACCCAGCAAGACATTGCTGACGCCAGCGCCATTATTGCTCGCGATCTTATTGGAAAGATCAATATCGACCGAAGCGGTAAGTGAACTGTAATCCGCCGTATCCACTCCATCGCCACCATCCAGCGTGTCAGCGCCGCCTTCTGCAACCAGGGTGTCATTGCCGCCCATGCCTTCGAGCAGATTGGCGACCGAGCTGCCAACCAGGGTGTCGTTATATGCAGTGCCGCGCGCGTTTTCAATATTCAAAAGCGTATTAATAACCCCGCCACCGATATCCGGCGCACGGTTATTCCACAACGCCACCTTAACCGCATTTTTCACCGCACTGTAATCCACCAGATCAATGCCAGCTCCGCCATCCA
The DNA here is from genome assembly GCF_037300705.1 of Massilia sp. W12. Lineage (NCBI taxonomy): Bacteria > Pseudomonadati > Pseudomonadota > Betaproteobacteria > Burkholderiales > Oxalobacteraceae > Massilia > Massilia sp. W12. The sequence continues at coordinate 5,767,877 of NZ_CP147776.1, read as the reverse complement.
AGGTATCCGCACCGCCTTCGCCAATCAAGGTGTCGTTACCCCCCATGCCTTCAATGTAATTGGCGCCAGTATTCCCTACCAGGAAATCACTGAAGTTTGTGGCGCGCACGTTTTCAATATTCAGCAGGGTGTTAGTGACGCCGCCGCCGATATCCGGAGCACGGTTATTCCACAACGCCACTTTGACCGCATTCCCAACTGCGCTGTAGTCCACCAGATCAACGCCTGTACCGCCATCCAGCGTATCGGCTCCGCCGCCGCCAACCAAAATGTCATTGCCAGCCATTCCTTCGAGCTTATTGGCATTGATGTCGCCAATCATCGTATCGACAGCGCTACCGCCACGGGCGTTTTCAATCCCGGAGAGAATGTCAACAGCCACACTGCCATCCGGTCGTGCCTCTCCTTTTGCCAAATCCAGGTTCAACACGCTGGTTTGTGCGCTGTAGTCCGCCGTATCAATGCCGGCCCCGCCATCCAGCGTGTCATTACCGGCTTTGCCGATCAAGACGTCGTTGCCATTGCCGCCATTCAAGGAATCTGCAGATTGGCCACCGGTCAAAGTATCGTCGCCATCCAGGCCAAAGATACGGTTTTTCAAGGTATCACTGCCAATCAGATTGTTATTGCCGGCATCGCCCATGTAATTAAAGCGGCCATTGATATCGGTTTCGCTCCATTTGGTTGTGCCATATTCCCCAAACTTGAAAGTCTCAACTCTACTGCCAGGCTGACTCGGGTCGAAATAATCAACCACGGTCAGTTGGTCTTTACCGGTATCGCCATAACGCAACACCAAGTCAAAACCAGAGCGCTCCACAGCTTTTATTATGTTTACATTATAGAAATTAAAAATTACCTCATCAGTACTGTTACCGATACTATCGCTTTCGATGATGCGATCATTGCCATCACTCAGATTGATTCTATAGACATCACTACCTTCGCCTCCATTCAGGATGTCGTCACCCGCCCCCCCTGAAAGCGTGTCAAAACCGGTTCCGCCACTCAAGGAATCATTGCCAACTCCGCCATCCAATGTATCACTACCACTTCCACCATCCAAGGTATCCGCACCTTCTTGGCCAGACAGTTGATCCGTATCTGTGCCACCGCTCAAAATATCGTTGCCTTCACCGCCATTAATCGAATCTTCACCACTACCACCACTCAACACGTCGTTAAATGTACTTCCGGCAATCGAATCTGCACCGCCTAATCCATCAATCGAACTACCCGTGACCGCATACAAAGTATCAACATCATCTGTTCCAATCAATATTTTACTATCAATATCATATTTACTCCAAGTAGTATTGTTGGCAAACTTGATTTCACTGATGGTTCCACTGCTGAAATACGAGGTAATGGTCAGCTTATCTCGAGTGCCTTTGATCGTTAGGTACAAATCTTGAGTTGAGCGTGTCAGAACCACATCAGCAGGACTCACACCCTCCAAAAGTTTCACCACATCACTGCCGACTGACTCACCCGTTACCAAGGTAATTTGGTCCTCACCCGATCCTTTGCCAAATAAGAAAGTATCAGAGCCAGGGCCACCGTCCAGGGTGTCGCGACCACTTCCTCCGATTAATATGTCATTACCCGGGCCACCTTTCAAATCGTCATCACCATCAAAAAGAACATATCCTCCATCATCAAATTCCACGACATTGCCAACAGGCTGAATGACGCCATCCTTATTAAAAATCTTAGTCCGGTACCCCCCTTGCAGCACATCATTACCTGTGCCGCCAGACATGAGATCATTTCCAGCATTGCCAAACAGGAGTTGCTGCACCACATAGTCGGTACTTGCATGATGTCCGGAACTGCCAGTTACATGATCATCGCCAGCTCCGGCATCAATTTCGCTAACACTGGCGCCAATTGCAACCGTAATTAAATCCGCCTCATTTGAACCAAAACTATTATTTTGATAAACAACCAATTTCCTATAAGCTCCATGGTAATTGTTGTAACCAGGAATATCACTTACATTTGTATCAGTCTTTAAATTAACATCAAAATATTTATGGTCAAGCACATTACCATCATTGAAATGGACACTCGTAACCGTATTCAGATTTGAGAAGTAGTTCTCAACTTTCAGATAGTCTTGAGAATTAGCATCAATCAGATACAGATCTACACCTTTTCGTGCAAACTTCACTTCTCCCGTGCTGAAACCCAGTTTGATGGCGTCGTTTTCGATTGTTGGCGGGATATACGTTTGCGATATAACATCTTGACCAGAGCCTTTGTTAAAAATTAAAACATCGTCACCCACACTACCAAAAAGGGTATCATTCCCGCTCCCCCCATCCAGGGTATCATTGCCATAGCTACCCGACAGGCTGTCGTTATGCTCATCGCCGTACAACTTATCATCGCCAAAACCACCGTCAACCGTGTCGTTATCACGACCACCATGCAGGGTATCATTACCACTTTGGCCGTTCACTAGATCCTTGTCAGCTCCGCCATCCAGAAAGTCATCGCCGTCGCCGCCGAACAAGGTATCCTTGCCTTCATAGCCTTGTAAATTGTCATTTCCAGCGTGACCAGTGATCGAGTCATTGCCGATTCCAGTTTGCAATACTTTGCTCAAAAGATCGGCACTACTCCACACTACGCCATTGGAAAATTTCAGAGATTGCAAACTGTGTTTCGTGGGATCCGCATGGAAGTAATCCTCAATACCTAAAGTATCAGGGCTGGTTTTGAGATGAATGCTCAAATAGGCGTTACCATCGCGGGTCACCAGAACGTCTGAGGGGAGGATATCGGCCGCAAATTGCACTTCAAGTTTATTGTTGTGATTGAAATTTCCGATGTAAGAAACTGTGTCGTTGCCAGAACCGTGGGAAAACATATAGGTATCGCTGCCTGGACTACCATTTATCCTGTCATTTCCGCTGCCACCATCCACCGTGTCATCACCATCGCCGCCGTCCAAGACATCATTGCCTTGCCCACCGATCAGTGAATCGTTGCCTATACCACCAAACAAGTAGTCATCGTCCGCCCCCCCTGACAATGTATCTTTACCAATATCACCAATGAGATCATCAATACCCGAACCGCCAATCAGGATATCATCGCCATCCCGCCCCTCCAACCGATCGCGCCCCGCACCGCCACTCAGGCTGTCATTGCCAATACCACCATAAATCGTGTCATTTTCGTCCCCGCCAGAAATGGCATCTGCCGCTTGGATGCTCGGGGCGGGCTGGGCTGCTTGCGCCCAGTCATTTCCTAAAGTGACCAGCCCATTAATTTCCGTGATAGTCCAAGTCAACGCGTTGTCAGTGAATGTGATCTGAGCCGGGGCATAATTCACAGCCCCTTCCATGGAGTAGTAACCATCAATGGTTAATATGTCGAGTGAATCTGTAATTTTTATGATGAGGTTGCTGTCGATGCGCGTAAGTTTTACAAAATTGCTGGCGATACCACTGCCAAGCACGAAAGTATCGTACCCCTGATTGTTGGAAACGATACTGCTGCCTGAACCAAGGTTAAAGTAGTAACTTGACATATATTTCTCCAAATGTATTAACAAAGATTTTCCGCCTCTATACGGCAAATTTATGGGGGTAGTGTCTGGTTTGAAGTGCTTAAATCAGTCATTCAAAAAACATTAACTGTAATTTTTTAACTGAACTAATTAAGCGCTGTCCAAAGCAAGTAAGCTTTCAATTTACAAATTCGCTTAGACTTCCGAGTTTTTCAGCTGCACTCGGCATCCAAGAGAAACTATCTCTCACCACACTTTTGCGCTGAAACAAGGCTCCCCGCCGTACAAAGCGAGTGCTGGGAATATGGGACTGCATGTACCTGACCGACGAGAACAGTCTTGATACATCCTTATGCAGCGCACAGCGCCGATAAGCAGAGAAGAAAAGATGATTGTCAAGAGTGCAGAAAGCTATGCTCCATCCATCGTTAGAAATTATAAGAATAATATCATAATGCCATGTGTTTATGCTATAGAAAATCTAATTTTTGGCAGTGAAAATTCCATAAAAATTTAGCACTTTATGTGGCGTTGATTTCCCCCAGAAAAATCCATGCATTTATTCTAATTATTGAAGGTGCTTGTGCTGTTCATGTAATCTTTTTGAACGTAATATTTTAGCAATAATTAAGAAACATATGGAGGCACATTACGCCTGCCTAACGCTTGAGTAGTTTAAGCAATTGATTTTTTAAGACTGCCAGCCGAATAATGGGGAAGATGGAACTCAACATCAGAACTGAAGCAGTCAAGAAGGGAAGTGCAGTATAAACAGTCGGGCTGACTAACAGGGTGACTCGCCTCAAGGCTTCCGGTTTGCTGGGATATAAAAGAATGTACTCAATCAAACGCGAAAAACTGGGAAAACCTTGTTCGCAACCAGTATATTTTAACACAATACCATCTATATCATGCAAATTAAACTGTCTATCTTTTAAGGCAACAGCAAGGGCTGGCTTATCTTCATATCGGCAAGCTCACTCAGCTTCATACGATTATCCGACAGCAATCCGTCAAAGCTTTTTTCACGCCAAACCGGGTTCTTTCCAGTTAAGATAAAGACGCAGTAGCCTTCAGCGCAGCGGCTTAGCCGGCAAGCTGGAAACAAAGCGCAAACAGCGCTGCAACCAGCTTTGCAAGGCTTCATCGCTGTGCAAAACCTTGGCGTCCACCCAGACATAGCCGCGCAAGGATTTGCCGGTGAAATCCATTTCGCGCGCGCCGGCTTGCTGCAAGGCTTCAGCCCAGGCGGCGGGGCCAACGCGCGCCATCATCACGCCCTGGTTGACGCCGGCGAACATATTGCCGTGCAATAAAAACGCCAAGCCGCCGAACATCTTTTTCTCGTCGAAATCAAGGTTGCCGGCTTGCAGCAGGCTGCGCACGCGCGCCGCCAAATTCTCATCATAGGCCATGCACGCTCCCGGATAAAAAAGCGTCAAGCCGCGCCTTCCGTCAAGGCCAGCAAGACAAAACTGCCCAGCCAATGCGTGCCCGCATAGTCGCCGGCCAGGGCGTGCGCCTGGGAAGCTTGCAAATGCGCTTGCAGCGCCTGTTGCGCCACAGGCTGCAATTCGCTTGGCAGGGCTGGCAGCAACACGCGCCAGCACCAGGCGCGTGACAGGTTTAAGCCATCCAGATGGGCCAGTTTGGGGTCGCTGCGGTCGCTTACGCCAACCGGGCTCAGCCAGTGGCCAAGCTCTTGCTGCGGCGGGCTGAATTGCTGCCACCAATCGACGAAATCGCAATCCGGCACGACTTTGTGCATCAACACCGCTTCCATCAAACCGCCGGATAAAAAGTCATCGCTGCTTGGCTCCATGCGCGCCGGATAGGCGTAATCGCGGCCAAACCAGGCATGCGCTTTTTCATGAATCAGGCGGCGCAGGGCAGGATGTTGCGCATGCTGCGCATATTCCAGCGCAAACAAGAGGCCGAATGCGCTATTCGCATGCGTGCCGGCGCGAATCGGGAAATGCGCCAGCGGCAGGAAATGCAAATAGCGCTCGACAAACGCATGCGTCAAGGGCTGCAAAGCATCACGCCAGGCGCGCGCGGCGGGCAGTTGCGCCGCCAGCAAGTCGAATTCGACTTGCAGCTTGAGCAACCAGGCCCAGCCATAGGTGCGCTCAAAACTCTGGCGCAAGGGCTGCTGCAAATACGCGCATTCCGCGCCGATTTTCTCAGGCCTCAGATGCGCCTCAAACCAGGCCGTAATCTGCCCCGCTTGCGCAAGTTGCGGCTGCAGACGCAGCAGGCGCGCCATGCTCCAAAACATGTGCACGCAGGAATGCCAATCCAGGCTGCCGTAAAACACCGGATGCAGGGCGCGCGGACTTTGCACATCGGCCTCGCCCTGCATCACATGATCAAGCTTGTTGGGATATTCCTGCGCCACGTTTTGCAAGGCGATGTCGGCCAGATGCTGCGCCAGCGCCAAGTCCAGCGCAGGCAAGGCGCTCATGCCGCCTCCGGCGCCAGTGCGGCTTCGGTCAAGCGCACCCAGAAACTGGCGCCGATGGGCAGCAAGGCGTCGTTGAAATCGTAACTCGCGTTATGCAAATTGCAGGGGCCAAGGCCATGCCCGGCGTCGCGGTGGCTGCCCTCGCCATTGCCGATGAAGACATAACAACCCGGTTTGTGCTGCAGGAAATAGGCAAAATCTTCCGCCCCCATGCTCGGCTCAGTGCGCGCATCGACATTCGCCGCGCCCACCAGGCCTTGCAAAATTTGCACCGCAAACGCGGTTTCTTTTTCGTGGTTGATCACCGGCGGGTAATTGCGGCGGAAGCGGAAATCAATCTCCACATCAAACGCGGCGCCGATATGTTGCGCGATGTCGCCCATGCGTTTTTCGATCAAATCCAGCACTTCATTCCGGAAGGCGCGCACCGTGCCTTGCATGCGCGCATCATCCGGAATCACATTGGTGGTGGTGCCGGCGTTGATCTGGGTCAGGGAAATCACAGCGGTGTCGAGCGGGTTTTTATTGCGCGTGATGATGGTTTGCCAGGCTTGCGCGATTTGCACCGCACACATCACCGGATCAACGCTCTTGTGCGGCAGCGCGGCATGGCCGCCTTTGCCGCGAATGGTGAGGTCGAATTCATTGCTGGAAGCCATCATCGGCCCCGGCGTGACGCCAAACGCGCCGACTGCGATGCCGGGCCAGTTGTGCATGCCGTACACCGCGTCCATCGGGCATTTTTCAAACAAGCCTTCGGCGATCATCTCACGCGCGCCGCCGCCGCCCTCTTCCGCCGGCTGGAAAATCAGGTACACCGTGCCGTCAAATTGCGCTTCCTGCTGCAAATAGCGGGCGGCGGTCAGCAACATCGCGGTATGGCCGTCGTGGCCGCAGGCGTGCATCTTGCCCGCATGTTTGGAGGCGTGCGCAAAAGTGTTCAGCTCTTGCATCGGCAGCGCATCCATATCGGCGCGCAAACCGATGGCGCGCGCGCTGCTGCCTTTTTTGATGATGCCGATCACGCCGGTTTTGGCTAAGCCGCGCAGCATGGGAATGCCCCAGGACGCCAATTGTTGCGCCACCAGTTCGGCGGTCATGACTTCTTCGTAGCACAGTTCGGGATGGGCGTGGATAGTGCGCCTGATCTGTGCCATTTCGGCGCTGTAGCCGACGATGGGTGCAATCAGATTCATGTTTGTTTTCCTCGTTTGGCCGCCGTCGTGCGGCAGCCTGATTGTTCACAGTGCGGCCATCTTACCCGGCTTCCGGTTTTTACGTCAGGCGCGCCGCAACATAGCGTGCCGGGACGGCGCCCTGCGCTGCGGCGGTGAATCGTGTACATTATCTGCTTTTCTGCAGCCACTTCCAGCCGGATACCAGCCATGTCCACCTCCGCCGAAACCGCCGCCGCCAAGCATGTGGTGCGCGCCGCCTGCCCGCATGATTGCCCCGATACCTGCGCCTTGTTGGTGACGGTTGAAGACGGGATCGCCACTGAAGTTAAGGGCAATCCCGATCATCCCACCACCGCCGGCGTGCTGTGCACCAAGGTCTCGCGCTATGCTGAACGCACCTACCACCCGGAACGTCTGTTGTACCCGATGCGCCGGATTGGCGCCAAAGGAGAAGGTAAATTTGCCCGCATCAGCTGGGATGAAGCGCTGCACACCATCGCCAGCCGCCTACAGGAAATCGCTGCACGCGACGCGCAGGCGATTGTGCCTTACAGCTATGCCGGCACCATGGGCGTGGTGCAGGGCGAATCGATGGCCACGCGCTTTTTAAACCGCCTGGGCGCCTCGGAATTAAAGCGCACCATTTGCTCCGCCGCCGGCGCCACCGGCTATAAATACACCATCGGGGCCCGCATCGGCACGGAGCTGGAAGCTTTTTCCAAGTCCAGCGTGATCCTGATCTGGGGCGGCAATCCGATCGCCTCGAATCTGCATTTCTGGATGCGCGCGCAGGAAGCCAAACGCAATGGCGCCACCCTGGTGGCGATTGACCCTTACCGCTCGCTCACTGCGGAAAAATGCCATATGCATCTGGCCCCGCTGCCGGGCACGGATTCCGCGCTGGCGCTCGGTCTGATGCATCTGCTGATTGAAGAAGACTGGCTCGACCACGATTACATTGCCCAATACACGCTGGGCTTTGAAGCCTTGCGCGAGCGTGTGCGCGAGTGGACGCCGGAGCGCACCGCTGAAGTTTGCGGCCTGGAGCCGGTGCAAATCGTGCAGCTGGCGCGCCTGTATGGCAGCGCGGCGAAAGACGGCCAGGCGGTCGCGATCCGCGTCAACTATGGCTTGCAGCGCACCCATGGCGGCGGTATGGCGGTGCGCAATATCGCCTGTCTGCCGGCGCTGGTCGGGGCCTGGCGTCACGCCGCCGGCGGCATCCAATTATCCGCCTCTGATTCCTTCGCCAAAAATCAAGCCTGGCTGCAGCGCCCGGATTTATTCCCCGCCGGCAAAAAGCAGCGCCATATCAATATGAGCACCATCGGCGATGATTTGCTCAAACCCGCTTCGCCCGAATTCGGACCGCAAATCGAAGCCCTGATTGTGTACAACAGCAATCCGGTGGCGGTGGCGCCGGAATCGGCCAAGGTGGCGCAAGGCTTTGCGCGCGAAGATTTGTTCACCGTGGTGTTGGAACACTTCCAAACCGATACCTGCGACTATGCCGACATCATTCTGCCGGCCACCACCCAGTTGGAGCATGTGGACGTGCACGCCACCTATGGCCACACGTATATGATGGCGAATAATCAAGCCATCGCGCCGCTCGGCGAGGCCAAGCCGAACAGCGAGATTTTCCGCCTGCTGGCGCGCGCCATGGGCTTTCACGAAGACTGCTTTGCCGACAGCGATGAAACCCTGGCCGCACACGCATTTAAGCGCGAGGATGCGCGCAGCAGCCATTTCGACTGGGAAGTGATGAAGCGCGAAGGCTGGCAAAAGCTGAATATGCCCGCCGCGCCGTTCGCCAAAGGCGGTTTTAAAACCCCGTCCGGCAAATGTGAGTTTTATTCTGAAACCATGGCCAAACATGGTTTAGATCCGCTGCCGGCATATATCGGCCCGCATGAATCGGCAGCCACCACGCCGGAACTGGCGGCGCGCTATCCGCTGGCCATGATTTCGCCGCCGCAGCGCAATTTTCTCAATTCCACCTTTGTGAATGTGAAAAGCCTGCGCGACACCGAAGGCGAGCCGCATCTCGAATTGCATCCCGATGAAGCGGCCAAACGCGGCTTGCAACATGGCGATCTGGTGCGCGCCTTCAATGATCGCGGCAGCATGCAAGCCGTCTTGCGCGTCACCGATAAAGTGCGGCCCGGTTTGCTGGTGGGCTTGTCGATCTGGTGGAAAAAATACGCGCGTGACGGCAAAAATGTGAACGAATTGACCAGCCAGCGCGTGACCGATATGGGCGAAGGCCCGACTTTTTACGATGTTTTGGTGGAAGTCGAAAAAGTAAAATAATTTGCAATATTTTTTGCTGAAAAAAGCGGCAAGCGTCCCTGCGGGCCATATAATTCTCCAACTATCAATAAGAAATGGATATTGGGGATGGCAGGTAAGGAGGATGCGGGAGGCAAACGCGCCCGGCGCAACATCGTTGCTGCGCTGTTGGCGGCATGCTCCTGGCCGGCGCAGGCGCTCGGCCTGGGAGAGGCGCAATTGCATTCGCACTTCGGCCAGCCGCTGGCGGCCCAAGTCAGCCTGCTGGGCAATGACCTGGAAAACCTGCATCCCTCCTGCATCCGCGCCAATCTGCTGAATCTGGAAGGAGTCTTGCTGCAACAAGCGCAAGTGCGCCTGCAAACAGAGCGTCAACGCTTAGTCATCAGCAGCGCCAACCCGCTGCACGAACCGGCATTCACCTTGCAAGTGCAGATGTCCTGCGGCCAGATCGTGTCGCGCAACTGGGATCTGCTGCTGGACTTGCCGGCGCAAGCTTCCACCCCGCAAGCCATACCGTCCGCCACGCCACACACGCGCAGCAAGCGCAAACCGGCGCATGCTGAAGTGCACAGCGAGCCGGCAGCGCCGGGCGCGCCTGCGGCAACCGCCGCCGCTGCGTCAGCGCACATGCGTCAATCCAGCGCGCGCAAAATACCGCCGCCGCCAGCCGATGCGCCACGCCCGGTATTGCGCCTGAGCGCCGCGCAAGACAGCGCGATGCACGCCGAAATCGAAGAATTGGTGTTGGCCAAAGCCTTTGGCCTGTCGCCCGAGAGCCTGCAAAAACTGCAGCGCGCGACAAGCCCCGCCGCCAAAACTGAAACAAGCACGGCGCCGCTGGAACTGACTGCGCTGCAACAAAAAATCCGCATGCTGGAAGCCGAAGCCGAGCGCCTGCAGCGCCTGAGCGCACAACAAGAGCGGCAATTGAGCGGCCCCGCCAACGCCAGCGGCGCGCCATGGCTGGCCGGGCTGGGCGCCCTGCTCAGTCTGGCCATGCTGGCGATTGGCTGGCTGCTGTGGCGCGTGCGCGGCCTGCGTCAGCAAGCCGGCCTGTGGCGCAGTCTGGCGGATCAAAGCACATGGCAAAACAGCATGGCGCCCGCGACCGCCCCGCCCGCCACCCCGGCGCCGCGTGGGCGCGCCGGCAAACCCGCCAGCACGCCGGCGCCGGCAAGCAGCGCGCCAGCGCCGCAGACCGCAGCGCCCGCGTCCACACCTGCGCCGCCGCAACCCTCGCATACGCCGGAACCGGAAGCAGCGCTGGCCTTTGTCGGCAATCTGCGCCAGCCGCCGGCCCCCGCGCAACATGAAGAAGATGACGCCCCGCCCGTGCGGCAACAGGATTTACCGCAGGTCGGCGAAGTCACCGACATCTTGCACGAAGCCGAATTCTGGGTTTCGCTGGGCCAGAACGACAAGGCGGCGGCATTGCTGGAGCACACCATCGCGCCTGAACCGGCCGCCGTGGCGCCGCTGGTCTGGATGTATTTGCTCGATCTGTATCGCGCCTTGGGCCGCGAGCCGGATTTTCAGCGCTGCCGCCGCCAATTCATGCAATATTGCAATGTCCACATTCCCGAATGGAATGCCGCGCCGCCCGCCGGCCCCGGCCTGCTGGCGCAACGTCCCGAGCTGTGCCAGCGCATCAGCCTGCTGTGGGGCACCAGCCAGGCGATTCCGTTTTTACAAGACATGTTGCGTGACGACCGCGCCGGCGAGCGGCACGGTTTTGATCTGGATGAATACCGCGAGCTGATGTTCCTGCTTGATTTGGCGCGCACCCGCGCCCAGATGGATGAAGATGAACTCCATATTGAATTCAATCTGTAAGCGCGCGCTGCGCGCCGCCTGCGCCCTGCTGCCGCCGCTGTTCTTGAGCGGCTGCGGCGCCCTGCAATATTACAGCCAGGCGGCGCAAGGGCAATTGACGCTGGCGCTGTCCGCGCGCCCGCTGCAAGCCGTGCTGGACGACCCGGACAGCAAACCGGAACTGCGCGCGCGCCTGCAATTGGCGCAACAGATACGCCATTTCTCCGTCAGTGAAATCGGCCTGCCCGACAATCAAAGCTTCCGCCGCTATGTGCAATTGCCGCGCCCCTATCCTTTGTGGAATGTGGTGGCGACGCCTGAATTTTCACTCACGCCGCTGCACTGGTGCTACCCGGTGGCCGGGTGCGTCAGTTATCGCGGCTATTACGACCAGCAAGAAGGCGAAGCCTTCGCCGCCAGCTTGCGCAGCCAGGGATATGACGTGCATTTTTACGGCGTGCCGGCGTATTCCACGCTGGGCTGGTTTGCCGACCCGCTGCTGTCTTCCTTCCTGCATTACCCGGAAGCGGAATTGGCGCGCCTGATGTTTCACGAATTGGCGCATCAGGTCTTGTATGTGCAGAATGACAGCGGCATGAATGAATCTTTCGCCACCGCCGTCGAATTGGCGGCGCTGGAACGGTGGCTGCACTGCCGCCGCCTGCCGCAGCTGCGCCAGCAATGGCGGGTGCAGCGCCAACGCCAGCTGGACTATCTGGCGCTGCTGCAAAACACCCGCACCGCCTTGCAAACCGCCTACGCCCAGCCGCACGATGAGGCGCAAAAACGCGCCGCCAAAAACCGCATCCTGGCCCGTATGCAGCAGCAATATCAAGACCTGAAGCACAGCTGGGACGGCTATGCCGGCTATGACCGCTGGTTTGCCGACCTGCCCGGCAATGCGCATCTGGCCGCAGTCGCCACCTACCACCAGCAAACCCCGGCCTGGCTGCAATTGCTGCGCGAAACCGGCAGCTTCCCGGCGTTTTATCAAGCCGCACGCGAGTTGACGCGGCAAGCGCCGGCAGAACGCGCCCAAGCCCTGCAAGCGCTGCAGGCGCGCGCCGCCGATGTCAACGACATGCCCGGCTTTTTAAGCGCGGACTGCGCCGATCCGATGGCGGCGCGGCAGGACAGCCGATAAAATCCGGCAACACAGCACCCTGCAATGCAGCACAGATTTGAATTGATGACATGACATAGCAAACAATTGTCGCCTCAACGCGACATAATCAGCACTGTTACAATTTTCCTTCCGGAAAGTGATTTTTTTGCAAACATACCGTGCCAGTTAATTTATGTATTTGCTTGCGCCCGTTTTTCATCCAGGCATCTTGCCCGGCGCATCAGAGGGAAGGATGGCACGCTTTTCAGCGCAATCCGGTTAATGACGGCGCCGCCACCAGCAGTTTATTTCGCGTCAGATTTGCGCCACAACGCTTTTCCGGCGGCGCAATTGCGGCGACAGCAGGCAAAATTGCTGCAATGCGACATCGCTTTTTTTGGGTAAGATCAGCGCTCGTTTTGCATGTCGGCCTGCAACGCCAATTCGCGTCGCTGCAAGCCGGCCTTCGATGCCGCACCAGCAAAACAGCTGGCGTCTGCGGCGGCTTTCACCTTGAAACACAGCGCGCTTTGAGCCTGCGGTATGGCTCGGCACGCCTGTTTGCAGGCTTACTCTGAGATGGAGTGTGGGCGATGAAGTTGCAAACCTGGATACACAGCGGCGCCGAAATCGCCGCATCGGCTAAACAAGCGCTGCAGCAGCTGTTGCAGCAAGCCGGCGTGGAAGTCTTGCCGCAGCGCGCAGACTTGCGTTTTGGCGTCTGCCTGTTCCAGCACATCGACGACAATCTGCTGGAAGACTTGCGCCTCTTATCGCAGCAAGCCAGCGTGCTGGCGCTGTGCCTGCAGCAAGACAGCTTAAGTCCGGCGCAAATGTGGACGGTGCTGCAAACCGGCGCGGCGGATGTCTGGTGCTGGAGCGGCATGCCGCGCGACGCCGCACCGATCCGCGCACGCATGCAGCGCTGGTGCGCAGTGCAGCAGCTGGCTGAATCTGATACCGTGCAGTCCCAGTTGGTGGGACAGAGCTGCGCCTGGCGTCAGCTCCTGCATTCGCTGGTCGAAGTCGCCGCCTTCACCCAGGCCCCGGTATTGGTGACAGGTGAAACCGGCACCGGCAAGGAATTGGTGGCGCGCCTGATTCACCAACTTGACCCGCGCCCGGACAAGGGCGAATTGGTGATTTTGGATTGCAGCACGATTTCGCGTGAATTATCCGGCTCTGAATTTTTCGGCCACGAACGCGGCGCCTACACCGGCGCACAAGGCGCGCGCGACGGCGCCTTTGCGCTGGCCGATGGCGGCGTGCTGTTTTTGGATGAAATCGGCGAATTGCCGCTGCCGCTGCAAGCGCAATTGCTGCGCGTGATTCAAGAACACAAATACAAGCGCCTGGGCAGCAATCATTGGCAGCACACCGAATTCCGCCTGGTGTGCGCCACCAACCGCGATTTGGAAGCGGAAGTGGCGAAAGGCAATTTCCGCGCCGACCTGTTTTACCGCATCGCCGCCTGGCGCTGCCGCACCCCATCGCTGCGCGAGCGCAAAGAAGACATCCTGCCGCTGGCGCATCATTTTTTGAGCCAGCTCGACCGCCGCGCCTCAAACTTTGAATTTGACCCGGCGGTGCGCCAGTTTTTGCAAAGCCGCGACTACCCCGGCAATGTGCGCGAGCTGCGCCAATTGGTCTCACGCATCTGGTACCGCCACACCGGCGGCAGCCCGATCACCATCGGCGATGTGCCGATAGAAGAGCGGGCGCAATATCAGGCCCCGGACAATATGTGGCCGCATGCCGGCTTTATGCAAGCCGTGCGGCAGGCGGTGGACATGGGCATAGGCTTGAAAGAAATCAGCCAGGCGGCGGCGGATGTGGCGATGCAAGTTGGCCTGGAGCAGGAAGGCGGCAATCTGCAACGCGCGGCCAAGCGCTTGGGCGTGACAGACCGCGCCTTGCAAATGCGCAAGGCGAACCGGCGGCAGGTGTGTTGAGGGGGCAATTCCTTTGATGAGCCGCTGTGGTGGAGCGGCCCGCGCCCATTCCTTTGTCACGCCGCCGGCATCGGGCGCATTGAGGCATCATTTCCGCGCCTCGCTGGGCGCCGGCTTTTCATCTGTCTGGCGCCGGGCTGATACAATGGCTGACGCTTTTCTCTTGATCCAAAATCTTTTGCCGCGCCACATCAGCTGAACACACGTTCTTGAGGCCTGGCTTGCAGACAAGCAAGACTTGCGCACAGCGTAGCGCAGTCAGCCTGCCACACACGGCTGGGGATGGCTGCCAGCGAGTACAAGGAATACATCCCATGGTCGAGATTCACCTGCCTTCCAGCCTGAAAATATTGGATACCCTGCGAGCGCCTGTTCGCCAATGCCTGGCGCGCATAATGCATCCCGCTCAGCACGCCACCATCCGGAACGATGAGGAAACACCGGGTTGGATATTTGATGCAAGGGAGCAGATCCAATGAGCCGGGAAAAACCACCTTCATTGATCCCGCCCCCGGAGGGCTACGCCAAATGGCTGGCGGATTTAAAAAACCGCATCCACAACGCCCAGCTGCGGGCGACGCTGACGCTCAACCGCGAACTGGTGGGACTGTACTGGCAGATCGGACGCGATATTCTGACCCGGCAGGCTGAGCAAGGCTGGGGCGCCAAGGTGATCGAACGGCTGGCGCACGACTTGCGCACGACTTGCGCACGTCCTTTCCGGATATGAAGGGTTTTTCTTCGCGCAACCTCAAATACATGCGCGCCTTTGCCGAAGCATGGCCTGAGCCTGAATTTGTGCAGCAGGCTGCTGCACAATTGCCGTGGTTTCATCTATGCACCTTGCTGGACAAACTCAAAACCCGCGAGCTGCGCGACTGGTATTTGGCGCAGGCCATTGCACACCAATGGTCGCGCAACGTGCTTGAAATGCAAATTGAAACCCAATTGCACACCCGCTCAGCGCAAGCCATCACCAACTTCGAGACGCGCCTGCCCAAACCCTTATCAGATCTGGCGCAGGAATCCTTGAAAGATCCCTACCGTTTCGATTTTCTCGGCCTGAGCGAAGCAGCGCAGGAACGCGAGATCGAACACGCCCTGGTCAAACATGTCACCGGATTTCTGCTGGAATTGGGTGCAGGCTTCGCCTTTGTCGGCAGGCAGGTGCTGCTGAATGTGGGCGACGAGGACTTCTTCATTGACTTATTGTTCTACCACCTGAAGCTGCGCTGCTATGTGGTAATCGAGTTGAAAGCCGGCAAATTCAAGCCTGAACACTTGGGGCAGTTGGGTTTTTACCTGACAGCAGTGGATCGACAAGTCAAGCATGAGCAGGATAATCCAACGATAGGCCTGCTGCTGTGCAAGAGCAAAAACAGGGTGGTGGCAGAATATGCACTCGGCGATAAATCCCAGCCCATGGGCATCGCCGAATTCAAATTGCTGGAATCCATGCCTGCTGAACTGCGCACCAGTCTGCCCAGCATTGAGCAGATTGAGCAGGAATTGGCCGGCCCGGCGCAGGCAGATGAGGACGAATGAGTGAGGATGCCGAACGCAAACACCCCTGCCCTCAAGACCTGGCAGCGCTGGGCGGAAGCGGCAAAGACTGGAGTGCTTAAGCACCTGTCAGTTTCAGCCAAGTCCAATCAACCGTTCCGCACATCCTGCCGCTGCGGCACTCCCGATATGCCTGGGCCAGCCAAACGTGTGCGCTATGCCGCACTATTTCACCGCTTTCTCCCGCATCAGGCGCGCAATCATCGGCACCGGCGCGCTGCCATAAGACAAAAATTCCTCATGGAATTGTTTCAAATCAAAGCGCTCGCCCAAGCTTTTGCGGCGCTCTTCGCGCAGTGCGTGAATCGCTGAAAAACCGCTGTAATAACTGGCCAGCTGCACTGAAGTCAGCTGCACGCGGCGCCATTTGCCGAGCGCTTCGGCTTCGCTCTGAAACGCCTGACGCTGCAATAAATCCAGCGCCTGCTCGCGCGTCATGCCCAGCACATGCACGCTGTAATCCAAAATAGTGTTGCAGATCGCGCGTAAATTCCACTTGGAATACATCAACCACATTTCCGGCGTATTCCCGCCATAACCGGATTCCATCATCATCAGCTCGCCATACACCGCCCAGCCTTCAATCATGGTTCCATTGCCAAACAGGGTCTTGATCAGCGAAGGCGATTTATTCGCATACACGAGTTGGGTGTAGTGTCCCGGAATCGCTTCGTGGATATTCAGAATCTGCAAAATCCAGTAGTTATATTCGCGCAGCCAGCTCTCGGCTTGCTCTGGCGGCAGATCGGTCAGGGGCGACACATTGTAGTAAGTCGGGTCCTGCGGGCGGAACGGGCCGGGCGCTTCAATGCTGGCGGTGGTCACGCCGCGCTGATACAAAGGAGTTTCGCGCACTTGCAAAGGCTTGCTGGCATCCGCCCCCAGCAGATTTTTTTCCAACACCCAGCGCGTCAATTCCGGCAACTGGGCGCGCACATCCTCAACAAAATTTTCCGGCTTGCTGTGGCGTTTCGACAGCTCATCAATCAACAAACCGATTTTCGCCTCACGCTGCGCCGGTTTGTCGCGCCCGGCCATGTATTTCGGCCACAGCTCATCGCTGATTTTTTCCATGCGCGTCAGCATCTGCTCTTTCGCCGCCAATGCGCGCTGATAGGTTTCCTCCCCCGTCAAGCCGGATTGAATCTGGCGCACAAAGCGTTTTTCATACACCTCTTTGCCAATCCGGAAACTGCGCTTGGCCTCGCCCCTGGCCAGCAGCACGCGCAAGGACAGGGTGTAGTCTTGCAGCGCATCGCGCGCTGCGGCTAAACGTTGTTGCAACAGGCTCGACGCAGCAGCATCCAATTTGGCTGTCTTGGCCTGCTTGCCGATTTCCGCAAACACCTGCAATACGCCGCTGCTTTGCTGAATCGCCAGCTCAGTATGTTCCGGGGTCGGATTGTGCAGATTGGCGCGCGCCGCGCGGTAATACGCCGGCGCCTTGGCCAAGCGCAGGCTGATATCCTGCAAGCGCTTTTCCAGCGGCGCATAGGGCGTGTTCAACATCTTATCCAGACTCCAGCCGAGGTTGTAATCGGATGGATTCCAGCGGTACTCATCGTTTTCTTGCAAATGCCAGATTTCGCTGTGCAGCTGGTTTTGGATCAAAGCCAGATCAACCTGCGCCGCCGCCGGCAAAGCCGCCGCATTCACCTGATCAAAGCGCGCCAGCCAGCTGCGCGCAAACGCCAGATCGCGCTTGCGCTGCGCCGCATCCGGAATCATCTGCTGCGCGGCGTGGTCAAATTTCCCGGCCCAGATTGCCGTATCCGGCTGCGCCCGCCACAGCGCATCGAGATAATCCTTTTGCAGTTGTTGCATCTGCCGGCTGGCGGCATGTTGACTCTTTGACGCCGGCGCCGCAGCGGTTTGCGCCAGCACAGAAGAGACAGGAAAAGCGAGAGCGACGCACAAAGCGCCCAGACGGAACAGATTTTTCATGGCGGAAAATGGCAGACAAATCAAACAGAGAAAGCCACATCATCGCAGCAGAAACGCCGCACAGCGCAGGATCGCGCAAGATTTTGATTTTATGCAGCGCAGAACAAATTTGACTGCACAAAATCCGGTTTGCGCGCGCCTGGGCGATGCTTGTTTTGCGCCGCCAAAATACGGCAGCGCCATGCCTCTCATGCCGACAGACATATCCAGACTGCGCGCCAAATGCGCGATAATGCCGGCATTCCAATCAACGAGCTTACAACCATGTCCGATCTGACTTCGCACCCCGGGCGCGCGCTGGTATTGTTCAGCGGGGGCCAGGATTCCACCACTTGCTTAGCCTGGGCCTTGCAACGTTACGCCCATGTGGAAACGCTGGGTTTTGATTATGGCCAGCGGCATGTGATTGAACTGCAGCAAAGACCGCTGCTGTTACAGCGCATGCGCGCCATGTCCAGCGCCTGGGACGCCAAGCTGGGGCAGGATCATTTGCTCGACCTGGGTTTGCTGGGGCAGATTTCCGATACCGCGCTGACCTCGGAATGCGCCATCAAATTCCAGGAAAACGGTTTGCCGAATACCTTTGTGCCGGGGCGCAATCTGCTGTTTTTAACCCTGGCGGCGACCCTGGCTTACCGGCGCGGTCTGACGGTGCTGGTGGGCGGC
This sequence comes from Massilia sp. W12, assembly GCF_037300705.1. Lineage (NCBI taxonomy): Bacteria > Pseudomonadati > Pseudomonadota > Betaproteobacteria > Burkholderiales > Oxalobacteraceae > Massilia > Massilia sp. W12. Next base: position 5,749,378 of record NZ_CP147776.1, on the reverse strand, counting down.
ATGTGCGAGACCGATTATTCCGGCTACCCGGATTGCCGCGACGACACCATCAAAGCATTGCAAGTCGCGCTGAATCTGGGCATGGATACCCGCCTGACGCTGGAAACGCCGCTGATGTGGCTGTCCAAAGCCGCTACCTGGCGCTTAGCGCAGGAATGCGGCGGCGACGCGCTGCTGGAATTGATCCGCCAGGACACCCACACCTGTTACCTGGGCGAACGCGGCGACTTGCACGCCTGGGGCCATGGCTGCGGCGCCTGCCCGGCCTGCGAACTGCGCGCGCGCGGCTGGCAGGAATATCAAAGCGCGCTGCAGGCGCCGGCGGCGTTTGGCGGTTAATGCAGATGCTGGCCCCCGTTCAAGGCGAATTGCCGGCCCCGAGCGAGCGCGCGCTGCGTCACGCCATCTGGGCCGGGCTGGCCTATCCCTTCGCCAAACTGCTGCTGTTTATCGCGGTGTATGGCTTGCATGCCGAAGATGTCGAGCTGTTTTTCGCCGAATTGATTTTATTTGGCGGCTTGAGCTGGTGTATCCGCCTGCGCAGCCCGGTGTGCCTGCTGCTGGCCGCCGCCGTGCTGGTGCTGGATCAAATCATTTGCCTGATTTTGCAAGAACATCCCTTGCACCTGCCGCTCGGCTTATTGCTGCTGTATTGTTATATCGACGCCTTCCAGGGCTTGCGCAAATTTGCGCGGCAACAAGCGGTTTGAGGCGCCCGGCGCCTGCCTGGAACTGTGCTATAGTTTACGGTTTTCGCGTTCGCCAAGGCCAGCCATGTTTGCTCCGCTACAGAATGACCGCTTTTTGCGCGCCCTGCGCCGTCAACCGACTGATGCCACCCCGCTGTGGCTGATGCGCCAAGCCGGGCGCTATCTGCCGGAATACCGCGCCGTTCGCCAGCAAGCCGGTTCCTTCATGGGCCTGGCCACCAATCCCGATTTCTGCACTGATGTCACGCTGCAACCCATCGACCGCTACGGTCTGGACGCCGCGATTCTGTTTTCCGATATTCTCACCGTGCCCGACGCCATGGGCTTAGGCCTGACTTTCGTCGAAGGCGAAGGGCCGCAATTCGCGCACCCGCTGCAAGACGAAGCCGCCGTGCTGGCGCTGCGCGTGCCGGATATGGACAAGCTGCGCTATGTGTTTGACGCTGTGACCTCGATCCGCAAAGCGCTGGCAGGGCGCGTACCGCTGATCGGCTTCGCCGGCAGCCCCTGGACCCTGGCTTGCTATATGGTGGAAGGCGGCAGCTCGAAAGAATTCCATACCATCAAGGCCATGATGTACCGCCGCCCCGACTTGCTGCGCCATATTTTGCAAGTGAATGCGGATGCTGTGGCGGCCTATCTGAACCAGCAAATCCAGGCCGGCGCACAAGCCGTGATGCTGTTTGATTCCTGGGGCGGCGCGTTGGCGGCGAATATGTATCAAGCTTTTTCGCTCGACTATATGCGCGCCATCATCCAACAATTGCAGCCCGGCCCGGAAGGCCGTGTGCCGGTGATCGTTTTCACCAAGGGCGGCGGGCAATGGCTGGAAGCCATGGCCGACAGCGGCGCCGATGCGCTCGGCCTGGATTGGACTTGCGACCCCGGCCAGGCGCGCGCGCGCGTCGGCCATAAAGTGGCGCTGCAAGGCAATCTGGATCCGGCGATTTTAATGGCTGGCGACGCTGCTATCCGCAATGAAGTCGCGCACATCCTGGCCAGCTTCGGCCAACACGATGCGCACAGCGGCCATGTGTTCAATCTGGGTCACGGCATTTCCCAACACACGCCGCCGGAAGCCGTGACTGCGCTGGTGCAGGCGGTGCGGGAACTCAGTCCTGCATACCACCGCGTTTCCGGCGCCGTCTGACGATACTTATTCACAATTCCCCGGGGCCGCAGGGAAACCCGGCACGATTTTGCATGAATTTCATAAGCCCTTGATATAAAAGGGCTTTTTCTATTTAAATAAGGCTGACGCAGGGGCCAAAGCTACCGCAGGCAAGCGGTATTGCGGCATGCGCCGCAAGTTGTGCACAAAATTATCCACAGGCGCTGTGGACATCTTGAAAATCCGCCATCTGGCTGTATTCTGCCGCCATCAGCAGGCTTTTATGCCACCCTTCTTATGACCACCGGTAACGCGTATGATCCTTGACTTTTCTCCGGGTTTACGCGCCGGGCCGGGTTTCTTCAGCGCAAGCCGCAGCGGGAAGTTTTTCCCGTTTGCGGCCAGCTTATGCACAATCCGGCAGCCACGTTTGCAGAGTCCCTGAGCGGACTGCAAATACTTCCCGGTATATTTATAAGCAATTGATTCAAAAGGGATTTTTAAAATTTCTAAGGGACAGTGCAAGAAGTTTAATAAAGCTACCGGGAGTCTTTAGAGGGTTTACGCCAAGCTTTGTGCACAAACTTATCCACAGGCGCTGTGGATAGTGAAAAAGTCCAGCAGAATCCATGGTTTAGGCGATTTCTTCAAAAAAGATTTGAAGAAATTCACAATTATCCACTGCCGCCAAACTGCCATGAGCGGCTTGGCGGAAAAACTGCGCTGCACTGCAATACATTTATAAGTATTTGATTTATATAAATATTTTAGCTTCGCACCAAGTCGGCGCAAGGCCTGACAAGACCCCTAACGGGCCGGGCCAGACTTGTCAAGCGTGTTTTGTTCACAAACTTATCCACAGAAGCTGTGGACATTTCCAAAAAAGGCTTGTAAATCCGTAGCTTAAAGGCGAAACGCGGATTTTTTCCCGATTTTTGCCACTAAAAGTTTTATTTCACACGCTTGACATTTTTCCCGGCAGCACCCTGCAATCTGGACGCCATACGCCAATTATGCACAGCGCCAGGCAAGCGCCCCGGCTTGCAGACAAACCCGGCAGGTATTTTTCATCTCTATGACACGAATATGTAAGTATTTGAAAACAAAGGGAAAAAAATTTCCTGAAGAATTCGCTTCCAGGAGACTGAGAAAGCCTTGGCGCCTGCTGCCGGCAGCGCTGCGGCAGATTGTTCACAAAATTATCCACAGGCTTTGTGGATAGCTGAAAAATCGTGGAAAATCCGGGGCTTGGATGTTTTTAAACAGGGAGCAAGATGGGCCATGGCATTGTGCAAGTGGTGCTGGATACGCCGCTTGACAGCTGTTTCGACTACCTCTGGCCGGCAGCGCTGCAAGCCGAGTGCGGCGCGCCGCAGCCAGGCCAAGTGGTGCAGGTGGAATTTGGCCGGCGCGAAATCGCCGGGTTGATCATCAGCAGCAGCACGCACAGCAGCTACGCGCTGGAGAAACTCAAGCCGGTGCTGGCGGTGCGCGCGCAAGTGCCGCCGCTCGGCCCGCAATGGCTGGATATGTGCCGCTTCGCCGCCGCCTATTACCAACGGCCCCTGGGCGAAGTGGCCTTGCCGGCCCTGCCCAAAAATCTGCGCGCCGGCAAAGCCCTGGCTCTGGACAAGGCGCTCAAAAAACTGGCCAAGCCGCAAGCCAACGACGCCAGCCCGCACGGCGCGCCAGCGTTGAATGCAGAACAGGCCGAAGCCAGCCAGGCGATTTTAGCGGCGCAAGGCTTCGCCCCCTTCTTGCTGTATGGCGTCACCGGCAGCGGCAAGACTGAGGTGTATTTGCAAACCGCCGCCGCGCTGCTGGCGCGCCAGCCTGAGGCGCAAGTCTTGATCCTGGTCCCTGAAATCAATCTCACCCCGCAATTTGAAGCGAATATTCGCGCCCGCTTTCCCGGCCTGGCGCTGGCCACGCTGCACTCGGAATTGGCGGAAGGCGAGCGCCTGCGCAACTGGCTGGCGGCGCATCTGGGCCAGGCCCGCATTTTGCTGGGTACCCGCATGTCGCTGCTGGCCAGTCTGCCGCAACTGGCCCTGATCATTATTGATGAAGAGCACGACCCCTCTTACAAACAGCAGGAAGGCTTGCGCTATTCGGCGCGCGATTTGGCGGTGTGGCGTGCGCGCCAATTGCAAATTCCAGTAGTCTTGGGTTCGGCCACGCCTTCGCTGGAAAGCTGGCAACACGCGCAAAACGGACGCTACCGCCTGCTGCGCCTGCGCCAGCGCGCCTCGCATGCGGCGCGCCTGCCGCAAGTCGGCGTGATCGACCTTTCGCGCGACCGTGCGCAGGAAGGTTTTTCCGGGGCCTTGATCGCCGCCATCCGCCGCCGCTTAGAGCGCGGCGAACAAAGTCTGCTGTTTTTAAACCGGCGCGGCTATGCCCCGGTGCTGTGTTGCGAAGCCTGCGGCTGGATCAGCGGCTGTCTGCGCTGCACCGCGCACATGGTCTTGCACAAACCGGAACACCGCTTGCGCTGCCATCATTGCAGCCTGGAACTGGCGATTCCGCGCCACTGCCCGACCTGCGGCAATATCGACTTGCAAGCCCTGGGGCGCGGCACCCAGCGCATTGAAGAAGTCTTGCAACGCATCTTTCCCGAAGCGCGCGTGCTGCGCATCGACGCCGATTCGACCCGCCGCAAAGGCAGCGCACAAGCCGCCTTCGCCAGCGTGCACAGCGGCGAAGTGGATATTCTGGTCGGCACCCAGATGGTGGCCAAGGGACATGACTTTAAACGCCTCTCGCTGGTGGGAATTTTGAACCCGGACACTGCGCTGTTTTCGCATGACTACCGCGCCAGCGAACGCTTGTTTGCGCAATTGATGCAAGTCGCCGGGCGCGCCGGGCGCGCCGACCTGGGCGAAGGCAGCGTGAGTGAAGTGCTGTTGCAAAGCCGCTATCCGCAACACCCTTTGTACAGCGCGCTGATGGCGCACGACTATGAAAAATTCGCCGCCCAATTGCTGGAAGAGCGCGCGCAAGCCTGCATGCCGCCCTACAGCTATCAAGCGCTGCTGCGCGCCGAAGCGCGCGAACTGCAAAGCGCGCTCGACTTTTTGCAGCAAGCGCGCAGCCTGCTGCCCGCGCCCGGCGTGGAAATCCTCGACCCGATCCCGATGACGGTGACACGCGTGGCCCATGTGGAGCGCGCGCAAATGCTGCTGGAAGCGCAACGCAGGAGCGATTTGCAAGCCTTCCTCACGCCCTGGATGACAGCGCTGCGCGGCTTGAAAAGCCGGGTGAAATGGGGCTTGGAAGTGGACCCGATGGATGTGTGAATGGCGGTGAGATACTGCCTAAGACCTGTGATTGTTGTACACCCATGCGCCGGAGGAGTTGCGGGGGAGGTTGGGGCTGTAGCAGCCAAGCAGGGACTCGCTTTTGCCCCCCACGCGCAAGTGTGACAGCGTGATGTGTGGGCTGGACGCAAGCGTGCCCGCCTACCTCGCCACATCCCGCAACGTCAATTCAAACTCCCGCCGCAGTTCTTCGCGCTCGGGCAAGTAAAGCTGGTATTTCTGCACAAACACTTGGCTGCTCATATTGTACATGGCGTATTCAACCAATAATTCATCTTTGCCGCGACTCATGATGATGCCTATCGGCGGGTTGTCGCCCTCGATATTTTCTTCATTGGCGAAATAGCCAAGATACATATTCATTTGCCCAATATCGTGGTGTTGCACCTCGCCCAATTTCAAATCCACCAGCACAAAGCAGCGCAAAATGCGGTGGTAAAACACCAGATCGACTTTGTAGTGGTGGTTATTGAGCGTGATGCGGTATTGCCGGCCAACAAAGGTAAAGCCCTTACCCAATTCCAGCAAAAATTGCTGCAAATGATTGCATAGCGCCGTTTCGAGATCGGTTTCGGAAAGGTGCGCAGGTTCCGGGATTTTCAAAAATTCAAAAACATAAGGTTCGCGCAGCAAATCTTGCGGGTTGGCGACGATTTGCCCTTGCGCGGCGAGTTGCAGCACGCCTTCTTTGTCACGGCTGCTGGCTAAACGTAAGAACAGGGAAGTGGATTTTTGCCGTTTCAGCTCGGCCACCGACCAGCGCTCGGCAATCGCTTGTTTTTCGTAAAAGCTGCGTTCCAAGGCATCGTCTATCTTCAACAACTCAACAAAATGCGACCAACTCAAAAAGTCAGACGGCATCTGACTTATTGGGTACTGCAAGTAAAGTTGACGCATGTAAATCAGGTTACTGCGGCTAAACCCCTTACCATGTCGCAAGCGCAAGTCCCGCGCCAGTTGCGTGATTAAGGCTTTGCCATAGTCAGCGCGCTGCTGCCCTGCTTGCTCAAATTCGACAATATGCTGGCCGATTTGCCAATACGTTGCCAGCAATTCCCGATTCACCGCCTGCACCGCCTGCACGCGGCCCCGCGTGGCAACGGCATCGATTCTTGCCAGCAGGCTGTCATACTGGCTGTTGTCACTCAATTGCGTCATGCCAAAATCCTGAAACGAAGAGGCTGCACAAGGCTGGGAAAATGCTGGCGCCCTTACGAGTCACCCAGCCCACAAAGCGCACAGCTTACCGCATCACACCAAACAGCGCATACGCCTCAGCACAGTAGAGATCATTTCATGTCTTCACATTGGCTGAATAAGCATCAATTAAATTATTCCCCCCACAGGCTCTACACAGTGACTTATGACAGAGAAAGCGCCGCTGGAAACGCTGGATAAATTGCTGGACATCAGCAAAAAAGCACAGGAACTGCGAGGGAATGCGGGCGGCAAGAATGGGGGGTGAGGCGGACAGCTTTGGACTTCCATCATCAACGGCCAGCGCCAATGTGCGCGGCTGTTTGATTTTCAAGGCCGGCATGGATTTCTTCCGGCGCCACGCTATCATCAAGCTTTTTCACGCCCGGAGCCGCCATGTCCAAACAAGCCCACCTCGCCCTGATGGCTGAATACAATCGCTGGATGAATCAAAATCTGGCGCAAGCCGCCGCCCAGCTTGATGCCGCTGCTTTGCTGCAAGAACGCGGCGCGTTTTTTTCCTCGATTTTCGGCACGCTGAATCATTTGGTGACGGCGGATTTGATCTGGCTGCAGCGCTTTTCCCAGTTGTCGGCGCCAGCTTCAGCTGTGTTGGACTTGTCCCGTTTTCCGTATTCCAAAGATTTGCGCGCCCAACCCTGCGCCGATTTTGCCGGCTGGCAGAACATGCGCGCGGAACTGGATGCGCTGATTGTGCAGTGGGTCGCCGCGCTGCGGGAAGAAGATTGCGAGGCCGCCTTGGATTACCACACGCTGGACGGGCAGCCGCTGCGCAAAAATATGTACAGCCTGTGCGCGCATTTTTTCAATCACCAGACCCACCACCGGGGACAAGCCTCCACCCTCTTATTCCAAGCCGGCGTGGATATCGGGGTGACCGATTTGAATGCGATTATTCCGGTGGTGTGAAGCACGTCCGGCGCAGCTGGAAGCGGCGCACGTCAGCGGTATAAATCGCCCAAGGCGACGCCGCCGCCGCGCACTGCGTTGTCCAGCTCGGCGCGCTGGCGCGAATCGAGATTGGTCCAGCTGGAGCGCGGCGAGCGGATTTTCAGCGCGGCTTTGCGTATCCAGTCCACCGAGACGATATCTTTATCCAGCCAGAACGCAAATTTGGCTACGGTTTGCTCGGGCGCACTGAGGAAATCTTCGTAGCGCATGGTGCATTTCTGGCTGGCCGGCACGGCTTCGAGCTGGCGCAGGCCGACCCGGATTTCATTCGACCAGAATTGCCCGCAATGCGCCACCGGCACTTGAAATTGACGGAAGGCGGCGGCGTCGAAATCCTGCGGCGTGAGACCGCGCCATTTGTCCGGGATGAAGCGGTCTATCGGCGCGGCGCCGGCGGCAAACGGATCGGCCCCAAACTCATGGCGCAATTGCATGCCCAGCATCAGCATGCGGTAGCCATAATTCTGGCTCATGGAAATCGCCACATTGCGGCCATCGCGCACCAGGTGGATGAAGCGCGCATTCGGAAACGCTTTATACAATTCGCTCACCATGCGCAAACTGCCGCCGGAACGCTCCAGCCACAATTTGCGCCCGAAGCGCTGGCGCAGCCAATCAAACATATGGGCATGGTGCGCGGCGGCGCTCATGACCGGCTGTGCTTGCATATGTTCGAGCAAATCATTGAACAGGGTCTCGGCCTCAGTGGTCAGGTGCGGCAAGGCGCACAGCAACAAGGGCGGCACGCCACTGTGGCGGCCCCAGCGCGAATTGGCGCCGGGCTGGAACTGCCCTTCTTCCACTGGCAAACCATGTTGCAGCAACAGACGCGCGCGCGGCGGCGGGGTTTGCAGGAATTCGGCAAATTGCGCGCCGCTCATCTGCCCTTCCGGGAAACAGGCCGCGATGGCCGCGCCAAAATCGCTGGCGATACGGAAATATTCGGAAATGCTGAGCACATTGGGATTGGTGTTGAGCACGCTGGACAGCATGGCGGAGCCGGAACGGCCTGCGCTGACCACAAACACCGGAGCCGGGCTGCGGATATCAGGCATGGCGGCGCCTCCCGGCGTCAACAGTCAGACGGCTTGCGCCAGCCTCGCTGCGATTGATCGCGTCAGAATCGGTTCGCTGCATCATGCCTGCTCCTGATACGGGTTGCCCGGTACGCGCCGCACAGCCAGTGTGCGGCGTGAACTTTATTCTAACCGCATTGCCTGCGCAAAAGCAGCAGTTTTGCGGCAGTTTTTTTGCCGCACAGCATCATTTCCCTGCGGAAATATTCATTGCTTTGCCGCGTTTCCCTGGCGCACCCGGAAAATGCCTGCAACAGGCAGTCAGCAGAGGCCGCGCCAAGTCCGTCTATCCCCAGCAAAAGCCTGAGTAATTCCACATGCTTGTACCGGTAAAGAGAAGTTAAATGTTATAAGTCGGGAATGCATTGTTGCATTGCAGCGCATCAAGTTTGCGCCATCGCGCTTTGCCACAAGGCTGCGCCTCACATCAAGCCGCATGCTGCGCCCATCCTGGCCGGGCGTTAAGGCTGGGCTTTGTGTTGATCCAGCTTTTGGAAATACTCTTCTTCCAATTTACGCACATTCAAGTCTTGTAAAGCACGGTCAAACGCCTGTTTCATTTCCAGGCCGGGTGCGGTTTGCTGGAAGCAGATGTAGATTTTCAATTCCGCCAGCAATTTGGGATGAAACACAATATTGCGCGCCTGGCTGGCCAGCATCGGATCGGTTTTCAACAGGTAACGCAAAACCGCTTCGTCCACCACCGCCGCACGCACCCGCCCAAGCGCCAGTTTGCGGATGTTTTGCCCGTCACTGGACGAGCTTTCGACTTTGATCCGTCCCTGTTTCATGAGGACGTCAAATTTTTCGCCATTGGAATAGCCGTACACCACGCCGATGCCGAGTTTGGCCGGCACAATCAAATCTTCCAGGCTGTCCCAGTCAAAGGGGGTTTCGCGCAAATAGGCGAAGCCGACATTGGAGCTGCCGATGGGTTGTGAAAAATGACATTCCGCCGCCCGTTCGGCAGTGTAGTAGGCCGGGAAGTAACCGGCGTAGAGCGGATCGCGCCCGCCCAATTGCATGGCGCGCTTCCAGGGGAAATAATCAATCTTGACGCTGTGGCCAAAGCGCGCCGCCGCCTGCGCCACGATGAAGGTGGACAGGCCTTGCGCCGGCAGGCTGGAGCCGACATAGGGCAGCCATTCCAGGCTGGCAATACGCATCTGTTTATCCTGCGCCTGCCCGCTTTTGCATGGCAACAGCGCCAGCGCACACAACAGACTGATGACCGCTTTGCGCATCTGCTTCCCCCCTGGCGCATATGACAAAAGATTGCTCAATGGTTAGACACAGTGTGCCGCGCAGCTGCGCTTTTGGCAAGCGCTCAGCGCGTTCTATCAAATTTGCGCGGCAATAATAAAATCACACAACATCCTTCCACATCCGGCTGACTGATGATGCGGATGCGTCCCCGCAAGCGCTGCAAAACATGGTTGTACGCAATGTGCAAACCAAGCCCGGCGTGTTCCGCGCCGCCGCTGGTGAAAAACGGATCAAACACTTTGGCCTGCCATTCCGGCGCAATGCCGCAGCCATTGTCAACGACTCTGATTTCCACCATGTCTGCAGGGGCCGCTTGCGCACTGAGCAGGACGCGGCCGCCGCGCCGCTGCGGGAAGGCATGATCCAGCACATTCCTGAGCAAATGCTGCAACACTTCAGTAAGCGCCGCCGCCACTGTTTCGATTTGCAAACCGGCCTCCACTTTGATCTGCAGCGTATGCCCGCGCTCTTGTATTTCAGACTGCAGCAAAACCGCCGCTTCCGCCAAATACAGGGACAAATCAAGCCAGTCCGGGCGATCGCTTTCGGCATCTGCGGTAATCGCTTTGAAGCTGGCCACCAGGGCCGCCGCGCGCTGTGCATTGTGCAGCGCCAGATTGAGGTAGGACTGGCCATCCGCCAGCACGCTGGATGATGGCGGCAATTGCGGGGCCGCTTCGCGCCAGGCTTCCTGCACGCCGCTCAAGGCCAGAATCACCACGCCCAGCGGCGTATTCAGCTCATGCGCGACGCCGTTCACCAAACCGCCCAGCGCCGCCATTTTTTCCTGTTGCACCAGTTGCGCTTGTGCGGCATGCAAGGCGCTGATGGTTTGCGCATTCGCCAGCGCAATCGCGCCATAGCTGCACAGTGTGCGGAAAATCATGCGCTCCCGCTCGCCATAGGCTTGCGGGGTCTCGCTTTGAATCGCCATCACGCCCAACACCACATCATCAATAATCAAAGGCGCAAACAAGGAGGTCAACATGGCCAGCCGCTTGCCGCTTCCGGGCTGGCTGTCCACCACATTGCGTTCGAGTAAAATCTCGCGCCGCTCGCGCACTGCGCGCGCGGTGTTGGAAGTGGGCGAATCAAGCGGAATATCGATTTGCGGCAGCACCGCGCCGGCTTCGCGGCCATAGCAGCGCCGCAAATATTGGCCGCCCGCATCGCAGTTGTAAATCACCAGCGTGGTGGCGTCGAGCAAGTGCCGCACATGCTCATGCAAGGCTTCAAACACTTGCTGCGCATCCAGGTTGGCGGTGATGTCGCGTCCCATTTCGCCAAGCTGGCGCAGCGTTTCGGCGGATTGCGCGAGTTCCTGATTGGCTTGATTCAAATCATGATTCGCGGCTTGCAACAGATCCTGCTTTTCCTGCAGCTGGGCGGTGCGCAAACTGACCTGTTTTTCCAGCTCACGCGCACGGGCGCGCAGGTAGCGTGTGAAAAAGCGGAATGCGCTCAACAGCAAGAGCGCGGCGGCCCCGGCTTCGATGCTGCGGAACCACCAGCTTTGATACCAGGCCGGCAAGACCCGCACCGGCAATATCAATTCCTGTTCAGAAAATTGGCCATTCCGGTTGGAGCCGCGCAGATGCAATTTATATTCGCCCGGGGCCAGATTGGAATAACTGGCCAGACGGCGCGCCGAATCGGTTTCCAGCCAGCCGGAATCAAATCCTTCCATGCGGTACATATAACGCAGCCGTTCCGGCGCGCTGTAATCCAGGGCCGCGAATTCTATTGCCAAGTGCCGCTGGCCCGGATGCAGCACCAGTTCCTGCAGAATGCCCGGGCGCAGGGCCTGGTTATGGCCAAGCGCCGGAACCGGCTTGTTCATCACGCGGATTTCAGTGATGACGATCGGGGCCTGGTATTGCCAGTCGGTGTAGAGCTGAGGACGCACAATCAACAGGCCGCCAGTGCCGCCGAAGAGTAATTCGCCGGTGCTGCTGCGCGTGCCGGAATTGACCCAGTAGGCTGGAATCGGCACCCCTTCCGCCGCTTGCATGCTGCGCACTTGCAAGGTTTGCTGGTCAATCATGGCCAGGCCGTTATCCGTGCTGGCCCACAGTTTGCCGAACTGGTCCGCCTCGATTCTGGCCACATTCAAATTCGGCAAGCCGGCATCCAGGCCCAGATTGCGGATGCGATAGCTGTTGCCGTGCGGCGTCAGAATGCTGATGCCGCCGCCCATCGAGCCGACCCAGATGCGGCCATCGGCTGCCGGGTGCACACATAAAATCATGCCGCTGGCCAGCGTTTGCGGATTGCCGGCCTCCGGCATGAAGCGTTGTGAACTGCCGCTGGCGATGTCGTACAAATTCAAGCCATTGCGTGTGCCGATCCAGATTTTGCCGGGGCCGCCGGGAACCAGCACGGTAATACGGTGGTCGCTCAATTGCTGGCTGCCCGGCGGTCGTTGCGCCGGCGTTTCCGGCGCCGCGTCCAGCGCACGCATCCAGAGTCCGCTTTGATAGCCGCCCAGCCACAAGCGCCCACCATAATTCAGCATGGCGCGCACATCGATGGCGCCGCCCTCATCATTCGCGCTGACGCGCTCCACTTCCAGACTGTTTTGATGCACCCGGAACAAGCCCTGCGCAGTGCCGGCGTACACCCATGGCGCCTGCTGCTGCAGGGACAGCACGCGATAATTCGGCAGGCCATGCTTGCCGCCGCCGGGATTTGGGCGCACGCCATGGATTTTTTCTTCATGCGGATCAAGAATATCGATGCCATTCCCGCCCAGCCCCAGCCAGATTTTGCCATCCGGCATGGTCAGCATGGAAAACACATCGGGATCGCTGATGCCGTCCAAACGTTGACTGACGCCGAACATGGTTAAAAAAGCGCGCTGGCCGGCATCATGCAGCTGTAAGCCGCGTTGGTTGCCCAGCCATAAAAAACCGGCTTTGCTGCGCAACATGCTCCAGATGGTGTCGTCGGCCAAGCTGCGGGTAAGCAGGGGATCGCGTTTGATGCGGCGCACTGCGCGGTGCTCCAGATCAACGCTGACGACTCCCTGGCCGTAAGTGCCAAGCCAGACGATGCCGGACCGGGCCTGCACCATGGACAAAATAAAATCCTGGGCCACGCTGACGGCTTCCGGAATCAATTGGTGCAAGGCCTCAATCTGTCCGCTTTGCAGCAAGAACACGCCGTGCCGGCTGCTGCCGATCCAGATCGCACCATCATCGGCTTGCATCAAGCTGTGCACGGATACGCTTTGCCCTTGCGGTACGGGAAATTTCAAGACGCTGATGTCATACGACAACACGCCTTGCTGCAGACGCGGGCGCAGCAGACTCAAGCCTTTCGCGCTGCCCACCAGCAAGCTGCCATCTTTTTGCAACAGCAAGGCATGCACCTGGCTGTCAGGCAGTCCGCGCCGTCCCGGCCCTGCTTTGCCGATATGATGGAAGATCCCGCTTTCGACTTGCAGATAGTCCAGTCCGTCATTGGTGCCTATCCACAAACCGTCTTGCGCATCGTCCTGCAAGGCGCTGACTGAGACATGGGACAATCCGGGCCGGCCGGGCGCGGCCTTGCCCCAGCTTTGAAAACCATCCTGCTGCGGCAGATAGCGCGCCAGGCCGCCGCCGCTGGAGCCGATCCACAGCCGGCCTTTGCGGTCAGTAAATAAAGATTGAATGAAATTATCCGGCAGCCCAACGCTGCTTTGCGCCTGCGGTTGATAGCTGCGGAAGCGGTAACCGTCCCAGCGCGCCAGGCCGCCCTGGGTGCCGACCCAGATAAAGCCCTCGGCATCTTCGCTCAAGGCGGTGACAATCGGATGCGGCAAGCCGCGTTCCAGTCCGAATTGCTGGAATATCTGGTCACCAGAGTATGCCCAGTTCGCTGCTGGCGCAGCATGGGAGGCCAATGCTGACGCAAGCAGGCAACACCATAACAAAATGGCGCCGGCAATGCGTGACAGACAAAAACGCTGCATGCAACTCTCCCAGCGGTGAAAAATGGCCCCGCAAGCTGTGCGGCTGTGTGGGATTATGCGGGAAATGCGGCGCGAATGCAGCCTCGCCCACTACTGATCCATCTTTACTTGTAACTGAAGACTGCAGCTTTTTACGGATGCCTGCCTGCTTTTTCAGCAGACATTGCGCTAACATGTATCTGCAGGAGATGCCCATGAACAATATGGCAACCCGCCAGCCTGGATAGCGCCAAATCCGGCGCTGCGGCGTTGCGCAGGGGCCGGACTTGCGCCGGCCCCGTTTTGCAGGCGCACAATATGGATCTGTTTGCTTTCGATGACGAGATTGCTGCTTGGGAAGAACGCTTGCAACAGGCCAGTGGCGCAGCGCGCCTGTGTTTGTTATTGCAACTTGCCTGGCATAAACGCGAGCGCGATACCCAGGCGGCGTTGCGCTTTGCGCACAGTCTGCGCAGCCAAGTCAGCGAATGCGCCACTGCCGACGCGCCAGCCGCCTGGCGCCCCCGGCTCACCTTGCTTGAAGCAGAAGCCAAACGCCTGTATGCCGATCTGGACAGCGCCTGGGAACTGGCGCAGGAAGCGCTGGATGGCTTTCGCAGCTGCGCCGACCCGGGCGGCATCGCTGATTGCCATTTCTTACTCTCACGCATCGCCAGCGACCATGGCAATTTCGGCGTATGTGATCAGGAATTAAGCGCCGGCGTCGCCGCTGCAGAACAGGCGCAGGATGCGGTGCGGGTTTTGCATCTGCAATCAGAAATCGCGAGTTGGGCGGTGTTGGCGGATTTACCGAAAGGACGCGCGCGCTGGAGCCAAACCCTGAGCCTGCATGATGCGCCGGCCAAAGCGCAAGCCGGCATCAGTAATTTCCACGCGATGCAAGCTTTTCAAGCCGCCGAACTGGGCAAGGCCGCCAGCCTGTTTATGCAAACCCATGCCGAAGCGATGCAAAGCGGCCAGCTGCATCTGGCGATTCTGGCGGCGGTGAATGTCGGCTATGCCTTTGCGCGTTTGAATGATCATCCGGCGGCGCTGGAATGGAAGCAACGCGGCTTGCAATTGGCGCGTCCGACCGGCTGGCCGGCCAGCATCGGCGCCGCCCTGATCCAGACCGGGGAAACCCTGCGCCAATTGCAACGATTACCGGCGGCGCAAGACATTTTGCTGGAAGCCTGCAAAGTGCTGGCCGGCTTGAGCGCTTCGCGCAATTATGCAATCGCCCTGAATTATCTGGGCTGCCTGTGGCTGGATCTGGGCGAATCGCATTCCGCCTATTCCACCTTTTTGCGGCTGGAGCAAAGAGCGCAGGCGCTGGCGCAAAATGTGTTTCAGATGGATGCGCTGTGCGGCCAGGCGCAAGCTTTGTTGCAATTGGGCCGCACGCAACAGGCGCTGGAAGCGGCGCAGCAAGCCTGGCGTCTGGCGCAAAGCCAGGATGATCCGTTTCACCAGATCCAGGCGCTGCAAGTCATTGCCTCAAGCGATGCCTGCAACACCCTGAGTCCGCCGCACAATACTTATCCCAGCGCGCGCCTGTATTTTTTGCATCAGGCCGAGGAAATTGCGCAGCAAATCGAAGGCTACACCCTGCCTTCTGATTTGTATTACGCCATGGCGCAGGAATATGCCCAGGTGGGCGATCATGCGCAAGCCTACCAGCTGGCCTTGCAGGCGCGCACCGCGCACCAGCGCACCCACACTGCCGAAGCGGCCAACCGGGCGATTGCGATGCAAGTCCATTTTCAAACTGAGCGCGCGCGCAATGAGGGCGAACACCATCGCCAATTGGCGGCGCTGGAAGCGCGCCGCGCCGAAGTCTTGCAGCAAACCAATGAAACCCTGGAGCGCCTGGGCGCGATTGGTCAGGAAATCACCGCCAAGCTGGAGCAGGAAGCGATTTTCGCTGCGCTCGACCGCCATGTGCACCGCTTGCTCGACGCCACCTGTTTCGCCATTTATCTCTTGGATGCGGACGGGCAAAATCTGCTGGCGGCGTTTGATGTCGAAGCCGGGGTGCGCCTGCCGCCTTCGCGTATTGCGCTGGATGATCCGGACAGCTACGCCTGCCGCTGCCTGCATGAGCGCACCGAGGCGATTCACAATTTCCCGCCCGATCAGGAAGACCCCGGAC
The DNA here is from genome assembly GCF_037300705.1 of Massilia sp. W12. Lineage (NCBI taxonomy): Bacteria > Pseudomonadati > Pseudomonadota > Betaproteobacteria > Burkholderiales > Oxalobacteraceae > Massilia > Massilia sp. W12. Next base: position 5,733,640 of record NZ_CP147776.1, on the reverse strand, counting down.
AAATCCCCGGCACCCTGGTCACGCTGTCAGCCCTGTTCGCGCCGCTGCTGGTGAGCGAACGGGTATTGGGGGTGATGACGATTCAATCTGAACGCCAGTTTGCTTACGGCGAACGGGAATTGCTGATTTTCCGCACCCTCTGTTCTTACGGCGCGATTGCGCTTGACAATGCGCACGCGTATCAACAGCTGCAAGACGCGCAATCGAAATTGGCGGCGCAAGACAAATTGGCCGCGCTCGGTTCGCTGGTGGCGGGCGTCGCGCATGAATTGAATACGCCGATTGGCAATTGTCTGATCGCCGCCAGCGGTTTGCATGAAGACACGCAACATTTTGTGCGCCGCGTTAAAGAACAAACTCTGCGCCGCTCAGACTTGTTGCGCTATTGTGAACATAGTGAAAAAGCGAGCGCGATTTTGCTGCGCGGCTTGAATTCCGCCGCCGATCTGGTGCACAACTTCAAGCAGGTGGCGGCGAATCGGAATAATGCGCGGCGCACGATTTTTGATCTGCATGAATGCGCGCATAAAGTTGAAAACCGTTACGCCTTTTTGATTGCGCAACATGGGCACCGGCTGGAGCAAAACATTACGCCCGGCATCATGCTCGACAGTTATCAGGAAGCGCTGGAAGAAGTGTTGAGCATTTGCATCAGTAATGCGCTGCTGCATGCATTTGATGAAGGCCAGCATGGATTGTTGCGCATGAGCGCGGAATTGCTGCCCGGCCTGCCGCGCCGGGTGCGGGTGTGCGTTGCCGATAATGGGCGCGGTATTTCAGAAGCCAATCTGAAGCGGATTTTTGAGCCGTTTTTCACCACCCGCTTAGGCCAGGGCGGCAACGGACTGGGCTTGAGCATTGCGCATAATCTGATGACGGCGGTGTTAAGCGGACAAATCAGCGTGCAAAGCAAACCCGGCGGCGGCAGCAGCTTTGTGCTGGATCTGCCTTTATGCGCGCTGGGCGGCGATGAAGCCTTGCCATGAAAATGGGGCAAGCCAAGCCGGCTGCGGCAGATGCGGCAGCCACACCCCTTGTGCAATACCCCACATTCCGGCCCTGCAAGCGCCTTAATTGAAGGTGCGATGGCAATCTAACTGGTCTTACCAGGCAAAAACCATACTCTGCTTACCTTCAGCTGGACGTTCCTGGATAAAAGCGGGCGATTTTGTCATATGCTGGCAAATTGGCGACACCGGCTTCCGCATCGCGATATAACTTCTTCAGTGTCCCAGCCAAATTGGTATAGTCCATTAAACTCAATTCGAGATCAGCATAATCAGACTCGTCTTCGCTCAGCGTGGATAAATCTTGCTCAATCCTGCCGATTTCATGATCAACTGCTTGCACTATCAAGCAAAGCTGATGGGTATCAATATTGTGGTTCACAATAATTTCCTATTATTAGTTATTTCAATCTGCCTAATTCGACACTTCGTGCAATCGCATTGCGCGCCAAGTTATCCAATGCCCCTTTATATGCACCTACTGTCATCATTCGCGCCTTAACCTCAATTTGATAATGTGTTGCCTGAAACCGATCATTGAATCCTGTATTTCGGACAACTAACGATTCTGGAATCACAGTTCCCTCCGGAATTTCGAAAGATATCCAACTTTTTCCTTTAAAGACATTCGCTCTATCAAACAATGATGTTCCACCACCAGCCAACACCCAATCATCACTATCAGGTGACGGGTTGGCAAATTGAACGTCGGCTTTGCGAATATTTCCATTTGGCAATACCTTCTCCTCAAAATCCGGATACAAAATTTCAGGAGCCGGTTGTGCTTCGATGATGGCGCCATGCGGAAACGCCTCAACACGCAATGATCGATAAAGATTAACCAAGGTTTCTGACATATATACCCCATTGAATTTTTAATTAAGAATACGCCTGTGATTCTATCACAAAAGTGGTGCTAAAATTCATTGGATTGATAATAATATAGTGTTTTTTATAATTTAAAGTGCATTAAAAACCGGGCGCGGCCCGGTTGCATGTGCTGACAAGATTATTGTGTGCGGCGCTCGTGGTCGGCCCGGTTGCGCTCGGCTCTCTCTTGCGCCGATTTTTCCGCCTTCACTTCGTAATCGGCTTTTTCACAGGCCGCAACCAGAGTAGCGGCCCAGATCATGAGCAACAGCTTGCATAATTTTTTCATGATTTCCTCCCTGCTTTTGTCTCCTTTGTCGGCATGCGCCGCGCTTATCTTTAGTTTAGCAAAGCTATATAAAACGCAAGTCCGGATGCCTGCTCATGCCTGGCGCAAGCGATCCAGTTCCAATAAGAGTCTGGTGCGCTGCTCACGCGCCACCAGACGCCAATCCTGGCCAAGCAAGGCGCCCTCCAGCGCCCAGAGCAGATTCAGGCCCGGTTTTTGTCCGCTGGTCTGGACTTGCAACCAGGCGCGCACCGCGCCCAAGGTCTGCAGTTGCGCCACACTGTGGATGCCGGCTTGCGCCAGCATCTGTTGTGATTTCGGCCCCAGGCCGGGCAAAGCGCTGATCTCAGACATTACATTCCGGCAAACTCAAATCTTTGCAACGCACCATGGAGCGCCATAGCGTGGTGGATTCCGGCGCGGAACAAGTCGGCCCCACGCTCATTTCATACCAGTAATGATATGCAGGCGCTGTGCCCCAGCCTGGATTGCCGAGCGCAACGCCGCCGCTTGAGGTCATGGGCGAACCATCGCTGACGATCTCGTAATAATTCAAGGCCGCCATACGCCCGTTCAAATTATCCACCAGCCAATAGCAGGGCAAAGGCGGCTTGCTGGTCATGCTGCCGGGATTGGCGCAAGGCGCTCCAAAGCCCTGCGCACTGCCATCCGCATTCACGCTGACCACCCCGGTCCATAAGGCCGGCGGCGCGCCCATCTTGCCATCCGTGCCTTTGTAAGCACGGTTGGTTTTGCCGACAATATAGCCATTGCTGGCGTCATACAGCGGTGCGGTATAAGCAGGCAGCACTTCAATCACCAGGCTTTCCAGAAAATCCAGGCCGCGTTGACCTTTGGCGCCGATTTTTTGCTGCTGAAAATAACAGGCTTTCAAATAAGGCGAGGCGCTGGCATCTGCCGCCGTCAAGCCGGCGAACAGGCGCGGCAGCGTAGAGCTGCCGGCCACTGGCGGCGGCGTTCCTGAACTGCCAGCGCTGCCGCCTGAGCTGCCGCCACCGCCACATGCGCTGAGCAACACTACAAGCCACATGATCGTGCTTTTCATCTCTGCCTCCGCCCGGCTCAAGCCGGATAATGACAACCCAGCACGCGTAAGCCGCGCGCCCCTGTGACTTGCGGCAAATTGCCGCTTGCACGCTGCAAATGACGCCCGGCCAGCCAGGCGAAGGCCAGCGCCTCCACTTGTTGCGGCGCAATCCCGGCCTGCGCCGTGCTGCGCAAGGCCACTGCGGGCAGCGCGGCGGCCAGGCGGGCGCACAAATCGGCATTTTCCGCACCACCGCCGCACAATAATACTTCTTGCGCATCCGGCGCATACTTGCGCACGGCTTGCGCCACGCTTTCTGCGCTTAATTGCGCCAAGGTGGCTTGCACCCGGGCCGGCGGCAATTGCGGCCAGGCTTGCAAATGTCGCGCCAGCCAGGCTTGATCAAATAAATCGCGCCCTGTGCTTTTCGGCGGCGCCAGCTGAAAAAATGGCTCGCTCAGCATTTGCGCCAACAATTCCGGGTGCGGACTGGCGCTGGCGGCCCAGGCCCCATTCGCATCAAAAGGCTGGCCGGTATGCCGGCTGCACCACAAATCCAGCAAAACATTCGCCGGCCCGGTGTCAAAACCCAGCACCTGTTCTGCCCGCAAAATACTGATATTGGCGATGCCGCCCAGATTCAAGACTACGCGTGCGCCTTGCGCCGCGCCAAATAATGCGGCGTGAAACGCCGGCACCAGGGGCGCGCCCTGCCCGCCCGCCGCCACATCGCGGCTGCGGAAATCGCACACCACATCAATGCCGCTCAATTCCGCCAACAACGCCCCATTCAATAATTGGCAGGTATAGCCGGCTTGCGGTTGATGGCGCACGGTCTGCCCATGCGCGCCGATGGCCGCGACCTGCGCCGGCGCAATCCCGGCTTGCGCGCACAGCTGCTGCGCCGCTTGCGCATACATCTGCGCCAAAGCCCGGGCCGACTGCGCCGCGCGCGCCAACTCATCCGGCCCGCTGCTTTGCAAAGCAAACAAGGCGGCGCGCACCTCCTGCGCAAACGGCAGGCTGACAAAGCCGGCCACCTGACAGGGGGCCGCTGGAAATGTATCGGGAAAGTAAGCCAAGACCGCATCCACCGCATCCATACTGGTGCCGGACATGATGCCGATCAGAAATTTTTTGCTCTGCATAAGCTGCCTCATTGATTCAGCGTGCAGACTAGCAGATTTGGCGCGGATTGACGGGGTGGAAATGGATGGGGATGGCGCGCCTGTTCATGGCTTTCGTTCTCGCTTCAGGCAAACCCAAGACGGGAAAGCGGCCACACAGCAGGCTGCAAAACAAAACGGCCCGCATCGCGGGCCGTTTGTGTGTGGCGCAAGCCTTATTTCTGCGCCAGCTTGAGCGGGCTGCCGCTGCCGGCTTCCGGCAGCAGCAGGGCGAAGCGATGGCTCATTTCACCCGCCACCGCTTTAAAGCGCGCCATTTCGGTAGCGTTCAGCGGTTGCGCATTTGGCATGTCCAGGGCCAGCGGATTGCGCGGTTCATTATTCACCCGGAATTCATAGTGCAGATGCGGCCCGGTGGCCCAGCCGGTCATGCCGACGTAGCCGATCACCTCGCCCTGGCTGACTTTGCGTCCTTTACGCATGCCGTCTGCAAAGCGGCTCATGTGGGCATACACGGTGGAATATTTATCCCAGTGCTTCAGGATGATCATATTGCCGTAGCCGCTTTGCGATCCAACTGTTTCGACCACACCGTCGCCGGCGGCCAGAATCGGCGTGCCCATGGCTGCAGCCATGTCCACCCCTTTATGCGCTTTCCACTGGCCGGAAATCGGATGCACGCGCATCGAAAAACCGGAGGAAATACGGGTGAAGGCGACGGGCGATTTGAGGAAGGCTTTTTTCAGCGATTTGCCGTCAAAATCATAATAGCCGCCGCCCTGGCTGGCGGAGGGGTCATCAAACCAGACCGCTTGATGCAGCTTGCCGGCATTGTGGAATTCCGCCGCCAGAATGCGCCCGCTGCGCACCGGCTCGCCATCCTGCCAAAAAGTTTCATATACCAGCATGAAACGGTCGCCGCGCCGCAGATCGGAAGCGAAGTCAATGCTGGAACGGAACATTTCCGCCAATTGCTGCGCCACCGCGTCCGGCACTTGCGCCGAGTCAGTCGCGGCAAACAGGGATGAGCGGATTTCGCCGACTTTCATTTCCACCCGGCGTTCCAGCTGGCTGACGATTTCTTCCGCCTTGAAACTTTCTTCGCCAACCCGGCTGATGCGCAAGGTCTTGGCCGGGCCGTCGCGCACATCCAGACTGGCGCGCAGAGAAAGCAACTGGCCATCGCTATCGACTTCCGCCTGTACGTGGCGGCCAGCGCGCATTTGCATCAGGGTGCGCGCGGTTTTATCGCTTTTGATAAAACTGCTGGCGGCCTGATCATCCACGCCCAGCCGCGTCAACAGCGTGCCAAGCGTATCGCCGGAGCGGATTTTCTGTTCTTGGATATAACGTTGATCATCCTGCTCCAGCGCAGCCAATTGGCTGGAGAGGTCGGGCAGCGCCAGTTCCTGGGCCACGGTTTTGACCGGCAGATTTGCCGCGTCCGGCGCCAGCGGCGCAACGCCGGCGGCGCCAAAGGCGAGCAGCGTCAACCCCAGCGCACTGCCGGCGACGATGCGCGTCTTGCGCCCTTCGGCAGAGAAAAACTGTGGCGCGCTTCCGGTGCGCGCACGCAGGAATTTGTGTAACGGATTCATGCAATCAGCTAAAATTGACCGCTCGCCAGATTCTTGTGTTTTTCTTGAGCTTGCTTGCGGAGGCATTGATAGAATCTGGGATTATAGCAAAGCAAGACAATTCCGCCTCTTTTTTTGGCAGATTTTCATTTCACCGGCATGACCATTATGGATAAATCCCAGCAGGAAAACGCGGCTGAGGCTGCATTGCCTTTGAGCGATGCCGTGCAGCACGCCCTGGCCGTCACCAAGCGCGGCGTTGATGAATTACTAATCGAACAAGAATTCGCACAAAAGCTTGCGCGTTCAGAAAAGACCGGCAAGCCGCTGCGCATCAAGCTGGGCCTGGACCCGACCGCGCCCGACCTGCATCTTGGCCATACCGTGGTCTTGAACAAGATGCGCCAGTTGCAAGACCTTGGCCATACCGTGATTTTCCTGATCGGCGATTTCACCTCGATGATCGGCGACCCCTCTGGCCGCAACGCCACCCGCCCGCAGCTGACGCGCGAGCAAATCGAAGAAAACGCAAAAACCTATTTCTCCCAGGCCTCGCTGGTGCTGGATGCGTCCAAAACTGAAATCCGCTACAACTCGGAATGGTCGGATGCGCTGGGCGTGCGCGGCATGATTAAACTCGCTTCGCGCTACACCGTGGCGCGCATGATGGAGCGCGACGATTTCACCAAGCGCTTCAAAGCCGGCACCCCGATTTCAGTGCACGAATTCCTCTACCCGCTGATGCAGGGCTACGACTCGGTGGCGCTGGAATCCGATTTGGAGCTGGGCGGCACTGATCAGAAATTCAATCTGCTGGTGGGCCGCGAGCTGCAAAAAGACTGGGGCCAGGAGCCGCAATGCATTCTGACCATGCCGCTGCTGGAAGGCTTGGACGGGGTGGAGAAAATGTCCAAGTCGAAAAATAATTACATCGGCATCACCGAGCCGGGCAACACCATGTTCGCCAAGGTGATGAGTATTTCCGATGAAATGATGTGGCGCTATTACGATTTGCTGTCGTTCACCAGCATCGAGCACATCGCGGCGGAAAAACAGGCGGTGGCGCAGGGTAAGAATCCGCGTAATGTGAAAGTCGCACTGGCGCAGGAAATCGTGACCCGCTTCCATTCAGCGCAGGCGGCGCAGGATGCGCTGGCGGATTTCGAGAACCGCTCCAAAGGCGGGATTCCAGACGATATTCCGGAAGTGTCTTTGAACGGCGCGCCGCTGGCGATTGGCAATTTGCTGAAATCCGCCGGCCTCTGCGCTTCCACTTCGGAAGCTCTGCGCATGGTGGAACAGGGCGGCGTCAAGATCGACGGCGCGACTGTGTCGGACAAGGCGCTGAAAGTCGAAGCCGGCAGCTTTGTGCTGCAAGTCGGCAAGCGCAAATTCGCCCGTGTGCATTTGAGCGCATAAACCATGATCGCGCTCTTGCAAAGAGTCAGCCAGGCCAAGCTGGAAGTTGATCAGATTGTGCGCGCGCAAATCGGGCGCGGCTTGCTGGTGTTGCTGTGCGCGGAGCGCGGCGACACCGAAGAGCAAGCCGACGCCCTGCTCAAAAAATTGCTCGGCTACCGTGTGTTTTCCGATGAAAACGGCAAAATGAATCTGAGCATGGCGCAAACCGGCGGCGGCCTGCTGCTGGCGCCGCAATTCACGCTGGCGGCGGACACCAATTCCGGCACGCGCCCCTCCTTTACCCCCGCCGCCGCGCCGGAAGACGGGCGGCGTCTATTTGAATATGCAGTGCAACAAGCGCGCCGCCTGCATGCCGATGTGCAAACCGGCATCTTTGGCGCGGATATGCAAATCAGCCTGACGAATGACGGCCCGGTCACGTTCTGGCTGCAAGTCAAACCGAAACAGTCCTCTTAACCCAAGGAGTCTGCTATGAAGCTGGTCAGCAATGTCATGACGGATGGCCAAGCCATCGCTGAAGAATTCGCATTTTGCCAGCCGGATGCGGCGCAACGCATCAATCTGGCGCCGAACCGCAATCCGCACCTGGCCTGGTATGAAATTCCGCAGGCCACGCAATCCCTGGTCGTGATTTGCGTCGATCCGGATGCGCCCAGCGTGGCCACCGATGTGAATCAGGAAGGCAAGACGATTCCGGCGGATTTCCCGCGCGCGGATTTTTATCACTGGTGCGTGGTTGATATTCCGCCCGCGCTGGCCTGGCTGGACAGCGGCGAGATGAGCGATGGCGTGACGGCGCGCGGCAAGAGCGGCCCGCAAGCCGCGCATCCGCGTTTTCCTGATGCGCTGCGCCATGGTTTGAATGATTACACCAATTGGTTTGCCGCTGATGATAATATGCGCGGCCAATATTTCGGTTATGATGGCCCCTGCCCGCCGTGGAATGATGCGCGCGTACACCGCTATATCTTTACTGTGTATGCCCTGGATATCGCCCGTTTGCCACTGGAAGGCGCTTTCGATGCGCGCGCAGTGCGCGCCGCCATGGAAGGCCATATTCTGGATCAAGCCAGTCTTTGCGTGACTTATACCCTGAACCCCGCTTTGCGACAACAAAGCGTATAAACAAGCACCGCACACACCTCTATGCCAACCCCATCCACCCAAATTTTATTGATCCGGCACGGTGAAACCGCCTGGAATGCGGAACGCCGTCTGCAAGGTCATATCGACATTCCATTAAATCAGGCCGGTGAGCAGCAGGCGCAGTTGCTGGGACAAGCGCTGCAGCATGAAAAAATTGACGCGATTATCGCCAGCGATTTGCTGCGCGCGCGCCAAACTGCGCAAGCTCTGCTGCAGTCGCGCAGCGACGCCGGCCAGCTCAGCTTGCGCATTGACCCCGATTTGCGCGAGCGCTGCTTTGGCGGCTTTGAAGGTTTGTCGCATCAGCAATTGGCGCAACTGTATCCACGCGAATTCGCCGCTTACAAAGCGCGCGATCCCGCCGTGCCCTTGCCGGATGGGGTGCGCCCGGCGGAGGCGTTTGCCGATTTTTACCAACGCGTTTTGCAAGCGCTGTCGCGCTGGGCGATGCGTTTCACCGGCCAGAAAATTGCGGTGGTGGCGCATGGCGGCGTATTGGAATGCGCCTACCGTGCGGCGCACGGCATGCCGCTGAACACACCGCGCGATTTCGATATTTTCAACGCCAGCGTGAACCGTTTCCGCTGGCAGGATGGCGGCTTGAGCGTGCTGCAATGGGGCGATTGCGCGCATCTGGAATGCACGCTGGATGAGATCAAGGAAACCGAGCATTTAGCAGCAGCATGAAAACCATAGGCTTGATTGGCGGCATGAGTTGGGAATCGACGCTGCCGTACTACAAATTGTTAAACGAAGGCGTCAAGCAGCGCCTGGGCGGTTTGCATTCCGCCAAATTATTGCTGTACAGCGTGGATTTCGCCGAGATTTCCGCCTTGCAGCATGCCGGCGACTGGGATGGCGCGGCGCGCCTGTTGGCCCATGCGGCGCAGCAATTGCAAAACGCGGGCGCTGATTTTCTGCTGTTGTGCACCAACACCATGCACAAAGTGGCGCCGCAGATTGAACAGGGTTTGCGCGCCCCGCTCTTGCACATCGCCGACCCGGTGGCCGCCGCCATCCGCACGCGCGGCTTGCAAAAAGTGATCTTGCTGGGCACCCGTTTCACCATGGAAGAAAGGTTTTACCGTGATCGCCTGGCGCAGCAGGGTTTGCAAGTCTTGCTGCCCAACGAGGCCGAACGCCAGCGCATCCACGACATCATTTACAAAGAACTGTGCTTAGGCGTGCTGACCGCCGCCGCGCGCACCCATTTCCAGGATGTGATCGCACGCTTAGTGCAAGAAGAAGGCGCGCAAGGGGCCATTCTGGGCTGCACCGAAATCGGCCTGGTCTTGCAAAGCGCACCTGTGCCGCTGTTTGACAGCATGCGCCTGCATGTGGAGGCGGGGTTGGAGATGGCGTTGGCGGATTAATTTCCCGCCAAGTCTGATGCACTGTTCATTTCCGCTGTGACATAATGTACTTCCGCCCATCATGACAGGAGTACATCATGCCAATGAACCATGGCGCCAATCAACACCCGATTGGCGAAAAGCTGTATATCTTCCATAGTGCTCTGCCGAATGAAAATAAATGCCTGATTTTTGCCCATGGCGGGCATTTATGGGGCGATGCAGCGAACTTCGCTCTTGACCCTGCATTGACCCTGCATTTCATGCAATCTCAGCACGGGGTGGCGATTGAGACCAATCCCTGGAATGCGATGTTTCTCTTGGGCAAGCCGCGAGCTAATATACTGCAAACCTTGCATGGCGGTATGCGGGTAAACGAGTATTCGCTGGGCAAAGGCGTCGGCAGACACTGGTCAACCAATACGATCAGCTATGAGCAGATCAGCGAAAAGATGGAGGCGCAAGTCGGAGTGCATGCAGATTGGTGCCCTCATATCGTGGTGGTGCGACGGCGCTTCCGCTGCATGGGCCGCCTGATTCCACTCAGTGAGGCGGTGGCGCAAATCCAAGCCTATTCACAGCAAAATGGCCTGGGCATTGATGAAATCTATGTAGCCACCTGCCGGGGTGAGCATGAGGACAAACGCCTGCTTTCCACCTTGGCGCGGATTTGAAGACAGGGCCGGCTGCGGCCCTGTCGCATCAACCTCAAGCCGCCTTCAGCGCCTGCTCCAGATCCGCAATCAAATCATCGATATGCTCGATGCCGACTGACAGGCGCAGCATGTCTTCGCTGACACCGGCTTTGCCCAGCTCTTCCGCATTCAATTGACGGTGGGTGGTGGAGGCCGGGTGGGTGGCGAGTGATTTGGCGTCGCCGATGTTCACCAGGCGGGTGAAGAGTTGCAAGGCGTCCAGCACGCGCGCGCCGGCTTTGCGCGGGTCTTCAAATTCCTCATATTTAATGCCAAAACTGAGGATGCCGGAAGCGCGTCCGCCCATGTATTTCTGCACCAGATGGTGTTCCGGGTGCTCCGCCAGACCGGCGTAATTCACCCAGGCCACTTTCGGATGTTTTTCCAGATATTGCGCAATCGCCAGGGTGTTGCTGCAAATGCGGTCCATGCGCAAGGCCAGGGTTTCGATGCCTTGCAAGACCAGGAAGGCGTTCATGGGCGAAATCGCCGCACCCATATTGCGCAGCGGCACCACGCGCGCGCGCCCGATATACGCCGCCGGCCCCAGCGCTTCGGTGTACACCACGCCATGGTAGGACACATCCGGTTCGTTCAAGCGGCGGAAACGCTCTTTGTGCTCCGCCCAGGGAAAGCGCCCGCTATCAACAATCGCCCCGGCCACGCTGTTGCCATGCCCGCCCATGTATTTGGTGAGCGAATGCACCACGATGTCGGCGCCATGCTCAATTGGCCGGCACAGATAGGGGGAAGGTACAGTATTGTCAACAATCAGCGGAATCCCGTGCGCATGGGCGATTTCGGCCAGACGCGCAAAATCTGTGACATTGCCCAGCGGATTGCCAATCGACTCGCAGAAAATCGCCTTGGTGCGCGCATCAATCAGCGGCGCAAAGCTGTCCGGCTCGCGCGCGTTGGCAAAACGCACATTGATGCCCAGTTGCGGGAAGGTGTGCGCAAACAGATTGTATGTGCCGCCATATAATTGGCTGGCGGAAATGATATTGTCGCCCGCTTCGGCGATGGTTTGAATAGCATATGTGATAGCCGCCATGCCGGACGCCAGCGCCAGCGCGGCGATGCCGCCTTCCAGCGCCGCAACGCGCTTTTCCAACACGTCCTGGGTCGGATTCATGATGCGGGTGTAAATATTGCCCTGCACTTTCAAATCAAACAAATCCGCGCCATGCTGGGCATTATCAAACGAGTAGGCCACGGTTTGGTACACCGGCACCGCCACCGCATGGGTGGTCGGATCAGGGCTGTAGCCGGCATGCACCGCCAGCGTTTCCAACTTCAGATTCTGCACGCTCATACACCATCCTTTGGCAAAGTGGAAAAGTCTGATTATCGCAGCAGCGCACAGCTGCGCCCGGATTTACGCTGCAACTTCATCGCGTTTTTCTGCATTTCGGCACGCATTTTTTTCACTTCGTCGCATCCCGCATGCATTGTCCGGGGGCAAGTCTTACAGTGTGCACATGGCGACATCACACGAGGTCGCAAACCACTGAAAAGGAGAGCATCATGCAAGTCATCAAACATATGGAAGCCCTGTTCCTGGCCAGCGCAGCATTGTTTTGCGCCGCAGCATACGAAGCCCCGGCCAGCTTGCCGACGGCTGAAGTCGCGATGAGCCAAAATGTACAGACAGTCGTTATCGTCGGCCATCGGGACGCTGCATGATGCGCCCCGCAGCGCAACTCAGGCGCGCTTTTGCAGTACGCGCCTGAGCCGTTTTTTCCTCCCCGCTCCTCGCATTCTCTCTCTATCTTCTGTTTTTCCTGTCGCTGATTTCCACTTTTCCTGTGTTCTGCAGCAAAGCCGCAGTGCGTGCGCCAGGCATGCCAGCACAGTTCCCTCGCAATAACCTCAAGCCGTAGCATTTGCATACAATCCGTAACAGCAGTAAGCGATAAAATTTGCAAAAATACATTTGTTGCGACGCAAAATTTTTATCTGATTCCCGCCTCCGATCCTGCTTTTTTGCAATTCATCCCGCGTTTGGCGCAGTTCGTCGCACAGTGCGCGCCGGGGTCGGCGGGAATGGGTAAAGTGACACCATCGCAGCACCGCGCTGCATCCCTGAAAACGAAAGGAAATATCATGAACGTCATCAAAAATATGGAAATCATCTTCATCGCCAGCGCTGCTCTGTTCTGCGCCGCCACCTGGGAAGCTCCGGCGAAAGTCGATGCTGCCCCGGTCGTCAAAGTCGAACAGGCCGCCGCCAGTCAAACCCCGGTGCAAACCGTGGTGATCACCGGCCGCCGGAGCGCTGCATGATTTCCCGCCAGCAGCGGGTGTAAGCTCCACACCCGCTGCCGTTTTTCCCGCTGCGCTCCCGGCGCCCCGTGCTGTAAAAAATCCCCACTTACACTGTTGATCATGCACAACATGATTCAATAGAACATTTGACAACATTCCACCCTGCCACTACACTGGCCCTGCCTGTGGACTGAGCACAATATCAATCCTCCCATCCGGAAAACTCACCCGGCATCTCTTCCCGCGCTGCGCGCGATCCTTCCTGTTCTGCACATTTTTGGAGAATGATTTATGCGTCATTTGCTTTTGCTGGCCCTGAGCCTGTCCACTCCCGCCTTTGCCCTTGATCTGCAGCCGCAAAATTATGCTTTCAGCGCCCCCACCGCCTGCGGCACTTGGTGCTATCACGATCCCGATATGACGAAATTGACCGATGGCGTGGTCGGCAATGCCGGCTGGGCCTATCGCCAGGGCCAGGAATGGGCCGGCTGGGTCGGACAAAGCGTCGTGCATATCGACTTCCATTTCTCACAAGCGAATACCTTCAACAGCGTGTCGGTCGGCTCGACCCAAGACCGGCTGGATGATGTGGCCCTGCCTTCCTTCGATCTGTACGCCAAGGAAAACGGGCAATGGGTATGGAAAGCCAGCCTGGAAAATCCGCCCAGCAGCGCTAACAATGTGGATCCCTACAGCAGCGCGCCGCATGGCTTTTTCACTTTCAGCAATTTGCAAATCCACAGCCAGGATTTACGCCTGAGCGCACGCGCGAATGGCCCCTGGACCTTCATTGACGAAGTGCGTTTCGCCGGCGTTGTGCCGGAAGCCGAAACCTGGGCCATGCTGGGCAGCGGTCTGGGCCTGCTGGCGCTCGCCGCGCGCCGCCGCCGCCGCGCCTAAGCGGCGTGACTGCCGGCGCGCATGCGCCGGCAGGAAAAACGCAAGATTTCAATACTGGCGCTTGCTGTAAAACGCGCACTGCCTTACCCTAGCCGGATTCACACAAGATCACACCGGAACGCCCGGGTACTGGAAGCGCCCTGCATGGAGTTGTTTGTCACGGATCACGAAGTCGCCCGGCTGGAAGCTGCGCTGCCGCGCGCTGCCGGCGCGGAATTGGCGGCGCTGCGTTTGCAGCTGGCTTGGCATTTGCGCCAACGCGACTGCACGCGCGCGCTCGACTTCTGCAAACTGGTGCAGCAATGGGCGCCGCATCTTCCCGAGCCGGCGTTGCGCCAGCAAGCGCAAGCCAGAATCGCCTTGACGCAAGCGGAAATCCATCATTTGCGCGGCGAACCGGAAAGTGCGGAACAATTGGCGCAGCGCGCCTGGACAATCTTCAATGGCATTCAGGATGCCGCCGGCATCTGCGACGCCGCGATTATGCACAGCATGCTGGCGAATGACGCAGGCCGCATCAAAGAACGCTGGGAATGGCGTGAGGAGGCGCAGAAAATCGCGCTCACCATTCCCGATCCGGTGCGCGCGGATGTGTGCGAAAACGTGCAAGTGGTGTGGCTGATGCTGCAAGACAAAAACAGCGCGATGCAGCGCTGGCAACGCCGTTTCCCACAGGATCTGAGCCATTTGCCGCTGCCGGTGCAAGCCCTGGCCTACCATGTGCCGGCGTTTCACGCTTCCCTGAGCGGCGACTATACGCAAGCGATTACCAATTGGATCAAGTCGTATCATGCCGCCGTCGGTGCGGGACAGATCCGCCAGGCCATCATCACCGCCTGCAACATCGGCGACTCTTTCAATTATCTGAATGAACATCAAGCCGCGCTGGAGTGGATGCAACGCGGCCTGGATCTGGCGCGCCCGCGCGGCTGGCCGTCAGCGGTCGGGTTGGCCATGTGCCAATGCGGCGAAACGCTGCGCCGCCTGGGACGGCTGGAAATGGCCAGCGAAATGCTGCATGAGGCGCTGAAAATCCAAAGCAAATCCTCCGCCACCCGGGTGTATGCGAGCGGCTTCGCCTATCTGGCGGATCTGGCCCTGGATCGCAAGGAGTTTGAAAACGCGCTGGACAGTTTTAATGAATTGCTGCAGCGCTCGGACATTTTGCGCCATACCGATTTGCAAATCGCGGCGCGGCGCGGGCGGGCGCATGCCTTGATGGCGCTGGGCCAACCGCAACTGGCCTTGTCGAGCGCGCACGAAGCGCTGCAACTGGCGCAGCAAACCCACGACGCCAACCGCGAAATCGACGTGCTCAAAGTGCTGGCCGATATCCACGCGCGGCATGAGCTGCCAGCCCCGTCCGGCATGGCGGCGCCTAACGCCAGCCTGCATTATCTGCAGCAAGCCTGCCGCCTGGGCGAAAGCATCGCCGGCTACACCATTTCCAGCGATGTGTACGACGCCATGGGCGAAGCCTGGTTGCGCGCCGGCGATGAACAAAGAGCCTGGCAAAGCGCGCTGGCGGCCTGCAAGGCGCGCGATAAAACCCAAAGCAATGAGGCGACCAAGCGCGCCATCGCCTTGCAAGTGCAATTGCAAACCGAACGCGCCATGGCTTTGCGTGCGCAGCAGGCGCAGTTGGCGGAAGCGGAAGCGCGCCGCGCCCAAGTACTGCAACAAACCAGCGCAACCTTAAGCCGGCTATGCGACATCGGCCAGGACATCACCTCCCAGCTTGAATTTGAAGATGTCTTGACCAGCCTGGCGCAACATGTGCAAGCCTCGCTTGAGCCGCATGCCCTGCTGATCTTTTTACTGGACGCCGAGCGGCGCGTGCTGACCCGCGCCCTGCTGTATGAAGAGGGCAGGAATATGCCGGCGCGCGATATTCCGCTGGATGATCCGCAAGCCGATTCAGCACGCTGCGCACGCGAAAAGTGCGAAATCCTGCGCGACTGGAGCGGCGTGGAAAACCCGCCCAACCATATTCCCGGCAGCCTGCTGACGCAAACCTCTTTATTCGCGCCGCTGATGCTGGGCGAACGCGTGTTGGGCGTGATGAGCGTGCAATCGCTGCTGGTCAACGCCTTTGGCGACCATGAGCGCCTGATCTTCCGCACCCTGTGCGCATTCGGCGCGATTGCGCTCGACAATGCGCTCACTTACCGCCAGCTGCAGCATGCGCAACAAGCCCTGGTGGCGCAAGAAAAACTGGCGGCGCTGGGGGGCTTGGTGGCGGGCGTGGCGCATGAATTGAACACCCCGATCGGCAATTGCCTGATGATCACCAGCGCGCTGCAAGACAAGGCTTACCGCCTGCAGCAAAAAATCGACGCCAGCCAATTGCAGCGCCAGGATTTGCAGCAATTTTTGCAAGATACGGCGCAAGCCGGCGATATTCTGCTGCGCGGTCTGAGCGCCGCCGCCGGACTGGTGGCCAGTTTCAAACAAGTGGCGGTGGATCGCGCCAGCGCGCAACAGCGCCGCTTTGATTTGCGCCAGACCTGCCAGGAAACCGTGGCGACCATGATGAATCAGATCCGCATCGCCGGGCACCAGATTGAGATCGAGATCCCGCCGCATATCTGGATGGACAGTTATCCCGGCCCGCTCGGCCAGGTGATTGCACATTTGATTCATAACGCCATCGCGCATGGCCTGGATGAACATGGCGGCGGCGTGATGCGGCTGGCGGTTGAGGAAATCAATGAGCATATGGTGCGCCTGGTGTTTTCTGACAATGGGCGCGGCATTTCACCCACCGTGCTGCCGCATGTGTTTGAAGCGTTTTACAGCACCGGCAGCGGCAACTCCCAACATGCGGGACAGACAGGCTGCGGCCTTGGGCTGCATATCTGCCACACCATCATCAGCTCGCTGCTGGGCGGCGGCATCAGCGTCAGCAGCAGTCCCGGCAAGGGGTGCGCGTTCAGCATCACGCTGGCGCGCGATGTGTCCGGGCAAGCGCAGGAGCATGCGCGATGAAAGTGTTTATTCACAATGAAGACTTCAGCGCGCTGCAAGCCCAGTTGCTGGGCGTCAACCCGGATGAGCGCCTGCCCTTGCTGGTGGAAGTGGCCTGGCACTTGCGGCAACGTGATTCGCTGCAAGCGCTGCAACTGGCCAGCCAGGCGGAACAATTGCTGAATCGCCACCTGCCGCAAGACGCCAATTTTTCCGCCCAGCCGCAACTCACGCAACAAGTGGCGCTGCGCGCCTGGCTGGCGGCGTTGCGCGGCGAAGCGCGCTTTTTGCTCGGCGAAGCGGCAGAAAGCCGGCAATTGCTGCGCCTGGCGCTGCAGGATTTTGATGCGATTCAATTGCACGCCGGCTGCAGCGATGTCTTGCGCACCCTGGCTCTGCTGGCCACCGACGCCGGCGACGCGCGTCAAAACGAAGAATTATTGCAGCAGGCGATTGCGCAAGCTGAATCGGCGCAGGATCCGGTGCGTCTGCAATTGGCGCAAGCCGCGCTCGGCATCGCCGACGCCCTGCGCGACCCTGACGCCGCGCTGGAACGCTGGCAGCACATTTTGCGGGTGGAGCAGGCCGGCCCGATCGCCGCCGCCGCAATTCATCATTTCTACGGCTATTGCCGTGGTCTGAAAAGCGATCTGGCGGCCTCGATTTCACATTGGATCAGCGCGCATGATCTGGCGATGCGCAGCGGCCAACACCGCATCGCCATCAGTTCCGCCAGCAATGTCGGGGTGGCGTTCAACAGCTTGAATGAACACCATGCGGCGATGGAATGGATTGAAAGCGCGCTCGAACATGCGCGCCGCAACCGCTGGCCCACCTTTATTTCGCTCGGCTTGCTGCAAACCGCCGAAACCATGCGACACCAGGGACACCTCGATCCCGCTGCGCCATTGCTGGATGAGGCTGAACTGGGTCTGGCGCGCACCCCGGATTCACGCAATTATGCGCTGGCCCTGACTTACCAGGGCGAATTGGCGCAAGACCGTGGCGACCCGGCGGGCGCGCTCGACTTTTTCCAGCGCGCGCGCGAACGGGCGCAAACCCTGGGACACCAGGATCTGGTGCAAGTGGCGGAGCGCGGCATTGCGCAAGCCTTGCTGGCGCTGGGACAGGCGCCGGCCGCCTTGCAAAGCGCTTTGCGGGCGCAGCAATTGGCGCTGCAACGCCAGGACGCGTACAGCGAAATCGCCGCGCTCAAAGTGCTGGCGCAAATCCACGCCACCCACCGCCTGGCCGGCCCCGCCGGAGTCGGCCAGAATGACCTCAGCCTGCATTATCTGGAACAGGCGCAAAATCTGGCGCATGGCATCGCCGGCTACCTGGTCGGCGACAGTTTGCCGCAAGCGCTGGCGCAGGAATATGCGCGCCGTGGCCAATATCTGCGCGCCTACCAGACCATTTGCCAGGCCAACCAAGACCGCGACAAAGCGCACCGGCAGGAAGTCACCAACCGCGCCGTGGCCATGCGCGTACAGCATCAGACCGCCAGCGCAATGGCGGAAAGCGAGCATCACCGCCGCCTCGCGCTGACCGAGGCCAAGCGCGCCGCCGTGCTGCAGCAAACCAGCGACACCCTGGAGCGCCTGTGCCAGATCGGCGGCGAACTGGCGTCCAAACTCGAATTGGATGTGCTGTATGAAGCGCTGGCGCGCCATGTGCAAGACTTGCTCAATCCGCACAGCTTCAGCCTGTGGCTGAAAGACGCCGACGGCCAGCATGTGCAATTAATGTTTGCCTTGGAGCAGGGTGAACGGCAAGCCGGGTTGCGCCGTCCGCTCAATCAATTGGAGCCTGATATGCTGCATTGCCTGCAGCATCGCGCCGAAGTCCTGCAAGACCGCGCCGCCGATTTGCTGGCGCGCCATGTGCAACCCGGCAGCGCGCTGCTGGCGCCGCTGGCGGTCGGCGAACGCGTATTCGGGCTGTGCTGCGTACAAGCGCTGCGCCGCCATGCGTTTGGCGAGCGTGAACGGCTGGTCTTCCGCACCCTGTGCGCATATGCCTCGATTGCCTTGGACAATGCAAACGCCTACCGCCAGCTGCACGATGCGCGCGAACATTTGGTGAATCAGGAAAAGCTGGCGGCGCTCGGCAGTCTGGTGGCCGGGGTGGCGCATGAACTCAACACCCCGCTCGGCAATTGCCTCATGATCACCAGCGCGCTGCAGGGGATGAATCAAAACATGCTGGGACAGATGGACGCGCCCGGCATCCGCCGCGCCGATCTCGACACATTTCTGGCGGAACATGGCGAAGCCACCGCCGTGATCATGCGCGGTTTAAGTTCCGCCACCGAATTGATCAACAGCTTTAAACAAGTGGCGCTCGACCGCAGCACGGCGCAAAGGCGGGTCTTCAATCTGCTGCAAACCAGCCGCGACATTCTGGCCACCCTGGCCAGCCAGATCCGCCACGCCGGGCGCCAGATCCAGCTGGAGATGCCGGATGATATCGAACTCACCAGCTATCCCGGCCCCTATGGCCAGATCATCAACAATCTGGTGAACAACGCCTTGCTGCACGCGTTTGACGATGGGCGCAGCGGCGGCAATATGCTGTTGCGCGCGCAGCGCTGCCAGCAAAGGCAACAGGATTGGGTGGAAATTGTGTTTGAAGATGATGGCGTGGGCATTCCGCCCGGGCATTTGAAACGCATTTTCGATCCTTTTTTCACCACCAAGATGGGGCAAGGCGGTTCGGGCCTGGGCATGAGCATCTGCTACAACCTGGCGACCCAGATCCTGCAAGGTAAAATCCGGGTCGAAAGTGAAGTCGGGCGCGGCGCCCGCTTCATTCTGGAATTACCGCTGTTTGTGGCGGCAGAAAATTAAAGCCGGGCGCCGCCAGTGCAGGCGGGTTGGCAGGCAACGCTAAGCCGGCGTCCGATAGCGCGGAATCAACAAAGGAATTGGAGCGGGCGATCAGCAAGAGGGGCGGCAGTCGTTCAACACCACTGAAACAGAGACGCCCCTGAATAGTCACAGCCTGGGATTATGCATATCATCAGTCAAAACAATTTGGATACGGCTTACGAGCAACTGCAAAGCGCGGACGATGCGCAATTGCTGCAGATGTTACAAGAACTGGAACAGGAACAACCCATGCTGCTGGTGTTTGCCCGCCTGGGCGAGCTGGATGGCATGCCGCCGGCCTGCGCCGCCATCATGGGGCGGCTGGCTTTGTTGGTGCATCTGGCCATGCGCGCCAGCGGCCAGCACTGGCCGCCGTTGCCGATCAGCGCCTTGATGGAACAACAGGCGCGCCTGAGCGAGCAATGCATGGAAGATGGCGATCTGGGCGGTTTGCTGCAAAACTGCATGCAAAGCAGGCAAGGCGGCTTGCTCGCCTTGTGCTGCAATCTGCTGCAAGCGCATCTGGCCGGGCACAGCAACCGGGCTTATGCCGGCATGATGTTTTTAAGTGCGGCGGCGATCTGCGCCTGTCTCGACACGCTCGACGCATCCGCCCCGCAATAAGGTGAAACCATGAACAATCCTGAAGCAAGCTCTCTGCCGGCCAGCGCGCAACGCGTGGCGGATGTATTGCAAACGCTGGGCCATCCGCAGCCGGTGCGGATGCTGCCGGCCAGTGGCCGCACCTCCGCCGAAGCGGCGGCGGCATTGGGTTGTGCCGTGGGCGCCATCGCCAAGTCGATTATTTTCCGCCGTCAGCAAGATGATTGCGCAGTGCTGGTGCTGGCCTCAGGCGCCGTGCGCATCGATGAAAACAAGGTGGCCAGCCATTGCGGCCCGATCGGGCGCGCGGACGCCGCCTTTGTGCGCGAAAAAACCGGATATGCAATCGGCGGCGTCTGCCCGCTCGGCCATCCGCAGCCAGCCATCATCCTGCTCGACCGCTCCTTGCTGGTGTGGCAAGAAGTGTGGGCCGCCGCCGGTCATCCGCACGCGGTGTTTGCGGCCAGTCCACAGCAATTGCAACACATGACAGGGGCTGAGCTGGTGGATGTGGCGCAAGTCTGAAGCGCGCTCAGGCTAAGCTGGCGGCGCGCTGTGCGCGGTAACCATCTTCGGCTGCCTGCAAACGCGCCAGCAAGGGCGCATGCATCTGACGCTGATAGCCACTCCATTGACTGCTGGCTTGTTCAACTTCTGCCTGCAAGCGCTCAATCAATGCCAGATTGCCGCGCTGCAAGGCCCAAATCAAAAATTCGCCCAGACAATTAAAGCTGCCATGCCGCGCCAGGGTGGCTTCAAACTCGGCTTGCGCCTGCAAGGCTTCGCCATTTTCACTGTAGGCGCGCGCCAACAGCAAACCGCATTCCTCGCTGCGGAATTTGGGATCTTTATTCCGGATAAATTGCAAATGCGCCAGTGCGGCCCCGGCGTGCCCGCCTTGCAAATTGGCGCGCGCCGCGCCTAAACGGATTTCCAGATCATCGCTGTAAGGCCCGTTCAGGCACTGCTCATAATGACGGATCGCCGCCTCTGTATCGCCCTGCTCCAGCAACGCTTGCGCCAGCCGCATCTGGTTTTGCGCGGTCGGCGCATAGTCAAACGCCGCTTGCGCTTCACGCACCGCGCGCCCCGGATCCGAACGCCGCGCCATTTCCTGCGCCACTTTGCCAGCCTTGTGCTGCAAACGCGAACCGGGCAGCAAAACCACCAAAAAATACAGCAGGCTGCCAATAAAAGGAAGTCCAAACAAAACAAACACCCAATACATAGGCTGGCGATTGCGTAATGCGTGCACTGCGCAATACGAAGCCAGGGCCAGATCTATCATCAGCATAAGAAACGGCATGCCCGCTCCAAAAATAGTCAACACAAGCCTGCAATTTTACTGCTTATGATACTTGGGCGAAAGTCGGCGCCACACAAAGCGCGCAGCCACAAGAGCGCAATCTCTATTGCAGAAAGGCCAATTTGTGTAATCATACTCACCCTGACAAATACAACGGCCAGTCCATGGCCCCGATTCCATGAGCATTCAGGCTTCTCACTACCAACGCGCGCAAGCATTACTGGCCAGCGCGGAACAAATTCATGACGAACACAGTGTGCAGCAGGCGGTGCACGCGATGGCGGATGCGCTGAACCAGCGCTTTGCCGCCGGCGGCGAACAATTTCCCCTGGTGCTGGGGGTGATGGGCGGCGCAGTCGTGTTTGCCGGGCAATTGCTGCCCCTGCTCGAATTCCCGCTCGAATTCGATTATATGCACGTCAGCCGTTACGGCGATGCGACCGAGGGAGGCAAATTGCGCTGGAAAGTCACGCCGCGCGCTGAAGTCAAGGGCCGCAGCGTAATCGTGCTGGACGATATTCTGGATGAAGGCGCCACCCTGGCCGAAGTGAAACACCATTTACTGGAAAAAGGCGCGGCCGAAGTGTTGTTGGCGGTTTTCGCCGATAAAGCCCATGGCCGCGCCAAGCCGGTATATGCCGATTATGTCGGCTTGAGCGTGCCGGATAAGTTTGTGGTCGGCTTTGGCATGGACGCCTTCGGCTATCTGCGCAATCTGCCCGGCATCTGGGCAGTCAAACCGGAAGCCTTGCAAGACTTGCCGCTGCCGGGCTAAGACGGGCCATTCGCCGCTTGCGCAGCGCATGGCGCCGCGCAAGGTCTGTTCAACCCGTCTGCAAAGCATCAAACCAGGGCAATAAACCCGTGCCCTGATGACAGTTGCAATATTCAAAAAACTGGCTGTCGCCCGGCAGCACAAACACTTCGTGCCAGGTGCGGAATTCGCGCTTGTCCTGGTATTTCATGGCTGCCGCCATGGCCTGACCATAAATCGAATGGTGGGTCGGATGATGTTCTGACCAGGCTTCCAAATGCGCCAGACTGAGAAAGTAAGCCTGCACCGAGGTTTCCGGCAATTCCCGTCCATCATATTCACAATGGCGCATATAGCGCATGGTGCAGCAACCGCTGTCTTGCGCCTGGTCCTGTAAAAACTGCATGCCGGCGTCCAGCGCAGGTTTTAAATTCTGCTGATAGTCTTGTAATTGCTCACTCTGACAGCGGCCCCAGTATTGGCCGGAACGGATGACCGCCAGGTTTTCCGGCACGAATACCTGCCAGCGCGCATACTGGCTGACGCGCTCTTGCGGCGCGGGCAGTTGCGTCCCTTTGGGTGAAGCCAGCAAATCATGCGCGGCTTGTGGAATGCGGTCGCGCATTGAGCCGAAATATCCGGTCTCGAAGGTTTTTTCCAGCGTGGCGCATTCCAGCCGCCCGACGCCGGCGATAAAGTCGAGGAAAAACACAGTTTCCTGGCGCGCGATCGGGGTCAGCATTTCTTCGCGCCAAACACCGCAGGCGTCATGCAGGCGCGCCGGATCCTGCCAAAACTGCTGGTAGTGCTGATCGCTGCGCCAGCGTGCAAAACGCGCCTCGTCTGTCCAGTAGCCGACATACACATGGTTGATGAAGCCGTTATGGTCAACATAGCGCAGATGGTCGCATGCGCCGGGGCGGTTCGGGCCGTTGGCGGCGCGCTCAATCCAGCGCATGAAGGCGGATGCGGCGATGTCATGTTCATCCCAGCTCTGCACGCCGTAATAGGCCACGCGGTAATGCGGGATATGCGCGCCGAACACTGCGCTCCAGCGCTGCACCGGCGGCACATGGCCCTCCGGTTTGCGCATCGGCAAAACCCGCTGCGGATACAGTGCGCTCATAGCGCCTCCTAGACGAACAGGTATTTTTCCTGAATTTCGGGATTGGCTGAAAATTCCGCCGGCGTACCGCTAAACCGCACTTGTCCTTTTTCCAGCACATAAATGCGATCTGACAACGCGAGTGAAAAATGGATGCTTTGCTCAGCCAGCAAAATCGTTAAGCCGCTTTGCTTTAAGCGGGCAATCTGCGCACGCAGATTTTCCACAATGATCGGAGCTAACCCCTCGGAAGGTTCATCCAATAGTAAAAGGCGGGGATTGCTGACCAGGGTGCGGCCTATGGTCAGCATCTGCTGCTGGCCGCCGGACAAATAACCGCCGCGTCGCGCCGCATGCGGTTTCAAGTCGGGAAATAATTCAAACACCCGCTCCACATTCCAATCTTTGCCAGCAGGGCCGGCGCGCTCGGCGACTTTGAGGTTTTCCAGCACCGTCAAATCAGAGAAAATGCGGCGGTCTTCCGGCACCAGCCCTATGCCAAGACGGGCGCGCTGATCCGGCTGCAATTTGCTGATTTCCTGTCCTTGATACAGCACGCGGCCGGATTCAGCCCGATTCAAACCGCAGATCACGCGCATGGTGGTGGTTTTGCCAACGCCATTGCGCCCCAGCAAACCCACGCACTCCCCGGCCTGGATTTCCAGCGAAACGCCAAACAATACGCTGGATAAACCGTAGCCTGCGCTCACATCCTGCAATTGGCAAAGCGGTGTACTCATAGCGGCCCATGTCCCAGATAAGTGCTGCGCACCACGCTGCTGTTACGGATTTCATCAGGCGTGCCAAAGGCGATATTCTGTCCCTGAGATAAAACCATGATACGGTCGGATATTGCAAACACCACGCTCATATCATGCTCTGTCAACAGCAGTTTGACGCCAAACACACTGACGATGTTTTGCAACAATTCAACGCAACGCCGCGTTTCCACCACCGACATGCCGGCGGTCGGCTCGTCAAGCAGCAATAATTGAGGCTTTAAGGCAAGCGCAAGCGCCAATTCGAGCTGCCGGCAGTCGCCATGGGAAAGCGCAGTGACAGGATGATCAATTTTTTCGGCCAAGCCGACTTCGCGTAAAATCTTTTCCGCCTCTTCCCGGTGGCGCTGGCCCAATGGAAAAAACATGCGCCAATTTTCCCGCTGGCGCGCCACAATCGCAGTCTGCACATTTTCAAACACACTAAGCGCTGAAAAGATATTGCTGCGCTGAAAACTGCGCCCCATCCCCATGTGACAGCGACGCTCCGGCGTCACGCCGCCAATATCTTTCCCCATATATAACACGCGGCCTTGATCCGGCTTGTTCAAGCCGGTTATCAAGTTAAACAAGGTTGACTTGCCAGCCCCATTCGGCCCGATCACAGAATAAATCGCGCCTTGATCCATGGTGAAAGAAACATCCCGGATTGCCTGAAAACCGGCAAAGGAAACCGACAGATTTTCCACCTGCAAGATGGCGCTCATGCTGCGCCTCCGCCGGGCTTAAAACGCGCACGCAACCAATTCAGCAAACCACTGATGCCGGCCGGAAACATGAGCGTCAAACTGGCGACCACCAAACCCAGCACAATGCCCCAATACTCCGATGCAGAGGCGCTGCCCAAATCAATTTTGACACCCAGCGCCGCACTCTTTTCCAGCACATACTCCAGAATGCGCGGCGACTCCTGATGCAACAGCAAAAGCGCGACCGCCCCCAGCGCAGGCCCCCAAAAGCTGCGGCTGCCGCCAAGCAGCACCATGATCAGGATTTCAGCGCCTTTTGAATAGACCACGAAGTCGGGATAAACGCCGCGATTGAAGACGCCAAACAAGCCGCCCGCCACAGCAGCCAGGGCCGCCGCAATACAAAAAGCGGCCAGTTGAATATGTCGCACATTCAGTCCGATGAAAGTACAGCGCTGCGGATTTTCGCGGGTGGCAATCAAGACCCGGCCAAATGGAGAATGCACCAACATCCAAGCCAAACCCGTACATAGCGCGACAATCACCAAAGCGAGCCAATAGAACAATTTGCCATCATCGAAATCCGGTTGCCCCGCCACTTGCTTGATCCAGCTGAAATCGGGCATCGGCACGCCCGATAAGCCTTGATCGCCGCCTGTCACTTCATTCCAGCGAAAACACACCGCCCAGACAATTTGAGAAAAGGCCAGGGTTAACATAGAAAAATAGACAGCGGTCAAACGCACACAAAAGAAGCCGGCAAATGCAGCAATCATCACCGACAGCGCCACCCCGCCCAGTAAAGCCAGCGGCAGCGGCCAGCCCAGGCTTTTCATCAGCAGGGCGCAGGCATATGCCCCCACGCCGTAATAGGCGGCATGTCCGAATGAGACCATGCCGCCATAGCCAACCAGCAAATTCAAGCTGATTGCAAGTAAGGCGGCAATCAAGGCGTCAGTCGCAAAAAACAGCCAGGCAGGACTGGCTTGCAACGGCAATAAAATCAATAACAGAAAAAGCGGCAGTTGCCATACTGCCGCTGTGTTGAATATGCGTTTCATCGTGTCGCGGCCTCCCCGGCCAAACCCTGTGGCCGGATTATCAAGATCACCACCATCAGGCTGGCCACTGCAAACAGCGAAAAGCGCGGCGCAAGCAAGATGCCAAAGGACAGCGTAACGCCATAAATCACCGAACCAAGAAAGGCGCCCCAGATCGATCCCAAGCCGCCAATCACAACAATAATGAATAAGGGAATAATGATTTCAGTGTCCATACCGGGCACGATGGCTGTGGTAGGCGCAATCAAGGCGCCTGCCAGTCCAGCCAAAACTGCACTGCCGCTGAAAACTGATAAAAACACCAGCTGCACGCGTGAACCAAGCAAACTCATCATTTCACGGTCTTGCGATGATGCGCGCACCACCATGCCGACACGGGTACGCTGCATCAACCACCACAAGCCGCCTGCCACCAACAAGCCCGCCAACAATAAAAATAAATTGTAATGCGGCAGTGTGACAGAGCCTATGCTGAGGGAATCCGCCAGCGACGGCGGACGGGCCAAACTCAGTTGCTGCGACCCCCAGATGAATTTGACCACATCGCCGGTAATTAAGACCAGAGCATATGTGAATAACAACTGAATCAATTCCGGCTGCCCATACAAGCGCTTGAAAAACAGCACTTCAATGACGGCGGCAATCACGCCAACTGTCAGTGCGGACAATAACACTGCAAGCCAGAATGCGCCTTCGCCGCCCCCTAACCAAGTCGAATACTGCCATGCCAGATAGGCGCCAGCCATGAACATTGAGCCATGCGCAAAATTCAGCAAACGCATCACGCCAAACACCAAAGACAAGCCGGCAGCCGCTATAAAAGACAGCATGGCAGTGGACAAGCCACTGAAAGTCTGGTTGATCAAGAGCGCGGCATCCATGTCACGCTCCCGTTTCAATCCATCAGTGGTGCAGCATCAATATATTCAATCGGATCGAGTACCGGGAATGGGACATCTTTCACTATTTTTGCCTGTCCCCATACCATACCCCTGGTCAATTGCTGATCTTTGGCGCGCATCGTCAGCTTGCCCATCGGCGTATCCAAGGTCAATCCTTTGAGCGCAGCCGAAACTTTGCTTGAATCCAGCGAATTGGCTTTTTTCACTGCCTCGCTCAGATATTGCATGCCGAGATAACCTGACACCACCCAGGAGGCAGGGTACTGCTCCTTGGTGAAGGTGCGCACCTTGGCCAGGAAATCGCTGTGCGCCTTGGCCACTGCAGGATCTTGCGGCTTGTAATTGAAGGCATCGTATGAGTTGCCCCAGATGCCGACTGGATATTCGGCTCCCAGCGAACGCAAGCTTTCAATCGAGCCACCTTCAGCGACAGCAATAAAATTGTTATTGAGCGCCTTGAAGTAACCCAGGCCATTTGCCTGTTTTGCGAAAGGAGTGAACTGGCCGCAGCAAATAATCGAAAACACCGCCTCCGGCTTGGCCGCTTTTTGCGCGGTGATAAAGGGGGTGTAGTCGCTTTCCGTGATCTTGGGCCATTGCTGATCCACGATCTGGATATCGGGACGCAGCTTTTTCAGATGCGCGACAAACACTTTGACCCCATCCTGACCATACGCAAAATCAGGCGCAATAGTAGCCACACGCGTCACTTTCCAACGCGCCATCAGGGCGGCCGCAGCGCGTCCTTCAGTGGTGGTATTCGCGGAAACGCGGAAGACGTAGGGATGCAAAGCTTCAGGTGCGGTCAGGCGGTCTGTTTTCGGCCCCAGCGCCATCAACACTGTTTTGTTTTCTTTCGCAATTTCGGATACTGCCGGGCCTTCAGCTGAAGTAAAGGTGCCGACCAGGAAATTGACACGTTCACGCACGATCAATTCGCGCGCCACACGCACGGCTTCCTCCGGTTTGGCTTTGGAGTCGCGCGCGACGATCTCAATTTTTTTCCCCAGCAAACCGCCTTTGGCGTTCAATTCTTCGGCGTACATTTGCACGCCTTTGAGCATGGGTTCGCAAAACTGCGCTGAGGTGCCGGAAAGCGGCAAAGGGACGCCGATGCGGATTTTTTCCTGCGCCACTGCCGGAGCCAGTGATAACGCAGCCATCAGGCCGGAAACGAAATGCAGCAACCTGCGCCGGGCTGCATAGGGTGGATTGTGGTCGCTGGAATTCATCGCTTAACCTCCATACTTCAAGTAAGGAAAAAAGCTGAAACCGCTCAGCCAATATGCAGCCAGTGGCCGATCAATGCTTTTCTGCGCAGAAAAACAGATCTGAACAGCTACGCCGAACAGCAGCATCTAGGCCGTATAAGCGCATGCATCGCACACCTATATTGAACCAAATTCACCATTTTGTGTATCAAAAATTGGCCTCAGGCAAAAAAAATTTCCTTAAGCCAACTTTTTTATTGCAAAAATTTTACTTGCCTTGCTTGGAATTTATCCTTTGATGCAGCTAACCGCAGCTTACTTCAGCTGTTTGCTGTGAATTCAAGGCAATCTGCATCAAACACTGTGCTTACGTGTCGAATGGTGGCGTCCTGCGCTCTGGCCGGCAAACTCATCCAGCGGATCTGTTTTGCGCCGTTGCAGCACAAAAATCGGCTGGGCCCAGGTTTGCTCCTTCTTTTTCTTGCTGGTGATCAGGGTCAGCTCAGAAGGGTCGTACACGTCGGTGTTATGGGTCAGCGGCGTGGTCATCAGATATTGGGCGTCAGTGTTTTTGAGGAACTCGCCGACCAATTGAATATTCCGGATATCCAAGTGGGCGAACGGTTCGTCAATAAAGACGAAACCGCCCGAGCCTTCATCCGACTTCAGCAAACCGATCAAGAGAATCAGCGATTTCATCACCTGCTGCCCGCCGGAAGCCTCGCCGTCATTCATGCCGATCGGGCCTTTGCCGTCAAACTTGAAGCGCACATGCAAGCCGGCCTGGGACAGTTGCAAATCATCATTTTCCAGTTTCACCGGATCGGCATGCACTTCAATCCCGGCCAGCTCGCCCAGCTCACGGATATTGCGGCCATAGGTTTTGATGGTGTAGCGCAGGCGTTCAATATACGCGCCGCGCGCGTTTGCGGTGGCTTCGATGGCGCGGTTGTTTTGATAGCGCCGCTCATCGGTTTCTGCCTGGCGGTTGGATAATTGATCAGACAGGCGTTGATATTGATCGACCACCGCGCCATCCGTTTCCCAGCTCTCGCGCGCCAGTGAGGTATTCAGGCTGTTGAGGCGCAATTCGACCTGGTGCGCGTTTTGGTGTTCGTCGATCAGCGCGGCGCAGCGCGCCGGACGGCGCCAGCTGTGCGGCAGTTGGCGCCAGCGGCGGCGCGCCTGCCACAATTCCTGCGCATGGTTTTGTCGCGCTTGCACATGCTGCCCGCTCTGCCCGCTTAATTGCTGCTCCAAGTCGCGCAAAGCCTGTTTCGCGCCATGCCAGGCGGCTTCAGCGCGGGTGCGGGTTTCAGTCGCAGCTTTCGACAGGGTTTGCAATTCGCCTAAACGTGCGCCGATTTTGCTGCGTTCGGCTTTCAAGGGTTCAATTTGCTCCAGCGCATCGGCGAATTCGCTTTGGCGCGCGCTCAATTCTTTCAGCGCGTCCACGCCGGCGATGCGGCTCTTGGCGGCGGCGATTTGCTGCGCCAGTTCGCTGATCGAGAGGGTGAGCTTGTCTTCTTGCGTTTCCAGCGTTTGCAAACGGTTTTGCAGCGCCTGCAAACGTTGCCGCCGGCCTCCGTCGCCAAAGCGGTAACGCGCCGCTTCCACATATAAAGAACGGGCGCCGCGTTTTTCGTGGTGATACGCTTCGCGCGTAATCCATTCCTGATGCGCGCCGCAGCGCAAACCCTGCTCCACGCTATCGACGCGGCGGATGCGCGCCAGTTGCTCCAGCAGCCAGGCCGGAACCTTGCCGGCAAAACTCAAGACCGATAATAAGCTGTCATCGCGCACGCTGTGCGGCTGCACCAGTTCGGAAACGATGAAATGCGGATAACGCAATTGCTGCCCCAGCGCATAAGCGGCGGCGGCGTCGCTTTCGCGCTCCAGCAAAATCACCGAAGCATAGCCGCGCAACACGCCTTCGACTGCGGCCTGCCATTGGCCGTCTGTCACTTCAATCAAGTCGGGCAACAAATGATGGCCGATGCCGGCGGCGTCCAGCGCGCGCCGCATTTGCCGCACCTGCTCCGGCTCCGGCAAAGCGCTTTTGCCTTCCAGCGCGGCGATTAAATTGCGGTGCTCTTGCACTTGCGCGCTGATTTCTTTGCGCTGATTGCGTTCATGCTGGTGGCGCGCTTCCCATTGCTCCAAATCCGCCGCCAGTCCGCTCAAGTCGTCGCCAGTCTGTCCCGCCAATTTTTCCAGCCGTTTTTTCTGCTCCAGCAGATTTTCCAGCGGTTTGATGCGGGCATTGATTTGCTGCAAATCATGCGCCAGTTGCGCGTTTTCTTTTTCCAGCTCGCTTTCCTGTTGCTGCGATTGGGTGTGAAATTGCGCATGCTGAACCAGTTGCCCCCGGCGTTGCGACAGCATTTGCTGTTGCTGGCTGGCGTGGCGCCGGCTGTCTTGCAGGGATTTGCTGTGGGCCTTGAGTTTGTCGCGTTCCTCGGCGTATTGCAAAATCGGCAGCGCTTCGGCTTGCAACATGCGGCGCTCTTCGCTTAAGCGCTGCCATTGGTGATAATTGGTGACGCGCAGGCGCAAGCCTTCCAGATTCGTCTTGGAAAGCTCCAACTCGGTTTCAAAGCGCTGCAATTCGGCTTCGGTGTCGCGCTGGTGGCGCTTGGCTTCGTCATACGCATCCAACACTTCCTTGTCGCCGAATACCTGAAACACCAGGTCGAGCAATTGGCGCGGCGCGTATTCGCATAATTTATCCGTTTCGCCCTGTTCCAGCGCCAGCACTTTGGCCATGGCCGGCGACAAGCCGGCGGCGGCCAGACGTTTGCGATAGGTTTCCACCCCGAGCCAGTCATTGGCTTCGGTCACGGCTTCAATTTGCACATTGCCGGCGCGCATCAGATATTGGCGCTTCCAATCGCCGCCGTTTTTCTGAATCTGGCAAAACAGGGTGACTTCATCTTCGGCGAAGAAGCCGGAGCTGCGGAATGGCCGGTTTGACAACTGGCGTCCTGTGGCGCGGTTATCCACCACCGCGCGCAGCCAGGAGGTGTGCTGGCCGGAGTGGCGCGCATAGTGTTTATACGAGCGGCCCATGGAACAGTCCAGCCCGAACAGGGTGCGCAAAGCGTCCAGCAAGGTGGTTTTGCCGGAGCCGTTCTGGCCGGCAATCGTGATGATTTTGGCGTCCAGCGGAATGTTTTTGATACGCTGCCAGTAATCCCAATGCACCATTTCCAGCGATTTGATGTGAAACATGGCTGACCCTTACAGAGTTTGTCCGTCCGCCCCTGCTTCGCTTGCGGCGGGCGGGGGCAGCGGGCGGTTTTTGAACACATCGGCCAACGCGCCATTGATAATGCGCTCTTTGAGCACATCGGTATCCATCATCAAGTCCAGCAGCGGCCCTTCATGCAATTCATCGCCGCGCCGCTCAATAAAACCCAAACGGGTCAAAATCCCCAGATTCATATCCAGGCGGGTTTTCTTACCCAGTTTTTCGCCAAAATCGGCCAGCAGCGCTTTGTAAGAAATCCCGAGTGAGGTTTCTTCGGCGCGCGGCAGCGGTTTTTCTTTGCCGAACATATCTTCCTGGTCTTGCTGCGCATGTTGATGCGCTTCCTGCCGCTCGCGCTTGGGCAAAATAATCAGCGCCCACAGCACCACCAGCAGCGCCACGCCATCGCGCGCAAGGCCGAAATTATTGTTTTGCCAGCTTTCGCGCGCGCCGAAAATCTTCGGTTCGATTTCGCGCCTCAACGCCAGCGTCACATGATCGGCGTACACATTGTCGAGCAGTTTCATGCCGCAGGCCGCCAGGTGGCCATCGACTTCGGCGCGGAACACATCGTCTGACAGCACGCGTTTGACTAAGCGCTCATCGCGCCGCAAGGTTTGCTGCGTCAGCAGACGCGCTATCAATAATTGGGCATCATTATTCATCGCTGACTTCCTGTGGGCTGGCCAAGATGGTTTCCAACTCCGCCGCCAGTGCGCTCAGGCGCGCCGCCGGACTTAAGGTGGCGCGGGTCATAGCCGCCACTTCGCCTTGCGCCAGCGGCTGCAACTCATCTTGCAAATGCAAGTCCAGCGGCAGACGCGCCAGGCGCGCAGTCGGCCCTTGCAAACTGGCTTCGTTAGGGTCGCCCAGCAAGGGCAGGAGCGAGGCGCGATAAGAGGCGAGCGCGAAATTGGCCGGCAATAAGGCCTGCTCCACCGGGGCCGGCGCATTGCCCGCCATGTCGGTGAAGCTGGCCAGCTTGCCCAGCCAGTCGTCGAGTTCGCGCGCCATCGGATCTTGCTCGGCCAGCGTGACCGGGGCGTCCATGCCATCCGGCAAGCCGAGTCTGGCGCCATCATCGTGTTTATCGGAAAGGAGTTCGGTTTCTGCTACGTCAATCATTTCAGCCGGTGTCATGAACAGCGGCGCAACCGCGCATGACAGGGCGCCATCGGCCAACCCTGCCAAATCATCGTGTTGCAACAACCATAGTTTAATATCGGTGGTGGACAGGCCGGATTGGCCCAAATGTACGCGCTGGCGCTCAATCTGATTGAGCGCGCGCGAAAACATGCCCTGCATATTCAACAGCGCGCTTTGGGCGCGCCCGATCGCCTGCGCCGCGCGGTGGGTGGCGCTATCGGCTTGCGGGTCGCCGGTAATCGCCTGGATCACTTGCGAACCTTTTTCCACCCAGTCGCAGGCCATATGCCATTTGACTTGCGCTGAGCGCAGGCGGAATTCGGAACCTGAGGCAATCGCATCGCGGAATTCTTCGGTCAAATCGACCAGACGCGCCAACAAATGCTGTAATTGTTCAACGCTGACCCCGCCCATGACTTGCGCGCCGGCCACTTGCGATAATAGAAAGCCGACTTCGGCCTGATCATCGCCCTGCTCCACGCGCAGCAAGCCATCCAGCGCGGCCAGCACATTGCGCGCCATCGGCGTGACGCGATACACGCTTTGCGCCGCATCCCAGGCCAGCAATTGATGCGAGCGCAGGCGCGACAGCACCGTTTCCAGACTGTCAGGCAAGAGAAAAGCCAAGCGGAGATTGATATCGGCGCGCGTGAAGCAGGCGCTTTCGGTTTCTGCAGCCAATTCGCGCAAGACGCTCAAGCGCAATAAGACGTGTTCAAAACCGCCGTGGAACAGCGCAGAAAATGCTTGTAAGACCGGCTGCGCGCGCTTGAGCAGGAAAATCTGCTCAATATCGTCAGCGGCGACGCCTGTTTGAAAATGTTGCTGTAAAGCATCGCCCTCAATTGCCGGCGCGGCCTCCGCCGGCAAGCCTGGCGCGGGTTGTATTCCTGTCATTCTGCGATTGTTCTCCACTATCAGCGGCAGCGGCGCAAGCGGCCAAACAGACGGCCCCGGGCGCGCGGCCCGCCAGTATAGGGGAAATTGCGTTTTTTGCGAAATCGTTAGCGTTCGGGGCAGTTTTGCTGCACTGCAAAAACGCTATTGCCGGCACAGCGTCAGCGCTGGCGGCCTGGCCTGGCGCCGGATCCGGCCTGGGATCAGACGGCGCATGCATTGCAAGCTGCGGCAAGCGCGCAAAGGCGGCGATAACTTGCGGGAGCTGCAGTGTGGCGGTGAAGTTGGTGCTGCTGTTTCTGCTTACTGTTTTGCAATCAGGCGCTGAGATCAGTCCGTGCTATCGCCGAATTGCAAAGACAGCAAGGTGATAAAGCCCAAAACTTGAATCAGTAAAATGGTGGTGACCATGATTTTTCCTTTGTTTTTCAGAGTGTGACGGCTTATTCAGCGCGGTCGGAGAAGTGCAGCGAAACCAGGGTGGCGGCGCCCAGCAATTGGATCAGGATGATAGAAGTGATCATGTTGTATTCCTTTGTCAGTGAATCGGGATGGCGGCTTATTCAGCGCGGTCAGAGAATTCCAGAGAAACCAGGGTGGCGGCGCCCAGAAGTTGGATCAGGAGGATGGAAGTGATCATTTTGCTTTCCTTGTATCAGCGTGGTTGTTTGTCGTATCGCTTGTGGCGACAGGACGAATCTTAGGGATTTTTGTGCGGCGCAACCAATTTCATTTTCCAATACAAGTTATAAATTTCATGAATGACATTCGCATGTTTCATAACTGTAACAATTGTATAGACAAAGTGGTATGCACTTTTTGAGGGATTTCTTTTGCTTTATTGCAATCTTTTGGTGCATACCCGCCCCATCTTGAGACGGAGAAGCTTGATATTCGTTTTGTGAATGGCCTATAAAAGTTTTATACATATAAGACCAGTTGTGCGCCGCAAGAGTGATTTCCGAGAATTTGCACTAAAGCGGTTGACGCAAACGGAAGTTAGGAAGATGATTGCAACATTGTGTAACGGCAACATCCAAACGCAAGACAACGCCCCCGTTCTCCTTACTTACAACGGCAAGCACGCGACGCGTGCATTCGGTTTTGGCAAGCTTTGGACGCCGGGCACAATCCGCCCTCTCCTTCTGGCAATCGCGCTGTTCCTCTCTCTTGTGCTTCTACGGGTTTGCTGTGTTCCCTCTGTACGGGTGTTGTGGCCTTTGCTTTTTCCATTGGAAGGGCGATTGGGGAGGCGCAGATAATTTTTCCATAGAGAAAGATGTCTGCAGCACAATGTCAACGTCGCAAAACTCACTAAATCATGACAACACCGGGAATTTTGGATAACAGGGGCGCCAATAATGTTGGCGAAACACAACAGACCAGCGGCCCTGGACTACTGGATAAAGAACGCACCATCGCCGGCCCAGGCTTTAACCGCTGGCTGGTTCCCCCCGCCGCACTGGCGATTCACCTCTGCATCGGCATGGCCTACGGTTTTTCCGTATTCTGGCTGCCGCTCTCGCAAATGCTGGGCCGCGCCCAGGGCATGAAAGATTCGCTCAAATGTGCGGCGCAAGGCTCGCCATTTGCTGATTTCATGTACCAATTATTCGCCACCGGCTGCGACTGGAGCGTGGCCACCTTAGGCTGGATGTATTCGCTGTTCTTCGTTTTCCTCGGCCTGTCCGCGTCCCTGTGGGGCGGCTGGCTGGAACATGCCGGCCCGCGCAAGGCCGGCGTGGTCTCGGCCATGTGCTGGTGCGGCGGCCTGGTGCTGTCCGCCATCGGCATCCAAACCCACCAATTCTGGTTAATGGTGCTGGGTTCGGGTGTGATCGGCGGCATTGGTCTGGGCCTGGGCTATATTTCCCCGGTCTCGACCTTGATCAAATGGTTCCCGGATAAGCGCGGCATGGCGACCGGGATGGCGATCATGGGTTTTGGCGGCGGCGCGATGATTGGCTCGCCCCTGGCCGTGATGCTGATGGATAAATTCAAAACCCCGACCACCACCGGCGTGGCGGAAACCTTCCTGGTGATGGCGGCGATTTATTTTGTCTTCATGATGGCCGGCGCGTTTGGCTACCGGGTGCCGCCGACCGGCTGGAAACCGGCCGGCTGGACGCCGCCGCCGTCGCAGGCAAAAAATGCCATGATCACGCAAGGCCATGTGCACGCCAAGAAAGTATGGGGCATTCCGCAATTCTGGCTGGTGTGGATGGTGTTGATGTGCAATGTTTCGGCAGGCATCGGCATTCTGGGTATGGCCTCGCCGCTGTTGCAGGAAGTGTTCGCGGGCAAATTGATCGGTGTTTCGGCCAGCTTTAATCAGCTGACTGCAGATCAGCTCAAAACCGTGGCCGCGCTGGCCGCCGGCTTTACCGGCCTGCTGTCGCTGTTCAATATTATTGGCCGCTTCTTCTGGGCTTCCTGTTCTGACCATATTGGCCGCAAGAACACCTATTTTGTATTCCTGGTGCTGGGCTTTGTGTTGTACGCGGCGATCCCGACCTTTGGTCAGGCTGGCAATCTGGGCCTGTTCGTGCTGGCATTCTGCGTGATTCTGTCGATGTACGGCGGCGGTTTCGCCACCATTCCGGCCTATCTGGCGGATTTATTCGGCACCCAGATGGTGGGCGCGATTCATGGCCGTCTGCTGACCGCCTGGGCCACCGCCGGGATTATCGGCCCGATTGCGGTGAACTACCTGCGCGATTATCAATTGTCGCAAGGCGTGGCCAAGGCCGACGCTTACAACGTCACCATGTATGTGCTGGCTGGCATGTTGATTGTGGGCTTGATTTGCAACGCCCTGATCCGCCCGGTTGATCCCAAACATTTCATGAGCGAAGAAGAGTTGGCGCAAGAGCGCAAGCTGGCCTCTGAACGCGCCGCCCGCGCCGAAGCAGAACTCGCCGGCGCCCGCCAAAGCGACGAAAAAACCCCGTTCGCCCTGGTGCTGCTGGCCTGGTGCGCCGTCGGCATCCCGATGGTCTGGGGCTTGACCGTAACGCTGGAAAAGGCGATGAAGTTCTTGCGCTGATTATATACAGCAGTGTTTCAGCAAAAAACCGGCGGCAGCGATGCCGCCGTTTTTTTGCCGAACTCGGGAACCTTTGCCCGTTTCCACCAAATCAGCGGCGCGTGAAGACGTCAAAATCGCCTACAATGCGCCGACTGACTTTTGTGTGAGGCGCGCCATGTCTTATCTTCTGGCCCTGGATCAGGGCACTTCCAGTTCCCGCAGTATTTTATTCGACCGAGAAGGGCGTCAAGTCGCCTGTGCGCAGCAGGAATTCCGCCAGATTTTCCCGCAGCCGGGCTGGGTTGAGCATGATGCCGAAGAAATCTGGCAAAGCCAGCTCGCCACTTGCCGCCAAGTCTTGCAGCAAGCTGGCGTCAGCGCGCAGGATGTGGCGGCGCTGGGCATCACCAATCAGCGTGAAACCACAGTTTTGTGGGAGCGCGCCAGCGGCCGTCCTTTGTGCAACGCCATCGTCTGGCAAGACCGGCGCACCGCCGCCGCTTGCGATGCGCTGCGCGCGCGCGGGCTGGAAGACGCGATTCGCGCCAAAACCGGCTTGGTGCTGGACGCCTATTTTTCCGGCACAAAACTGGCCTGGATGTTGGATCATGTGCCCGGCGCGCGCGAACGCGCAGAGCGCGGCGAACTGGCTTTCGGCACCATAGATGCCTGGCTGGCCTGGCATTTATCCGGCGGCGCCTTGCATGTCACCGATGTCAGCAACGCCTCGCGCACCATGTTGTGGAATCTGGAGCAGCAATGCTGGGACGCTGAGTTGCTGGAATGGCTGGATATTCCGGCCAGCCTGCTGCCGCAAGTGCATCCGTCTGCGCATGCGTATGGTCAAACCAGCGCCGCCCTGCTCGGCGCACCGGTCTTGATCGGCGGCATCGCCGGCGATCAGCAAGCCGCTTTGTTTGGCCAAGGCTGCATTCAGCCAGGCATGGCGAAAAACACCTATGGCACTGGCTGCTTTATGTTGATGCACACCGGGACGCAGCGCCAAACCTCGCGCCACGGCCTGCTCGCCACCGCTGCCGCACAGGTCGGCGCGCAAGCGCAATATGCGCTGGAGGGCAGCGTCTTCATCGGCGGCGCGGTGGTGCAATGGCTGCGTGATGGTTTGCATGCGATTAAATCCTCTTCCGAAGTGCAAGTGCTGGCGGAGAGCGTGCCGGACGCCGGCGGCGTGGTGCTGGTGCCGGCCTTCACCGGGCTGGGCGCGCCGTATTGGCAGCCGCAGGCGCAGGGTGCGATTCTCGGCCTCTCGCGCGGTACGAGCATGGCGCATATCGCGCGCGCCGCTTTGGAGTCGATTGCCTTGCAAAGCGCTGCGCTGCTGCAGGCGATGGCGGCGGACGCCGCCAGTCCGCTGCAAGCCTTGCGCGTGGATGGCGGCGCCGCGCGCAATGATTTATTGATGCAATTCCAGGCCGATTTGCTGGGTATTCCGGTGATCCGCCCGCAAATCACTGAAAGCACAGCCTTAGGCGCGGCGCTCTTAGCCGGTTTGACGGCGGGCCTCTGGCCGGATCAAAACAGCATGCCGGCCCTGCACGCAATTGAGCGCAGCTTCGAGCCGCAAATTTCGCGCGCGCAGGCGGCGGAAAAAATGGCGGCCTGGGAAAAAGCGGTGCGGCAGGTGGTGACGCAATAATCTGTGCAACTGCGGATCGAACTTTTTGCCCGCACGGCAGTCAAGCGCCTGATTCACTTCAAGCCGGCTGTGGCTGATCCTGGCCGGCTTTCACACACTCAGAAAGGGAATACGATGCAAAAGCTGCAAACCCCGTTGCGCCGTTTGGTTTTGCTGGCGGCTGCCGGCTTGTGTTTGAATCCGGCTTACGCCAACAGCAGCGCGCCCGCCAGTGCGCCGGCGGCGAATCTGGAAGCCGCTTTGAAGCCGGTGCTGGCCGGTTCCTGGCGCAGCGATAAAAACAAGGCGCGCGATCAATACCGCCATCCGGCGCAAACCCTGGCGTTTTTTGGCGTGCACCCGAAAGCGCAAGTGATTGAAATCACCCCGGGCGGCGGCGCCTGGTATGCGGAAATCCTGGCCCCGCTGTTAAAAGATCAGGGCGTGTATATCGCCGCGAATATGAGCCCGGCCGGTTTGAGCGAGCGCGCTGCGGCTTACTACAAAAAAAGCAATGAAGAATTGAAGCAAAAAATGGCCGCCAATCCGGCGGTGTTTGGGCGCGCCGCCAGCCTGGAGTTCGAGCAAAAGAAACCGAATTTCGGCCCGCAAAACTCGGCTGATTTTGTGCTGACCTTCCGCAATGTGCATAACTGGACGATGGCCGGGACAGATCAAGCGATGTTCAAAGCCGCCTTTGAGGTCTTGAAGCCGGGCGGCGTGCTGGGTGTGGTGGATCACCGCGCCGCCAAGGGCAAGAGCCTGGAAGAAGTCAAGAAGAGCGGCTATCTGCCGACCGAGTACGTGATTGAGCTGGCTGCCAAAGCCGGCTTCAAACTCGACGCCAGCAGCGAGGTCAACGCCAATCCGAAAGACAGTAAAGACTATCCTGGCGGCGTCTGGACGCTGCCGCCGAGCTTTGGCGAAGGCGACAAAGACCGCGCCAAGTATGCGGAAATCGGCGAAAGCGACCGCTTCACGCTGCGCTTTATCAAGCCGGTGTACGACAAGTAATCAGGCTGCATGCGGAGCGCGCCTGACAAAATGCGCGCTCTGCTTTTCCTGCGCAAAACCGGCGCGCACATAAAACCGGTGGGCGCGTTCGCGCTTGAGATTGGAATACAGGCGCAATTCCGGCGCCCCCACGCTATGCGCCCAGGTCTGCGCCTGTTGCAACAGAGCCTGTCCCAAGCCCTGGCTGCGCGCGGCCTGATCCACCACCAGCGCAACGATTTCCACATACGGCGCCTGATGCAATTGGCGCTGCAAACGCAGATGCATCCAGGCTTGCACGCATGCCGCCGCATCCAGCGCCACCCAAACCGCATGCCCGTCTCCCAGTTCCACCAAATAGCGGCGCACATCCTCTGCGCTCACGGCATAGCCGAGTTGTTGCGCCAACTGCGCCAGACGCTCGGCGTCATGGGCGGCGGCCTGCCGCATCATGGCGCTTTGCCTTGCACGCGGGCGGCGATTTGCTGCGCCAGTTGATCTAATAATTGCTGCTGCGCCGCCACCAATTGCGCCGGTTCACAGCCGGCGCAGGTTTGCGCCAGGCTGTGTTGTTGACTCTGGCGCGCGCCTTGCGGCGGCTGCAATTGCACCATCGCCGATAATTGCACGCCGCGCGCGGCCAGCAGATCCATGCTGTGCAAGTCGATTTGCGCTTCCCAGCCCGGCGCGCTGCGCAATTGTTGTTCGCGGCTGATCACGCGCCAGCCCGGCAGCAATTGTTGCAGACGCGCGCGCAGGTATTGCGCGACGCCGCTGGCCAGCGGTTCGGCCCAACGCTGCTGCTCCAGCAAGGTGACGCGCGTGCCCTCGCGCAGCACCAATTGCGGACGCTGCAATAATTCCGGCACGCTGACTTGCTTCAAAACCAGCAGCGGGCCATCCGCCGCCCCTGGCGCATGCGGCGGCTCGAACGCATAAAACTGTTCACGCGGCGTGCTGCCGCAGGCGCTCAAGCTGGCCGCCAGCGCGGCGGCAATCAAAAATCGCTTCATTTCTTATCTTCCTGTTTGCCGCGCAACACCCCGTCCGGGCGGCGCTCCAATTGTTCGGCCAATTGCTGCAGCGCTTGCGCGGCGCGCTTGAGTTCGCGCAGGCTGTCGCGCAAATCGAGTTGCAGATTGCCGTCTTCAGCCAGGGTGTGATCCAGCCGGCCCAGGCTTTGGCGCACTTGCTGCAGGGTTTTTTGCGCTTCCGGCGCGACTTCTTTATCCAGCTGGCGCATCAATTTGTCTGCGCTTTGCAAACCGCTGTTCAAGCTGGCCAGGGCGGTGCGCACATCTTGCGTGGTTTCCTGCAGCGGCAGTTTTTCGATTTTGCCGGCAATCCGCATAAACGCGGCTTGCAATTGCTCCAGGCCGCCGGGCAGGGTGGCGATCACCAGCGGCGCATCGCTGCGCTTGGGCAGGCTGGCGGCGATTTTGCGCGCTTCCTGTTCCGCGTTGCGCAGTTCTGCGGCATCGCTGCCCGGCTGGCGCACGTCTAAGGCCACATACAGCGCGCCGGTCAGCAAATTCCCGGTTTTCAAGCGCGCATGCAGGCCGGCGCGCTGCAATTGCTGCAATAATTCTTCGCTGCTCAAGCTGGCCCCGGCTTGCAAATGACTGTGCAAACGTTGCGGGTACAGATTGATTTCCACCGGTACGCGCCAGCTCTGTCCCGCTTTGTCGTATTCGAGTTTGACCGCTTTCACATCGCCAATCACGATGCCACGGAAATCCAGCGGCGCGCCGGCTTGCAGGCCGCGCACCGATTCCTGAAAGTACAGCAAGCCCGGTTTGACCACAAAATCCGGCCGCTGCAAGGCTTTTTGCCGGCTCGCGAACAGGGTGAATTCG
Source organism: Massilia sp. W12 (assembly GCF_037300705.1). Taxonomy (NCBI): domain Bacteria; kingdom Pseudomonadati; phylum Pseudomonadota; class Betaproteobacteria; order Burkholderiales; family Oxalobacteraceae; genus Massilia; species Massilia sp. W12. Next base: position 5,692,886 of record NZ_CP147776.1, on the reverse strand, counting down.
GTATTTGCTGCGGCTTGCGGCATGGCTTCGCTGCTTTCGCTGTTGGGCGTTTCAAAACTGATGCCGCCGGCCAGAATCGCCGCCAGCGCCTCGGTTTGCAATTTCACGCCGTTCGCATCGAGTGACAGTTCGACCCCGCTGGCGTGCGAAAACAGGGTGTTTTGCCGCACATACTGGTCATACGGCGCATGCACAAACACATTAAAGGTGAAGCCGCGCCCGTTTTTATCCAGCTCATAGCTGACCACCTGGCCGACTTGCAGGCGGCGGTAGTAAAGCGGTGCGCCGACATCGAGCGAGCCGATTTGCTCGCTGTGCAGCAGAAAATGGCGCCCGGCCAGACCATTGGTGAGCGGCGGCGGGGCGTCCAGGCCGGTGAATTCTTCGCGCTCGACTTCCGATTTGCCTATGTCGGCTGCGATATACGAGCCGGAAAACAGGGTCGAGAGGCCGGAAATGCCGCCTGCGCCGACACGCGGTTTGACCACCCAGAATACGGTATCGTCACGCGCGATATTCGAGGCGCCCTTGGCCAATTGCGCGCGCACAATGACTTGCGTGCGGTCGCGCGAGAGCGTGATGCTTTTCACATCGCCGATATCGACATCTTTGAATTTGATCTTGGTTTTGCCGGCTTCCAAGCCTTCTGCGCTCTTGAAGGCGATGGTGATAATGGTTCCACGATCAAGCGCCGCATGAATCACCAGCCACAGCGCAATCACGGCGGCGCTCACCGGGATCAGCCAGATAATCCAGGGCGACCATTGCCAATGGCGGGTGCGCACTGTGACTGCGGGCAAGTCCGGCGCAGCCGGGCTTGGCATCTTGGCGGCGGGTTCGGCCTGCGCTTCTGCGGCGCTGTGCGGCCCTGGCTGTTCTGTCTCACTCATCCTGGCAATAATCCCATATCAAACGCGGCTCAAAACTGTGGGCGGCGAACATGGTCAGCACCACCACCGCGCCAAACGCGGCGATGGCCGGCCCGGCGCGCACTTCGGCGATGATGCGCAATTGCACCAGGGTCACCAACAAACCCACTACAAACACATCCAACATTGACCAGCGGCCAATGAAATCAATCAAGCGGTACAAGCGGGCGCGCGCCAGCGGCGCAAACGCGCTCTTGCGTTGCACCGTCCAGTTCAGCCAGGCCAGGCCGGCTAATTTGAAGCAGGGCACCACAATCGAGGCGGTAAATACGATCAGCGCCAGCCCCCAGGAGCCGGCTTTCCACAGGTATTCGACGCCGCTCATAATGGTGTCGATCTGCGCTTCCTGAATCGAGCGCGCTTCCATGATAGGCAGGGTGTTGGCCGGCACATACAAGGCGGCGGCGGCCAGCAACCAGGCCCAGGTTTTGCGTATGCTGTCCGGTTTGCGGCGGTGCAGCGCGGCGCCGCAGCGCGCGCAAGTGTGACAATCCGCCGCCGCCAATTGCCGGCAGGCGGGACAGGCATGCAGCCCGGCGGCGGCGGCGCTCACTTTGCCCATGCGTGTTCCTCATGCGCGGCGACGCATTGCCATAAATCTTCGGGGTTGAAAAAATAGGCCGACAACATAATAGACAGCATCAGCGCGACCATGCTGAAGGCGGCAATGCCGGGCATGATGTCGGCAAACGCGGAAATGCGGATGGCCGACACCAGCACCCCCAGCAAAAACACTTCCACCATATTCCAGGGCCGTATCCATTGCGCCAGGCGGAACATGAAAGCGAAGCCGGGAACCCGTTTGCCCAGGCGCAGCGGCAAGAGCAGATACAGCAGCGCGGCGATTTCCAGCGCCGGGGCCAGCATCATGCAGACAAACACCAGCGCGGCGGCGGCAAACAGATGTTGTTGCAGCAGAAATTGCACTGTGCTGGCGATGGTGGCGGCGTTTTGCACTTTTTGCACTTCCAGCCCGATCAAGGGAAAAAAATTGGCCAGCAAAAAGAAAATCAGGCTGCAGATGGCGCATGCCAGGGTGGCTTCCAGCGCATATGGCAGATGGCGATACAAAAATGCATTGCAGCGCGCGCAGCGCGCCGTGGCCCCGGGCGGCAACTTGATGCGTTGCTGCAGCAAGTCGCACTCCGGGCAGGCCAGCAAATCTGTCTCGGCGTGAGGGTTCATGCGGCCAAACGCTGGCACAGACGGCGCACCACGCCTTGCGCATAACGCGCCGCCACTTCATTGGTGAAGCGGGTGAAATCATGCGCCGCCGATTCATTCGCGCCATCCGACAGGCTGCGCATGACCGCCAGCGGAATCCCGAATTCGTGACATACCTGGGCCAGCGCGGCGCCTTCCATTTCAACTGCCAGCAAATCCGGGAAGGCTTGTTTGAGCTGCGCCAGGCGCGTGCTGCTGTTGATGAATTCATCGCCGCTGGCGATCAGGCCGCGCACGCATTGCACTTGCCGCAGTTGAAAACAATCGCGGGTTTGCGCGCTCACCATCTGCAGGAAATCTTCACGCAAAAAATCGCTGCAGGCTTGTTGCAATATTTCACTGAAGGCGGCGTCGGCGGCAAAGCGCGTGATGCCGGTGAGCGGGATTTGGTAGCGCGGAAACAGCGGTTCGGCGTTCATATCGTGTTGCACCAATTCCTGCGCCAGCACGATATCGCCGACATGCAAAGCCGGATCTGCGCCGCCGGCCACGCCGGTAAACAGAATATGGCTGACATTGTAGTGCGCCACCAGCATACAGGCAGTGGCGCTGGCGCCGACTTTGCCGATGCGCGACAGCACACACACGCTGTCCACGTCCCATAAGCGGCCTGCAGTATAGGTTCGGCCGGCGATTTGGCGTGATTGACGGTCTTGCATAGCGGCTAACAAGCCGTCTTGCTCTTCATGCAGAGCGCTGATGATGCCGAGGCGGACAGGTGAATTCATATTTTCGCAGGGGAAAGCAGGCCAGGGGCTTATTCTATCGGGCAGGCAGATTGCGGGCAATTCCATATTCAATGTCGCCCCCGCTTGCTTGCCGCGCAAGGGCCTTTATAATCGATTACATGCGCCGCAAATGGAATCGACATGGCTTCAGACAGCTCCTCCCCGCTGCACCGCAATGCCGGACTTTATCTGGGCTTGTTCTTTTGCCTGACGCTGGCTGCGATTGTGTTGCAAACCTGGTGGGCGATTGCGCAGGATCGCAAGTTGACCCTGGAAACCGAGCGCGGCAATGGCCTGGTTGCAGTGCGCCTGTTGCAAGAGCACGCCACCCAAACCCTGCAGGAAGCTGAACGCAAATTGCTGTCGCTGGCGCAAATGGCGCAACAGGCCCCGCCGGGGGCCAGCCAGGACGAGGATTTTTTGCGCCGCCTGGCGCACAAGCGCTTGCTGGATCATGGCGCGATCAAGGCTTTGCAATTCATTGACCGGCAGGGGCAGGCCTGGGTTACTTCGCTGGACTATCCGGCGCACAGCAATGACGTCAGTCAGCGCCCGGATATCAAATTTCTGCTCTTGCGTCCCGATTTTCAAGACAGTGTGATCGGCCATCCTTATCCCAGCCGTTATGACAGCCAGTGGGTGACGCCCTTGTCGCGCCATTTGTTTGATTTGAATGGCAAATGGCTGGGCATCATCAGCGCCGATGTGCGCATCGCCTACTTTGGCGCGGTGTATGCGCGCGCTGCGAAAAACAATGATGCGGCAGTGGCCTTGATTGCGAATCAGGGTTTTATCATCGTCCGCTCGCCGTTTGAAGCGCGCTATGTGGATCGCGATTTGCGCGGCGCGCCGGCGCTGGCCCAGTTTGAAGGCGAGGCGCAGGAAGGCATTTTTTCCGATCCGGATTTTCTCGATGATGAAAAAGCCCGTCTCTACACCTGGCGCAAAGCGCCGGATTTTCCCATCACCATGGTGTATGGGCGTGATTTGGAAAAAATTCTGGCGCCGTGGCAGACGCGCAGCCGCGACCGCATTTTGTTCGCCGGCGTGATTGCCTGCCTGCTCGGCGCGCTGACCTGGTATTTGCGCTGGCATGTGCGGCGTTTGCAACGGAATCAGCGCAATTTGCGGGAAAGCGAAGATAAATTCATTCAATTATTCCAGCGTTCTCCTCTGCCGCTGGCTTTGCTGAATCTGGAAAATGACCAGTTTGTCGAAATCAATCAAGTGTTTTTGGAGCAATTCGGCTATCAGCGTCAGGATTTGCTGGGCAATACGCCGCTGGCGTTCTGGCAAAGCCAGGCCGAGCGCCAGCATTACCTTGACATCTTGCACCGCGAATGGGTGGTGGACAGAATGGACGCCCTGTTGCTGCACAAGAGCGGACAGCCATTGCGCTGCCTGCTTTCTTCGCGCCTGCTGGAGGCTGATGGGCGGCGCATGGTGCTGTTTTCGCCGCGCGATGTCACGCGCCAATATCAGATTGAAGAAGAAATCCGCGAATTGAATCAGCAATTGGAAATGCGCGTCAGAATGCGCACCCAGCGCCTGGAGCAAACCAATCTTGAATTGGGACATACTCTGCAAAGTTTGACCGGCATGCAAAGAGATCTGGTGCAAGCGGAAAAAATGGCGGCGCTGGGCTCCCTGGTGGCGGCGGTGGCGCAGGAATTGGCGCAACCGATTGAGCTGGGCATGCAAATGGCGGCAGGCATCGCCAGTGAAACGCGTGAATTCAGCGCAGACATCGGCCAGCGCCGCATCCGCAAAAGCGAGTTGGAAGGTTTTTTGCTCAACAGCGCGCAACAAGCCGGGGTTTTATTGCAAAGCCTGGGCCGGGCCGGGCAATTGGTGGCCAGTTTCAAGCAGGTGGCGGTGGATCAGGCCAGCAATCAGGCGCGCGAATTTGATTTGCGCCAGGTGCTGGAGGAAATTGTCACCACCAATGCGCCGCAATACCGCGAAAGAGAAATCGCGATGCAGCTCGACTTGCAGGAAAACATCCATATGTACAGTTATCCCGGCCCGATTTCGCAAGCCATCAGCCATTTCATCGCAAACGCTTTGCAGCATGCGTTTGAAGGGCGCGCCAGCGGCGAGATGCGCTTGAGTTGCCGTAAATTGGATAGTGAAACGGTGGAAATCGTGTTTGCTGACAATGGCTGCGGCATTCCGCCGGAATATCAGGCGCGCGTGTTCGAGCCGTTTTTCAGCACCCGTATCGGCCAGGGCGGCATCGGTCTGGGCATGCATGTGGTGTACAACCTGGTGACTGAAGTGCTGGGCGGCAGCATCGTTTTGCACAGCGAGCCGGGGCAGGGCGCACGCTTTGTGCTGCGCCTGCCCTTGTGCGCGCCGGCCCTGGCGCCAGCCGAGGCGCGGGCGCGTTGAGGCTGGCTGTTGCGGCGCCATTTGAGGCGGCGAAATTGCAATTCGTCCCGGCATTATTGCGCTTTATCGCATTCCGGCGGCGCCTGCGCCGGCCTGTGGCTACAGTGACTCCATCGCAAACTTTTCTGTCCTGATGGAGGCTGTCATGAATTTCGCCAAACATATGGAAGCTGTGTTTCTCAGCGCTGCGCTGGTCTGCTGCTCGCTGGCCTGGGCCAAACCGGAGCAAGGCGTGACCGAACCTGGCATCGCCTCCCGTACAGAAAGCGCGTCTGCCAATACCGCAGTGCTCAGTGATGCGCCGGTGCAAACCGTTGTCATCGTGGGCCGCCGCCAACCCTGATTCTGAAAAGGAAAAAGCATGAAAAAGATTTTCGCCACGGCTGTCAGTGTTTCCCTGTGCTGCACCGGATTGACGGCGCAGGCGCAGGAGGTCAGTGAAAAGCGTCAGGTCGAGGCCAAAGTGCGGCAAGTTGAGGTGGATGGCGTGATCGCTTTGACCTTGAAACAGGGCGCCACACCCGGTTTGACGCTGTATGCAGATCAGAAATACATGGCGGATTTTGTGGTGCAGCAGGATGGCGATTCATTGAAAATCAAAAACCGCAGCACCGTGCATATCGGCAAGGGCCCTGAGATGCGCGCCGAATTGGTCTTACCGCATTTGGACGTTTTGAAAAACCGGGGCATAGGCTCAACCAATGCGAGCGGTTTCAGCGGCGAGAAAATCAAGCTTGATGTCAGCGGGGCCGGCAATGTGAGTTTCAATGGCGCGTACAAGCATGTCAAACTGATGCTGTCCGGGGTCAGCAAAGTCAATCTGGATGTGAAAGAGGCGGAGCACACCGAAGTCAAAATGAGCGGCGCCGGTTCCACCGACATGAAGGGCAAGAGCCGCGATCTGGAAGTGGAATTAAGCGGCGTCGGCGCACTGGATGCGCAGCAGCTTGAGGCGCAAAACCTGAAGCTGAAATTATCCGGAACCAGCAAAGCCAGCGTAACCGCCAAACAAAGCGCCAGCGTGGCGGTTTCCGGGGTTGGCTCCGCCGTGATTTATGGCGAACCGGCCACCCGTTCCAGCGCGGTGAGCGGCGCGGGTAAGCTCAGTTGGAAGTGAGGCGCGGAATTTCCGCGCCTCTTATCTGATTATTTAAACCACAAACGCATCGAATCCCAGGCCCGGCCCATGATGCCGGCCTGGTTGACGCCTTCCAGCGCCACCACCGGCAATTCCATCATGGGCTTGCCGTCCACCATCATCTTCATGACGCCGACTTTGGCGCCGTTGGCGATTGGCGCCACCAGCGGGTCTTTGCGTTCCAGTACCGGGGTCATTTTATTCATGCCCTTGGGCACCGTCACCATGACATCGTTGGCGAAGCCGATTTTGATTTTGTTCTTTTCCCCTTTCCAGATGTCCGGTTCCTGCACCGATTGACCCTTGCTGTACAGGCGCAGGGTTTCAAAATTCTGGAAGCCCCAGTTCAACAGTTTTTGGCTCTCCTGGGTGCGCACCGCATCCGAGCTTGTGCCCAGCACCACCGAAATCAAACGCCGCTCGTTTTCGCCGCTCTTGCGTTTGGCCGAGGCGATCATGCAATAACCTGCCGCTTCGGTATGGCCGGTTTTCATGCCGTCCACGCTGGGGTCCAGCCACAACAGGCGGTTGCGGTTGGGTTGGGTGATTTTGTTATAGGTGAAGCTCTTGATCGAGTCGATTTTGTAGAAATCGGGATAATCATGAATCACACGATACGCCAGACGCGCCAGATCGCTGGCGGTGGAATAATTATCGCGGTGCGGCAAGCCGTGCGGATTGGCGAAATGGGTCGCCTTCAAACCCATGCGCTCAGCTTCCTTATTCATCAACACCACAAAACTGGCTTCATCGCCGGCCACCGCTTCCGCCAGCGCGACTGCGGCGTCATTGCCTGATTGAATCATCAGACCGTGCAGCAAATCATTGATTGACACCGGCACCTTGGGGTCGATAAACATCTTCGAGCTGCTGGGGTCAACGCGCCAGGCGTTCAGCGAGACATTCACCTTTTGATGCAAATCCAGCTTTTTGTCTTTCAAAGCGGAAAATGTCAGATAGGCGGTCATGATCTTGGTCAGTGACGCCGGTTCAATCCGCATTTCCGCTTCCTGGCTGGCGATCACCTGCTGGCTGCTGGCGTCATACAAAATCCAGGATTTGGCTGCCAGGGTCGGCGGCGGCAGGCTTTGCGCCTGCGCACCCAGCGTAAACACGCTGATGAGTATTGCAAAAAAACGTTTCATAAATCCTCTTAAAGAATGGGACCGTCCCACATTTGCGTAACCAGACTGCGAATAAATTGCAATTTGCGGTGGAAAAAATGATCCGCGCCGGGAATCACCCAGACCGGCAGCTCTTGCGGCCTGGCCCAGTCAAACACATCGGTCAGCGGAATTGTTTCATCGTGCTCGCCGTGGATCACGATGGTGTTTTGCGGCACTTCGGGGATGTGCCATTTGATCGCCGCCGTGCCGACAAACACCATGCGCTGCACCGCACGGCCTTCGGCCAGCAGACGCTTATGGAGTTCCGCCTGCACCACCGTGCCAAACGAAAATCCGGCCAGCGCCAGCGGCAAATCCGGGTATTGTTCGCGCATATGCAGCATCAGCGTGTACATATCGTCGGTCTCGCCGCGCGCATGGTCATGCTCGCCTTCAGAAGCGCCGACGCCACGGAAATTCATGCGCACCGCAATATAATCCAGCGCCAGAAAAGTGCGCGATAAGGTGTAAATCACCTTGTTATCCATGGTGCCGCCGTACAGCGGATGCGGGTGCGCGATCAGGGCGATGCCGCGCGGCGGGTTTTTAGGCAGATTCAGCGCGCATTCGAGTTGCCCCGCGCCGCCTGCCAGCATGAATTTTTGCGTGCTCATGGCTTACACTTTCAAGCGCTCCACCACCTGGCCGCCGACCAGATGGCTGTCGATGATTTCATCAATATCGCTATTGTCCACATAGGTGTACCAGGTGGCTTCCGGATACACCACCAGCACCGGGCCGAGTTCGCAACGGTCGAGGCAGCCGGCTTGATTGATGCGGATCTTGCCCTCGCCATTCAAATTCATTTCCTTGATGCGCTTTTTGGCATGTTGCTGCGCTGCTTGCGCCCCCTTGTCCATGCAGCATTCGCGCCCGTCTTCGCGCTTGTTCATGCAAAAAAATACATGCTTTTGATAATAAGAAGTGTCGCTCATTTGCGCATCCTGCCCGGTTAATGTGTAAAAGGAAGCAAACGGAGGCCAGCGGGCTTCCTGCTTCCTGAATAAAAGCGAAATGATAGCGGACTTGGCCTGATGCCGCACAGACGCGCTTTCAGTGCGCGCCATCCTGCGGCGCAGTGGATGGCGCCGGCGGCGCATCGTGCGAGGGATGCCAGACACACCATACCGCCAGCAGCGGCCAGCTCAGCGCCAGAATTTGCGCTGCGCCATTGAAATTAATGAACTGGCCCTTGGCCCAGGTTTGCAAGCTGGCGCTGAAATAGGGGTTGAGCGGGGTCAGATTGGCCGTCGCCAGCGCCAATAACAGACACAGCGCGGCCAAACGGCGTTGCACCCCGGGCGGCGTCTGTAAGAGACCGGCCAGCATCAAACCGCCCAGCAATAAGCCGCCTTGCGCCCCCGGCGTCAGCCACAGCAGCGCGTGTTCCGGCGTGAACACCAGCGCGCTGGAAAAGGTTTTCACACCCAGGCAGGCCGCCAGCAACAGCGCCAGCAAACGCCAGCGCGGCGCTGCCGGGCGCATCAGCCAGCTCATGCTCAGCACCGCGCCGGCCAGGCCGCAGGCGCACATGACAGTTTCCGCCAGCCAATATTGCGCGATGTCAAATTGGCCGCCATACGGCGTGAAAGACAGCAAATCAATCGGCATATCCAGCAGATCGGACAGCAAATCAGACAGCACCGGCATGAATTGGCCGTGGCCGAACAGATAGGCTTGCGGCTGCAACTGCGCCAGCGGCCACAAGCCGGCGGCCAGCAAACCCCGGCTGGCGCTGGGAATAAACCAGCGTTTGCGCATCAGATGCAAGTAGCCGTGGTCGAGAAAAGCGCGGGTTTGCCACCAGCCCAGCGCGGCCCCGAGCAGGCTGCCGGCCAGATTCGCCCACCAATCCAAAATCGAGGGTACGCGCGTCGGCAGCCAGGATTGCGCGCTTTCAATCCCGCCCGACAAGAGCGCGCCGAGGGCCAGCGCCAGGAGCAGGGCGGGCCAGCGCTGCACTCGCGGATACAGCGCAAACACGCCGAGTGTGCCCAGGGGCATATACGCGATGATATTCGCCAGCAAATCAAACCAGGTCCAATAGCGCGGCATGCGCCACACCAGCCAGGACAGCAAGGGCGCATTCGGCTCGCGCCAGGCGCTCCAGGGATACAGGCTGGCGTACACAATCAAGGCCAGATACAGCAAGAGATAGATGCGCGCCATCGGCGAAGCCTGCGGCGGCGGACGGTGGCGCTGCACTGCCTGCATCTGCGTTTACCTCTGCGCCGGGGCGTGTTGTTGCAACCAGCTTTGCAGCGCGGCAATCGCCAGATCCGCCGTCTGCGCCAGGGCGCGCGCGCCATCCTGCGCTTGCGCGCCGGCGGCGACTTCGTGACTGAACACGCGTTGCGCCAGCAGCTGCCGCCCTTGCACAATGCTGGCGCGCCAGCGCAGGCGGGCGGTGCTGGCTTGCGGGCTGCTGAAGTCTTGCACAAATTCTTCCAGCTCCAGGCGCAGGCTCAAATCAGTTTGCACCCCTTCAGTGGCGATTTTCACCCCGGCGGCGGCCAATTGCGCGCGCACGCGCTGGCTCAATAATTGCGCCGGCGTCATACTCCAGCGGCTTTCCGCATACGGTTTGGCCTGCAAGCGCTCGGCGTAGGACAGGCGGTAAAACAGATATGGCGTATCGAGGGCGGGCGGGGCGCTGACCTCAGCGATTTTCCAGACTCCGGGCAAAGTCAGCGGCGCAGTGGCCGGCAGCGCGCCGAAATCATAGGCCGCAGGCTGCGGGCGCGGTGCGGCGCAGGCTGTCAGCAAGACACAGCAGCACAGCGCGAAGCGGGTAAAAAAGTGGGAAAGAATCATGGTTTGGGCGGAATGAAGCCGGCTTCGCCAGGGCCGGGCGGAATTGGCGCCGGGCCGAACAGCAGGCTTTGCGGGCGCTCATTGAATTGTTGCACGCTCTTATTGAGTTGGCGCAGCGTGTGGCGCGACTCATCGCCTACCGCATGCAGACGCGGCAGGGTTTCCGTTTCCAGCTCGGCGCCGATGCTTTTGATTTGCTGTAAGCCCTGGCCGGCCTGTTGCATCAAACCATTTTCACCCTGGGCCTGGGCGGCCACGCGGTTGAGATTTTGCGTCAGCGCGCGCGCATCCTGCGCCAGCGCCTGCACCGATTGCAAGCTGGCGCGCGCGCTATCGGCCAGCGGCGGCAGGCGCTCCAGGGTAGGTTGCAATTGGCCCGGCACTGCTTCCAGGCGCTCGGCGACGCGGCCGAATTTCTCGATTGTGCCGATGATTTTTTGCTGATTTTCCTGCGCCAGCAGCATATTTGAGCGGCGCACCAATTCTTCGCTTTGCAACAAAATCTGTTTTGCATGCAGCTCCAGCATCTGGAACGTGCCGGGGCGCAGCGGCAGGCGCGTCATCTGTGCGACGCTGCTGCTTAAACGCTGCGGCTTGCTGCCATCGTCATCGAGCTGGATAAAAGCCAGCCCGGTCACGCCCTGATAGCCCAGGGTGGCGAAGGTGGAAGCGGTGATCGGGGTGTCAGGATTGACACCGATTTCAATCAAGAGCTGGCCGGCTTTGTCGGGATCAAAGCGGATCTGTTTCACCCGTCCCACCATCAAACCGCGATAACGCACCGGCGCTTGCGGATTCAAGCCCGACAGCGCCTGGTTCGAGGCCAGCAGATAAGGAATGCGCTCGCTGCGGTCGCGATTAAACCAAACCCCGCCCGCCACAGCGGCAGCGAGCAGGATCAGGGTGAATAAACCCGTGATCAGCGCATGAGATTTGTTTTCCATGAAAGCAAGATTGAAGCGAATGTGGTAGCCGCATTGTACCTGCACTGCGCCTTAAAAGCCGGGGGATATGTTTGGGGGAAGGTGTTTTTTGGCGGGATGGCGCAAATCAGCCATGCGAGTGGAATCGCGTCTTGGTTGAACCGAGATGCTGCGTCCCGCAGCACAGCATCTTGCCAATTCGGCGGGCCTCTGCAAGCCCCTTGCATGCATTGCCATCGTCGCAGGGGAGCTGCGGTTGGCTGCCAAACTGAATCCTCGTAACTTACCGGCACTATTCCGCGCCTGCGCCCGACTTGGATTTGCCGCTTACTGCTTGACCGGCATGCAAAACCGCAGAGAGGCAATGGGGAGCCCTTATTCAAGACAGCAAAGAGCAGCTACTCGCTCTGAACTCTGTTGCGCCATCAAAGAATTTTTGACAAGCAACTGCCGCCATCGCCATATATCTCAGCTCACTCCACCGTCACCGACTTCGCCAAATTCCTCGGCTTATCCACATCCGTCCCGCGCGCCAGGGCGGTGTGATATGCCAGCAATTGCAGCGAAACGGTATGCAAAATCGGCGATAGTGCGCCATAGTGTTCCGGCATGCGGATCACATGCAGGCCTTCGCCGGAGCTGATGTGGGAATCGACGTCGGCGAACACATACAACTGGCCGCCGCGCGCGCGCACTTCTTGCATATTCGATTTCAGTTTTTCCAGCAATTGGTCGTTCGGCGCAATCGTCACCACCGGCATTTCTTCCGTCACCAGGGCCAGCGGGCCGTGTTTCAGTTCGCCGGCCGGGTAGGCTTCGGCGTGGATGTAGGAGATTTCCTTCAGCTTGAGCGCGCCTTCCAGCGCGATCGGGTAGTGCAGGCCACGGCCCAGGAACAGCGCGTTTTCTTTGCGCGCAAATTCTTCGGCCCAGGCGATGATTTGCGGCTCCAAGGCCAGCACGGCGGAAATCGCCAGCGGCAGGTGGCGCATGGCGCGCATATGTTCGGCCTCTTCCTCCGCGCTCAGGCGACCACGCACCTTGGCCAGGGACAGGGCCAGCAGGAACAGCGCGGCTAATTGGGTAGTGAAGGCCTTGGTCGAGGCCACGCCGACTTCCACGCCGGCGCGCGTGATGTAGGCGTGCACGCATTCGCGCACCATGGCGCTGGTGGAGACATTGCAAATGGTCAGGGTGTGCGGCATGCCTTGCCCACGCGCATGGCGCAAGGCGGCTAAGGTGTCGGCGGTTTCGCCGCTTTGCGAAATGGTCACCACCAGGCTGCGCGGGTTCGGCACGCTGTCGCGGTAGCGGTATTCGCTGGCGATTTCCACCGCCACCGGGATTTTGGCGATGGATTCAATCCAGTATTTGGCGGTCAGCCCGGCGTAATAGCTGGTGCCGCAGGCCAAAATCAAGAGCGAATCAATTTCTTTGAAACAGGCTTCGGCCTTGTCGCCGAATAATTCCGGAGTCAGCCCCACCACGCCTTCCAGCGTGTCGCCGATGGCGCGCGGTTGCTCGAAGATTTCTTTTTGCATGAAGTGACGATACGGGCCGAGTTCGGCGGCGCCGGTGTGCGCATGCACGGTTTTCACTTCGCGCTCAACGCGGCGGCCGGCGTGATCGACGATCCAGCATTTTTGCAATTGCAAATCGACCACATCGCCCTCTTCCAGATAAATAATCTGGTCGGTGATGCCGGCTAAGGCCATGGCATCGGAAGCGAGGAAGTTTTCACCCTGGCCAACGCCGACGATCAGCGGCGAGCCTTGGCGCGCGCCGATCACGCGGTGCGGTTCGTCGCGGCAAAACACGGCAATCGCAAACGCGCCATGCAGACGTTTCACCGCCTGCTGCACCGCTTCAAACAAATCGCCCTGGTAATAATGTTCCACCAGATGCGCAATCACTTCGGAGTCAGTTTGGCTTTGGAACACATAGCCTAAGCCTTTTAATTCGTCGCGCAATTGTTCGTGGTTTTCAATAATGCCGTTGTGCACCAGGGCAATGCGCGCGCTGTCCGGGGTGTTTTCGTTCGGCGAGAAATGCGGGTGCGCATTGTGCGAGGCCGGCGCGCCATGCGTGGCCCAGCGGGTGTGCGCAATGCCGGTGAAGCCATCCAATTCGCCGGCCTGGGCTTGCAAATCGGCTACGCGCGAGGTCGAGCGCGAGCGGTGCAGGCGGCCATTCATGTGCAGCGCCACGCCACAGGAATCGTAACCGCGATATTCCAGGCGCTTTAAGCCTTCCAACAAAATCGGGGTGATGTTTCTTTGCGCTACCGCGCCGACGATGCCGCACATGGGGGTTCTCCTGTTGAGGTGTGGAATGACGCCATGCTATGCCTAAATGCTTGAAATTTGTATGCTCATTTTCTTCACTTTTGGCATAAAATTTCATCATTGCATAAGCATGAAATAAAAATTCACCAGGAAGATTTTTATGAATGAAAATATCAAAACCACCGAAGATGGCATGGAATTGGATGAGCTGGATCGCCGCATTTTGCGTGAATTACAACAGAATGCGGCGCAAACCAATCTGGAATTGGCGCAAAAAGTGCACGCCTCGCCGCCCACCTGTTTGCGTCGGGTCAAGCGTTTGACAGAGAGCGGGGTGATTGCGCGCCAGGTTGCCTTGCTGGCGCCCGGCTTGGCGGCGCGCGGTCTGTGTGCGATTGTCGAAATCTCGCTCGACCACCAGGGCGCGGAATATCTGGATAAATTTGAGGAAGTGGCGGCGGCGGCGCCGGAGGTGATGCAGTGTTACCGCGTTTCGCCCGGGCCGGATTTTGTGCTTGTGTTGCAAGTGGCGGATATGCCGGCCTACCACGCGCTGGCGCACCGCCTGTTCGCCACGCACGCCAATGTGCGCAATGTGAAAACCTATTTTTCGGTCAATCGCGCCAAATTTGAAACTGCGCTGCCCTTGTGAGGCAAGGCGGTTTTTTCAGACTTTATGCAGCCTGCTTGCGACGCCGTGCAAGCGCGCCCAAGCCCAGCAGGCCAGCGCCCAGCATGGCCCAGGTGTCGGCTTCGGGTACTGCCGGAGCAACTTGTACACTGGCATTGCCATAGTAGGAGAACATGAAATTCATGGAGTTGGCCGAATTATTGCTCACGAGTATGTCCACTGTTTGCGATTGATAAGTCCCGTTCGCGTCCTGGAACATCCGTTCATACTGGCCACTGCTCGCATACATGTAAAAAGAATTGTAATTGGAGAAAACATTGCCGGCATTGCCATCTAAATAGAGCATGCCGGTCAGACGCACTGCAGTATTTGCCGACAGCGTGCCGTAATACTGGGCTTGGCTCACGGCATAGGATAAATACGCGCCGGTATTCATGGCGGAGAAGGTGAAGTTCTGGTCATCGGCATAGGTGCTTACGCGGCCGAGAGCACTGCCATAATTGTGCGAAATCGGCTGAGCATTCCAGGAACGCCAGTTGCTTTGAATGTACTCATAAGTCACCTGGTCGCTGCTGATGGCGGAGTAGATAAACATCGCGCTGTTTGATGCGGTGCTGAGCGAAGCGGCGACGCCGTCGTCAGGAGTCAAGTCAATCACTTCAAAATGCAGATTGCTCAGGCCGCCGTAAACCAGGCCATCGGTGCTTGCGTGTGCGGCGCCGGCGCACAGCGCCAGCATAAGAGGGAGTGCGTATTTCATGATGATGTGTGTGAAGTCGTTAAGAGGTATGTGCTTTTTGAATTTTTCAGCACAATTTTATGATATTGAACGTGTTTATTAAAGAACACAAGGAAGATAATGCAATCACTTTATTTGAATATCCAATAATGCAAATACATTGAAGTGGCGGCATTTCAACGCTTTTATCGCCGTTTGCTGCAATGCGGCTCCGCATCAGGCGCGCGGGTTCAATAATGTTTGATAAATCGCAGCATCTTGCGCAGAAAAACAGCAAAACACGATGCTTTTCCAGTCATCTGACAAATCCGTCAAACAGTTTTTCAAACTCGCCAGCGCGACTTGCGCCGCCGCTTCTTGCGGATAGCCGTAAATGCCGGTGCTGATGCAGGGAAAAGCGATGCTGCGGCAACCCAGGCTGTGCGCCAGCAGCAGGCTGTTGCGGTAACAATCGGCCAGCATTTCCGCTTCGCCGTTTTGCCCGCCACGCCAGACCGGGCCGACGGTGTGAATCACATATTTGGCCGGCAATTTGAAACCGGGCGTGGCCTTGGCCTGGCCGGTTTGACAGCCATGCAATAAGCGGCAGGCATGCAGCAAATCCGGCCCGGCGGCGCGATGTATCGCCCCATCCACCCCGCCGCCGCCCAGGAGGCTGGAATTGGCGGCGTTGACGATAGCGTCAAGCGCGAGCTTGGTGATGTCGCTTTGGATGACGCTGAACATATTGGTTTTCCTTTTTGGCGATACGGAATGCCGGGTTCACATTCAGCTATGCAGCCGGCTGGAGATGAAAGCTTTGCATTGGGCAAAGATTTCCTTGGCCAGCGCCGGTTTTTCATCCCAAGTGCGGGCAAATGCGCGCAAACATGCGCTGTGCGGCAGCTCGGGCGAGCGGATTTGCGCCAATAAAGCCAAGTCCCTGGCATCGGCCTCGCCTTTGTGCCGCTTTTCAAATGCATAGCCAAACAGGCAGATGAACTGCGCGCGCTGGATGTGTAATTGTTGGCGCGTATTCAAGCCGAAAAAATCAATGATGGCTTTTGCGCGCTGGTGTTTGCGTCCGCTTGTGTGCACTGGAATTGCAGTGGTGGCGCTGAAACTGATCAAATCTTCCGGGTCATCATCCAGATTACCGAGTGGATAGCACAGCAGCGCTTGTTCTGCCTGCAATTGCCCTATGTCGCTTGGCGCCGCCAAACGCTGAGCGGCGATTGGAAACCAGTTTAATTTGTAGATGGAGTTGCAGACTTTGCAGGCGGCGCAATAATTGAGTAAATCATACGCCAGCCAATAATAGCCGGCCGCAGATGCGCTCCCGGTTGGAAAATCGTAATGGAAGGTATGGCGTTGCGGATCTGGCCACACATCCACAGCGCCTTTTGGGCGGAAATGCTCCAAATCATGCTCAATTGTGCCGACTTCCTCGTCCTCGAACTGACGCTCACAATAGATGCATTTGTAGTGCTGCAAACGCATATACACAGGTTTGACAGTACTCCAGATTGAAGAAGCCTCATCGTAACGGCCAAGTTCCAGGAATTTGCGGGTTCTTTCTGCAGCTTTTTGCGCCCAATTCGGATCAATTGCCGCGATTTCAGTACGAACTTGCTGCTCGTCAAATGGATAACGAATCATCCCGCCTCCAACCTTCCAGTTTTAAGGATTTGGCGCTTTGCCAGTGAGTTTTTGCAGAAAATCCAGGGCGGCTTGCGCATCGCCTTGCGCCGCGCGCTCAAACAAACTCTGGCTTTCTCGCGCAAACGCCTCCGGGCGCGTGGTGTCGAGGCCGAAATACGAGGACAGCAATAAATCTTCCACACTGCGTCCATGCACATGCTCGCCAAGTTGGGCAAGCGTGGCGCCGCCATCCGGCCCGATTTGCGTGACAAAGATGTTTTGATGCTGCACCGTCGCCGCCACCAGCGGGCTGTGGCTGGTGAAGAAAAATTGCAGCTTGGGGAAGGCTTGCGCCAGATTCGGCACAACCACACGTTGCCATGCCGGGTGCAAATGCAAGTCGATTTCATCCAGTAAAACGATGCCGGACACGCTGTCAAGCTGCGCCCCATCCGCAACTTCGGCCAACTGACCGATTAAATCCGCAACCCAGCCGATAAATGATTTATAGCCGTCGGACAATGCGGCCAGGGGTGTGGGATTGTTGTTAAACAAAAAGATGGGCGGCCCATCCTCATCTTCAAATTCGCCGGCGAAGCGCACATTTTGTGGCAGCACTTGATTGAGTTTGGCCACCACCTGGGTGAAGGTTTCCGGCGCCTTGTTGCGCAGGCGTGGCGCCCAGGCTTGCATGGGACGCAGGGCGAGATGGTCTTCAAACAGGCTGGCGACGCGCCCATAATGGACGCCACGGGTGCGGCGCGCCTGGCTTTCGCTGTAGTCGCCGATTTCCAGGCGCCGCGTGGCGCCGTAGCCGATGACAAAATAGCTGCCTTCGCTTGTTGCGGGATTGAATCTGCTATGTGAATGCAGTATGTCAAGACCATTACTGATATCACGTTGTAATCTGGTTTCCAACAATCGTTCCGCGCCTTCAACAAAGTCGAATATTTCGTGCGAAATGAATTCGCCAGCAGCTTGGTTTTCGCTTACCGCAAGCGCTAACTCAGCTTGGATTGGATTGACTTGCATAGTGCGCCGCACCAAGCGCCATGGCACAAACCCACTCTGATTCAGAAATTGCCCCAACACCGCAATCGCCAACGCCCGCAACACCGATGACTTGCCGCCACCATTATCCCCCAGCACCAAATTCACATTCGGCAATGCCAATGCCGCTCCATCCGGCCTTCCCGGATATTGGCAGTCCATTTGTGCTTGCGAAAAGCATTTGAAATTGCTGATGGATAAAGATTTGGCGTACATGGGCGGCTCCAGGCTTGATGCGTGGATTTTACGGGGTTTTGCAAGCATTCGGCAGCAGACGGGAATTTGTCTGGTTACGCCTCTCACTCACACGAAAACACTGCCTGCAACAGCGGCGATTTGCCCTCTTTATACAGCTTCGCGCTGCAACTGCGCGGCGTATGCGGCAGTTTTTGCACCAGGCGGAACAAGCCTTGAGCATAGTCGCAAGAGAGCCAGACGCCGGCCTGGGCGTCTGACAAAGACCAGCGCAATACGCCTTTGCCGCCCGCAGGCTGTAATTGCGCGCCCTGTTCGGGCGGGCCGTCGAAGATGCTGGCGCCGCTCAAGGGCAGCTGGCCGCCTTCAAAATATGGCGCAAAGCCGGCCGGGGTTTGCTGCAGTTGCAAGCTGCCTGCCTTGGTCTGCACAGTCGGCGGGCATTGCAGCGTTTGCGCCAGCGCCGGGGCGCTCAGGCACAGGGCGCTGCTCAGCGCACAGAAAAATCGGCTCAGATTCATGATGATCCCGGACTTGTAGCGCGTGGTAAAAGCGGCGTTAATTGATGACGGAATAGGCGTCGGCGTTATTGCTGGGGTCAATGAATTTGCCGTTCTTATCCTTGCCTTTCTTGCGCAAAAAACGCTTGCTGACTTTGGGCTTGGAGGCGTCATCTTTCCATTGATCCATCACCCAGATGCCGTTTGACTCCACCGAGAGCAAAAACGCGGCGTGGTTGCCGCTGCTGTGGTTGGGGTAGCGCCCGGCGACAAAGGTGGCGATGGCTGTGCCTTTCGCCAGGCCGCTGCTGCCCATCACCACCTGGCCTTCGCTCCAGTCGCGGGTATTCGGCGCATCGGTATAGTGCTGGATTAAGGCGACGCAGTGTTTGGAACCCACTTTATCGGTGTTTTGCAAATTATCCACATCGGCATAGATATACGGCATGGCGTCTCCTTTGGCGGTTTTGTCTGCATTGTAATGGCTTCGCATGCTTGACACAGCGCGCGCGTGGCGCCGTATGCGGTAAAATCCCGCTCTTGCTTGACGATTTTGGCGGCGGATCACGATGCATATTCATATTCTGGGAATTTGTGGCACTTTTATGGGCGGTTTGGCGGTCTTGGCGCAGCAGGCCGGGCACCGCGTTACCGGTTGCGATGCGAATGTGTATCCGCCGATGAGCACTCAGCTCGAACAGCAGGGCATCGCCCTGACTGCCGGCTTTGGCGTGGAGCAGCTCGATTTGCAGCCGGATTTATTCGTGGTCGGCAATGTGGTGTCGCGCGGCAATCCGCTGATGGAAGAAATTTTGAATCGCGGTCTGCCCTATGTCTCCGGGCCGCAATGGCTGGGCGAACATTTTCTGCGCGATAAATGGGTGCTGGCGGTGGCCGGCACGCATGGCAAAACCACCACCGCGTCGATGCTGGCCTGGATTTTGCAGGATTGCGGTTATGAGCCGGGCTTTTTGATTGGCGGCATTCCCTGCAATTTCGGCATATCTGCACGCAACACCACTTCTACTCCCTTCTTTGTGATCGAAGCCGATGAATATGACACGGCGTTTTTCGATAAGCGCAGCAAATTTTTGCACTATCGCCCGAAAACCGCTGTGCTGAATAATCTTGAGTACGATCATGCTGACATTTTCCCTGATCTTGCAGCGATTGAAACCCAATTCCATCATTTAGTGCGCACTATCCCCGGCATTGGCCGGCTGATTGTGAATCGCGAAGAGGCGGCCTTGGCGCGCGTGCTGGCGCGCGGCTGCTGGAGTGAAGTGGAGTATTTCGGCGCAGATGATGCACATTGGCAGGCGATTGCACATGATGACGGCAGTTTTGATGTGCTCTTGCAGGGGCAGCTGCAAGGCCGCTTGCAATTTGCCGCGCAAGGCGCGCACAACCGCGCGAATGCCCTGGCGGCGCTGGCGGCGGCGCGCCATGTCGGCGTGCAGCCGGCGGCAGGGATTGATGCGCTGACCCGCTTCGCCAGCGTCAAGCGGCGCATGGAAGTGCGCGGTACGGTGCGCGGGGTGGTGGTGTATGACGATTTCGCCCACCATCCAACGGCCATCGCCACCACCATCGCCGGTCTGCGCGCGCGTTTGCAGCCGCAGCAGCGCATTCTGGCGGTGCTGGAGCCGCGCAGCAATACCATGAAACAGGGTGCGGTGAAGGATGCGCTGCCGGGCAGTCTGGCCGGGGCCGAGCTGGTGTTCGGCTATGGCGCCTTGAGCGGCAAAGATGCGCTGTCCTGGGATTTGGCGGCGACTTTGGCGCCGTTGGGCGATAAAGCACGCAGTTTTTCTGATTTGAACGAATTAACCCAGGCCATTTGCCGCGCCGCGCAGGAAGGCGATTGCGTGCTGGTGATGAGTAATGGCGGTTTTGGCGGCGTGCATCAAAAGATTCTGGATGGACTGGCGCAATGATTTTGTATTTGCACGGCTTCCGTTCTTCCCCGGCTTCATTCAAGGCGCGCCTGTTGGCGCAGCATGTGCCGGCGGCGGAATGGCTCTGCCCGCAATTGCCGCCGTCGCCGGCGCAAGCCGTGGCCTTGGCGGCGGGCTTGATTGAAGCTGCGGCGCCGCAAGAATTGTGTCTGATCGGCTCCTCGCTGGGCGGGTTTTACGCCACCTGGCTGGCGCAGCGTTATGGCTGCCGCTGCGTGTTGCTGAATCCGGCGGTGCGCCCGGCGCGCTTATTGCACGATCAGGTCGGAACCGGTACGCAATACCATTCTGCCGAGCCGTTTGTCTTTTTGCCGGAATATGTGGCGCAGTTGGAAGCGCTGGAAGTGGCGCAGATCAGCCGCCCGGAGCGTTATTTTTTACTCGCGGCGACGGGGGATGAAGTGTTGGACTGGCGCGAGATGGCGCAGCATTACGCCGGCGCGCGTCAGCACATCATTCAGGGCAGCGATCACGGCATCAGTGAATTTGCCGCGTATCTGCCGCAAGTGCTGGCGTTTGCGCGGGAGGGCCGGTGAAGCCGGCGCGCGCGCATGCGCGGGCGCACTGGCGCGCGCATGTGAATGCGGCGCCGGCGATGCGCATCTGGCTGATGGATCAGGCTTCGCTGACGCTGAAATTGCGCGCGCGCTGTCAGGTTTTTCGCGTGCGCTGCCTGCACCAGTGGCGCGCGCCCTGTCTGGCCGATGAGGCCGGCGCGCTCGGTTTGCCGCGCCGGCGCCATGCCTGGGAACGCGAGGTCTTGCTGGAATGCGATGGCGCGCCGGTGGTGTTTGCGCATACCGTGACGCCGCTGGAAGCGAATGCCGACGATTGGCCGCAATTTTCCACTCTGGGCGAACGCAGTCTGGGCAGTATTTTGTTTGGCGATCCGCTGGTGCGCCAGGGTGCTTTGCAACTGGCCAGACTGGCCCCGCAACATCCGCTGGCGCAACGTGCGCTGGCCGCGCTGCGCTTGCATGCGCCGCACTTGGCGGCGCAATTGGCTGGCGCGCAACTGTATGCGCGCCGCTGTCTGTACCGCCGCAAACATGGCGTATTGCTGGTGACTGAAGTCTTTTTTCCGTGGCTGCTGCAATTGCCGCAGCCGCGACCAACCCGGCCACAGGGCCGCATGGGGTGAGCGTGATGAATGTTTTTTTTGAAGAATCGGGCGATTTCAAAGTCGGCGTCGTATTGTCGCAAGCGGGTGAGTCGTATCAAGTGGAATTGGCCAGCGGCAAGCGCAGCAAGGTCAAGGCGCGCGATGTGCTGTTGCAATACGCCAGCCCGGCCCCGGCGGAAATGTTGCAGCAGGCGCAGCAGTTGAGCGAAGAAATCGACCTCGATTTTGTGTGGGAAGTGGCGGGCGCGGAAGAATTCAATTTCGCCGATTTGGCCAAGGAATATTTCGGCGAGCCGCTCAGTGCGGTGCAGCTTGGCGCGCTGTTGCTGCGTTTGCATGGCGCGCCGATGTATTTTTACCGCAAGGGGCGCGGGGTGTATAAGCCGGCCCCGGAAGCGGCTTTGCAAGCGGCGCTGGCCGGCATCGAAAAGAAAAAACAGCAGGCGGCGCAACAGGCGCAGTGGGTCGAGCAGATGGCGCAGGGCGTATTGCCGGACAATTTCCGCCCCCTGGTCAAATATCTGCTGTGCAAGCCGGACAAGAACAGCATGGAATACAAGGCGCTGGAGCAGGCTTGCGCGCAATTGCAAACCGCGCCGGCGCGCCTGATGTTGCGCTTGGGCGGTCTGGCCGACGCCAAGAGTTTGCACGATGCGCGTTTTATGCTCGACCATTTCCCCAAGGGGGCCGGGTTCCCGGCGCTGGAATTGCCGCCGCCGCCGGCGCAATTGCCCTTGGCTGAGGTGCAGGCGTTTTCGATTGACGACGCCACCACCACGGAAATTGACGATGCGTTTTCGGTCACCGCGCTGGAGGATGGGCGCTGGCAGGTCGGGATTCATATCGCTGCGCCCGGTTTGTGCATCCGTCCCGGCGATCCGATTGATGTGGTGGCGCGTCAGCGCTTGTCCACGGTGTATATGCCGGGCGACAAAATCACCATGCTGCCGGATGCGGTGGTGCAGGAATACACCCTGGGCGAAGGCCAGGCGCGCGCCGCGCTTTCGCTGTATGCGGTGCTGGATGCGCAAGGCCAGTTGGAAAATTGCTTCAGCCGCGCCGAACGGGTGCCAATGGCGGCGAATTTACGCCATCAGGATTTGGATGAGCTGGTCTCGGAACAAGCCTTGAATGAGGGCAGCGGCGACTTTCCTTTCCGCCGCGAATTCGATGTGCTGTGGCGTTGGGCGCAGCAATTGGAAGCGCAGCGCATGGCCAAGCGCGCCGCTTTCGGTCTGCGCCCGGAGTCGAATAACCGGGTCGATTTCAATTTTTATGTGGAAGACGGGGTGGTCAGCATTGTGCGCCGCAAGCGTGGCGCGCCGCTCGACAAGATCGTGGCGGAATTGATGATTTTCGCCAATTCCACCTGGGGCAAGTTGATGGCGGAACATGGCGTGCCGGGGATTTACCGCTGCCAGCAAGCCGGCTGGGGCGGCAAGATGCAGGTGCGCATGCTGACCCACGCTGCGCCGCATCAGGGTTTGGGGGTGGATCAATACGCCTGGAGCACCTCGCCGCTGCGCCGCTATACCGATCTGGTGAATCAATGGCAGATTCTGGCGTGTTTGCAACATGGCGTGGCCGCGCCGCTGGCTGCGCCCTTCAAGCAGCGCGATGCGAATCTGTTCGCGATTGTGTCCGCCTTTGACGCCGCGTATGCCGCGTATGCTGAATATCAGCAAACCATGGAGCGCTATTGGTGCTTGCGCTGGCTGGCGCAACAGCAGGCGCGCCAGGTCGAGGCGGTGGTGTTGAAAGATGAGGTGTTGCGCTTGGTCGAGATTCCGCTGATTCTGCGCCTGCCCGGCATGCCGCAATTGGCGCGCGGCGCACAAGTGCGGCTGGATGTGATTGATTGGGATGAATTGGATTTGAGCGTGCAGGCGCGTTTGCTGGAAGTGCATGGCGTCAGCGAAGATCTGGGCGAGGAGGAAGAGGAAGTCGAAAGCGCGGCCCCGGAGCAGGTCGCTGCAGACGCGGCGCCAGAGGCGGCGCCAGCCGCCAGCCCGGAGCAGGCCGCGCAAGACGATGCCGGCAACGCCAACGAACAGGCGCTGGCATGATGTTATCAATATGGCATCCCGGTTTCACAGGCGCCGGTGGTAGAATGCCGTGCCCATCTGATTATCCTGCTGCATTATGCGTCTGTTATCGTCCATGAATCCGGAAAACCGCTTCCTGCCGCTTGCGCTCGGCATTTCTTTCGCTTTCCATGCGATGTTGCTGGCGATCCGCTTTGTGGCGCCGGAAACCTTTCAATTCCGCCCGGCTGACAGCGGTCTGGAAGTGATTCTGGTGAACGCCAAGCACGATAAAGCACCGAAAAAAGCCGACGCCATCGCCCAGGCCAATCTGGAAGGCGGCGGCAATGCCGATGAGGGCCATGCCAAATCGCCGCTGCCGGATTTGCAAAAAGTCAGCGATGGCGATGCGATTCAATTAACCCAGGCCAAGATTGAGGAATTGGAGCGCGCCCAGGCGGAAATTCTGTCGCGCGCCGGCGCGCCGATCGTGGCGGCCCCGGATGCGGCGCAACAGAGCAAGCGCAGCACGCCGCAAGACGGCATGGATGCGCAGGAAAGCCAGAAAGTGATTGCGCGCTCGGTGGCGGAAATCGCCAATACGATCCAAGACCAAAACAAGCGCCCGCGCAAGTTCTATATCACGCCCTCCACCCGCGCCGAGGGTTATGCGCGCTATTACAAAGAAATGCAAAAGAAGATCGAGGATTTCGGCACGCTGCACTTTCCGCAAAAGGAAGGCAAGAAGCTGTATGGTCAGCTGACCTTGTCGATTCCGATTTTTCAGGATGGCAGTATTTACACCAAGGAAGGCGGGGTGACGGTGGACCGCAGTTCCGGCAATCCTGATCTGGACAAGGCGGCGCTGCGAATTGTGCAACGTTCCGCGCCGTTTGGCATATTTCCGCCGAATATGCGCTCAAAAGACCGCGATGATGTGTGGGTGGTGGTGACCCGCTTCACCTTCACGCGCGAACAAAAACTGGAAGCGGAATTGCGCGCAAATTGAGGAGAGGCGATGAGTGATCTGTACGCAGTATTCGGCAATCCGATCGCACACAGCAAATCACCGCAGATTCACGCCATGTTCGCGGCCCAATGCGGCCAGGATATCGACTATCAAAAACGGCTGGCGCCGCTGGATGGTTTTGCCGCCAGCATCCAAGCCTTTATCGCCGAAGGCGGGCGCGGCGCGAATGTGACCGTGCCGTTCAAAGAGCAAGCCTTCGCGCTGGCGCAGCATCTGAGCCAGGCGGCGCAATGCGCGCGCGCGGTCAACACGCTGCGCTTTACCGCGCACGGAATCGAAGCAGACAACACCGACGGGGCCGGTCTGGTGCGCGATTTAAAACAGGCAGGTCAGACTTTGCAGGGCAAGCGCATCTTGCTGCTTGGCGCCGGCGGCGCGGCGCGCGGCGCACTGCTGCCTTTGTTGCAGGAAGGGCCGGCGCTGGTGCATATCGCCAATCGCAGCCTGCCCCGGGCGCAGGCGCTGGCGCAGGATTTCGCCAGTCTGGCGCAGCCCGGCCAACTCGACGCCAGCGCTTTGCACGCAGCTTCTGCCTTGGCGCAACAACCGTGGGATCTGATCATCAACGCCACCTCCAGCAGCTTGCAAGAGCAAGGCATGGACTTGCCCGACGCCCTGTTTGCGCATACGATGCTGGCGTATGACATGGTGTATGGCAGTGCGCTGACGCCTTTTTTACAGCAGGCGCAGGCGCAAGGGGTGGCGGTGCGCGATGGCCTGGGCATGCTGGTGCAGCAAGCTGCGCTGGCGTTTGCCTGGTGGCGCGGGGTGCTGCCGGATACCGGGCCGGTGTATGCGGCTTTGCGTTGATTCCGCAATAGGACAGAAATGGCGGCAGATCACTCTTTTTGGCGGCTTTTGCTCAAGCGCTGGTATTTCTGGCTCTTGATATTGCCCGCGACTTTATTTTTATTGGCGCAGCTGTATTTTTTCCTCTGCATTTGCTGGTGGGTGCACTACAACCCCGAATCCACCAGCTTTATGCGCGAACAGCTGGCGATTTTGCAGGAAAAAAATCCAAATGCGCAGCTCAAGCACAGCTGGGTTCCGTATAAAAAAATCTCCACCAATTTAAAGCGCGCCATTATCGCTTCTGAAGACGCCAATTTTTCCGACCATGAAGGGGTGGATTGGGAAGCGCTGCAAAAAGCCTTTGAAAAGAATATGAAAAAAGGCAAGGTGGTGGCCGGCGGCTCAACCATCACTCAGCAACTGGCGAAAAATCTGTTTCTCTCAGGTGGCCGCAATTACTTTCGCAAAGGCCAGGAATTCATCATCGCCGGCATGCTGGAAGCGGTGATGGAGAAGGAAAGAATTTTTGAAATCTATCTGAACTCGGTGGAATGGGGTGTCGGCGTGTTTGGCGCGGAAGCCGCCGCGCGACACTATTACGGCGTTTCCGCCGCCCAGCTCAGTGCGGCGCAGGCGGCCAAGCTGGCGGTGATGTTGCCCAATCCGCGCTATTACGACAAACACCGCAATTCGTCTTATTTGCAGTCTCGCACCGGCTTGATTTTGCGCCGCATGGGTTCCGCTGATTTACCATCCAACACTAAGTAAGGGGAATGAGATGACAATGCAGAGCTTGCAACAAAAACGCTGCCGCGCCGGCCTCAGTCTGTTGTGGACAGCCGTGGGTTCTATGGTGATCGCAGCGCTGGTGGTCGGCACGCTGTTTTCGATGCGTTATGAACGGAATGTGTTTTTTGACGCCATCGCCAAATTCACCGGGGATAAGAAAACCGCTGAAGCGATGGATAAAACCAAGGAGGCCATGCAGCAGGCCAAGAGCGCCGCCACCGGCAAGGATGCGCCGCCGAAAATGGAAGGCCGCCTGCAAAAATGCGTGATCGATGGCAAGACCGTGTATTCCGACACCGCCTGCGGCAAGGGCGAAAACGCCAAACTGCCTTCGCTGCAAGTGGTGGATGCGCCAAAAAAAGAAGAACCGCCGCCAGCCAAGCCGATGAATGCGACGGATGCGGCGATTGAGCGCGCCACCCGCTGACCACTGCGCCGCCCGCAGCTTGTACGCGGCGACAGCATGACAATAAAAAACGCGCCACCGGTTGCCCGGCGGCGCGTTTTTTATTGGGGATGAAACTTAATTAAGCGGCTTTACGACGCTTGGCGTACAGGCCGACTGCACCCAGGCCCAACAGCATCATGGCATAGGTTTCCGGTTCCGGCACAGCTTCGCCGATGAAGGCGGTGCCCCAGGCGGCGCCCAGACCTTGGCCGCCGTAGTTCACCAGTGCAGTGCCCTGGCCGGTCAGGGTGTCGATATTCAGGATGGTGGTGTTGCTCATGCCATACAGATGCACATTGTCATTCGTGGCCAGACCATACACTGCGCTGAAACCGATGTTGCCGACATTCGTACCGGCGCCGGTGTTCACATCCAAGCGGGTCAGGGTGTCGCCGCCATAAACATTGCTCAGATACAGCTGGCTGCCAACAAAGGCCAGGTCGCCGGAGGAAGCGTATTGCGCGCCGCCATTGCCGATCAGCTGGGCTGCGCCGGTGTTGGTGTTGATGCGATACAGGGAATTGTTCGCGCCGTACAGATTGCCCTGGTAGTCAAACACCAGAGAATTCATGCCAACGCCGGTATTGCCAACCAGTGTGAGTTGGGCATTGGTTTTGTTGATGCGGAACAGCTGGCCGAAATTGATGCCGTACAGATTGCCTTGCGGATCAAAGGCGATATCGGTCATGGCTTGACCCATGCTGCCGATCACTTGCACCTGGCCGGTGGCCACATCCACTTTGCCCAGCTTACCGCTGCTATCGCCAATCCACATCACCGGACCTGCGAAAGCGCTGGCGGAGAGGGCCAAACCTGCTGCAACTGCTGCGATTTTCATTTTCATTGTGCTTTCCTGAAGAGTTGTTTTAACTGTGGGGTGCTGCCGGCTTCACTCCTGTGCGGGGACTTCAATCAGCTGTGAATTACTGCTAACAGGAGAATGTGCACATTGTAGTGCCTTGCGGCAAGCAAGTAAACATCCCCTTTGCCACTTTGCCAACAAATTTTTTGCATCTTGCGCCCTGCTGCGCTTTGTCCATACTGAGGTGTATGATGTTGTTTTCAAATATTGCAGCTTGATTTTATGCATGATTATAAAATTGACCCCGCCCAGGCGCTTAAAGCACGCCTGAATCAAGAGACAGCGCGTCTCCCCTTTGCCGAGTTATTGCGCTATTACGCCGCCGGCAGTGTGATCAAAGTCGCCAATCAGCTTGATTTGGTGGATGTTGCGGTCCAGTTTGCGCTGGATAAAAAAGAACAGGTCGCCGCCTGGATGCAAGCCGGGCAAGTGCAACGCGCCAGCGATGCGGACGGCGCGCGCTGGCAAGCGCAGGATGCCGCATTATGGGCGGTGGTGGTGTCGCCCTGGGTTTTGGTGCAGGAAGAAAAGCCGGCGCATCTCGGCCATACCTTGCAATGAGATGCTGCGTTTCCCCGTTTGTGGCATCTTGTTGTGCAGCCTGTTTGGTTGCGCCAGCCTGCCGCCTATTTCACACATTCAGCCAGCCGCTATGAACGCTATCGATTCCGCCGCCAATCCCCTGCTGCAAGACAGCAGCCTGCCATATCAGATGCCGCATTTTGACCGCGTGCGGCATGCGCATTATCTGCCGGCGTTTGCGCAAGCCATGCGCGAGCACTTGCAGGAAGTAGCGCAGATTGCCGCCAATCCGGCCCCGCCTGCGCTGGAAAACACCGTGATCGCGCTGGAACGCTCCGGTTTGCGCCTGGCGGCCCTGGAAAAACTGTTTTTCAATCTCAACAGCGTCATCAGCGATACGCAGATGCAAGCGATTGAAAACACCCTGGCGCCGCAGTTAGCGCAGCACAGGGACGAAATTTTTCTCAATCACACCCTGTTTGCGCGCATTGATGCCGTGTATCAGCAGCGCGCCGCTTTGCAGGCAGATGCGGAAACCCTGCGTCTGCTGGAAAAGACCTGGAATAATTTTGTGCGCGAAGGTGCGCGCCTGGCGCCGCCGCAACAAGCCCGTTTGCGTGAATTGAATACCGGGCTGGCGGTATTGCATGCGCGTTTCAGCCAGAATGTGTTGGCCGAGGCGCAGGCGGATGCCGTGCTGGTCGAGCATGAAAGCGAGCTGGCGGGTTTGAGTCCGTCCCAAATTGCAGCGCTGGCGCAAGCTGCGCAAGAACGCGGACATGCCGGCAAATATCTGATCGCACTCAGCAACACCAGCACGCAGCCCTTGAATACGCAATTGCACAACCGCGCCCTGCGCCAGCGTCTGATGCAAGCCTCGCTGCAACGCGGCCTGCATGGCAGCGCCTACGATAATCAACAAGTGATGCGGGACATAGCGCGGCTGCGCGCCGAGCGCGCGCAATTGCTGGGTTATGCCGATTACGCCAGCTACAGCATGGAGGATGAAACCGCGCACACGCCGCAGGCGGTGCGCAAGCTCTTGCATGAATTGGCCCCGGCGGCGCTGGCCAACGCCAAGCGCGAAGCGGCGGCCTTGCAAGATCTGGCCGGCGCCGCCACGCCGCTGGCCAGCTGGGATTGGGATATTTATGCAGAACAGCGCCGCCAAGCCGAATACGCCTTCGACGAAAGCGAATTGAAGCCGTATTTTGAATTGAACAATGTGCTGCAAAACGGTGTGTTTTACGCTGCGCAACAGTTGTACGGCATCAGCTTCACGCCGCGCCCGGATCTGCCGGTGTATCACCCGGACGTTAAAGTCTGGGAAGTGAAAAACGCGGACGGTACGCCGCTGGCGCTGTTTTTGGGCGATTTTTACGCGCGCAAAGGCAAACGCGGCGGGGCCTGGATGAATGAATATGTGAGTCAGTCCCAATTACTGGGACAGAAGCCGGTGATTGGCAATCATATGAATATTCCAGCCCCGGCCACGGGCGAGCCGACCCTGCTCAGCTATGATGAGGTCGGCACCATGTTTCACGAATTCGGACACGCGCTGCACGGCATGTTTTCGGCGGTGCGCTATCCGATGTTCGCCGGCACCAATGTGCCGCGCGATTTCGTCGAATTCCCGTCGCAAATCAACGAAATGTGGATGTTGTGGCCGCAAGTGCTGACAAATTATGCGCGCCACTGGCAGACCGGGGCGGCGATGCCGCAAGCGCTGGTGGATAAATTGCAAGCCTCGAAAAAATTCAATCAGGGCTACGCGACAACGGAATATCTGGCCGCCGCGCTGTTGGATCTGGCCTGGAACAGCCTGCGCCCGGATCAAATTCCTGACGATGTGCAAGCGTTTGAAGCACAAGCCTTGCAGCAAGCCGGCATCGCGTTTGAACTGGCGCCGCCGCGTTATCGCAGCGCCTATTTTTCGCACAGTTTTGGCGGCGGCTACGCTGCCGGGTATTATGCCTATCTGTGGAGTGAAAAATTGGATGCGGACACAGAAGCATGGTTTGTGCAAAACGGCGGCCTGACGCGCGCCAATGGCGAGCGCTTTCGCCAGATGGTGCTGGCGCGCGGCAACAGCGCCGACCCGCTGCAAGTCTATCGTGAATTCCGTGGCCGCGATGCGCAACTGGCGCCGCTGCTGGAACGCCGGGGTTTGGATGCGCTGCTGTCCCCGGCGGCGGCTGATTAAGGGAGAAAAACATGCAAGAAGAACAATTGAAACAAACCCTGCGCGAGTTGCATCAACAGCTCTCGCAGACCGAACAGCTGGATGGCGAATTACAGCGCCTGCTGGGTGTGCTGAATGACGATATCGAGGAATTATTAGAGCGGGAAGAAGAGCGCGAAGCGGATGAAAACAGCTTCGGCTTAACCCGCCGCTCGCAGGAATTGACGGCCCAATTCGCCGCCCAGCATCCCAAGCTGGAACCGGTGTTGCGCGAGTTGAGCAGGTTGTTGTCGAATATGGGGATTTGAGGGGCGATGCCCGCCGCCGCGACAAAACCGGAGAACGGATTGAAATTCACAATCGAAAATTTAGGGAAGATCGACTATGCCGAGCTGGACTTGGCAGGTCTGACCATGATTTGCGGGGAGAATAACACCGGTAAGACATATGTGATGTATGCGGTGTATGGGTTTTTGCGCAGACTGCCGGATTACCTGACGCGAATTTTTGAAGATTATTTCAAAGCACAACACTGGCCGGCGGGTCAGCCAATAGAAATCGGCTTACAGGAATTGTTCATTGATCGTTTAGATGAATGGTTGGCGCGCGCCAGCGTCATGTTTGTGCAAGATTTACCGGCGGTGTTTGCGTGCGATGCACAACGTTTTGAAAAAGTGGTGTTTCGAGCAAAAATCGCGGAGGCCCCAGATTTGGCGATACGAATGGCCGGATTGGAAACCGTGTTTATGACGGAAATCAACGTTCATTTTCGTTACGAGCCAAGGCCATTTGCCGTGTTGGGACTCAAGTCTTTTGGTGACCCGCTTGCAACTTCTTCCGAAGCAGCAAAAGTTTTGGCATGGGTTTTAATTTGGCATGTGCTGCAAATAACGGTTCGACTCTTCAGCTCCGAGCGCAGCGGCATCATGCAGTTTTACCGCGAACTGGACTATGCGCGCAGCAAATTCATCAGCCGCTTGCAAGCAGACCCGCAAGCTGAGCTGTCCTCGCCAATTATGCAGGCGCGCTATCCGCAAGCGGTGACGGATGAAATCAATTTTGTGCGCATGGCCCCGCCAATAAAAATACAGGGCGAATTGGTGAAATCTGATCCGGCATTGCTGCAATGCTTTGTCCAGATTGCCGGCGGCGCCTATCAATCCAGTGCAGAACAAGGCATACGCTACACGCCGCAAGGCGTGCGCCAAGATATGAGTTTGGCCGAGGCGTCCAGCGCGGTGCGCGCATTGGCGGATTTCGATATCTATCTGAAGTCTTTCGCCCGTCCCGGCGACCTGCTGATGATAGACGAACCCGAACTCAATCTGCACCCGCGCAATCAGCGCCGCTTCGCCCGCCTCCTGGCGCGGCTGGTGAACGCCGGCGTGCGCGTAATGTTGAGCACGCACAGCGATTATCTGGTGAAGGAAGTCAACACCTTGATCATGCTGGCGCAAGACACCCCGCATGCGCGTCAGATGCGGGAAAAATTCGGCTATGCAGAGCAGGAATTATTGCAACCCGACAGCGTGCATCTGTATGTCGCCGGCCCCGGCAAAGTCAAGGGACGGCGCAAGCGCATCAACACCTTGACCTTGGCCCCGGTTGATCCTGCGCGCGGGATTGCGGTTTCATCGTTTGACAGCGAAATCGACGATTTAAACCGGATACAGGAAGAAATTCTGTTTGGGGGCGAGTTGTGAATCCTGATTTGACGCAGTTATGCCAGATTCTGCACGGCGTCTCCGCGCGCAGCGATCAAGATGCGCTCATTTCAGTGCAAGAAGATGATCCCGGCGCCACCTTACGCAAAATTCATATCGAGGCACGCGGCGGCAATTGGTTTGCCTTTTCGCCGGATCGCGCCAGTAAAACCCATGCCATGCTCAAACCCGGCGCGGCCCTGGTCTCGCCCCTGTTGCAAGATAATGTGGAAGGTTGCAGCCCACATCGGGTTTGTGATTGCGTGATTGTGTATACCAAAGCGCAGGGTGCAAAAGCCGGTGGGCTGGAGATTGTTTATCTGGATTTGAAATCGGGCGATGGCAAGGGAGGGTACGCCGGGCAATTCAAAAGCACGCGCGCCTTCGTACACTACGCCTTGAGTTTGCAGCAGAATTTTTACCGCAGCGAGAAGCCGCAGCTCAAAATCGGACGTGAACGTTTCATACTGCTGTGCGGCGGCATGAATTTGCGCAAACAAAACACCGGTTTGGCTGCTGCCGGAAAATCCGCCCCGGATGACGCCTGTAAAATTGCAGTCAAAGATGGCGAGACGCTGTATTTAAAGCATCTGCTGGAGTATTGAGCGTCAGCGCCATCTTTGTTCCACTGCCTCACAACTCCAAATACCCGCGCCCCAGCTCAATCACGCTGCCGCCGACATGGATGCCCTGCTCTGCATCCACTTCCAGATATAAATGATTCAAGCGTTCAATTTTCTCGCCTTGGGTCACATGTTTGCGCAAGGGCAGCGCGGCGCCCTGGTGCATTAACCAGCCGCCCAGATTGGCGCAGGCTGAGCCGGTGCCGGGGTCTTCCCCCACCGAGCCGTCAGCCGCCATCCAGAAAAAGCGCGCCGCCACTTCATGTTCCCCATCCAGCACAAACAAGTACGCATTGCGCTCTGCCACCGGACAATCCGGCCAGTCTTTGAAATTGCCGGGGGTGGCGCGCTGCAAAGCTTCTTTGCTGCGCAAGGGAAGCAGCAATTGCTCTTTGCCGGTATTTACGCGCTGCGGCGGGCCGGCCAGATCCTGTTCTTGCAGGCCGAGCAAAGCCAATAATTGCGGCAGCGCCAATGGTTCGGGACGGCAGGGCGGCAAGCCTTGGCTGGGGGCGCGGAATCGCCACACCGCGCCATTCGCATGCACCGGCACCAAACCGGCCTGACATACCATGCGCACGCTGCATTGCGCTTCGCCGGCGCGCCCCAGCAAGCTGCGCAAGACATGCGCGCTGCCCAGGGTCGGATGGCCGGCGAATGGCATTTCATAGCCGGGTGTGAAGATGCGATAGCGCATGTCCGCATCAGGCGTATCGGCGGGCAAGAGAAACACCGTTTCCGATAAATTGAACTGGCGCGCGATGAGCTGCATTTGCGCATCGCTCAAGCCGCTGCCATTTTCAAACACACACAGCGGATTGCCGCCGAAGGTGCTTTCGGCAAACACATTCAACAAACGATAGTGATATTGCATGACGTCCTTCCAGGCATAAAAAAAGAGGTTCCGCAGAACCCCTTTTTTGAGTTGGCGTGAAGCCAAATTATGCCAGCTTCGACTGCTTGCGATAGCGCATCAGACCAAAACCGGCCAGACCGGCCAGCATCATGGCCCAGGTTTCCGCTTCCGGCACCGGGCGGGTCGGGGTGAATTTGATCGATTGACCGTTATACACCGCGTTCACATGCAAATCCTTGATCAGGAAGTTGGCGATATTGGTGTTTTTGAAAATCCAGCTGACTTTTTCGCCATCGGTGAAACGGTTGGCGTTGTTGGACGGATTGAAGAACACGCCGCGATCGCCAAAGCTCTTCAAACCAACTTGACCGGTCACGTCAAACAGCGACAGATTGCTTTGGCTGATACGGCCCGAAGTCATTGCGTAATCCAGGCCAAATACGAATGGGTTGGAGCTGTTCAGGCGGTTATCCCAGTTGGCCGACAAAGTCCATTTGGTGTCGGAGCCGACTTGCAGAATGCTCAAACGACCCATTTCCTGGTTCGGGAATCCGGCGTTGTTGGAGACATTGAAGATGTATTCGCTGAGCGACCCGGAGGGAAGATTCAGCGTTCCAGCTTGAGCGGCGCCAGCCGAAAGGGCGAGGGCAAGCGCAGCAAAGTGCGTCAATTTGTTCATCAGGGAGCTTTCTTTGATCGTTTTTATGCAGGATAGCAGATAGCAGATTTTGTTGCAGAACATCTGCTCGGAACAGGAGTGTATAGAATCGCCATAAAAAAGCAAGCTGAATATTAAAAAGCGCTGCCCAATCGACACCAAAAGAGAATAATTATGACAATATTTTGTTTCCATAAAGAAAGGAAAAAGACGCCGCAACGCCTTTTCCCCCTCTGCCCGTTTTCAGCTTAAGCTTGCAGCGTCTGTTTGCGCTGATAACGGCGCAAACCCAGCAGCGCCAAACCGGCCAGCATAATGCCCCATGTTTCCGGCTCCGGCACACTCAGCGGCGCAAATTTCACTGATTGCCCGTTATAGATAGCGTTGACGTGCATGTTTTGAATCAGAAATTGCTCCACATTGGTATTGCGGAAGATCCAACTCGCCTGTTCGCCATCGGTAAAACGGTTGCTGTTATTGGCGCTGGTGAAGACCACGCCATTCCGGCCAAAGCTTTTCACGCCAACCTGGCCTGCCACATCAAACAAGGGCAGGCTGGCTTGATTCAGATTGCCGGATAGCATGCTGAACTCCAGCCCCATCACATAAGGATTGCTGGCGTTATAGGCATCGGCCCAGTTTGCCGACAAAGTCCACTTGGTGTCAGCGCCGTCTTGCAGAATCGTCAACCGTCCCATTTCCTGGCTTGGGAAGCCGGCGATATTCGATGCTCCAAGCACAAAGCTGCGGCTGCTCAGGAGACTGGCCTCTCCTGGCAGCACTTGCACAGCTGCGTGCGCAGAGGAAACACAAACTGCCACACCAAAAACTGCAAACATCAGTTTTTTCATGATCTGCTTTCTATTGTTTATTACGTTATAAGAAAGAAGGGAGCAGGGTTGAGGCGCCCGGTATGGTGTTTCTGAAGGGTCAAAACGTTGCATGGGCAACGGAAAATGAGTTTACTGCGGCGCAGCAAAAATACCATATGCAGGCTCCGTAAAGTGTCAAGTTTTACAGTATGACCATTATTTTGTGCTATGCAGCAACTTAAGTCATACATTGGCTTTCTGCTCTATGGTCTCTGCAGAGTTGGCTAAAAACAGTCAGCGCGCGCACCGGCTTGCATGCCGATGCGCGCAAGCTCGCATCATCAGGCTTGCAGTGTTTGCGCGGCGTTTTTACGGCGCCGGCGCAGGCCGAGCAAACCCAGGCCGCCCAACAGCGCCGCCCAAACCGGCGCATCAGGCGTGGCGCTTGGCGTAAATTTCACCGATTGGCCGTTATACAGCGAGTTGATATGCAAGTCTTTAATCAGAAATTGATCCAGCCGGGTATTGTTAAACACCCAGCTGACTTGCTCGCCATTGGTGAAGCGCGCGCTGCTGTTGGCGGAAGTAAAGAAAACGCCGCTCTGATCGAAGCTTTTCAAACCCACTTGTCCGGCCAGATTTTGCAATGGCAGACTGCTCTGATGCAGCGCGCCATCACGCAGCGCAAAGCCGAGCGACATCACGAAGGGATTGCTGACATCGTATTGGCTGGCCCAATTCGCAGTCAGCGTCCAGCGCGTATCCGCGCCTTGCTGCTGCAAGGTCAACAGTCCCATCGGCTGACTGGGGAAACCAGCGCGATTGGAGACGCTCATCACAAAGCTGAGCGTATCCGGCGCGGCCGGCAAAGGATTGAGAGCGGCTTGCGCCATAGTAGATCCCAGCGCCAGGCACAAAGGCGCATACTTGAATGCTTTCATGATTGACTTTCTATCTGATTCAGCAAGACAGAAGGGAGCAGGGATATGGCGCCCGGTTGAGGTAATGCACACAGCTGCAGGCGTGGGGGAGCTGTAATGTCATTCTATTGCGCAGTGGAAAAATTTCAATCAAATCTTCAGCGTCGGAGAATATTGCAAAATCAGCCGCGCCAGTTGCGCAAACGCGCTATCGATTTGCGCCGGCGGCACATGGGCGTAGCCCAACACCAGACCGCGCGCGCAGGCCGGCCCGGTTTGCAAATGATAGGCCGAGAGCGGGCGCGCGATAATGCCGGCGGCGCGCGCCGCCGCGCATAAAGCCACGTCATCACATTCATCCGGCAAGCGCAAGGTCAGATGCAAGCCGGCTTCGCCGCCGCTGTACAAAGTGGCCTTGGGCAATTCGCGCGCAATCGCCTGCTGCAAACACAGGCGGCGCTCGGCGTACAGCTGGCGCATGCGCCGCACATGCGCGGCAAAATGGCCTTCGTTAATGAAATCGGTCAAGACTGCCTGGGTAAAAATATGTCCGCCCCGGTATAACTCGGACAAGGCGGTGGCGAAGCCCGGCGCCAGCGCCGGCGGCACGACCAGAAAGCCGATGCGCAAACCCGGGAATAAAGTCTTGCTGAAGGTGCCGGTGTATAACACGCGCCCTTGCGCATCCATGCCTTGCAGACTGGCCAGCGGCCGCCCCATAAAACGGAATTCGCTGTCATAGTCGTCTTCCACCACCCAGGCTTGATGGCTTTGCGCGTATTCCAGCAGTTGGCGGCGGCGCGCCAGACTCATCAGCGCGCCGGTCGGATATTGGTGTGACGGGGTGACGCAAATCAGCTTCGGCTTTGGCCCTGCACATGTCCCCTCTGCCGGATTATGCAAACGCATGCCTTCCTCATCCACCGCCATCGGCACAGGGGTCACATCGAGCGCATGCAAGACGCTTTTAATGCCCCAGTAACCAGGCTCTTCGACCCAGGCGGTATCGCCGGCGTCGCATAAAAGCTTGGCGATCAAGTCCAGCGATTGATGAATGCCATGTGTGATCAAGACATTTTCCGCGCTGCAATTCACCGAGCGCGCCAAGCGCAGATAATCGGCAATCGCCGCCCGCAGCGGCATGTAGCCGCCGCTTTGGCTGTAACTCAACATATCCAGCCGGGCGCGGCGCCAGACTTTGTTATGCAAGCGGGTCCAGACTTTGTACGGAAAGTGCGCCACATCCGGCAGCCCCGGCATGAAAGCGCCGGATTGCTGTTCGCTGACCCCGCTATGCGCCAGCAAGGTGCGGGCGCGACGCGAAAACAGCGGCGCATCCTGACTCGCCAAAGGCGCACCGCTGGCGGCATGCTCAGGCGGCAATTGCGGCGTGGTGTCAGCGATAAAACTGCCGGCCCCGGGCCGGGTCTGCAAAAAACCTTCGGCGATTAATTGCTCATAGGCGAACATCACCGTATTGCGCGCAATCCCCAATTCGCGCGCCAATTCGCGCGAGCTGGGCAGCTGCAAGCCCACCGGCAGGTATTGCTGCAAAATCGCCTCGCGTATCAGCTGATACAATTGGCGATTCATGGGCAATGGGTGCTCCCGTTCCAGTTTTTGTTGCAAGAAGTCGCTCAGGGTGCTGTTTTTCAAAGTGGCCCCATCAAAAAAAAAGAATTGGTACTACATTATAGTGCCAGATCTGCTTAATATATTAAGAAGATCGCTGTCTCGCCTGTTTTTTGCAGTTTATGTGCCTCTTGTGTCTGCTTACGCATCGCATATGCGGTAAGCGGCATCAGAGCATGCCGGCATCTCCCTTTGCGAACCACATCACCAGGAGTACACATGTTGCAATTGAAAGACCCCAGCCTCTTGCGCCAACAAGCCTATATCAATGGCGTCTGGTGCGATGCCGACGATGGCAAAACCCTGGCCGTCAGCAATCCGGCCACCGGTGAGCAAATCGGCGTCATGGCGTATATGGGCGCGACGGAAGCGCGCCGCGCGATTGAAGCGGCGGATGCTGCGCTGCCGGCCTGGCGCAAGAAGAACGCCAAAGAGCGCGCCGCGATTTTGCGCAAATGGCACGATCTGATGATGGCCAATCAGGAAGATCTGGCCTTGATCATGACTTCCGAACAGGGCAAGCCGATGACCGAATCGCGCGGTGAAATCGCCTTTGCCGCCTCCTTCCTGGAATGGTTTGGCGAAGAAGCCAAGCGCATCTGCGGCGATGTCATGCAATCGCCCTGGAACGATAAGCGCACCGTGGTCTTGAAAGAGCCTATCGGCGTGTGCGCCGCCATCACCCCGTGGAATTTCCCGGCGGCGATGATCACGCGCAAAGTCGGCCCGGCGCTGGCGGCGGGCTGCACGATTGTGGTGCGCCCGGCCGATCTGACCCCGTATTCCGCGCTGGCGATGGCGGTGTTAGCTGAGCGCGCCGGCGTGCCGCCTGGCGTATTCAGCGTGATTACCGGCCAATCGCGCGCCATCGGCGGCGAAATGACGTCCAACCCGATTGTGCGCAAGCTGACTTTCACCGGCTCCACCGAAGTGGGCCGCGTGCTGATGCAACAATGCGCGCCGACCATTAAAAAACTCTCGCTCGAATTGGGCGGCAATGCGCCCTTCATCGTATTTGACGATGCCGATCTGGATGCGGCAGTGGAAGGCGCTTTGATTTCCAAATACCGCAACGCCGGCCAAACCTGCGTCTGCGCCAACCGCATCTATGTGCAAGATGGCGTGTATGACGCGTTCGCGGAAAAATTCGCCGCTGCCGTGCAAAAGCTGAAGGTGGGCAATGGCGTGGAGCCGGGCGTGACGCAAGGCCCGCTGATCGATCAAAAAGCGGTGCAAAAAGTGGAAGAGCACATCGCTGACGCGCTGGCCAAAGGCGGCCGCCTGCTGACCGGCGGCAAACGCCATGCGCTGGGCCACAGCTTTTTTGAACCGACCGTGGTGGCGGATGTGACCTCGGACATGCGGGTGGCGAAAGAAGAAACCTTCGGCCCGCTGGCTCCCTTGTTCCGCTTCAAGACCGATGAGGAAGTGTTGCAGATGGCGAACGACACCGAATTCGGCCTGGCCAGCTATTTCTACTCGCGCGACATTGGCCGCATCTGGCGCGTGGCGGAAGGTCTGGAATCCGGCATGGTGGGCGTCAACACCGGCCTGATCTCGAATGAAATCGCGCCATTCGGCGGGATTAAGCAATCGGGCCTGGGGCGTGAAGGCTCGAAGTATGGGATTGAGGATTATTTGGAGATTAAGTACGTTTGCTTGGGTGGGATTTGATGAATGCAGGCTACGGCCTGCTTTTCTCAAAACAGCCGCCGCCGTTATCTGGTTGCGGCGGCTGTTGTACTCCCTGACTTTATACGCAATTACCGCTGGCGTCCTTCTTTTTGCCCCCCATGCATGGAGAATTGTCAGCCGCAGCCTGTGGCGCCACTGTGGCTGCGCCGGCAGCTGCGCCAGCATTCGTGGCATTAGCCGGTTTCGCGCCCGAGGCTTTTTGCTTTCCTTTTTGCTTGGGTTTTTCCGCAGCTGGCGTTTCATCCGCTTTCGGCGCTTCCAGCTTGATTGTCAAAACCGCACTTTTGACAGGGTTTGATGCGTCACTGACCAGCACTTGCACTTCTTTTTTCTTGATGTCTTTGCTCTTTTCGCTGACATTAATCATGATCCGGCTTTCATCAATACGCGGGCCGCGCACGGTAAGACCGGTCTCATTATTGCCGTCAATTTCCACATGGTAGGGTTTGGTACCGCCATTGATGAAGACAGATTTGCTGTCTTCCACGCCTTTGGTGAAGCTGATGCTCTTCGTCGTCAGCGTCATATCCAGTACGATTTTGCTGGCATCGCCACAGGCATCCAAAGCATTGGCCGCAACCTTCTTATCAAAAGCGATCAATATGCCGTGTACTTTGAGAGCGGCTTGAAAGCTATCTTCCAGCGGTTGTTTCAGGGACTCCAAAGCTTTGATTAACATACGTTCGGTTGTGCCGCTGCCTAAGCCATTTTCTTTGCCCGGTTCACTGGCATCATCAACTTTTTTCAACTTCTCACTGATTGATTTATTCTGGTTTTTTTTACTTTCCGCTTTTTCCTTGGCAGAGGCAGCTGTTTCTCCCTTACTTTCTTCCTTATTGTCGGCGCCAGAAGAGGCTTTGCTCTCCTCCTTATTGCTACCCAATAAAATATCTTTGATGTCCTGACTTGGTGCAAATTGTGCCGACATTGCGCCCAGGCCGCCCACAATCTTGGGGATGGCGCTCAAATCAGGCACCGTGTCTTTCAGCGCATCGTTCAAACGTTGATCAATCTGATCCACACTGGATTTTAAGCGGTTGTCAGACATGATCACCCCGCCGTGCAGCTTACGTCCCGCTTTGTGAATTTTTTGCAAGCTGCGGACATCGCTTTGCGCTTCTTTCACAATCGCTTTGTATGGATCAAGCGCATCGGCATCAGGGTATTTCGCTTTTAAATATGCGAGAACCCCTTCAACCACCTGCAAGCGGCCCTGCAATTGGCCCATGTGCTTTTCCAAACCATTCAATTGCTTATCCAGATCTTTAACATCTTCCATTGTCAAATTCAACGGCAGCACCGCCGTCTTGGCGCAATTCACCGCTTCAATGCCCTTGTTATAAATATCCCAGCGCCGCTTATCAAACTCGTAAGTGCCCAAGGTATAAGCCGTTCCGCTCAGGAGCGAGGCGCCGGTGATAGCGTCTTTGTGCGCCTTGCCATATGACATACCCAAGATCGCCGCGCCTGCGACAATCAAGCCATTGCGCATATTGCTTTGTTGATCCACCTGACCATACAGGGCATTGCGGTAGGCATTGCCGGCGCGGTCGGCGTATTCGCGCCCGCAATCTTGCGCCCATTCTTTGTTTTGGCATCCTGCGGATTGGGTATGATCCCACTTCACAATCGGACTGCCTGCGCACGCGCTCAGCATTGCACAGAGGGACACAACAACAGGGCGCAACAAACTGCGCCGGATCGGCATTAGGTATGCATCTGACATGACATTCTCCCGTTTTTATTCAAACCAACACACCCGCCAGCCTGTGCAGGTGCGATCTGCTTTGTTGTGGCATCTTGCTCGATGCTTTTTGGTGGAGACCGGGATTCAGCGCGCCAAACTGCAGCACCCTGCCAGCCTCTTTTCTATGGCAACGCTCCCGTTTTTTACCGCAACACCCGGAAACGCTGTTGATACGTGGCGCGGAATAGATGCAATTTAGTCATTCCTTCTTGCGCATGCAAGGTTTTTAAAGAAAAAAAATCGCTATTTAAATATTACTTTGTTAAATCCGCAGTGAAATGCGTTGACATATTCAGCAAACGCTTGCCAGAGTGTCAGCATATGCTGCCCAGACCGCCATCTGATGCTACCAGGGCGGCTGAAGCCGTTCAGCCTCAGGGACAGAATAAGCTGCATCATACAATGCCGTTTTGCCCCCCAGCTCTTGAGCCTCATGAATTTCGCCACTGCAAGCCCATCCTATCGCCTGGCTATACTGTGCAGCATTGCGCTGCACTTAGGCTTGCTGTTTAGCTGGCAATGGCGCAAGCCCGCGCCCGCTCAGCGTACAGCGCCTGCCAGCCAACTCAAGCGCCAGGACTTGCAAATCGTTTTCCTGCCACCGCCGGCGCCGCACAGGCCGGCACAAGCGCAAGCAATCCAGCAAAGCAATCCTCAGCCGCGCACGCTGCGGCAAACTGCGCCGCCGGCAGCGCCCACCCCAGTCCCACGGCCACTGCCGCCCACAGAAACTGCCGCGCCGCCCGCCGCCATCTTGCTGCCGCCCGCGCCCGTCAATCTGGACAAACCCGCCCCGGCAACGCCAAGCGATCCCTTTGCGCGCCAATATGACAGCGAATTCGCGCAAAACGCCCTGCGCGCCGCCGGCAAAACCGAGCGCGGCTTGCGCGCTGGCGATTCGCCGCTGGCGCGCGCCAGCGCCATGGGGCATGGCGACCGTTTTGAAGAAGCCATACGCGCCGCCGGCATCCCGCGCGAAGCCACTATTGAACGTATTTCTGTCGGCGGGCAAGAGTTTTACCGCATCCGCCATGGCAAGAACAGTTATTGCATGCATCTGCCAAACCGGCCCTCCGCCGTGAATGGCGGCTTCAGCGGGAAAATGGAAGCCACCAACTGCCCGGGCTGATGCGTTTGTCGCAAAAATTGCGGCCCATGGCTGCCGCCATTTTTTCCGCACAGGCGGGAACCCGGCTTGTTCGCATTCCCTCAAGCGCATAGATTGCCGCCGCATAGCAGCTAAAGTCTGCCTGCTGACGCTGGGAAAAGAAATACCCCTCTAATTTATCAATAAATCAATATCCGGCGTTTACATTGCCGCCAGGCATCATTACAATGCCGTACTCAGGATTGCCATAAAAACATGTGGATAAATATTCACAGATGAATGAAAAAAGTCCTGCAAGGCCCCGCTACCACACAAAGGAATACTGATGAAAAAGATTGCCGCACTGATCGCTTTGTTTGCCGCAGCGCACGCGAATGCCAGCCTGATTTCGTTCCAAACCGGCTATTCTGCCGCCGGCCCGCAAGCCACTGCTGAAGCTTACCGCGATGTGGTGGAAGCTGCGGTTGCCGCGCCCGGCGCCGGTTATGGCGTGACAAATATCGCCAGCTATAACAATATTTCCAACCAGTCCATTTTTGGCGGCAGCTATACCAATGTGGCGTTTAAATCCACCATTCAATTCGGCGTGCAAGGCAACCAGGCCGGCACATGGACGATTCGCGCCGGGGTGGATTTTGGCCGTGGCGGCGCGATCTTCCTGGACGGCCAGGCCGTCGCTTTCCGCAACACCGATATGTGGTGGGCCGGTAATTACAACAACCCCAGCCAGTACTTCCAATTCTCCGGCAATATCGCCGCCGGCAACCACACCCTGACGGTGTACGGCCTGGAAAACTGCTGTGATGGCGGTCAGCAAATTCAATACAACTTCGGCCAGGGCTTCCAAAGCTTCAACAACCAGACCCTGAACCCGGTGCCGGAACCCGAAACCTACGCCCTGCTGCTGGCAGGTCTGGGCGCAGTTGGCATGTTAAGCCGCCGCCGCCAACAAAAACTGGCCTGATCACAGCGCCAAAAGCGCCGCAGAAAAGCCCGCAGGCCTTGCGCTTGCGGGCTTTTCCTTGTTAACGCGGCAACATTGATGCATGGCTTTTTTGCTGATTTTGATACGCCGATCTGTCATGCCTCTGCCATATTTCATCGCCGAATTCAAGCGAAAAATCTCTTTTTATGTTGTCAAAAACGATTGCGTGGCCTCCGGATGGGCACTACAATTTGTGCCTCGCGTGATTTCGACTACTATATATAGTGTTGAGAGGGCTTAACAGATTCTGCCGTATCTTGCAAGCGGCTTACATCGTAAGCTTCCCGTCACGCAGCCCGCATACCGGAACTTGCCAGGCGCTGAGCGCCGCAGAACCGGGGTGCGCATGATCAACGGGGCCGCCGCCCCACCAGCCAGATTCAGGAGCTTCAATGCACACGACGCAAGACACATCCCTGTTGCCAACCGGCCAAGCCATGCCCCTGGCCGGCGCCACGCCGGGCCTGGATACGCCGCAACTCGCACGCGCCGAGTACCGCGTGATCCGCCGCAATGGCGCCGTGGTCGGCTTTGAGCCGGCCAAAATCGCAATTGCGATGACCAAGGCGTTTTTGGCGGTGAATGGCGGACAGGGTGCGGCCTCGGCCCGTGTGCGCGAGCTGGTGGAACAGCTGACCGAGAACGTGGTCAGCGCGCTGCAGCGCCGCCAGCCGACCGGCGGCACCTTCCATATTGAAGACATTCAAGATCAAGTCGAACTGTCTTTGATGCGCTCCGGCGAACACGACGTGGCGCGCGCCTACGTGCTGTACCGCGCCAAGCATATGGAAGAACGGCGCCAGCAGAAAGAAGCGCGCGGCGAAGGCGAGCCGAAATTGCATGTGCTGGAAAACGGCGAAATGCGCGTGCTCGACCGCGAGCGCGTGCGCGAATTGATTTCCGCCGCCTGTATCGGCCTGGAAAAGCATGTGGATGCGCAAGCCATCCTGGGCGAAACCCTGAAAAACCTGTACGACGGCATTCCGGTTGAAGAGCTGCACAAATCCGCCATCCTGGCCGCACGCGCGCTGATGGAAAAAGACCCGGCTTACAGTCTGGTCACCGCGCGCCTGCTGTTGCACACCATCCGTAAAGAAGTGTTTGCACAGGAAGTGGCGCAAAAAG
The DNA here is from genome assembly GCF_037300705.1 of Massilia sp. W12. Lineage (NCBI taxonomy): Bacteria > Pseudomonadati > Pseudomonadota > Betaproteobacteria > Burkholderiales > Oxalobacteraceae > Massilia > Massilia sp. W12. Next base: position 5,648,959 of record NZ_CP147776.1, on the reverse strand, counting down.
ACACGCCGGCGGCGTATCGCGAATACTTCCCGGCCTTCATCCGCAAAGGCATTTCCGCTGAACTGCTCGACCCGCGTCTGGGCGAATTTGATCTGCAGCGTCTGGCGCAAGCGATTGTGGCCGAGCGCGATTTGCAATTCGGCTATCTCGGCCTGCAAACCCTGTACGACCGCTATTTCCTGCACGTCAACCAAGTGCGCATCGAAATGCCGCAAGCCTTTTTCATGCGCGTGGCGATGGGCCTGGCCTTAAATGAAATCGACCGCGAAGCGCGCGCCATCGAGTTTTACCACCTGCTGTCGTCGTTCGACTTTATGAGTTCGACGCCGACCCTGTTCAATTCCGGCACGCGGCGCTCGCAACTCTCATCCTGCTACCTGACCACGGTCTCCGACGATCTGGATGGCATTTATGAGGCGATCAAAGAAAACGCCCTGCTGGCGAAATACGCCGGCGGCCTGGGCAATGACTGGACCCCGGTGCGCGCGCTCGGCTCGCACATCAAGGGCACCAACGGCAAATCGCAAGGCGTGGTGCCGTTCCTGAAAGTGGTGAATGACACCGCCGTCGCGGTCAACCAGGGCGGCAAGCGCAAGGGCGCGGTATGCGCCTATCTGGAAACCTGGCATATGGACATCGAGGAATTCCTCGACCTGCGCAAAAACACCGGCGACGACCGCCGCCGCACCCACGACATGAACACCGCGAACTGGATTCCCGATCTGTTCATGAAGCGCGTGATGGAAAAAGGCGAATGGACGCTGTTTTCGCCGTCCGACGCGCCGGACTTGCACGACAAATTCGGCCGCGCATTTGAAGAAGCCTATACCGGCTACGAAGCGCGCGCCGCACGCGGCGAAATCAAGCTGTTCAAAAAAGTGCAGGCGCTCGATCTGTGGCGCAAAATGCTGTCGATGCTGTTTGAAACCGGCCATCCCTGGATCACCTTCAAAGATCCTTGCAATATCCGCAGCCCGCAGCAGCACGTCGGCGTGGTGCACAGCTCGAATCTGTGCACGGAAATCACCCTGAACACGAATGACAGCGAAATCGCGGTGTGTAATCTGGGTTCGGTGAATCTGGCTGCGCACATGCAAAACGGCGTGCTGAATCTGGAAAAACTGCGCCGCACCGTCAGCATCGCCATGCGCATGCTGGACAATGTGATCGACATCAATTACTACGCCGTGAAAAAAGCGCGCGACTCGAATCTGCGCCACCGCCCGGTCGGCATGGGCATCATGGGCTTCCAGGACTGCCTGCACATGATGCGCCTGCCTTACGCCTCGCAAGAAGCGGTGGAATTCGCCGACCAATCGATGGAAGCCGTGTGCTACTACGCCTATTGGGCCTCGACCGAGCTGGCGCAGGAACGTGGCCGCTACAGCAGCTACCCGGGTTCGCTGTGGGATCGCGGCATCCTGCCGCAAGACTCGCTGCAACTGCTGGGCCAGGAACGCGGCGGCTATCTGGAAACCGACACCAGCAGCCGTCTGGACTGGGACGCCCTGCGCGCCCGCATCGCAGAACACGGTATGCGCAACTCGAACTGTATCGCGATTGCGCCGACCGCCACGATTTCCAACATCATCGGCGTTTCGGCCTGTATTGAGCCGACCTTCCAGAATCTGTATGTGAAATCGAATCTGTCCGGCGAATTCACCGAAATCAATGAATACCTGGTGCGCGACCTGAAAGCGCGCGGCCTGTGGGATGAAGTGATGGTGGCCGACCTGAAATATTTTGACGGCAGCCTGGCCAAGATCGACCGCATTCCGCAAGACCTGCGCGAATTGTACGCCACCGCCTTTGAAATCTCGCCGAGCTGGCTGGTGGAAGCTGCGGCACGCCGTCAGAAATGGATTGATCAGGCGCAATCGCTGAATATTTATATGGCGGGCGCGTCCGGCAAAAAACTGGACGAAACATACAAGCTGGCCTGGGTGCGCGGTTTGAAGACCACCTATTATCTGCGCACGATTGCCGCCACCCACACCGAAAAATCCACCGCTAAAATCGGCGCCTTGAATGCCGTTTCGGTGGACGGCGGCGGCGGCATGTTCTCGGCGCCGGCGAATGCCGCAGCGGCGATGCCGGAACCGGAAGGCCCGGCCTGCATGCTGCGCCCGGGCGACCCCGGCTTTGAAGAATGCGAAGCCTGCCAATAACCATCTTGCGGCCTGCCTGCGCAGGCCAGCTTATGGCGGCGCCGGCAAGCGCCGCCGCGCAAGCGTAGACTGCACACAGCGTCATGCTGCATCAGAAATAAAGGAAGAAATCATGTTGACCTGGGATGACGAACCCGAAGTCGTGGCGGCGCCGAAAGCTGTCGCCAAAAACAACCCGCCGCCGCCGCCTTTGAGCATGCCGCGCCCGGAATTTGATTTGCAAGCGTTGAACCCGGCGCAACAAAGCGCCGCCACCTTGCAAAGCGCAGCGCCGGCGGCCCCGATCGCCGTCGCCCCGCTGGCAGTGGCCAGCAGCTTCAACGCCGCGCACACCGCCGCCCCCGCCGCGCGCCCGGCCATGCCCGCCGCCGCACACAGCGCCGGCGACGCCAGCGAACGCCGCGTGAATGTGGACGACAAGCGCATCATCAACGGCAAAACCGACGTGAATCAATTGGTGCCGTTCAAATACAAATGGGCCTGGGACAAATACCTGGCCGGCTGCGCCAACCACTGGATGCCGCAGGAAATCAATATGCAGCGCGATATCGAGCTGTGGAAAAACCCGGCTGGCCTGACCGAAGACGAGCGCCGCATCGTGCGCCGCAACCTGGGCTTTTTCGTTACCGCCGATTCGCTGGCGGCCAACAATATCGTGCTCGGCACCTACCGCCACATCACCGCGCCGGAATGCCGCCAATATTTGCTGCGTCAAGCGTTTGAAGAAGCGATTCACACCCACGCCTATCAATACATTGTGGAATCGCTGGGCCTGGATGAAGGCGAAATCTTCAATGCGTATCATGAAATTCCATCGATCCGCGACAAAGATGAATTCCTGATTCCGTTCATCGACACCCTGACCGACCCGGCCTTCACCACCGGCACGCTGGAAAACGATCAAAAGCTGTTGAAATCGCTGATCGTCTTCGCCTGCCTGATGGAAGGCTTGTTCTTCTACGTCGGCTTCGCGCAAATCCTGGCGCTGGGCCGGCAAAACAAGATGGTGGGCGCGGCTGAGCAATATCAATACATCTTGCGCGACGAGTCCATGCACTGCAATTTCGGCATCGACCTGATCAACTCGATCAAGATGGAAAACCCGCAACTGTGGACCGCCGCCTTCCGCGAAGAGCTGAAAGAACTGTTCACCCGCGCCGTGGAATTGGAATACCGCTACGCCGAAGACACCATGCCGCGCGGCGTGCTGGGTTTGAACGCGCCGATGTTCAAAGGCTACCTGCGCTTCATCGCCAACCGCCGCGCCCAGCAAATCGGGCTGGACACCCTGTTCGACCAGGAAGAAAACCCCTTCCCCTGGATGAGCGAAATGATCGACCTGAAAAAAGAACGCAACTTCTTTGAAACCCGGGTGATTGAATATCAGACGGGCGGGACGTTGAGTTGGGAGTGAGGGAGTGAGGGAGTAAGCGTCGGACGACAGATCATTTTCATTTACGACGCTTACTCTTTCACTCGGCGACGCATAATTCTCCTTTTGTGTTCTGCCTGGATCATGAAAACATTATTTGGCAAACAGATATCAATAAGTTTGCAGTAAAGATGAAGGAGAAATTCCAACTAATCTTGCGCCAAATGTTGAATGCTTGCCTGATGATGGAAAAGCGTTGTGAGGAAAGACATTCGGGACTTGACTCACTATTTCGACAATTGTTGGTTAACTTTGAGGCTATAGAAAATGGGTAGTGATATATCGCTATGCTATGCTAACGAAGAATATTTAGAACGTTGCGCGGTTGAGATCGCAGGACGCGCGGCAATGCCGGTTGCTCTCCACAAGATGGAGCGTATGGAGGCCATTCGCGCAGCAACGGAAGAAATACGTCAGGAGAACGCCGCGCACTATGACGTGACAGGGGTTCTGGGGACTATGATCGATGTGGCGCCTCCAAGTAAAACAGTTTCTCAAGCCCAAATCAAAGCTATTCAGGAGGAACTGATCGACCTCGCGCGTGATGCGGCTGAGACGTTGTTGCCATAATGCAAATCTGTATCGCAATGTGCAATGCTGTAATACCTGTCGAAGCCAATTGCACAGAGTACGCGCGAGCAACAGCACCACGCCAGAACACCTTGCAGCTTGAGGTGGGAATATTCTGTCTTGCACCAGATAATTTTGCATTTGCGAAGTATCCTCCTCTGGGCGGCATACAATTTGTAGTGTGTCGCCCTTTATAGTTTGTGATGAATATTGATTGCAATAAAAGAGGGAAATGCAATAACCAAAAGGAGGATTGCATTTATTCCTATTTGCTGACTAGCCGGTTTCTTCAAACAAAGTGGATTAATCGATGATCGTATCGAAATAGGAAGCGAAAAATGGACGAGGCGATCATTGTGTTTTCTCGAAAAGGGATTTTCAAGACCACTGTCGCTGCGCGTGATATTCGCAGCCGGGAACATGCTCGCAAGCTTTGGCCCATGGTAGCCCCTGACTCCAAAAGTCAAATGGTGACTTGGGTCAGCCCCTCCTTTGAGAATGGGCAGTTGCGCCGCCGATCCCATTTCCGCTTACTCCATACACAACGCATCTATAATCCCAAAGCGCATTTCGATGATGAAGAAACCAACAGATGGCGTGTTGCGCAAGAAAGCCCAGAGCATCGATTTGCAAAAGAACTTATTGCAACTGAACTATCCCGACGTTTGAATGCTGGACTTGCAATGCCTTGGGCATTCAAAGATGAGTCTGCTTCAGACTATCCGCTCGAGGGCAATTTGCTGCTCGGAGCAAATCAAGTGGTAACCGAATATCCTTTGGAAACACCCTTTGGTAGTAAATTCCGGCTAGACGTTGCCGTGCTCGGGGCTCCGGTTAAGGACGAACCAATGGTGCTCGGGGGGGTAGAAATAGAGCTTGGCCATGTCTTCGATGGCCGCAAGGCTCTGATTGGGAAGTCACTCGGATTTCCGCTCATTTCAATTGATATCTCTGAGATGGCGATGGCAGAACTCACACCAAGTTGGGCGCAAAAAGTACTGACTGCTACCACGAAAAATCACGAACAAGGTCGCCGCCAGACCTATTTCTATCTTCATGATCTGTTATACCCCTTGTATGCTCAATTACCAGAATTTTTGGATAAAGAGAAGCGTCATCAGTTTCTTGTGTTTGCCAGCGATGAGGCACTGAACAAATTGGTCCGGTGGATAAACTTGCTCGCAGAAACGCTGAAATATCCGAAAGGTACGGTTGCTGCTGCCATAGTCAATGGCAAAAGTGAGCAATCTCGCAAGATGTTAGAACGCGCAGGAGAGGTAGTTGGTCCGGACTGGCGTGATTACAACGACCAGCGATGTCTACGGCTGACCCTACCACGCCCAAAAGGCCCTGCCGATCTGCAGGCTCACCGTTTTCACTTGACGATGGCGCGCATCCTGATGTCGCATACTGATGCGCTGGTTGGATATAAATATTGCAACGGTGTGGACAACGATGATCCCGAAGAAGACGTATGGGTTGCGCGTCGCTGGATATCCGAGCAGCAAATTTATTCAACCCACCGTGTATTGCCGAAAAGGCTGGCGGAACCGATCAATAGATTGATCAAGGTGATTTCGGAGCTACATCGCAATTCTATGGAAGCGATGTATTGAGTGCATATGTTTTCATGTTGAAATCACAAGACCTAAAAAATCCGCGATCAAGTGCGCCAATGGTTTGCAGATGAAAACACTGATGAAGGCAAACTCATTCCATTACACACAACTCAGTCTTGCAATGCGCCCATCTCGCGTAGAGTCCTGATTGTCTGAGCCGAAACTTGAACATCCTGTAGACCTCGCCAGATTGTTTTCACGCCAGGCTCCCCGTCATGTTTTCGTGCGAGAAAACCGCCGACACGGGCTACCATGCGCAACACCTCGTTCAAGCCCGGCATAGCGGGCGCCTTCTTTTTATTGAGCAGATAAGCCGCTCGGATTTCGTCGGGATCGAAGAACAAAGTGGCGTCGAGATCCGGACAGGTACGTCCCTTACGCATCAGGTACGCGATACGCCAGGCCACCACCATAAACAGCGCCAGCGCCCGCTCCAGCCGGGCCATGGTGGACAGTTGCAGTTCTTCGACTTCACAGCCATTCTTGAGCACATTGAAAAAGATCTCAATTTCCCAGCGCGCGCGATACCAGTCGATCAGTTCGCTGGCGTCGGCCAAGGTTTCCGCGCGGCGGTTGGTCAGCAAGCGCCATTCCACCGGTTTGATGCCCGTCGGCGGCTGCACTTCGGATGCTACGATGCAGGTCGCCTCGATCTTGCCGCGCTTGCCATCACGCAGCAGAACGCGCTTGGCCCACACCTGCTGACGTACCTGGCGCGCCCTTTGCTTGCCGCGCCCGGCCATGATGAAGCTGATCTCGCCCAGCGGCATACCGGCCGTGGTTTCAGGCCACAGGCGTTTGCTTTCGCCGTCAGCCAGACAGCGATCATGCTTGGCGCGCACCAGCCAATCGGCAGGCGTGCCCAATTCGGCTGCGCGCCGCAGCATTCCCATCATGTCCGCTTCGCGGTCAGCCACATACACCAGACGGGTATTGGGCAACTGGGTCGCCTGCTCGGCGACCCGCTCGTAGCCCTCTATCCAGCGTTCACTCTCTTTTACGCTGGCGGGGCGCTTGCCGTCAGCGCCACGCTCTTCACGCGCCCACATCCAGCCATCGAGCAGGCCCAGCGGCTCACGCTCTGGCGACACCGCGTAGGTCGGATGCACATACATGCCGCGCCGCGCTTCGTAGTTGAGCGGGCCGAGGCCGTCGATGTTTTGGCCGCTGAAGTCCAGTTCGGTGGTGTCCTGAATGCACAGAATAACCTTCTGCGTCGCCATGCGTTCCATGGTGCGCGCCCAATGTGGCGCCAGAATGCCATCCCATGTCACCTCCGGATTGGCCATAAAGCGGTAGGCCGCTTGCGTCTCCGTCCAGTTGTCGCATGCTTCGGGAATGCTGGCCTTCGGTTTGGTCGCGAATGTTTCCATCAATTTTCTCGCCCTGTTGTTAAGGCGGGCATCGCCAAGATCGAGTCCGCCAAACTCATCGTCGGTCCAACTCTGTGCTGCTTGCTTTCTGCTCACGTGCGCCGCCCAAAAGATGTGAGTAAACGCGAAATCCGGTAAGTTTACAAGCGGGCGTGCAACTCATTGAATGTAAACGGATTTCTGGCCGCGTTCAGGGCGTCCTGCGGAGATGTGTGTAATGGAATGAGGCAAACTGGATGTAGTTATTGATAAATTGATATCAAGTTTCGGGAAAATTCTACATGTCTGTAACTCAAATAAGTTTATTTTATCGGATGATATTATAGATAGAAATACCCAGCCAAATCTCTGGGAAAACACTTATGCTCTGGTTAGAAATGAAAAGTTAAGCGTTATTTATATTGAGAAAGTATTGCTCGGGCGATCGGGAACGAAATTGGAATGGACTATCACAATTATTCATGAGCTTTCCCACCATGAGATAAATACGGTAGATCATTTTTACAGTGAATCAGGGTTAAAGCCAAATGTGGCAAGTTTCCCATCTGCACGGGCTATTGAGAATGCTGATAGTTGGGGGTTTTACGCAGCCCATGTTAACGGTGAGCTAATACAAGGAAAAATATCAAGCATATTGGTCGAGCCATAATATTATATCATTGGATGATATTTGAGAAATGTTTAAATTTTATGTAAGCATAATTCTGATGTGCCCAATCTTGGCTGCCGCCAGTGCGGAGATTAATGATCAGAATAAGTTGCAAAACAAACCTGAATTCAATTCTGTGGAGAAAAACACTATGAACAACATTGGCAACCGCCGCCGCCGTTTACCACCAGAGCTTCCTGCAATCACTGTGGGGGATGTGATTTATAAAGAATTACGCCAGGGAAATAAATTGGGATATCCGCAAAAAGGAGGATTTTTAATTGCTACTAATAAGAGCACTGGTGAAATATTATGGAATATTCGTTTATATGAAATAAATATTGATAATTCAAAAGAGACGGATGTGCAAGAGATATTTTTTACCAAGATGAAATTAATAAAGAATGGAAATGCAATACTTATTGAAAATGAGTTGGATAAAAAATTTGAAATTGATCTGGAGACGCGAACAGTTCTTGAAAAGAAAAAATAACAACTAAAAAAGTGATATGCTTTGGCTTTTCTGCCTGTGAATGGACTTTGATTGGGGTCAAAGAGTGGATGCCTGCATACTCTGGCGCATAGATCAATCCTGAGGGACTGGATGTTGTGCCAAAGCTGGCGCTAAACTCGGTTTGATCACCCAGCTCGCGTGACACTGCACTCATGTGCTAACTATTGCGCACCTGTTTTGGGAATTTGTATAATGTTCAATTACATGTCATTGTCCGTTGTTGGCGGAAGCTTGGGTAAATTAATCTTGACAGAGACGGGATAGTTATTAATCCCCCAGTGTTTTGTCGGAGCCCCAATGACATTCCTATGGCTCCCCTGAATTGGCGGCCTGCGCATACAGAATTAATGAGTTATGGCGCATAGATCAATAAAAAGCAAATTAATCATTGCTGCCATAAGGAAAGATTTATATCTGATACTTCTCAGGAAAAAGTAACTCATCCAAAGGAGGAAATTCCGGATTATTCGCTTGTTCCTCTTCATATGCTTGACGTAATTCAGCAAAAGCCGGCAGTTGGTCCATGACCATTTGCCCATAATATTCAAGATCATTGTCGTCAAGTGTGGCGTCAGATGCCAAGGCTTCATTGCGTGCGATATCGCGTTGCATGGCTTTTACTGCAAGCATGAGCGTGGTGATTGTTAATACCATTATTTCCTCAAAGTGGAATAAGTTGATCGCATAAGATTTTAAGCCAGGATTCAAACAATTCCAATGGCATATCATCTTTCGGCGCAATGGTGAAATGATTTGGCTGGTCAGAATAATCGTCTTCTTGCGTAATGGCAAGTGCTTCCGGAATCTTGACGCCTGCAGGCAACTTGTACCATTTAAAGCTGCGTAGTGCAGGATTGGCTTTATCAAAAACAGAAATCCCTCGGTATTTTCCACGGATGGTCCTGCAACCGGCAACGAATTTAATGCCATCACGCTCTTCGATCAATACATCTGGAGGCCTGATTGAGCCGTCTGCCTTTTTGAAGCCGGGATTCGGGTAAATAATTGGCAAACCAAGTTTTGCTTCTTTTGGCTGCTGGCCGCGAAATAAATCTTTTGGCACTTCTTTGTCAAAATATCTGTGCAATAGTTTATGACTTTCATATACCTTTTTAAGTTCGTCTGTCATAGCTGATCCTGAAGCGATGTTGGTTGAATTGGCAACTGGCATGAATAAATCTTGCTCAGATGCTTGTGCTGGGTGTGGAGAAGTAGATAAAATGCATGATGTAAAAGTAGATTATCGTACAATGGCAACCTGATTGTTGATTTTACCCCATCCATTGAAAAGGCTGTCCTGTCAATGTTGTCAGTTTAAAAATTATAAGATAAACATTTTTTGGATCAATGGGGTCGATCAATGGGATCAATGGGGTCAGACTCGATTGATTTGAAATTTTTTAACTTTCTGCCGCCATATCTCACCACTGAGACAATCTTAGCCATGCTAACTTTACCCGGTTCAACAAAAATAACGATGTATCTGGGCGCTTACCATCAATCCGCCGCCCGAATTCCTATGCCGCAATGAAATGTTGTTTTTTCCCTGCATCCGCCGCGCTCCGGTAAGAATGCATGCAGGAGATGCGGCAAACCGGCTTACACTGGTCTTCCTTTGCGGCGCGGGCCGCTTACTTTTCTGGGGAAACACCATGGCGCTGAGTATGAATCCGTATCTGACGTTTGATGGTCAAGCCGAAGCTGCAATGCATTTTTATGCTGAACATCTGGGCGGCAAAATCACTGAATTTCATCGCTTTGGCGGTTCGCCCATGGCCGCCGATGTGCCGCCGGAATATCACGAACGCGTCATGCACGCTATGCTGACGCTGGAGAATGGCCAGGTGTTAATGGCGTCCGACACCACGCCGAATTACCCGGCGGCGCAAAAAATTGAGGGCGTCACCTTGAATCTGAGCGTGTCATCGTTGGCCGAGGCGGAACGGGTTTTCAATGCCCTGGCGCAGCAGGGCACGGTGGTGATGCCTTTGGAAAAGACTTTCTGGGCCGAGCGCTTTGGCGTGGTGAATGACCAGTTCGGCGTGCCCTGGATGGTGAATCTGGAGGCGCAGCCGGAATAAGGCTCAGTCGTAACTGCGCACATCCTCAATCAAGCGCCCGTCATCCGGCAGGCTGCCGGGCGTGCAGAATTGCACTTCGCCGCGCAGTTTGGTGATGTCGCGCATGGCGCTGATCAGTGTTGCCGTCAAATCCGCCGACGGCGGCGCTTCCGCCACTTCGCAATGCAAGACCATGCGGTCATTCGACATGGCGCCGGATACCACCATGCGCGCACGCTGCACTTGCGGGTGGCGACGCATGATTTCCTGCACTTGCAAGGGGTGAATAAACATGCCGCGCACCTTGGTGGCCTGATCCGCGCGCCCCAGCCAGCCGGCAATCCGCACATTGCTGCGGCCACAGGCGGATGGCCCCGGCAGCACGCGCGATAAGTCGCCAGTGCCGAAACGTATCATCGGGTAATCCGGGTTAAACGAGGTGATCACCACTTCGCCGACCTCGCCTTCAGCCACCGGCTGCGAGCCGCCGGGTTGCACGATTTCCAGAATCAAATCCTCATCCAGCACCATGCCTTCGTTGACTTCATCACCGACTGCGGTTTCATACGCGATATTGCCGATATCCGCCGTGCCATACGTTTGCATCACCCGCGTAATGCCCTGTTCGTAAAACCAGCGCCGCAGGCGCGGCGGCAGGGCTTCTGCGCTGCACAAGGCCATTTTGATGCTGGAAATATCGGCCCCGAGTTCGCGCGCGCGCTCAACGATGATGCGCAAAAAGGAGGGCGGGCCGACCCAGGCGTCCGGGCGCAAGGCGGCAATCGCTTGCACCTGCTGCTCAGTCTGGCCGCTGCCGGCGGGAATCACGGCGCAGCCCAGTTTGCGCGCCGCTTCTTCCATCATGAAAGCGGCGGGCGTGAAATGGTAGGAAAAACAGTTTTGAATCACATGGCCGGCGCGCAAACCCAGCGCATGCAGCGGGCGCGCAAAGCGCCACCAGTCTTCGCCCTGTCCCTGTGGATCAAAAATCGGGCCGGGCGACATGAATAAGCGCCGCATCGCATGTGAAGGCGTGACATTCAGTCCGCCGAATGGCTGCGCCTGTTGCTGCAAGCGCACTAAATCAGATTTATGCGTCACCGGCAATTGCGCCAGTGCGCTGCGGTGATTGATTTGCGCCGCGTCCACGCCCTGCAGCAGACGGGCCCAGCCCGGAACGCTTTGCGCTTTCGCGATCAAACCGGGCAGGCGCGCCATCAGTTCCGCTTCGCGTTGTTGCGGGTCCCGGGTTTCCAGGGAATCCAAGTAGTCGGACATCAGTTTTTGCTCTCAGTGTGCGCTGAATTTATTGATAGAATTTTCAGCACTTTACCATACCGCCGGTTGCAAAACGCCTCAGGCCAGCCAGCGCTTGCGGCGACGATAAAACTTCATTTCACGGAAGCTCTTGCGCCCTTCGCCCGCCATGCCCAGATAAAATTCTTTCACGTCCTCATTGCTGGCCAGGTCGCTGGCGGCGCCTTCCATCACAATCCGTCCGTTTTCCAGGATGTAGCCAAAATCCGCATAGCGCAGCGCGACCATGGTGTTTTGCTCTGCCAGCAGGAAAGAAACTTTCTCTTTTTGATTCAGGTCGCGCACGATGTCAAAAATTTCTTCCACAATCTGCGGCGCGATGCCCATCGATGGCTCGTCGAGCAAAATCATGGAAGGTTTGGCCATCAACGCGCGTCCGATTGCACACATCTGCTGTTCACCGCCCGAGGTATATCCGGCCTGACTGTTGCGGCGCTCTTTGAGGCGCGGAAAATAGGCGTACACCTTTTCCAATTCCTGCCGCATCGCGGCGCGCGACAGTGTGCGGGTATACGCCCCGGTCATCAGATTTTCCTCAATCGACAAATGGCCGAAGCAATGCCGCCCTTCCATCACTTGTGACAGACCGCGTTTCACCAGCTCGCTCGGCGTCAATTGATCCACGCGCTCGCCGCAAAAGCGCACTTCGCCCTTGGTGACTTCGCCGCGCTCGCCGCGCAGCAGGGTGGAAATGGTTTTCAGGGTGGTCGATTTGCCGGCGCCGTTGGCGCCGAGCAACGCCACAATCTTGCCTTGCGGCACCTGCAGCGAAACCCCTTTGAGCACCAGAATCACATGGTCGTAAATCACTTCCACATTATTCACGACCAGATATTCGCCGGGGGCATTGACGGATGTGCTTGCCGATGTCATCGCAAAATCCTGAACAGAAGTTGAGCACAGGCCGCCGCAGTCAAGCGGCGGCCAGCCGGAACCGGCTTACAGGCAGGCCGGAGTGATCTTCTTTTCCGCCGCATATTTGGCGGAGGATTCCTCCAGCAGGCGGCGTGTCAGCGCTTTGTCGCCCACCACCCAGTTCGGGGTGATCGCGACCCATTTGCTGCCATTCCACTGCTGTACTTTGACCGCGCCCGAGCCTTCATGGTCGTCGCAGGAGGTTTTCACCGTCGGGAACATGCCAAACGCGCCGAGCGCTTTTTGGCGCGCTTCGTCGATATTCAGATTTTCCAAGCCCCAGCGCACCTGCTCGCCGGTCATGACTTTGCCTTTGCCGAATTTTTCCTGCGCCTTGCGCATTGCTTCGGTCCACATAATCGCCGCCGTCACGCCGCGCATGTGATACACCGAGCCGATGCGGCTCTTATCGTCCAGATTGCCCTTGCCGGCGGCATAGACTTTTTTGCGGATCTCATCCAGCACCGGATAGTTGCCCGGGGTATTGAAGGTCATCGAGGTATAGCCCTTGGCGGAGTCGCCTGCCGGAATCGTGTCTTCTTCCGAACCGGCCCACCATACGCCGAGCATTTTTTCACGCGGGAAACCATTGCGCTGCGCGGTTTTCAGCGCAACCGCATTCATCACGCCCCAACCCCACAGAATCACATGATCCGGTTTCGCCTGGCGGATTTGCAGCCATTGCGAAGCCTGATCATTGCCCGGATGGGCGACCGGGATCTTGATCAATTCAAAACCATGTTGTTTGGAGAGCGCTTCGAGCACCGGCATCGGCTCTTTACCAAAGGCGGAATCGTGGTACAGATGGACGATTTTCTTGCCCTTGAGCTTGTCCATGCCGCCTTCTTTATCGCCCAGATAGCGGATCATCGCTGCCGCCTGGTTCCAATAGCTGGTGATCAGCGGGAACACATAGGGGAACACTTTGCCGTTGGCCGCATCGGAGCGGCCATAGCCCAGGGTGGTGAGGGGGATTTTGTCCTGTCCCACGCGATCGAGCACGCCATAGGCGATGCCGGTGGAGAGCGGCTCGGCCAGCGAGGCGCCGCCGTTTTTGGTTTTCAGGCGCTCATAGCATTCGACCCCGCGCGAGGCGTTGTATTCCGTTTCGCATTCTTCCCACATCAGCTTGACGCCATTGATGCCGCCCGAGGCATTGACCAGATTGAAGTAGTCAATCGCACCGCCAAAAAAGCCGGAGCCGCCGGCGGCATACGGGCCGACACGGTAGGACAGGATGGGGACAAATTGCTGTGCCGCGACCGGCAGACAGGCGGCAGCCAGGGCCAGACCGGCGCCCAGCAGGCGTAGATTGCGTTTCATACGTATTCTCCTGGTTGAATCAGACAGCTTGATGTGGCGCACCTTAATGCGGGAATGGCCACAAACGTAATTTTTCCTTGCCGATCTGCCATAAGCGGGCCAGACCATGCGGTTCGACGATCAAAAAGAAAATAATCAACCCGCCAAACACCATCAATTCGAGATTCGAGGCGACATTATTCGGCAGGCCGAAAAAGTGGGCCAGCATATTCAAGCCGATCGGCAGCAGCACAATAAATGCAGCGCCAAAGAAGGAGCCGAGGATGGAGCCGACGCCACCGATAATGATCATGAACAGCACGCGGAAGGAGAGGTCGAGATTGTAAGCTTCCGGCTCCACTGTGCCCAAATAGGCATACGCGTAGAGCGCGCCGGCCACCCCGCAATAGAAGGAGCTGACAGCAAACGCCAGCAGCTTGGTCGGCATCGGGCGGATCCCGATCACTTCCGCCGCCACGTCCATATCGCGCACCGCCATCCAGCTGCGCCCGGTATTGGAGCGCACCATATTTTTCGCCGCCAGCGCCAGCAGGGACACGATGAACAGCACCAGCAGATATTTGGCCGCCGGCGTTTCAAAGACGAAGCCGGCGATTTCCATTTTTTGCGCTGTGATCACGCCGGAGGTGGAGTTGTTGGTGAAATATGGCACTTTGGTCAGACACCAGACCACAAAGAATTGTGTCGCCAAGGTCGCCGCCGCCAGATAAAAGCCGCGTATGCGCAGGGAGGGCAGGCCGAACACGATGCCGACAGCGGCGGCGCACAAGCCGCCCAGCACAAAGGCCAGCAGGAGTGGTATGCCGGGCAGACGCAGCACAAAGTTATACGAGGCAAAGGCGCCGACCGCCATAAAGGCCGCGCTGCCGAGCGAAATCTGGCCGCAATAGCCGGTCAGGATATTCAGCCCCAGCGCCGCCAGGGAAAAAATCAGAAAAGGGATCAGAATCGCTGAAAACAGGTAAGGCGTCACGCTTTGCGGCGCAAACATGCCTGCCACCCCGATCGCCAGCGCCAGCAGCAGTAACAGCGTGATCCCGTATCGATCCTGGCGGATAGGGAAAATCTGGCTGTCCGCCTGATAACTGGTCTTAAACTGTCCGGACTCCCGATAAAACATGCGCCGCTCCGTTCGCTGGTTTCACACAAAGAATCTTGCCGGCGACGCCCAGCCCCAGCTGTCGCGCCAGCGTTTTGCATAGTATCAAGAAATAGCTGGATGGCGGCATTTGTTGCAAGGGTGAAGCACGCTTGTTGCGAAAAACCGCCATCCAGCCACAACTTGCGCGCGAAAAATATCCATTCTGACAAGGGTTTGCACAAAAGCATCGCCTGTTTTACCATGACTTGCCAAGGTCGCTTGCGTCAATTCCATTTCCGCGCAAAAACGCCCGAGTTTCGCAACACATGCCGGCAAGAAATGGAAAAGACTGGGTTAATATTACAAACGGAGGCGGTTTCGATGCACCGCCACGGGCCGCTGTTTCACTCGCTTGCAGAGTGCAAACCGGCGGCGGCAATGCCTGTAACAACTGCCTGAACATGCGCCGTGCGCAGCAAACAGACAGTTGCGCCACGATTCATCATGTCAATGAAAAGGGGTAGTTATGGCAACATCGTTGAAAAAAAAACCGGGCGGCAAACGCGCCTTGTTGATCGGCGGCGGGGCGCCGAATTCCAGCCTGATCGCTGGCGCATTGGTGGCTTTTTTGGAAAAGAAAGTCCACTTTGATGTGATCTCCACCTCTGGCGCCGGTACCTTGATGGGCCTGCTGTACAAAGCGCCGCGCAACGGCGATGCGAAAAAATCGCTGCAAGCCTGGGCCAAGGCCGGCGTTTCCGACGCCATCTACCGCTGGTTCCCGATTGACTATAAAGTGTTCCAAAAACCGGGCCTGGGGGCGGAACTCTACCGCAATATGTTGCTGGCCAATCCTTTCACCCGTCCCTATGTCGATATGTTTGCGCCGAATGCGCAATTCGGGCTGTGGCCGGATATCGTCAATTTCTGGCTCAGCACCTTCAGCCCGATGTATCTGACGCCGTTCTCACTTGGCATGTGCGCCCATCTGCCCTTCATCAATGAAGCAGTGGATTTCGCCCAGGTCAAAAAGATGAAAGAGCAGTTTTATATCAGCTCTTACAATCTGGACAAAGAAGCCATGGAGATCTGGGATAAAGGCCAGATCACTGCGGATCATGTCAAAGCCGCCTTCGCCTTCCCCTTCATTTATCCGCCGTATCACATGAACGGCAATGACTACATTGAAGGCGCGGCGGTCGATTCGCTCAATTTTGAGGCGCTGGTGTCGGACGATGAAAAAACGCCAGGTATCGAACGCGATATCGAAAGCATTGTGATTTTTGAAATCCTTGGCAATAAGAAATTGATCCAGAAGCCGGACTATCTGTACGATGCCTGGGTCAATTCCATCATCACGCCGCTGGTGCAAAACACCAAGGACGATATCAAGCTGTTTGAACTGGTGCATAACCGGGATCCTGTCACCGGCAAGCCCAAGCGCAAACTGCTCAAAGTGCCGCTGATGAAAGACATCCCGGAACAGCATTGGAAACATGTGTTGGATTGGTCTAATTCCAACGTCGAATTGCTGTACAAGCTGGGTTATGAGGCGGGGCTGGAATTCTGTGAAAAGCATAAGGCGGAGCTGGGGCTGAATCTGAAGCCTTCGCCGGAAATGGAAGAAGCCTGATTGCATCCGGCCACTGCGGTGGCCGGCCTGGGGGGCGCTTTGCGGCGCCTGTCCAAGCCTTCGTTTGGGAATGACGAAAGATGGAAAAGCGCCTGCTCGCAATGCTCTGGCTGTTCGCCCTGGCCGGCAGCTTGATTATGTTTTTCTATGGCGCCCCATGGTGGGCGCTGGCCTATTTGCTGGCAGCCAGCGCCGGGCTGGGGCTGCTGGCGCTCAGCCGGAAAGAACATCACACCCTGCCATTGCTGCGGGTCACGCGGCGCCACAATATTTCCATGTCAGTGGAGGCGGCGCAAATCGGCAAGCAAATCAAGGATGCGACCGAGCGCGCCACGCAACAGGAAAAACTGACGCAAGATATTTACCATTTGACCGAGCGCTCCAGCGTGGAAGTGAATGAGGTGCAATCCTCAATCAATATGATCGCCGGCTTCGCCAATGATCTGGCGCACGGCATGTCAACCACGCGCGCGGAAATTTCCAGCGCCAACGACAACGCCAGACATGCGGCGGATGTGATGCAAAGCTTCAATGCGAATATGGGCAAACTGGTGGCCGGCACCCAAAAAACCCTGGAAGTCATGAGCGAAATCCAGGAAATTTCCGCGCAAACCAATTTGCTGTCGATCAATGCCTCGATTGAGGCGGCGCGCGCAGGGCAGGCCGGGCGCGGTTTTGCCGTGGTGGCGGCGGAAGTGCGCAAATTGGCGGAGCGCACGCGCGCACTGGCGGTGGCCGTGACGGAACAGGTGCAGGAAATCCAGGCGCATTCTCAGCACACCACCAGCGTTGCGGCGAATATTGCAGACAGCATCGGCAAAACTTGCAGCGTGATGGCCGGCGCCACCACCCAATTGGCCGAATTCACCAGCGGCAGCGAGCGCGTTTCCTCTGAAATTGACTCCATCCGCAGCGTGGTCGATGTGCTGTCCACGAATAACCATGCAATTCACGGCGATGTCGGGCAGATGCGCAAATTGTCGCTGGAAATGTCGGGCATGATGCAGACCTGTATTTCGACCTCGAAACAATTGACCGCAGCGGCTGAAGACGCGATGCGCGAACTGGGCGAGTACCGCCTCGGTAAAGAAGCGTTTGACCACATCATTGTGCGCTTGCAGGAATGCACGCAGGAGTGCGAAAAACGGCTGCAGCAGCTGGTGAAAGCCGGCTATGACGTGTTTGATAAAAATTATGTGCCGATTCCGGGCACCAATCCGCAGCAATATCACACCAGCTATGACATGGCGTATGAAAAGCTGTTTCAAGCCTGGTTTGATGAAGTCGCCGCCAGCATCTCTGGCTGTGATTTGGCGGTCATGGTGACAGAGGGCGAAACCTATCCGCCCACCCATGTCAGCAAATATTGCAAGCCGCAAACCGGGGATGTGGCCTACAACACGGCGAATGCGCGCGATAAACGCTTCCATAACGGCAACGCCATGCTGGTGCGCTGCGGCACGGATACCAATGAATTTCTGTTTCAAGCCTATGTGCGCGATATCGGCGATATTTTTGTGCTGGTGTCCAAGCCGGTGTATGTGAATGGGCGGCACTGGGGCGGCTTTATGTTTGGCTTGCAGCATCAAGCCTTGTTGCAATGAGCTGACGCAGGCATGCGGCGTTTTTCAGGTGGACTGAAATTGCATTCAGGAAAAGATCGGTATAAAGTGGACGATAGGCCTTGTGCTGCAGGGGATGCGCAATATTGCATTTCCCGGCGCCAGGGTTGGTCGCATTGGTGGCGCCGGCTGTCAGGCGCTTTGCAAGCTGTGCGCAGGCATGGGTCAGGCAGGGCCCGGGTTCTTCGGCCCATACTCATCGCCAATTGAGTTGGCGGATTTCATAATGAGAACAGCGGTGCTCGAAGAATTTACTCTGACCCATACCCTGCGTGAAACGGATGAGTACATCATCCGGCGTGGGCATCGAAACAGTGACAAACAGCCGGTATTGACCATTTCCACCAACCACAAGCCAAGTGCGGCCAGTGTGGCGCGCCTGGAACATGAATATGCGTTGAGGCAAGAATTGAATTCCGCAGGCCATGCCCAAGCTTTGGCGCTGATCCAGCATGAGGATCATGCCGCCCTGGTGTTGTCCGACACAGGCGGCACACCGCTTGATCAACTGATAGAAATGCCCCTGGCCATTCCAGTGTTTCTGAACTATGCGCTGGGCATGGTGCGCGCCGTGATGCACTTGCACCGGCAGGACATTGTGCACAAAGACATCAAACCGGCGAATATTCTGATTGATCCGCACAGCGGCGAAGCCAAGTTGATCGGTTTGGGCGTGGCCTCGTTGATTCCGCGTGAACAGCAAGCGCCGCTGACGCTGGAAACAGCCTCATCCAGTCTGCCGTATATGGCGCCGGAGCAAACCGGGCGCATGAACCGCTCTATCGATGCGCGCAGCGATTTATATTCCCTGGGCGTGAGCTTTTATCAAATGCTGACCGGGCAATTGCCCTTTGTGGCGCAGGATGTGATGGAATGGGTGCACTGCCATATTGCGCGCCAGCCGACGCCGGCGACCCGTTTCCGTCCCGATTTGCCGCCTCCGCTGGCGGCCATGCTGGCCAAATTACTGGCGAAAACCGCAGAAGAGCGCTACCAGAGCGCCGCCGGGATTGAAGCCGATTTACTCGAATGTCAGCTGCAACTTGCCAACCATGGCGCGATTCATGATTTTGCAATCGGCACGCATGATGTGTCGGGCCGTCTGCTGATTCCGGAAAAATTGTATGGCCGCGCGGAGCAGCGCAGCCAGCTGCTGCAAGCGGTTGAGCGGGTGGTGAACGGCAGCCTGGAGATGGTCAGCGTTTCCGGTTATTCCGGCATCGGTAAATCTGCCTTGGTGAATGAACTGCATAAAGCCATCATTCAACCGCGCGCCATTTTTGTCGCCGGCAAATTTGATCAATTCAAGCGCAATATTCCGTATGCCACGCTGGCGGCGGCATTCCAAACCCTGGTGCGCCAGATTTTGGCGCAAAGCGAAGAGGAGTTGACGCAATGGCGCAGCGTCTTGATGCAGGCGCTGGGGGCCAATGGCAAGTTGATGCTGGATATTATTCCGGAATTGAAATTCATCATCGGGCCGCAGCCGGCCCCGGTCGATCTGGCGCCGATTGAGGCGCAAAACCGTTTTCAAATGGTGTTCCGCCAATTCCTCGGGGTGTGCGCCACACCGAAACATCCGCTGATCCTGTTTTTGGATGATATGCAGTGGATAGATGCGGCTTCGCTGCAATTGTTGCAGCACATCATGAGCCATGGCAGCTTGCAGTATTTCCTCTTGATCGGGGCTTGGCGCGATAATGAAATCACGCCCGCCCATCCCTTGCTGGCGGCCTTGAGCGCAGTGCGCAGCGCCCATGTGCCGATGACCAATTTACGCCTCGATCCGCTGGCCGAAGAGGATGTGGTGAGTTTGCTGCGCGATACGGTGCAGCAGGATGATGCGGAATTGCCGGCGCTGGCGCAATTGGTGTATGACAAAACCGCAGGCAATCCCTTTTTCACGATTCAGTTTTTGACCCGCCTGGCGGATGAAAAACTGCTTTCATTTGATGTCAGCGCAAATCGTTGGCGCTGGGATTTGAGCGGCATCCGCGCCAAGGGCTTCACTGAAAACGTGGTTGATCTGATGATAGACAAGCTGCAAAGCTTGCCGCCGGACACCTTGGATGCGCTCAAAGTGTTCGCCTATCTGGGCAATCAAAGCGATGTCGCCACCCTGGCCCTGGTGCATGGCCATGCGGTCGGCGCCACGCATGAGCACTTATGGCCGGCGGTGCGCCTCGGCCTGGTGTTGCGGCAGGGGAATAATTACCGCTTCCAGCATGACCGGGTGCAGGAGGCTGCCTATATGTTGACGCCGGAAGATTCGCGCCCGGCGCTGCATCTGCAAATTGGCCGCACCCTGCTCACGCGCATGACCGAAAGCGCGATTGAAGAAGAACCGTTCTCGCTGGTGAATCACTTTGATCGCGGAATCGAGCTGATTACCGATCAGGCTGAGCGCAACTGGCTGCGCCAGTTGAATATGCTGGCCGGTAAAAAAGCCAAGCTGGCGGTGGCGTATGCTTCAGCCCATAACTATTTTTCCCAGGCCATCACGCTGCTGCCGGAGAATCATTGGCAGGAATGTTACCAGGAGAGCTTCGGCTTATTCCTGGCGCTGGCTGAATGCGAATACCTGCTGGGCAATTATGGCGCGGCGGATCAATCGTTCAATCTGATTCAATCCCATGCGGATTCTGATCTGGATCAAGCCAAAACCACGATTTTGCGCGCCGCCCTGTATCAGATTTCCGGCCGCCTGGAAGCAGCCGTGGCGGCCTTGCTGCAGACCTTGAAGCTGTTCGGCTTTGAATTTCCGCAAGAACCGGATCTGCTGGCCCAGGCGATACAGCATGAACAGCATGCTGTGCAGCAGGCCCTGGCCGGGCGCAACATCAGTGATTTGCAGCACTTGCCGGAAGAATCCGATACCGGCGTGCGGATTGTGCTGGAATTGCTGTCGCAATCCGCCGTCACCTTGTACCTGGCGCGGCCACAGTTATTCCCGCTGAACGCCTTGAAGGCGCTGAATTACTCCCTTGCGCATGGCAATAGCGAAACCTCTTGCTACGCCTATTCCTACTACGCGATTTTGCTGGTGTCGCAGGGGGATATCAACACCGCGTTTGAATTTTCCGAATTGGCGATCCGCCTCAATCAGCGCTTTGAAGACAGTAAGCGGCGTGGCCGTTTACTGTTCAATCATGGCAATTATGTGCATGTCTGGCGCAAGCCGATGGCTGGCGGGGTCGATATCTTGCAACAGGGCTTTGTCGCCTGCGAGGAAGCCGGCGACCTGGTGTTCGCCTGCTATTGTGCGCATATCGGAATCTGGAACCGGATAGAAAACGGCGACACGCTGGAACAGGTGCTGGAAGCGATCAAACAATATCTGCCGTTTGTCGCCCAGTGTCAAAACGCGGTGGTGATGCAAATGCTGCGCCTGTATCAGCAATTTGCCTATTGTCTGCAGGGCTTAACCTGGGAAGTCGGCGGTTTTGATGACGATCATTATTCCGAACACCAGGGCTTGAGTTTGCTGACGCAGGCCAATTTCGGCACCGGCATCACGCGCTATCACATCATCAAGCAAATCAATTCCTTTTTGTTTGGCGATATCAAGGGTTCGCTGGCCAGCGCGCAATTGGCGGCAGAGCGTTTGCATGCGGTGAAGTCTTCATTGATTGAGGCCAATCATCATTTCTTCTACGCCTTGGCGATTTGCGCCGATTATGGCGAGGCGGAAGAGGATGTGCGCCTGCAATATGATCAGTTGCTGCAGCGCCAGTTGCGCAAGTTGTCGCAATGGGCGCAGTCCTGCCCGGAAAATTTCGCCAACCGCTATCAATTGGTGCGCGCTGAAATTGACCGCATCCATCAGCGCTATGAGCAGGCGATGCGTCACTATGAGCAGGCGATTGATCTGTCTTATCGCAATAATTTCGTGCAACTCGAAGCCCTGACGCATGAATTGGCGGCGCAATTTTATTTAAGCCGTGGCCTGGAACGGGTTGGCCGCACATATTTGCTGGATGCGCATCGCTTGTATGGCGAATGGGGCGCCAGCGCCAAGCAGCGGCAGTTGGAAAAATGCCATCCGGGTCTGGCTGCGCGCGTCAGCAATGCGGATAAGCGCAATATACAAAGCGTCGGGCAGCTGGATGTCAACAGCGTGATCAAGGCTTCGCAAGCCGTTTCCAGCGTGCTGGAATTGAACGGCATGATAGAAACCCTGCTGCAAATCGTGGTGGAAAACGCCGGCGCCGAGCGCGGTCTGCTGATTTTGCCGGACGAGGAAAATGGCGGCTATCAAATCAAGGCGTGCGCGCAAACTTCCAGCGATGGCATGGAGGTCAGTTTTGTGCAAACCCCGGTGAGCAATCAGGATTTGCCGGAAATGCTGTTGCAATATGTTTTGCGCACGCATGAAAAAGTGTTGCTGGACGACGCCGCCGGCGAAAACCCGTATTCCGGCGATGTGTATCTGAGCCACACCAAGCCACGTTCCGTGCTGTGCCTGCCCTTGCTCAAGCAGGGGCATCTGGACGGTATGCTGTATCTGGAAAACCGCCTGACGCCGGGGGTCTTCACGCCGGCCCGGATTGCGGTGTTGGAAGTGCTGGCTTCACAAGCCGCGATTTCCCTGGCCAGCGCGAATTTGCTGGCGCACTTGCAACAGGAAAACGTCGAGCGCAAGCGCGCTGAAGCCGCGCTGCAACAACATCGCGACCAATTGGAAGTCAAGGTGGCGGAGCGCACGGCGGAACTGGTGCGCAAAAATCATGAAGTGGAGCAGCAAAAAACCGATCTGGAACTGGCTCACAATAATATTCTGGTGGTGAGTGAGATCGGGCGCAAAATGACCGCCAGTCTGCGGCGCGACGATATCATCAGCGCTTTATGCGACCACATCGGCCAATTGATGGATGCGGCCATGCTGGCGATCGGCTTTTATGATGAAGACAAGCAATGCATAGATTATCCCTATGCGGTGCTGGACGAAGTCAGGCTGGCGCTCAGGGGCGAACAAATGCTGCGTGAAGTGCAGCAGCTGGCGTGGTGCTGTGTGCTGCAAAAGTGCGAGATCGTGCTCAATGATGTGGCGACGGAGTTGCCGCAATGGCTGGGCGAACATGAAGCCCCGATGCTGCCTGATGCAGCCGATGCGGTGGGCCATTGGCCTTTGCCGGCGTCGGTTTTGTATGTGCCTTTGCTGCTGAAAGACCGGGTGCTGGGTTTGATCAGCGTGCAAAGTCACGCCGTGAACGCATATCAACCGCATCATTTGAATGTGATGCAAACCCTGGCGGCGTATGCCGCTGTGGCGCTCGACAATGCGCAAGCGTATCAGCGCTTGCAAGAGGCGCAAAAGCAATTGGTGGCGCAGGAAAAAATGGCCGGTTTGGGTTCGCTGGTGGCTGGCGTGGCGCACGAATTGAACACGCCTATCGGCAATTGCCTGCTGTCTTCTTCGGTGTTGCTGGAGGCGACCGAGGGGATTAACGCCAAAATGGCCGCAGGCGCGATTCAAAAAACCGATTTGCGCGCTTATCTGGCTTCGGCGCAAAACTGCTCCACCATTATTCACCGGGGTTTGACCAGTGCGGCGAATCTGGTGTCGAGCTTCAAGCAGGTGGCGGTGGATCAAACCACAGAGCAAAAACGGGTTTTCGATTTGCGCAAGACCAGTCAGGAAATCATCGACAATCTGATGGTGCGCGTCAAAAAGACCAGTCACAGCTTGCACATGGATATCCCGGAAGGCATTTCCCTGAACAGCTATCCCGGCCCTTATGGTCAGGTGATCAGCAACTTCATCAACAATGCTTTGCTGCACGGTTTTGAAGATATCAAGAGCGGCAAAATGCTGTTGCGCGCCTGGCCGCCGCAAAATGGCCGGGTGCGGATTGAGTTTTCCGACGACGGGCGCGGGATTCCGGAAGCGCATCTGAAGCGGATTTTCGACCCCTTCTTCACCACCAAGCTGGGGCAAGGCGGCAACGGCCTGGGGCTGTCTGTCAGCTTTAATATTGTCACGTCTTTGCTCAAAGGGGAAATTACGGTGGAAAGCAGGATGGGGGCCGGCACCACCTTTAAGCTTGAATTACCCTTGCAAGTGATTGAAAGCAGCAAAGAAAGTAAGGCCTGACGCTCAAGCTCAGCTCAGCGCAAACACTAATTCGCTGCCGGCATGAATCGCGCTTTGCTGCGGCAGCAGTTTGGCGGCGCGCTCCCCGCTGCAGTGGCAGGCATGCACGGCGGTGATTTGCAAATCATTGAAGTATTGCGCGACGCGCTGCAGCACGGCTTTGCCGGCGTTGCGTAAGTGGAAGCCGCCCAACACGGCCAGTACTCTTGATTCACCGCTGACTTGCATTGCATACGCCAGGATATTGCAAATGCCGGAATGCGCGCAGCCGGCCAACACCACCAGTCCTTGCGGTGTGCAATACGCCAGCGCTGAATCGTCCAGCAGCGGCGCATCAGCGTGGTGCGCAGCATGCCGCATCCCTTGTGGCGCTTGCGGGCCATGCGGCGCGCGTGGAATTTCTCCCAGGAACAGCAGGCGCGGATGCAACCAGAATGGGGCGCGCGTGAATTGGCAGGGGAATGCGGCTTGTACGGCGCTGCGTGGCAAGATTTGTGCGGGCGCATCCGGGGCCTGTTCTGCAATACTGTCAGGATGCGTCACCAACAACGGGCGTTGCGGATACGGTGTGGCGTGCAAGCTTTGCGCCAGTCGCTGCAGACCGCCAACGTGATCTGCATGACCATGCGATAGCACAATATGGGTTAAATCCTGCAAATCTTCGCCGAACGCCGCCGCATTTTCCAATAACGCCCCGCCCTGCCCGGTGTCAAACAAGACCTTTGAGACGCCATCGTCAAGCAAGATCGATAGTCCTTTTTCAGCGATAAAACCCGGATACATGGCCTGGTTTTCAGTTAACACCCGGATGCGCAAGTGTGCGCCGGCTGGCGGCCCTTTCCCTGCCTGCATATTCTTCCTTTGTGATGATGGGCAGCGCTTTGGATCTTGCGGCTTGCTGCGCCGCTGTGCGGCACATGATAAACCGGACGCGGACGGGAAGGGTGATTGCGTTTTTTACGCAGCGCGTTGCTGAGAGGGCGAGATGTGGCAAACAGGCGCAGCCCGCTTGTCATGCACACAGCAAAACGACGGCTGTGGCCGGATTCGGCCCACAGCCTGGATAGCGCTTGCAAGCAGCCGGATTGGCGCTTTATTGTGTAGTCGCCGCCGGCGCAGCTGTGGCCGGCTTGGTCGGGTATTGCATCCAGTAAATGCGCACCCCGCGTTGCTTTGCCACTGTTTCCAGCGCCGCTACTTGCGCCTTATCGACATTGCTGTCATACCCTGCTTCTGCGCCCGCCACCCCGGCGCCGGTTGTGCCGCAACCGCTCAAGACCGTCAGGGCCAACACTGCCGCTCCCGCTATGCATACCTTCCTCATGATGCGCTCCTTTGCTGTCAAACTCCCCCTCTTGCAATATATGCCAGCCGCGCCAAAGCGCAAGCTTCAGCGGGATAAGCGCGCTGGCGCCGGCCGCTGCGCGCTGTGCCCGTGTTGCTGCAACATTTCCGCACTCAGTTTGAATTGCTGAATCGTCTGGGCCAATTGTTCAGATTGATCTTGCAGACTGGCGGCGGCGGCCATGGCCTGCTCCACCAGGGCGGCGTTTTGCTGCGTCATTTCATCCATTTGTTGTATCGCCTGATTGACTTGCTCAATGCCATTGCTTTGTTCGCGGCTGGCGTCGGCGATGTCGCGCATGATGGCGGTGACGCGCTCGACCGATGTGACGATTTCTTCCATGGTTTGCCCGGCTTCATCGGTCATCTTGCTGCCGGTGTCAATCCGCGCCACTGAGGCGCCGATCAAGACCTTGATTTCCTTGGCGGCGGCGGCGCTGCGCTGGGCCAGGCTGCGCACTTCACTGGCCACCACGGCGAAGCCGCGCCCCTGTTCGCCGGCGCGCGCGGCTTCCACTGCCGCATTCAAGGCCAGGATATTGGTCTGAAATGCGATGCCGTCAATCACGCCGATGATGTCCACCACTTTGCGCGAACTGTCTTTAATTTCATCCATCATTTCTTTGACCTGGGCCACCGTGGCCCCGCCTTTTTGCGCTACCGAGGCGGCGATTAACACCATATTATTGGCTTGGTCGGCGTGCGCGGCGTTTTGTTTCACGGTTTCGGTGAGCTGCTCCATGGATGAGCTGGTTTGCTCCAGCGAACTGGCTTGCGATTCGGTGCGTTCGGACAAGTCGGAATTGCCGGCCGCGATTTCCGAGGCGGCGCTGCTGATCGCCTCTGCGCTGTTGCGCACCTTGGCCACCACCCCGCCCAGGCCCTTGCCTATGCCATTGATGGCGTGAATCACGTCGCCGATTTCATCTTTGCGCGCGCTGTCGATATTCCCGCTCAAATCGCCGGTGGCCAATTGTTCCGCCGCCGCGCGCGCCGTGCGCAAGGGCAGGCTGACCACATAGTGAATCACCGGATACAGCACGCCAGCCATCAAAAACACAAACAGCAGTCCGATTACGCTATAGCGGTTGCGCACTGCGCGCGCTTCTTCGGTCAATTCATCAATATAGGTTCCGCCGCCAATCAGCCAATCCCATGCTTTGAATGTGTTGAAGACCGCGATTTTGCTGCGCGGCATGGTTTCGCCAAGCTCCTGGTTTTGCCATTCGTACTCCATGACGCCTTGCTTTTGCTCCAGCATGCTGCGGATGAATTCGCGTCCCGAGGCATCTTTCGCCGCCAGCAGACTGCTGCCTTGCTTGCCGGGATGCACCAGCGCCACGCCGTAGTCTTTGCCCTCTTTGGCGTTGAGCACAAAGAAATAGCCGGTTTTGCCGATTTTCATTTCACGGATTTTGTCGCGCACTTTCTGGCTTTGCTGATTGAAGTCCAGACCGATGAAGAGCGCGCCGATAAGTTTTCCGCTGCTGTCTTTAAGCGGGTCGTAACGCGTCATGTATTGCTTGCCAAACAGCTCGGTGCTGCCGAGATAGGCTTCGCCGGCGTTCAAGCGCGCCCAGGCCGGGCTTTTGCGGTCAAGCAAGGTGCCGACGGCGCGTTGCCCATCCTGTTTTTTGACCGAAGTGCTGACCCGTACAAATTCTTCGCCATCGCGCACGAACACCGTGGCCACCACATTGCTTTGCGCCAGAAAACGGTCGGGGATTGAAAAGTCAAGATTGAGCACGGCCTCGCCATGCTTTAAGGTGGGAACCTGGCGCCCGCCCACATCCATGGTTTGCGCGTCCAGCGTGATGCCATTCGGGAAGGCGCCGGCAAATAAACGCGCGAAACTGCTGGCTTCCAGGCGCAAACTGTCATCAAACACTTCCAGCATGTCGCTGATCGTCTGAATTTTGATTTTCACCTCATCGCGCGCCTGCTGTTCCACCATATTGGTGATGGAAAAGCCGATGAAGAAGGTGAAAGCGGCAAACACTGCCGCAGTCAGGGTAAAACTCAGCGCCGACAATTTCGCTTCGACACTCCAATCTGATGCAAAAGAAAACGTATTCTTCACCTGTCGCTCCTGAATGCTGGCAGGCTGCCGTGTGTCACAGCGGACGGGCAGTCCTGGCCGATTGGCTTGTAGGGAAATCATACCCCGCAGCCTGGCGGGGCGGTAAACAGCGCGGTGATGCAATATTCAGGCGCAGCTTGTGCATTGAGTGGAATTTACAGCACTATCTTTGCCATCCGCCATTTTTTGCTGTTCACCGGGATTCGTGTACAGCGTCGCAATAATCGGGCATTCGGGGTAGTGTTGCAGGTCGGCGCAGGCCGTCAGCAAGGGACGTAATGCGGCGGCAATTTGCTGTAAATCATTGATTTTTTGCTCGATGGTTATCAACTTTTCCTGCGCCAAAGCATGTATCGCGCGGCGTTCGCCACCGTCATGCAAACGCAACAGACTGCTGATTTCTTCCAGGGTGAAGCCCAAACCTTGAGCGCGCCGGATAAAGCCGATGCGTCCAGCCAAGGCCGCCGGATAGCGGCGGAAGGCTGCGCCCTGTTGCTCATCGCCCTCCGGCAGCAGGCCGCGTTTTTGGTAATAACGGATGGTTTCCACGCCAACCCCGGATGCGCGCGCGAGTTGCCCGATCAATAAACCCTGTTCCATATTCGATCTCCTTGCAGATTGTGCTTGACTCCGTACTAAGCTACGGAGTGTATCCTGTTTGCAAGCTCCCATGAAAGGAAGGCAAATGAAACAGAACCAGCCGATCCCAGCGCGCACGCCCCCGCGTGGCAAGCCGCTTGGCATCAAGATTCATCAAGAAACGGTGGCGCCATCCGAAATTGATCCGGTTTGCGGTATGCAAGTGGCGCCAAACACCACGCGCCGCTTTACCTGGCAGGAAAGAAATTTTTATTTTTGCTGTGATGGCTGTTTGCAAAAATTCAGCGCTGATCCACAGAAATATTTGCAGCAGGGGCCGGATGCGTCTTGCTGCGGCGATGCGCTTGCGGTTGCCGCCCCGGACAGTCCAGCGGCGGCGCTGAAGACGGAAAGCTGTTGCAGCCCGGCCCCGGCGGCGGTGAAGGCGGAAAGCTGCTGCAGCCCTGCCCCGGCTGTGGTGAAGGCGGAAAGCTGCTGCAGCCCTGCCCCGGCGGCGGCGAAGGCGGAAAGTTGCTGCAGTCCGGCCCCGGCGCCGAAAGCCTCCTCATGTTGTGCGGGCGCACACCCTGAAGCGGCGGCATCCGGCTTGCGCGATCCGGTGTGCGGTATGAAGGTTGAGGCTGATGCGCCTTGGCATACCCGGCATCAGGGTCAGGAATATTTCTTTTGCGCGGAAGTGTGTTTGCATAAATTCGAGGCTGATCCGGCGCACTATCTGAGCGGCGCGCACAAACAACAGGCGCAAGATCCTGACGCCATGTATTACTGCCCGATGTGCGAGGGTATGGAGCAAATCGGGCCGGGCGATTGCGCCAAATGCGGTATGGCTTTAGAGCCGATGCAGCCCAGCAGCGATGACAGCGCTTTGCGCGATATGCAAAGCCGCACCTTGTGGGCGGCGGCCTTCACCTTGCCCTTGATGCTGTTGGCCATGAGCGATCTCTGGCCAGCCCTGCATCACAGTTTGCGGCAAAGCCTGGGGGCCGGTTTTGGCTGGCTGCAAGCGCTCCTGACCTTGCCGGTGGCGCTGTGGGCCGGCGCGCCTTTGCAGCAGCGCGCCTGGCGTTCCTGGCGCAGTATGCAATTGAATATGTTCAGCCTGATCGGTTTGGGGGTATGGGCGGCCTTAGGCTTCAGCCTGTTCGCACTGCTGGCGCCGCAGGCGATTCCCGCTGCGTTTATGCAACATGGCATGGTTCCCCTGTATTTTGAAGCCGCCGCCACCATCATCACGCTGGTGTTGCTGGGGCAAACCCTGGAAATGCGGGCGCATAAAAAAACCCAGCATGCCTTGCACAGCTTGATGCAAGCCGCGCCGGCGCAGGCGATCCGGGTGCGCGCGGATGGCGTGGAAGAAGAGGTTCCGCTGGCGCAGCTCAAGAGCGGCGATCAACTGCGCGTCAAACCCGGCGCGCGTCTGGCGGCGGACGGCGTGATCATGCAGGGCGCAGGCTTGTTGGATGAGTCGATGCTGACCGGGGAAGCGATTCCGCTGGCGCGCGAGCAGGGCGGCAAGGTGCTGGCGGGCAGCATTAATCTGCAAGGCAGTTTTCTGATGCAGGTGCAGCACAGCGGTGCGCAAACCGTGCTGGCCGGCATTATTGCGCTGGTGAATCAAGCCAGCCGTTCGCGCCTGCCGGTGCAGCAATTGGTGGATAAAATCGCGGCCTGTTTTGTGCCTGTGGTGGTGGCGACGGCGATCTTATCCGCTGTGCTTTGGCTGCTGTTCGGCCCGGCCCCGGCTTATGCGCATGCTTTATTGAGCGCAATTTCCGTCTTGATCATCGCCTGTCCCTGCGCCCTGGGTTTGGCCACGCCGGTGGCAGTGACGGTCGGCATCGGACGCGCTGCGCGCGCCGGCATTTTGCTGAAACAGGCCGCCAGCCTGGATACGCTGTTGCGCGCCGATACCCTGGTGCTGGATAAAACCGGCACGCTGACCGAAGGCCGCCCCAGCTTGCGCCAGCGCTGGCAGGATGCGGATGAGGACAGCGCGCAGATGTTGCAAATCGCCGCCAGTCTGGAAGGCTGGTCGGAACATCCGCTGGCGCATGCTTTGTTGCAAGCGATGCGCGAGCAGGGTTTGCAAAACTTGCCGGTCAGCGCCTTTCAACACTATCCGGGCATGGGCATAGGCGGGCATTGCAACGGTCGCGATTGGTTGCTGGGGAATGCGGCTTTATTGCAGCAACATGGGGTGCAAGCGGCCTTACCGCCGCAATGCGCGGCCTGGCAGGATGAGGGTTGCAGCCTGATCTTGCTGGCGGCGGAAGGACGTGTGCGCGCGGTGTTCGGCCTGGCCGATGCGCTCAAGGCGAATGCCAAAGCCAGTCTGGACGCTTTGCGCGCGCAAGGCTTGCGGATTGTCTTGGCCAGCGGCGACCAGCCGCATCATGCGCAGCGGGTGGCGCAACAGCTCGGGATTGATGAAGCACACGGCGGCATGCTGCCGCAAGATAAATTGGCGCTGATTGAGAAATTACAGCAGCAAGGGCATTGTGTGGCGATGGCCGGGGATGGGGTAAATGATGCGCCGGCCTTGGCGCGCGCAGATCTGGGTATCGCGCTGGGGATGCCGCTGGGCAGCGGGGCGCAAGGCAATGCGCTGGCTTTGCACAGCGCGCAGATGGTTTTAATGCGGGGCGATTTGCATGGTTTGCTGCAGGCGCGCGCGCTGGCGGCTGCGATGCGGGAAAACATCCGGCAAAATCTGGCGTTTGCGTTTGGCTATAACCTGTTGGGCGTGCTGCTGGCCGCCGGCTTGTTATATCCCTTTACCGGCTGGCTGCTTTCGCCCATGCTGGCTTCGGCAGCAATGAGCGCAAGCAGCTTGTCGGTGTTGATGAATGCATTGCGCTTGTCGCGCTTGAAGTTGTAAGCCTGCTTACAGGCTGTCGCGCTGGCCTTCCGCTGCGCCATTCACGGCGGGAGGCGGCGTGTCATCTTCTTCGTGTCCTTTACGGTTTTGCGGCCGGCGCGGAATCGGCGCTTCCAGTTTTTCCGAGGCTTTCAATAAATCTTTCAGAATGGCGATGCTGACATTCGATTCTTCATGCATGCGCAGCAGCATGGTGGCGCCGACGCCCAATTTGCGATGGCGGATTTGACTGATTACCGGCGGCGGCACGCCCAGCGCGCGGCTTAATTCGGCGTCGTTGCGCAAACCCATTTCCTCAATCAGGGTATCGAGCAATTTATGCGGTATGAAAGTGGGTGGCTCAGCCATTCGCGCACGTTCCATCGCTGCCCGCATTTCCTCTCTTCTCTGCTTCAGACTCATGGTGTCTCACTCCTCGGTCAAGCGGCTCTCATGTTCTCGGAAAGATGGCGCGCGTATCGGATACGCATGGCCTCTTCCTTGGATTTTATGCAACATCTGCAATACATCAATCTCTGGCTGCCTCGCGGTTGCCGTTGAAGCAATCAGCAATTTACCAGCCTTTAACAGCTTTACTTTGCTGCAATTTGAACAATTTCTACAATGTTGCATTTTCGGAACATTGTCTTCGCGGATAAACAACACTTGGTCAGAAAAACACGGACAAATGCTTGTGGTTACAATGCCACGCCGCCGGCATTCAGGCATGATGAAGCGCACCCCGGCCAGATCCGGCTCAGGCAAATTCAAAGAAAGGGAAAAGCATGCAAGCTGTGACAGGAATCGGCGGTATTTTTTTCCGCGCGCGTGACCCGCAGGCATTGGGGCAATGGTATCAACAGCATTTAGGCGTGCCGCTGGAACCCTGGGGCGGGGCGGCATTTGAATGGCAGACCCCGGCCAATCCGCAAGGCGCGGGCACAACCATCTGGAGTCCGTTTGCCGCCGACAGCAATTACTATCCGCAAGATAAGCAATTCATGATCAATTTCCGGGTCGCGGATCTGGATGCGATGCTGGCGCAGTTGCGCGCCGCCGATTGTGCGGTGGATGAGAAGGTGGAAGATTCGGAATATGGCAAATTCGGCTGGGTCACCGATCCCGAGGGCAATAAAGTCGAATTGTGGCAGCCGCCAGCCGGCAAGTGAGCCTGTGCAGAGTTGGCAGGGCTGACTGAGTTGAAAACGCGGGCGGCGCAAACCGCCCGCATCGCATCACAGGCCGCGCGCAATCAAAATCTTTTGAATATCGCTGCTGCCTTCATAGATTTGGCAGACGCGCACATCGCGGTAGATGCGCTCCACCGGGAAATCGCTGACATAGCCATATCCGCCGTGGATTTGAATCGCATCCGAACACACCCGTTCCGCCATTTCTGAAGCGAACAATTTGGCCATGGCCGCTTCTTTCAGACAGGGCAGGCCGGCGTCTTTCATTGCCGCCGCGTGGTGAATCAAATGGCGCGCCGCTTCGATTTGCGTGGCCATATCGGCCAGCTTGAATTGCACCGCCTGGTGTTCAAAAATCGGCTTGCCAAAGGTTTCCCGTTCGCGCGCATACAGCAAGGCGGCTTCGTAAGCGGCGCGCGCCATGCCGACCGATTGCGAAGCGATGCCGATGCGCCCGCCTTCCAGCCCGGAGAGCGCAATCTTGTAGCCCATGCCCTCGGCGCCGATCAGATTGGCGGCCGGAATGCGGCAGTTTTCCAACAGGATTTGCGCCGTGTCGGAAGAATGCTGGCCCATTTTTTCTTCCAGCCGCGCCACGATATAGCCCGGCGTCTTGGTTGATACCCAAAATGCGCTGATGCCTTTTTTGCCCGCTTCTTTGTCTGTCACCGCCATCACAATCGCCACATCGGCATGTTTGCCGCTGGTGATGAATTGCTTGACGCCGTTCAACACCCACTCGTCGCCATCGCGCACGGCAGTCGTGCGCAGCGCGGCGGCGTCGCTGCCGGTGTGCGGCTCGGTCAGGCAAAATGCGCCCAGCATCTCGCCCTTGGCCAGCGGCGTCAGCCATTGCTGCTTTTGCTGCTCATTCGCATACATCATGGCAATTGAGCACACCGGGCAGTTATTCACCGAGATCACGGTGGACGTGCCGCCATCGCCGGCGGCGATTTCTTCCAGCACCAGCGAGAGTGACACATAATCCAGGCCAGCGCCGCCGTATTCTTCCGGCACCGCCACGCCATACGCACCCAGCGCAGCCAGTTCTTTCAATTCCGCCGCCGGGAAATGGTGTTCCTTGTCCCAGCGCGCCGCTTGCGGGGCCAGACGCTCTTGCGCAAAACTGCGCAAGGCGTCGCGGATCATTTGTTGTTCTTCAGTCAATATCATGATTTTCCTTCTCGCCTTACCAGGGCAGGCGCGCGCCATCCCAGGCCAGAAACGCGCCATTGTCTTGCTCAGTGGTGTTGGCCAGCGTGTCGATGATGCCGCGCACACTGGTTGCCACATCCAGATGCGCATCCGGCCCGCCCATATCGGTTTTCACCCAGCCCGGGTGCATGCTGATGCACAGCGCTTTGTGCTCAGGATAGGCGCGCGCCACATCCACCAGCACAGAATTCAGCGCCGCTTTGCTGGCGCGATACAGCCACATCATATTGCTGTCACGCGCAGCCAGCGAAGCCATGATTGAGGAGATCGCCACCAAGCGGCCTTTTGCCTCGCCCACCATCGGCGCCAGCAGCGGCAGCAAACGCATCGCCGCCAGCACATTGGTGTGCATCACCTGGTCAAACTGGCTTTGATCCGGGGTTTGCAGATCATTGCTATAGGGGCCGGCCACGCCAGCGTTCAAAATCGCCACGTCCAATCTTTCGCCATCCAGGCGCCAGGCCAGCGCGGCGCAGGATTCTGCGTTGCTCACATCCAGCGACAACGCCTGCGCGCCAAGCTCGCGCAAAGCGGCCAAATCTTCTTCTTTACGCGCGGTGGCCAGCACGCGCCAGCCCTTGTCCAGATATTGGCGCGCCAATTCGCGCCCGATGCCGCGTGAAGCGCCGATGATCAATGCGGTTGACATATGCTCTCCTCAAGAATGCGCGCCGGGAGCGGCGCGCCGGATTGATCAGCAGAGTTCCAGTGCGATAGCAGTGGCTTCGCCGCCGCCGATGCACAGGGAGGCCACGCCGCGTTTGCCGCCGCGTTGCTTGAGCGCACCCAGCAGGGTCACCATGATGCGCGCGCCGGAAGCGCCGATCGGGTGGCCGAGCGCGCAGGCGCCGCCATGCACATTCACTTTTTCATGCGGAATCGCCAAATCTTTCATGGCCGCCATCGGCACCACGGCAAACGCTTCATTGATTTCAAACAAATCCACGTCAGCGGTGCTCCAGCCCACTTTTTTGTACAGCTTTTCAATCGAGCCGATCGGCGCGGTGGTGAACCAGCCCGGCTCCTGGGCGTGGGTGGCGTGCCCCAGCACGCGGGCAATCGGTTGCAAGCCGAGTTTTTTGGCGCTCGATTCGCGCATCATCACCAGCGCAGCCGCGCCGTCATTGATGGAAGAAGAGGAGGCGGCGGTAATCGTGCCGTCTTTCTTGAAGGCGGATTTGAGCGAAGGAATTTTGTCCAGACGCGCTTTGAGCGGGCCTTCGTCTTTGTCGATCACGGTGTCGCCGCCACGGCCGGATACGGTGACCGGCGCGATTTCCCATTGGAACTGGCCGCCATTCGTGGCCGTCTGGGCGCGTTTCACCGATTCCATCGCAAACGCATCCTGCTCGGTGCGGGTGAAGCCGTATTTGGCGGCGCAATCTTCGCCAAAGGTGCCCATGGAACGCCCGCCGCCGTTCGGTTCGCGGCTGTAAGCGTCTTCCAGACCGTCATACATCATGTGGTCAAACATCATGCCATGGCCGATGCGATAACCGCCGCGCGCCTTCGGAATCAGATACGGCGCATTGGTCATCGATTCCATGCCGCCGGCGACGATGATTTCCGCGCTGCCGGCCATCAAGGCGTCATACGCATAAATCGCAGCTTGCATCGCCGAGCCGCACATTTTCGACAGCGTCACCGCGCCGGTGGACATCGGCAGGCCGGCTTTGAGCAAAGCCTGGCGCGCCGGGGCCTGGCCCTGGCCCGCCATCAGGCAGTTGCCGAAATACACATGTTCGACCAGCTTGGGATCAAGGCCGGCGCGTTCAATTGCTGCCTTGATCGCCACGCCGCCCAGGTCGCTCGCATTCAGACTGGCGAAATCGCCCTGGAAAGCGCCCATCGGGGTGCGCGCTGCGCCGACAATGACGACTGGATCATTCATTTGGATTCTCCTAAAGTTACCGGGTTGATCGTGGGTTCGGCGGCGGGGGGGTTGCCGCCGTCCGGGTACAGGTTGCAGAAACGGATTTCCTGCGGGTAGGGAAACACATCTTCCACCTGTCCCGCCAGGATGTTGGCTTTCTTTTGCTGCCAGAAAGAGGCCTCCAGCAGCGCTGCATGATGTTGCAAAAAGTATTTGCGGATATTCGGATTGCCCAGCAAAAAGGTGGCGAAAGATTCCGGGAAGACATCGTTTTTGGCGATTGCGTACCAGGGTTCCGCCGCCATCTCTTCCTCTTCATTGCGCGGCTCGGGAATTTTGCGGAAATTGCAATCGGTGAGGTATTCGATTTCATCGTAGTCATAGAACACCACGCGATTGTTACGCGTCACGCCGAAGTTTTTATACAGCATATCGCCGGGGAAAATATTCGCCGCCACCAGCTCGCGAATCGCATTCCCGTATTCGCGCACGCCATGCTCCACCAGGGCATGCTGGCCGCTTTGCTCGGCGTTTGAAAGCCAGATATTCAGCGGAACCATGCGCCGTTCAATATACAAATGCCGCAGCACAATGCTGTCACGTCCCTCTTCCAGCAGCGAAGGCGCAAAACTGCGGATTTCCTGCAGCAATTCATCGGAAAAGCGCTCGCGCGGAAACGCCACTTGCGAATATTCCAGCGTGTCGGCCATGCGCCCGACGCGATCATGATTTTTCACCAGCTGATACTTTTCCTTGATCAGCTCGCGCGAGGTTTCCTTGGGCGGTGGAATCACATCCTTGATCACCTTGAACACATAGGGAAAGGATGGCAAATCGAACACCAGCATCACCAGGCCCTTGATGCCGGGAGAAATCTGGAAACAGTCGGATGAATGGCGCAGGTGGTGTAAATAATCGCGGTAAAACAGTGTCTTACCCTGCTTTTGCAAGCCGAGAATGGTGTAAATCTCACTGCGCGGCTTGTTCGGCAACAGGCTGCGCAAAAACTGCACATAGGCCGACGGCACCTCCATATCCACCAGGAAGTAAGCGCGGGTGAAGGAAAACAGCACGGCAATCTGCTCCGGCGCGAAAATCACCGTGTCCAGATAGAGCTTCCCCTGCTTATCATGCAAAATCGGCACCACAAAGGGGTATTCATTATTCCCATTGATGCCTTTGCCGACGATGTAGGCGCCTTTGTTGCGGTAAAACAGGCTGGTCAGCACTTGAATCTGATGATTCGCCTCGACCTTGTTGCCGCCAAACAGCTGCCCCATGCGCGCCGCCACATGGCGGATATCGCGCTCCAGATCGGCAAACGGGCGTTCCAGCTGGAAATTGGTGACGATGCGCTTTAAAGAAAAACGCAAACCATCCTGATTCGGGTAGTACACGCGGAAAGTGGGCGTCGGCTCCGCGTTTTCGATGTATTCGGTCGAGACCGCCGGGCGCACAAAGATGAAATCATTGTGGTAATACTCGCGGTGCAAGACCTTGCAGCAAACCGAATTGAAAAAGGTTTCCGCCAATTCCGGTTGCTTATGATCGGTCAGCATGCCGATGTAGTGCAGCTTCAGCTCTTTCCACACCTCATCGGTCAATTCCTGCGGCTCGTATTCCTCTTCCAGCGCGGCCACACATTCGGCCACGCGCTTGTCATAAAAGCCGATGCGCTCGCGCGCGGCGGCTTGGGCTTGCGCCCAGGCCGCCGTCTCAAAAAACCGTTTGGCGTCGCGGCAGGCATGACGGAACACGCGATAGTGCTTGTCAAAGCCATCCAAAATGGTGCGCGCGATATCGAATGCTATCTGCGAGCGCAGCAGCTTGGGAAATGCAACCTGTGTCATACCCCCTCCTGTTGTGCAGCCGACAGCATGCACCCCTTTATTTGGTTTCGTCAAACAATTCACGTCCGATCAGCATGCGACGGATCTCGCTGGTGCCGGCGCCGATTTCGTACAGCTTGGCGTCGCGCCACAGACGGCCGGTCGGGTATTCATTGATATAGCCGTTGCCGCCCAAGGCTTGCAGCGCTTCGCCCGCCATCCAGGTGGCTTTTTCCGCTGCGTACAAAATCGCGCTGGCGGCGTCTTTGCGCAAGGCGCGCACCGCTTCCGGGGTTTGTGCGCGGTCGCAGGCCTGCCCCACCGCATACACATAAGCACGGCAAGCCATCATGGTCGAATACATATCCGCCAGCTTGCCTTGCATCAATTGGAATTGGCCGATAGGCTGACCGAATTGCTTGCGCTCGTGCACATAAGGCACCACCACATCCATACAGGCCGCCATAATGCCCAGCGGGCCGCCGGACAACACTGCGCGTTCAAAATCCAGACCGGACATCAACACATTCACGCCACGGCCCAAACCGCCCAGCACGTTTTCCACCGGCACTTCGCAATCTTCAAACACCAGTTCGCCGGTGTGCGAGCCGCGCATGCCCAGTTTGTCCAGCTTTTGCGCCACGGAAAAGCCTTTAAAGCCTTTTTCGATCAAAAACGCAGTCATGCCGCGCGGGCCGGCTTCCAGATCATTTTTGGCATACACCACCATCACATCCGCATCCGGGCCGTTGGTGATCCACATTTTTGTGCCGTTCAAAACCCAGCGGTCGCCTTTGAAATCCGCGCGCAGTTTCATGCTGACCACGTCGGAACCGGCGTTCGGCTCGGACATCGCCAGCGCGCCGATGTATTCGCCGGAAATCAGTTTCGGCAGGTATTTGCGTTTTTGCTCTTCCGAACCATTGCGCTTGATTTGATTGACGCACAGATTGGAATGCGCGCCATAGGACAGGCCGACCGAAGCCGAGGCGCGCGAGATTTCTTCCATCGCCACGATGTGCGCCAGATAGCCCATATTCGCGCCGCCGTATTCCTCGCTGACGGTGATGCCCAGCACGCCCAGTTCGCCCATTTTGCGCCACAAATCCATCGGAAACTGGTCGCTGCGGTCGATTTCGGCTGCGCGCGGCGCAATTTCAGCTGCCGCAAATTGCTGCACAGCTTCACGCAAAGCGGCGATATCTTCGCCATGATCAAAATTCAAGCCGGGGAGATGCAACATGCTGTCCTCACTGTTTTTCAGAGATGAAGTGTTTCGCCACTGGTGTGGCTCGGTATGCGCTGCCATCATACGATGAATTGACGTTTACGTAAACGTCAATCCGCCTTCTCCAACAGACCGGGCGCCGCGCCATAATCGCCGCTGGCCAGCACCCGTCTTCCTTCTGTTTCATAGATATCGATTTCCTGCAAAGCGCTGTCGATGTCAGCGCGCTGCTGCTGCAATTTTTGCTTATGGCGCGCCAGCACCGCCATAAAGCTGCGCATTTGCGCCTCAGTGTCCTTGGGCGATTCATACATATCCACCAGACTCTTGATTTCCGCCAGTGTAAGGCCGAGGCGTTTGCCGCGCAAAGTCAGTTTTAAGCGGGTGCGGTCGCGCGCGCTATAGACCCGGTTGCGCCCGCCATTGCCTTCCCGGCTGGGACTGAGCAAACCCTGATCTTCATAAAAGCGGATGGCGCGCGCGGTGATGTCAAACTCGCGCGCCAATTCGCTGATTGTGTATGTCGGCATTATCCTGGGTTCCTCAGTTGGGCAGGCGGGAGCACACCGTTTTCCGCCCTCTTGGCTGGACGGGAAACAAGTAATCGCGCCTGCAGCGCTCTCAGCCAAGGAGAGAAGCTGTAATTTGCTGAAAATTTTAATAAAATCATTCGGTTATCGAAGTAACAAAGCGCTTAACTGAGGAATCCGGGATTCCCTATACAATCCAAATGGCCGGCCCGCAAACTTGCAGGATGGCCTTATTACGTTTACGTTAACGTCAATCCAGCATTTTAGGACGAGCCGGCCAAAATGAAAACCAGCATGCACAATTCAGCGCCGGAATATCTGTTTGGCGCCCAACTGCCCGAAGCGGGAGACACGCTTCCAATTCGTCCCGGACTGCACTGGTTGCGCATGCCGCTGCCGTTTGCGCTGGATCACATCAATCTGTGGCTGTTGGCCGATGGCGATGCATGGCTGGCGATAGACAGCGGCATCGACAGCCCGGACACGCGCACCCATTGGAGCCGCATCATGCAGCAACATCGCTTGTGCGGCGTGCTGGCCACACACAGCCACCCCGACCACATCGGCCTGGCTCACTGGCTGTGCGCACAAGCCGGGGTTCCACTGCATGCCAGCGCCGCCGAATATGCGTATGCGCGCCTGCTGTCGCTGGATGCGGCGGGCGTCAGCAATGAAGATCTGATCGCCCATTTCATCCGCCACGGCATGCCGCCGCAACTGGCGCAGCAAATGCAGCAACGCAAGAGTCATTACCCCAAGCTGGTCCCGGCATTGCCGCACAGTTACCGCCGCTTAATGCATGGGCAAATACTGCGCATCGGCGGCAACGACTGGCGCATTATTTGCTGCGCCGGCCATTCGCCGGAACATGTTTGCCTGTATCAGGCGGAAATGGGGGTGCTGATTGCCGGCGATATGGTGTTGCCGCGTATTTCCACCAATGTCTCGGTGTTTGCCCTGGAGCCGCACGGCAATCCCTTGCAGCAGTACCTGGACGGTTTGCAATGCCTGGCGCAATTGCCGGCGGACACCCTGGTGCTGCCTTCGCACGGCAGCCCCTTCCGTGGTCTGCATGCGCGCATCGCAGAGCTGCATACCCACCATGAGTCACGCCTGGAAGAAGTGCTGCAAGCTTGCCGCG
The DNA here is from genome assembly GCF_037300705.1 of Massilia sp. W12. NCBI lineage: Bacteria > Pseudomonadati > Pseudomonadota > Betaproteobacteria > Burkholderiales > Oxalobacteraceae > Massilia > Massilia sp. W12. The sequence goes on along the minus strand of NZ_CP147776.1, from coordinate 5,608,702 downwards.
AGAAACCCTGCAGCGCAGCGGAAATTGTGCCGCTGATGTTTAAGCGCGCGCTTGATGTGCATCAACTGGTTTTCGCTTATGGTGAAGCAATTGCGCATCTGAACAAACTGAATGTTGACGCAAAGCTTGCCATAACCCATGGGTCTGACCTTATAATCCGGTATCAGGCCTTGTAATTTTTCAGAGGAACTTTGCTGCATTCCTTCGGTCTGAAAATATGCCAATGGCGCAAGAGTCAAGTATTGCCATGCAGCAACACTGCACCGCGCCTGGATGTATAAAAGGGACGGACATATGGCGACACTTCAGAGTAAAGTATGCATAGTCCGGCATGATGTTTAATCCCGAAACAGGCCCCGTTTCATGCCGCACCTGTAAAATTATGTCTGACTTAAATGGGCAAGAAAATTTGTTGAATTTTGCTTGTCTTTGAGTCAATTTTGGCATAATCTTCATGACGGCAATTGTTACATTTTCCCATGGAAATTGTCACAGGAAGCTCCCGCCATGCGATGGCTGGATTTTTGACATAACGTGAATAGTGATGCAATGAACTCAAATACCGAACGTGAAAGCTTCAGCGAGCGCCTGCAACAAGCGCTGAAAAACGCCCATTACTCCCCGGACAGCCCGACCCGGCTGGCACGGGAATTCAACATCCGTTTTGAAGGCCGCCCGATCACCGTGCATGCAGCACGCAAGTGGATCGTTGGCGAAGCGATTCCAACCCAGGAAAAATTGCGCACGCTGGCGCAATGGCTGGGTGTCCCGGCTGACTGGCTGCGCTTCGGCGGCAGCGAACTCGGCGGCGCCAATGGCGAAACCGGTCAAACTCCGGCTGCGCGTTTTGAATCCGCCGATGTGAAATTGGTGGCGGACTTGCAACGTCTGGATGAACAGCACCGCAATATTGCGCGTGAATTCATCCGTATGCTGGTGCGTTTGAATCACCAGAAATAAAGCGCTGCCTGCTGCCCGCACGGCATGAGCAGCTTGTCCGCAGCACCGTAACGCCAGGTACTGTGCCGCTACAAGTTGGATAATCAGCGCCGTGAGCAGTACAGGCAGACGTGCAGGTTGACACTTTGGTCCGGCCGGCCATAACGGCCGTCATCCCCCAGCCTGCGAGCTTCCTCAGCGGTAACATTGCCCGATCTGCCGGCTTGGCCGGCAGATCACCCTCCCGCCGTTTCAGGCCGCATCATCAGTTTTGCATCATTCACACCCCGCGCGCGCAACGCATTGCGCGCGCCAAAGCGCTTGCGGAACCCCGTTCAGCAGTAAGCCGGGCGGGCGACGCGATATCAATTCAAAGCAGGGACAGCCCGTCATGGGCGTAAAAAGACACAGCAAGGGCAGGAAAGTGGCGCGGCTGGCGGGGATCGAACCCACGACCCTTGGCTTCGGAGGCCAATACTCTATCCACTGAGCTACAGCCGCATAGTGCGTTTTTGCGCGTAAAAGTGCGCGAGACACGAAGGATACAGAATTTTATGCATCCCGTCCATGAAAACAACAGCAATCTTGATTCCAAACAGGGGGCTTTCCGTCTATAATCGCGGGTTTGGCAGGGGATTGATTCAACGCGCGCCGCGCGGCCCCGGGGCGCAGCCCGCCGACCGGCTTCAAAAAACCGTACAGAGGAAACCATGAGCGAAGCACACAACGAGCACGAATCAGCGATCAAGACACCCAAACAACTGATCACGGTAGTGATTCTTGCCTTTTTAATTCCCATCCTGGGCATCATGCTGCTGGTGCAATATGTGACCTCGGACAAACTTACCGGCGCCGGCAGCAACAGCCAGGAACCGGGCGCAGTCGAATCCCGCATCCAGCCGGTGGCTGACGAAGGCTTCAAACTGGCTGGCGCAAGCGGCCCGAAAGTATTGCAAAGCGGCGAAGAAGTTTATAAAGCCAGCTGCCAGGCTTGTCACGGCAGCGGCGCGGCAGGCGCTCCCAAGGTGGGCGATGCTGCAGCCTGGTCGGCCCGGATCGCCAAAGGTTATGAAGGGTTGATGAAAACCGCAATCGCCGGTTTGAATGGCATGCCGGCCAAGGGCGGCAATGCGGATCTGGATGATGTTGAAATCGGCCGCGCGATTGTCTTCATGGCGAACCAATCCGGCGCCAAATTCAAAGAACCTGAAGCCGCCGCTCCCGCCGCAGCAGCAGCAGCCGGCAGCGCCTCTGCCGCCGCGCTCAGTGCTGACGCCGGCAAGAAGGTCTATGACGCCGCCTGCGTCGCCTGTCATGGCGCCGGCGTGGCTGGCGCGCCGAAGTTTGGCGACAAAGCCGCCTGGACTGATCGCATCAAGCAAGGCAACCCGGCCCTGTATGAACACGCTATCAAAGGTTTCCAAGGCAAGGCAGGCATGATGCCGGCCAAAGGCGGTTCCAGCGCCAGCGATGATGAAATCAAAGCGGCAGTGGATTACATGACTGCAGCCGTCAAATAAGCCCGCCGGGCACGCAAAAAACCCGCTGCATGCAGCGGGTTTTTTATTGCCTGCAAGCTAAATGTTGCAAATACACAACTTCACCTGCAACAATGCTTCACGCTTGCCGCCGCCAGCCGAATGCGGCGGCGGCAAGGTTTTACCAGATACTGACGCGCTGTTCCGGCGCCAGATACATCTTGTCGCCCTCCTTGACGCCAAACGCTTGATAAAAACCGTGCTGATTGCGCAGCGTGCCATTGGCCCGGATTTCCCCCGGCGCATGCGAATTGGTTTTCAAATACGCCATCATCGCCTTATCCCGCATCTTGCTGCGCCAGATCTGGCCAAAGCCGAGATAAAAACGTTGCTCGCCGCTCATGCCGTCAATCACCGGGGCCGGCTTGCCGCCAAGCGATAACTGATAGGCTTTGTACGCCACCGCCAAACCGGAATTGTCGGCGATATTTTCCCCCAGCGTCAGCTTGCCATTCACGTGATAGCCTGGAATCGGGCTGAACGCCTCATACTGCGCCACCAGACGGTTGGCGCGTTCATGGAAGCGTTTTAAATCCTGCTCGGAAAACCAATTGCGCAAATTGCCATCGCCGTCAAACTTGCTGCCCTCATCATCAAAAGCGTGGCTGATTTCATGCCCGATCACCGCGCCAATCGCGCCATAATTCACCGCCTCATCCGCCTTGGCGTAGAAAAACGGCGGCTGCAAAATCGCCGCAGGGAACACGATTTCATTCATGGTCGGATTGAAATACGCATTCACCGTTTGCGGCGGCATATACCACTCGGAACGGTCAATCGGCTTGCCCAGGCGCTGCAAATCATAGTTGTAGCGATATGCCGCACTGCGTTGCAAATTGCCGATCAGATCGCCGGCGCGCACTTGCAGCGGGCCGTAATCGCGCCATTTGTCGGGATAGCCGATCTTGGTTTTCATCTTCGACAGCTTGGTGTGCGCTTCCTTGCGTGTGGCTTCGCTCATCCAATCCAGCTGGTCAATGCCCTGAGCAAAGGCGCGCATAAAGTTATCCACCATTTTTTGCGCGCGCTGCTTGCTCTCCGGCGGGAAATATTGCGCCACATATTGTTTACCGAGCAATTCGCCCAGATGGCGGTTCAACAACGCCATACCGCGCTTCCAACGCGGCAACTGCTGCGTCACTCCGCTGATCACCCCGGAATGGAAGGCAAAATGTTCATCCGCCAGGGCTTTCGGCAGATACGGCGCCATGCTGCTGAGCGCTTGCCATTGCAATAATAATTTCCAATCCGGCAGGCTGTGGCTGGCGTACAGTTTGCCGAAATGCTGCATGAAAGAAGGTTGGCCGACATTCAATTCCGCGCTGTGCGCCTGCACACCGGCTTCCTGCCAGAAATATTCCCAATCGAATTCCGGAACCAGTTTGCGCAAACCGGCCAGATCCATTTTGTTATATTGGGTTTGCGGGTCGCGCAAAGCGACTGCGCTCCAATGCCCTTGCGCCAGCGCGGTTTCCAGCGCCAGGATGCGGCCGGCCTTGGCTGCGGCGTCATCAATGCCGGCCAGGGTCAGCATGCGCTCAATATGGCTCAGATATTTGGCGCGGATCTGCGCCATGTTTTCATCTTTCTGATTCAAATAAAACTCGCGCTCCGGCAGCGAGAGGCGGGCTTGATTCAAATTTGGCAGATAGCGGCTGGAGTTGCGCAAATCCTGCTCAATATTCAGTGTGAAAGGGGTGGCCAGCCCCTGCCGCTGCAAATTGGTCAGCACGGCGGCCAGCGCGCGTTTGTCCTTGGCCGCCTCGATCTGCGCCAGAACCGGACTGAGCGGCTTCAAACCAGCCTGCTCGATCTGCGCCTCTTGCATATAACTCTGGTAGAAATCCAGCAATTTTTGCCCATCTGAACCCGGCGCATACTCTTTTTGCTTTTGCAAACCTTCGACAATGGTTTGCAAATGGCCTTGCACATCATCGGCCAGCTTATTGAAAGAGCCCCAGCTGGAGCGATCCGCCGGAATCTCTGTGTGGCGCAGCCAAGCGCCATTCAGATGGCGGAAAAAATCATCCTGCGCGCGCACGGATTTATCCATGTGATGAAATTCAATCCCGGTGCGCTGGGTGACGCCAGCCGCCTCTGCTGCCGCCTGGCTTGATTGCGCCGCATCAGCAGCGTGCGCGCCATGGGTAGCGAAAAGTGCGCAAATCAAGGCGCCAAGTACTCGTTTCTTCATATGCATCCCGTCATGTGGAAAAAGGAAAAAGCAAACCGGCCGGTTAGCCTATTGTGTAAAATTGTGCCCAGTTCAGACTTGATTCAAGTCTGCAGGTTCCCAACCTCTCCAACCTGATAAAGATTTTATGAAAAAAGCAGTCATCAGCGGCACCGGCTTATTTACCCCGTCAAATTCGATCAGCAATGAAGAGCTGATCGCCTGTTTTAACACCTGGGCGAATGCCTGGAACCGCGAAAACGCCGTCGCCATTGCCGCCGGCGAACTCAAAGCGTTGGAAGAATCCTCTACCAGCTTCATCGAAAAAGCCTCCGGCATCAAAGCCCGCTATGTGATGGAAAAAAGCGGCATTCTCGACCCGCAGCGCATGACGCCGCGCATTCCTGAGCGCAGCGATGAGGAAATGTCGCTGATGTGTGAAATTTCAGTGGCGGCGGCGCGCGATGCGCTGGAAAGATCCGGCAAAAGCGCAGCGGACATTGATGTCGTGCTGGTGGCCGCCAGCAATATGCAGCGGGCTTACCCGGCGATTGCCGTCGAAGTGCAAAACGCGCTCGGGATTGCAGGATTTGGCTACGATATGAATGTGGCCTGCTCCTCCGCCACCTTCGGCATCCACACCGCCACCAGCATGATCGCCAGCGGCCAGGCGCGCGCAGTGCTGATGGTGAACCCGGAAATCACCAGCGCGCACCTGAACTGGCGCGACCGCGACAGCCACTTCATTTTCGGCGACGCCTGCACCGCCGTGGTGCTGGAAGCGGAAGATCTGGCGCAAGGCGCACGCCGCTTCGCCATCCTTGGCACAAGCGCCAAAACCCGCTTTTCCAACAATATCCGCAATAACTTCGGCTTCATGAACCGCTTGGATGAAAGCGGCATCGGCAAAGCCGACAAACTGTTTTACCAGCAAGGCCGCAAAGTCTTCAAAGAAGTGTGCCCGATGGCGGCGGAAATGATCCGCGAAACCGTGCAAAACTGTGGTTTGCAAGTCGAACAAATTTCCCGCTTCTGGCTGCATCAAGCCAATCTGAATATGAATCTGCTGATCGCGCGCACTCTGCTCGGGCGCGATGCGCATGCAGAAGAAGCGCCGGTGATTCTGGACGAATACGCCAACACTTCCTCCGCCGGCTCCATCATCGCCTTCCATAAATACCAGCAGGATTTGCAACCCGGCCAATACGGCGTGATCTGCTCCTTCGGCGCCGGGTACTCGATTGGTTGCGTGGTGGTGCAAAAGGTGTAAGTCACCGTCATGCGCACAGCCGGCAGCGCCGCCCTGCTCTGTGTGCTGTGCGCTTGCGCCAGTGCGCCTGTCGCCTTGCGCAGCCAGATCAGCATCGAACACGGGCGCGCGCAATTGCAAGCCGCTGCGCGGCTGCTGCCGGCGCAACAGCACATCCTGCAAGCAGACACGCCAGCGCTGCCGCAGGAAGCGGATGACACGTGGTTGCCGCGCCTGCAGCCTGAACGCCTGCAAAGCCGCCTGAGTTTGCAGGCGGACGGGCAAAGCTTGCGCGCCGTGCTTGATCAAATCAGCCGCGCCAGCGGCCTGCGGTTTCACCTCGCACCCGAAGTCAATCCGCGCCAACCTATGTATCTGCAAGTGCGCGACAGCACAGTCGAACAAATCCTGGCCCCGCTCTTGCAAAGCGCCGGCCTGCAGGGACATGCCGCCAGCGCCAATGAGATGCTGCTGTATCCCGCCAGCGCAGATGCGCTCAAACGCTATGTCCCGCTGTTGCTGCGCAGCTTTAGTGTGAATCACAGCGATGGTGCGGCGCTGGTCAAACATCTGCACACCCTGTTGCCGGGCAGTGCGCCGGTATTTGATGCGCGCAGCAACCTGCTACGCCTGCGCGCCAGCCCGGACACGCTGGAGAGCGCGCAACATATCGTCAATCTGCTGGAGCAAGCGGATGCGGTGATTGAACTCGAATTAGCGCTGTACGAGGTGAGCGCGGCGCACATGTTTGCGCTGGGGCTGCAAGCCTCCAACAGCCTGCAAATTACGCCCGGCGCACCCAACTGGCGCAGCGGCGCGCTGCGCTTGCAAACCCCTGAACTGAGTTTGCAAGCCCTGCAAAGCCTGCAGCACAGCCGCTTATTGCAACGCAGCCAAGTGCGCCTGCAAGCACAGCAAAGCGCACGCATCCACTTTGGCGATCAACTCAGCACCATCAGCGATAGCGCAGCGGGTGTGCATCAAACATTGCACGCTGGCTGGAGCGTGCAAGCGCAGGCGCAATTCATCAGTCACACAGAAAGCCGCCTGCAACTGCAATTTGAATACAGCGCGCCCACTCATGAATTCAGCACCCGCAACGGCAGCACAGTCTGGCGTTTGCAAAGCAATGCAGTACAAAGCGGCTTCACCTTGCCGCATGGGACACAGCAAATTCTGGCCTGGATGGAGCAAACCACCCTCAACAGCAGCGTGCAAGGCGTTGGATTGCCGCTGCTGCGCCGCAATCCGCAACAAGCGCGCCAACTCGTGCTGGTTCTGCATAGCCGTCTGGCAGGCGTTTGATTCCCGCAAGCATAAAAAAACCGCTGCCCTCAGACAGCGGTTTTTTACAGCACCAGCCAATTCCAATCAGCCCAACAAGCTGTCCGCGCTCACATATTGATAACCCAAATCGCGCGCCACGGCTTCGTAAGTCACCTTGCCCTGCGCCACGCATTAGTCCTATCCATACACCTGAGCCTGCTAACACCAGTGCGCCTGTTCTATCAATCCGGGGCCGCATGCAGTACTGACCGAGGGAGCTGGCAGACCGTGGGCGGGGGTTATAATGAGGTCACTGCGCGCTAAGCTGTTTGCGGGCGTTTTCTTGTGAGTTCTCCTTTGTTGAGTTCGTGTATGAAGATCAATTCAATTCGTATTGAAAATTTCCAACTATTCAGTGCAGCCGAATTTGATTTCGATCCTCATGTCAATTTGGTGGTTGGGGCGAATGGCAGCGGCAAGACTTCGCTGCTGCGAGCGCTGGCGGTGGCGCTCGGTGGCTGGGCGCACGCATATATTGACGATGAACGCAATCACCGCCAGATTCTTGACAGTGAAGTGCGGGAATCGCCGCGCGAGGGACGCTATGAAAAAGTCTGGCCAGTGAGGATCGCCGCGACTGGCGAGGCATCCATTATCGACCCGCAAGGTGAAGAAAAAAACGGTTTTGTCAGTTGGACACGCTCCCGCGCCAAAGAAAGCGAACGCACCAAAATCGCGGCCAATATCGTCTATGAAAAATTCCCCAAAAACTACCCCTTGAGTTTCGCCACCTTAGGAAGTGACGCAATCAAGTACATCGACAGCGGCCATGATTTCACTTTTCCACTGTTTGCGTTTTACGAATGTGACCGCATCTGGAAAGCGCAAGAGTCAATCTCGCCAGAGACAAGCGCAACCCTGCGCTATTCGCGTTTTGATGCCTACCGCGATTGTTTTCATACCGGCGCCAATCACCGCGCCTTGGGCGAATGGTTGGTGAAGCATGAATTGGCGTCTCTGCAAAAAAAGCACGACACCCCCGTTTTGCAGTCGATACGGAATGCCGCCCGCGCCGCCTTGGAAGGTTGTACGGGCCTGCGTTTCGATTTTGAAGACAGCCGGGTGATGGTGGAATATGGCGCCGCTCCCAGCGTACCCTTTGAACATTTGAGCGATGGCCAGCGCACCATGCTTGGCTTATTTTGCGATCTGGCGCGCCGCGCAGCCATTCTCAACCCGCATTTGGCAGGCGATGCCTGCGCCCAGACCCCGGGCGTGGTTTTGATTGATGAACTGGATTTGCATTTGCATCCACGCTGGCAGCGCGCAATCATTGCTTCGCTGCGCAAGATATTCCCGCGCATGCAATTTATTTGCACCACCCATTCACCATTTTTGATTCAGTCTTTGCATGGCGGGAAATTGATCCCGCTGGGTAAGCTTGAGGAAACGGACGCTGTCGGCACAGAATACGAAAAGCTCAGTATCGAAGATATCGTGGAATTGATTCAAGGTGTGGAAATGCCCCAACGCAGCCAGCGCTGGATGGCGATGACCAAAGCGGCAGAGCAGTATTACACCTTGTTGCGTGCAGCAAGGCCAAGCGATGCTGAAACCTTGGCTGCGCTCAAGCAAAAATTGGATGCATTAATAGAACCGTTTTCTGACGACCCTGCTTATCAGGCATTTTTGCGCATGGAACGCTTGGCTGCGCTGGGTGAGGCTGGATTATGAGGCCGGTGGACAAGGGGCCGGCGCCGCAGCAATTCACAAATTACCAGGATGCCTGCGCCCCATTGGAGCAGCGGCTTGGCCGTTACTGCAGTTTTTGCGAACGTCTGCTTGAAACCCACTTGGCAGTCGAGCATGTGATGCCCAAATCCCGCCACAAAGATTTGGCGCTGGAATGGGACAATTTTTTGCTCGCCTGCGTCAACTGCAACTCCAGCAAAGGCAGCAAGCCTGTCCTGCGGCCGCCGCACGCCAAGCATACCCACCTTTGGCCGGATGAGCACAATACTTTATTGGCTTTTAAATACATTGGGGGATGGGTGGAGGTTGGTTTGGCGCGTGATCACCCGGCATTTTCACTGGCGGAAGAGACAGTTCAACTTTTGGGCTTGGACAAATACGAAGGAAATCCTGATCCCAATCGTCAGCCAACGGAGGCAGACCGGCGCTGGAGCACCCGTGAAATCGTGCGCAGTGTTGCTGAGCGCTCGCGGCAAAATTTGCGCAATGCAGATTCCCCTTTCATGCGCGATCAAATTATCCAAACTGCGCTTGCCAGAGGTGGTTTTTCAATTTGGTTTGCCACATTTGCCGACGACGCTGACATGCAGCAACGTTTGCTTGACGCCTTTCCATCAAGCGCAAAAAATTGTTTTGATGGCGTAAAACTGATTCCACGCGATCCGCTGTTGTTGTGAAAAGCGCGCAAAACGGGCGCAAAAAAAACCGCTGCCCTCAGACAGCGGTTTTTTACAGCACAAGCCAATTCCAATCAGCCCAACAAGCTGTCCGCGCTCACATATTGATAACCCAAATCGCGCGCCACGGCTTCGTATGTCACCTTGCCTTGCGCCACATTCAAGCCGTTTTTCAAATGCGGATTCGCCGCCAGCGCATCGCGCCAGCCGTAGTCGGCCAGCGCCACAGCATGGCCGATAGTCGCGTTATTCAGCGCGAAAGTGGAGGTGCGCGCCACCGCGCCCGGCATATTCGCCACGCAATAATGAATCACATCATCCACCACAAACACCGGATCAGCGTGAGTGGTGGCGCGTGAGGTTTCAAAGCAACCGCCCTGGTCGATCGCCACGTCCACCACCACCGCGCCTTTTTTCATGCGCGAAATCATGCTGCGCGTGACCAGCTTCGGCGCCGCCGCACCCGGCAGCAATACGCCGCCGATCACCAGATCCGCCGACAATACCGACTCTTCCACCGAAAGCGCAGTCGAATACAAGGTGGTGATGCGGTTGCCGTACACCAGATCGAGTTGACGCAGACGATCAACATTTTTATCCAGCACCGTCACGCGCGCGCCCAGGCCGACCGCCATTTGCAAGGCATTTGTACCGACCACGCCCGCGCCCAGAATCACCACATGTCCCGGGGCCACGCCCGGCACCCCGCCCAGCAGCAAACCCATGCCGCCGCGCGATTTTTCCAGCCAGGTCGCGCCGGCTTGAATCGACATGCGGCCCGCCACTTCCGACATCGGCGCCAGCAGCGGCAGACCGCCATTGGCGCCGGTAATGGTTTCATAAGCGATGCAAATCGCGCCCGATTTCACCAGCGCAGCGGTTTGCTCCGGGTCCGGGGCCAGATGCAAATAGGTGTACAAAATCTGGTTTTCGCGCAACATCGCGCATTCCACTGCTTGCGGCTCTTTGACTTTGACAATCATATCCGCCTTGGCGAACACTTCATACGCATGCTCCGCCAGACTGGCGCCAGCGGCCAGATATTGCGCATCGTCCAAACCAATCGCCGCGCCGGCTCCGGCTTGCACCAGCACCTGATGCCCGCGCGCTGTCAATTCGCGCACACTGGCCGGGGTCAAGCCGACCCGATATTCATGATTCTTGATTTCCTTAGGCAAACCTACCAGCATCATCTTCTCCTGAACAGACATGACCACAGGCAGCGCCAGCCAGCGCGCACCCAAACCGGACTATTCTAGCCATCTGCCGCTCACGCGTCGCGCCCTCTTATGGTGCATCGCAGCAGCCAAAACACCGTTTTGCACAATTTTTGAGCAAAACCGGCATAAACATTTGGCAAGTGTGGACAAACAGCCGGTATAGCAGCGGCTGGCCGGCTGTAAATCAAGGCAAAATTCGATGCGACAAGCAGCTGCTTGCTGTTGCCGCAAAGCCAGAAAAAGGAAGGGAATATGGCGGCGCAGTCATGGCGTCCACCCGGCATCAATCTGAAAACATCAGCCGCAAAATTTCATTCGTCGCGCAGGAATTGACCTTACCGTCTATTTGAATACGCCAAACTTTTCTGCCTGCACAAGCAGACATCGCCGGCAGTACGCAAGGCTGCTGTTTTGACTTTGGCCTGGCTGGCCTTGTATTGCTGTTTATACTGCAACACGCCATTCACCGCCGCCCGGGGATGCCCGTACTTTTCATGAATGGCGGGAAGTGCGGGCGCAAACGCTTACCAAGCATCCAATATGGCTTTGTTCTGCTCGACAATCGCCAACAGGCGGGCGTGCTTGTTCGCGCCGTTGGCTGCGGCTTGGGCAATGGCTTTCCATCTCGCTATTTCAAACGCTTCGGCTTGCTCTGCTGCAGCCAAACGGGCTTGCTCCGCTTTGTCGGCTGCTGCGCGCATGGCGCAAAAAACGAAGGGCTGAACTGCTGTGTGGCTGGCGCGCGGCGACAAGGCGCGCCTATTATGTCCTTGCCGCCATGAGATAAAACCCGCGCCGCAGCGCCATTGCGCCTCCCGGATCAGGGCCAGCCATGCGACAATAAGCTGGCCGGAACTTTGCGCCCGCGCCCGTCTCCAAGTTGCCAGGGTAATCTTGTGGCAGAGCATGTTGAACGCCTGCCATAGGAAAGCAGTCACGCTTTGGATGTTGCGCTGCAAAGAACAAAATCTTGGCAATGCTGACAACAATCTGTGGTTTCACCCTTATACTTTTCCTTTTTCCCATTCCAGACAAAGAATAACCATGAATACCAAGATTCGACGCGCATCCAGCGCCGCCTTCACCCTGATTGAAATCATGGTGGTGATCGCCATCATTGGCATCCTGGCCGGTCTGGTGGTGCCCAAACTGCAAAACAATGCGGTGGAGGCGCGCCGCACCAGCGCCAAGACTGAAATCGCCACCATCATGCAGCAGTTAAAGATGTACAAGCTCAATAACAGCCGCTATCCCACCACTGAGCAGGGTTTGCAAGCGCTGATCACCAAACCCACCACCGGCCCGATCCCGAATAACTATAAAGAAGGCGGCTATCTGGAACGTCTTCCGAAAGATCCCTGGGGCAATCCGTATCAATATCTGGCGCCCGGCACCAAGGGCGAAGTCGATGTGTTTTCCTATGGCGGCGATGGCCAGCCGGGCGGCACGGGCGCGGATGCCGACATCGGCAACTGGGATCTGTAATTTCTCCGCCCCCTCAGCACACCGCCACCATGTCCCGCCTGCGCCAACAAGCTGCTTTCACACTGCTCGAACTGATGGTCGTGATGGCCATCATCGGGCTGATGCTGGGCGTGGTCTCGTTTAACGCCATGCCCAGCGATCGCCAGCTCTTGCAGCGCGACGCTGAGCGCATTGCGCTGTTATTGCAAACCGCGCGCGATGAGGCGATTGTGCGCAACCGGCAAATCATGTTTGAAGCGAATGGCCAGCAATATTATTTCCGCATGCGCGAAAATGGGCAGTGGGTGGCGATTCCCAAAGACGATATGTTGAAAGACCGCGAATTCGAGCGCCCCGGCATCCGCCTGAGTATGCAGCCGGCCCCGGCGGATGGCGGCAGCCGGATTATTTTTGGCCGCGAACCGGTGGACAAACCTTTTGTGCTGACGCTGGCTTCCGGCGAAGTCTCGGCCAGCATCCGCGCCGATGGCATTGGCCATTTCACGGTGGAATGATGCGCCGCCCCTTACCCTCTCCTGCCAAGCGCGCCGGCTTCACCCTGTTGGAAGTGATGGTGGCCTTGTTTATTGTCGGCGTGGCCTTGGCCGGCGCCTTGCGCGCCACTGCCTCGCTGGCGCAAACCAGCTCGAATTTGCGCTCAAATCTGCTGGCCACCTGGGCTGCAGAAAACCGCCTGGTGCAAATCCGCTTAGCGCATGAATACCCGCCGGTGGGCAAGCGCAGCATGGATTGCCCGCAGGCTGAACTCAAACTGGTGTGTGAGGAACAGGTGGAACTCACGCCCAACCCCAATTTCCGCAAAGTGCAAGTGCACGTTTATGAAGGCGCGGACATGAAGCAAAAAATCACCACCCTGGTGCAATTGGTGGCGGCAAATGGTTAACCACACTTTGCGCCGCGCCGCTGGCTTTACCCTGCTCGAAGTGCTGGTCGCCGTCACCGTTCTGGGCATTATCGCGGTGCTGGGCTGGCGCGCGCTGGACGGCATCACGCGCGCGCGCGAAACCCTGACTCGCGAGCTGGATATCACACGCGGTCTGCAACTCAGTTTCGCCCAGCTGCAAAGCGATTGCGAACATGCGGCGGTGAATTACGATCTGGGCGGGCGCGCTGTGCTGGCGATTGAGCCGCAACGCCTGACTATGGTGCGCAATGTGCAATACGATAATCAGGCCACCGCGCTGCAAGTGGTGGCCTACCGGGTCAAGGATGGCGTGCTGTACCGGCGTGAATCGAATATCACGCGCGATTTGCGCGAGCTGGAAATGATGTGGCGCGCCACCATCGGCGACACCGATCCGGCGCAACCGGTCAGGCTGCAGCAGGGCGTGAGCGGGATGGTGATGCAAACCTGGTATCAGGATGGCGGCTGGCGCGTGACCAGCGGCGAAATCTCGATCAATCCCGGCGCGCCGGTCGGCGGCGTTGGCCCGGTGGCGCCGGTGAATGTGCCAAGCGGCTTGCAAGTCGCGCTGCAGGTGCAGGGCATGGAAGGCAGCATGATCAAGAATTTTATGCTGGGGGCGGTATGAGCGCGCGCCAGGCTGTGTCACAACGGCGCGCACGGCGCGGGGTGGCGGTTTTGACCGCGCTGCTGCTGGTGGCGCTGGCCACCACCATTGTCTCCAGCCTGTTCTGGCAACAACAGGTGCAGATCCGCTCGATTGAAAACCAGCGTCTGCGCCTGCAAACCAAGTGGATCATGCTGGGCGCGCTGGATTGGACGCAGCTGATTTTGCGTGAGGATTTGAAAGCCTCGCCCACCATCGACCACTATGGCGAAGTCTGGGCCACCACGCTGCAGGAAACCCGCATCAATAATTTCAACGAGCGCGATAAAAACAGCAAACACGACGATGAGCCGGAAGCAGTGTTGCAAGGCCGCGTGACCGATGCCCAGGCGCGCTACAACCTGGCGAATCTGGCCACTGACGGCAAACTCAGTAAAGACGAATTGCAAGTCTTTTTGCGCCTGCTGGAAAATCTGCAAATCAACCCCTCTTTAGCGCGCGCCACTGCGCAAGCCGTGGCGCAAAGCCAACGCCAGCCGCAACAGGCGGGCGACCCCGGCAAGGGGCAGGATGCGGGCAAGGGCGGCGACCCCGGCAAAGGCGCAGAGCCGGGCAAGGGCGCCGAGCCGGGCAAAGGGCCGGATCCAGGCAAGGGGGTGGACGATGGCAAAGGCCCGAAAGCAGGCGATTTGCAGGCCGTGGAGCGGGGCGAAAAGGAGCCGGTAAGCTTTAATTACGTTGAGGATTTGCTGTCAATTCCGGGTTATACACCGGAAATTTTGGCCAAATTGCGCGAACATGTGATATTTTTGCCTCGCATAGGCAATAGCATCACCCCCATCAATGTCAATACCGCTACGCCGGAAGTGTTGGCGGCGCGCATACCGGGTTTGGGTTTGTCGTTGGCCAAAGCGCTGGCGGCAGATGTGAAGCGCGGCGTGTATTTCAAGGATATTCCAGACTTCCGTGCGCGGCGTCAGGATATTCAAATACCGGACACACCGGGATTGGCCACGGCCAGTAATTTTTTCATTGTTTATGGCAAGGTCAGCGTGGAACAGCGCGCCACTCTGGAAAGCCTGACCTTGATTGAACGCGGGCAACACTTGCCGAATGGCGCCAGAATCATCTGGTTTCGGGAACTCTGAATAAGAACATGACTACACTGTATATCCGCCATCCCGCCCGGGCCAATGCTGAACACAGCGCCTGCGCCTTTGCGCTGGTGCATGAGAATGGCGCGGTGCAGCGCGAGGGCAGCGAAAAACTGGCCAATCTGGGCGGCTTGATGCAGTCGGCCAAGCGCGTCGTTTTGCTGTTAGCCGCCGCCGATGTCAGCCTGCTGCGCTGCAAATTGCCGGCCCTGCCGGCGGCCAAGCTCAAGCTGGCGCTGCCGAATCTGGTTGAAGAACAATTGCTTGGCTCCTTGTCAGAACAAATCGTGCTGGCGCAAAGCGGGCCGGCGGATGCTGACGGCATGCATCTGGTGGCGGTGGTGAATAAAACCTGGCTGACGCAAGTGCAACAACAATTGCGCGCGCTCGGCGCACAGCGCATCAGCGCTTTTCCGGCGCAACTGTGCGCCGGCTTGAGCGCTGACGCCGCGCTGGTGGAAAGCAGCGGCGCCAACAGCGCTGAGCTGACCCTGGTTCCGGCTGGCGCGCCAGCCTTTGGTTTTGGCGTGCTGGCGGATTCGCCTGCGCGCCTGCTGGAAGAAGTGCAACACAGTCTGCGCCAGCTCTTGCCGCAACAGGCGCGCGTGGTGTTGCCGTCCGGTTTATTGCAAGACTGGCAGGGCGCGCTCAGTGACGCCGGCTGGCAGGTGCAGGGCGATGATTGGAAGCGCTGGATCGATGGCGCGCGCGCCTGCAAACTCGATTTAATGGCCGGCGTGGCCGGCGGCGGCGGGGCCGGGGTGCAATGGGCGCAATGGCGTTGGCCGCTGACCTTGCTGGGCGTGGTGGCGCTGGTGCACATCGCCGGCTTGAATGTCGAATATCTGCGCGCCAAGCGCGAAGCGCAGCAATTGCGCCAAAGCATCAACCAAACCTTCCGCAGCGCTTTCCCGAACGAACCGATTCAAGACCCGGTGTTGCAGGTGCGCAAGAAAATCGACGCCGGCAAAGCCGCCGCCGGGATCGCCGCGCCGGACGATTTCACCACCATGTCCGCCGCTTTCGGCGAAGCGCTGAGCGCAGTCGCCGCCTCGCGCAAGGTGGCCGGCATCGCCAGCATCGAATACAAGGAACGCAGTCTGCACATCAAATTCAAAGACGATGGCGAAGCGCCGGAAGCGGATATGAAAGCCGCGCTGGCGGCGCGTCATTTGAATTTGACGGCGAACGGGCGCAGCTGGCAAGTGCAGTTGCAAAAATGAGGATAAGGGCATGAATGCATTGAAACAGGCGTTTGACAATTTCTGGTCGGTGCGCACCGAACAAGAGCAAAAGCTGCTGAAAGGATTAGGCGCCTTCGCTGCCTTCGCCCTGCTGTATCTGGTGGCGATTGATCCGGCCCTGAGCAACCGCCCGAAGCTGGAAAAAGAATTGCCGCAGCTCAAAATGCAGGCGGCGCAGATTCAGGCTCTGGTGCAGGAAGCGCAGGCGCTCAAGCAGCGCGCCGCCGCCGGCAGCGCGCCGCTGAGCAAGGAAATGATTGAAGCCTCGCTGACGCAAGCCGGTTTGTCGGCTAAAACCGTGGGCATGCTGGGCGAGCAGGTCAAACTGCAATTAAATGAAGCGCAATTCGGCAATGTGGTGGCGTGGCTGGACGGTTTGCAAAAATCGGCGCATGTCAGCGTGATTGATGCAAATATCGTGGCGCAGGGCGCTCCCGGTATGGTGGTCGCCACGCTCAGTCTGTATCAGCCGAAATGATGCGCGGCAAGCAAAGCCTGCTGTGGGCCGCTGCGGCGGCGCTGACAGTGGGGGTGACGGTGCTGGCGTTTTTGCCGGCCTCCTGGCTCGGCTTGTTGCTGGAAAAACAGAGTGGCGGCAAGCTGGCTTTAGGCGATCCGCAAGGCAGTTTGTGGCGCGGCAGCGCGTATATCGGCGCCGCGCCGGGCAAGAATGATCCGCTGACGCCGCTGTTGCCGGGGCGCTTTTCCTGGCGTTTGTCGCCTTCGATTTTGTGGGGCAGCATCGAGATGCAGCTGGAAAACCCGGAGTGCATGGGCCAGCCGCTGCAGATGACGGGCGGGATTGACGCCTGGCGCCTGGGGCCGGGACATTTGCTGCTGCCGGCGGACGGTTTGAGCGCGCTGGGCGCGCCATTGAATACCGTCGGCCTGTCGGGCCGCATGGAATTACGTTGGCAGGAATTGCGTTTTGCGCGCCAGGGCGCGCAACTCGACCTGCATGGTGAGATACAAATGACATTGAACGAGGTCGCTTCGCGCATGTCATTCGTCAAACCCCTGGGCGATTACAATTTGCGCTTCAACTGGCAGGGCCAGCAGGCGCAAATGGAATTGCGCACCTTGAAAGGGCCGTTGTTGCTGTCCGGCCAGGGCGCGATACAGCAGGCGCGTTTGCAGTTTTCCGGCAAGGCGCAGGCAGAGGATGGGAAAGAAGAGAAGCTGGCAAACCTGTTGCGCTTGCTTGGCCAAATCCGCAGAGAAGGCGGCAAAGATTACATCGCTTTAGAGTATAGATAATGAAAAACAGAGCCAAAAACCGTATCCTGCAATCTTCGCGCCCGGCATGGCGCGCCACCGCCGCTGCGGCGCTGCTGTGCGCCGCGCTTGCCAGTTCCGGCGTGGCACACGCTGAAACCGCCGATTTGAATGTGAATCTGGTCGGGGCCGAACTGGAAACCGTGATCAAAACCGTGGGCCAGCTCACCAACACCACCTTTATCATCGATCCGCGCGTCAAAGGCACGATGAATCTGGTCACCGAAAAGCCGGTCAGCAAAAGCCAGCTGTTCCAGATGCTGGCTTCGCACCTGCGCATGCAGGGCATGACGGTGGTGCAGGGCGATGGTTTCGCCAAGGTTTTGCCGGAAGGCGACGCCAAGTTGCAAAACTCGCCCACCATCACGCCTTCGCACAATGTGCCCAAGGGCGATCAGATCGTGACCCAGATTTTCCGCCTGAATTACGAATCGTCGATGAATCTGGTGACGATTTTGCGGCCCCTGATTTCGCCGAATAACACCATCAACGCCAACCCGGGCAATAACACCCTGGTGATCACCGACTACGCCGACAATCTGAGCCGCTTGGGCAAGATCATCGCCGCGCTGGATGCGCCGGCCACGGTGGATGTGGACATCATCCCGGTCAAGCACGCGGTGGCGGCGGATATCGCCACCATGGTCAACCGCATGATGGAGCCGGCAGGCGCCGGCGCCGATTCGGGCCGGGTCAGCCTGGTGGCCGATCCGCGCACCAATTCCCTGCTCTTGCGCGCCCCCTCCACGGCGCGCGCGAACATGGCCAAAACCCTGATCGGCAAGTTGGATCAGCCGACCAAGAATCCGAACAATGTGCATGTGGTGTATCTGAAAAATGCGGATGCCACCAAGCTGGCGCAAACCCTGCGCGGCATCATCAGCGGCGATACCTCCGCTGCCGCCAGCAGCAATTCCAGCAGCAGCGGTCTGTCGCCGAATCAGCCGAATACCGGCCAGGTGGGCGGCTCCACGCCGCCGCCGCCGCCATCTTCCAATAGCGGCAGCGCCAATGCCGGTTTAAGCAGCGGCGGCCCGGCTGGCTTCATCCAGGCCGACCCGAGCACGAATACCCTGATCATCACCGCCAGCGAAGCGCAATATAAATCGCTGCGCGCGGTGATCGACCAGCTCGACCAGCGCCGCGCCCAGGTGTATATCGAATCGCTGATTGTCGAAGTGACATCCGACCGCGCCGCCGAATTCGGCATTCAGTGGGCCGCGCTGTCCGGCAATTCCAAGAGCGACTACCGGGTGCTTGGGGCGGCGAACAGCATGAGTTCCAGCACGCCATTAACCACCTTGCTGGCCGGCAAGAATGCGGTCACAGGTTCCGGCTTGGCGCTGGGCATCGTCAAACAAGATGCGGCCAGCGGCAAGTTGACCCTGGGCGCGCTGGCGCGTGCCATGGAAAGCGAAGACGGCGTGAATATCCTCTCCACGCCAAATGTCATCACGCTCGACAATGAGGAAGCCAAGGTGATCGTCGGCCAGAATGTGCCCTTCATCACCGGCCAGTACACCAATAACGGCCAAAGCAGCGGCTCAACCGTCAACCCCTTCCAGACCATCGACCGCAAAGACGTGGGCTTGAATCTGAAGGTCAAACCGCAAATCACCGAAGGCGGCACGGTACGCATGGCGATTTATCAGGAATCGTCTTCGCTGGCGGACAATACCCAGGCCGGCGTAATCACCAAAAAACGCTCGATTGAAACCAATGTGCTGGCCGATGACGGTCAAATCGTGGTGCTGGGCGGCCTGATCGAAGACTCCAACACAGAAAACATGGAGAAAGTGCCGGGCCTGGGCGATATTCCGGTGCTGGGCAATCTGTTCAAGTATCAAAAACGCAAGCGCAATAAGACCAATCTGCTGGTATTCCTGCGCCCCATCATCCTGAAGACGCAAGACCAGAACAATGCGCTGGCGTATGACCGCTACGACTACATCCGCGCGCGCCAGCACGATGCGCAACCGCAAAACCGCGCCCTGCCCAATTTTGGCGCACCGCAGTTGCAGGAATTAAAAGATGGCGTGCCGCAAGGCGCCAACCTGGCCAAGCCGGTGCCGCCGGCCCCGTCGCGCCTGGATAAGGAGTAAGCCGCAATGCTGGATGCCCGCCTGCTTCCCTTCGCCTTTGCGCGCGACCATGGCATTTTGGCGCGCGCACAAGATGGCGAACATGTCACCGAAGTCTGGCATGCGCCGGATACGCCACGCCATGCGCTGGCCGAAGTGGCGCGCCGCCATGGCCGTCTGAAACTGCACGCGGTCAGCCGCGAAGAGTTGGATGCGGCGATTGCGCGCGCGTATGCCGCGTCCGGCGGCGACGCCTCGCAAGTGGCGGATGAATTCGACGCTGAGCTGGATTTAACCAAACTCATGCAAGACGTGCCGGCGATTGAAGATTTGCTGGAATCGGCGGATGACGCGCCGGTGATCCGCATGATCAACGCCCTGCTCACCCAATCGCTGCGCGATGGCGCCTCCGATATCCATATCGAGCCGTTTGAGCAAACCTCGGTGGTGCGCTTTCGCGTGGATGGCGCGCTGCGCGATGTGATCCGTCCCAAGAAAGCGATTCATGCTTCGCTGATTTCGCGTATCAAGATCATGGCCGCGCTCGACATTGCGGAAAAACGCTTGCCGCAAGATGGCCGCATCACCCTGCGCGTGGGCGGCAAACCGGTCGATGTGCGCGTTTCCACCCTGCCGACCGGGCATGGCGAGCGCGCGGTGCTGCGTTTGCTGGACAAAGAAGCCAAGCGCCTCGACCTGGCCCATCTGGGCATGAGCGAAGCGATGATGCAGCGCTTTGACCACGCCATCAATCAGCCGCACGGCATCGTGCTGGTGACAGGCCCGACCGGCTCCGGTAAAACCACCACGCTGTATGCCGCACTGTCGCGCCTGAATTCAAGCACCACCAATATTCTGACGGTGGAAGACCCGATTGAATACGATCTGGCCGGCATCGGGCAAACCCAGGTCAACGCCAAAATCGACATGACTTTCGCCAAAGCCTTGCGCTCGATTTTGCGGCAAGACCCGGACGTGATCATGATCGGTGAAATCCGCGATCTGGAAACCGCGCAAATTGCGGTGCAAGCCTCGCTCACCGGCCACTTGGTGCTGGCGACTTTGCACACCAACGATTCGGTGGCGGCGGTCACGCGTTTGCTGGATATGGGCATCGAACCCTTCCTGCTCTCCTCCTCATTGCTGGGGGTGTTGGCGCAACGTCTGGTGCGTCAGCTGTGCACCCATTGCCGGCGTCAGGACAGCCATGGCGAATGGCATGCGGTCGGCTGCGAGCATTGCAACCACACCGGCTACACTGGCCGCGTCGGCGTGTATGAATTATTAAGCGCCAGCGACGAAGTGCGGAATATGATTCACAACCGCGCGCCGGAATCTGAAATCCGTGTGCAAGCGCAGCGCGAAGGCATGCTCACCATGCGTGAAGACGGCCAGCGCTGGCTGGAATCCGGCATCACCACTGAAGCCGAATTGCTGCGCGTAACCAAGGACTGATCATGCCGGCCTTCCGATATGAAGCCGTGGAAGCCAACGGCAAAACCAAGAAAGGCGTGTTGAACGCTGACAGCGCACGCGCGGCGCGCGCCGAGCTGCGCAATCTTGGTCTGGTCTTGCTGACGGTCGAGCAAATTGCGGCGCAAGTCGATGACAGCGGGCAGGCGGTGCGGCGCAGCAGTTTTGGCGAAAAACTCTCACGCACCGAGCTGGCCATGTTCACCCGCCAGCTGGCCAGCCTGCTGGAAGCCGGCCTGCCGCTGGAACAGGCTTTAAGCGCGCTGCTGGAGCAAGCCGAACGCGCCTATGTGCGCGAGCTGATCGGCTCGATCCGGGGCGAGGTGGTGGGCGGCTCGCCGCTCTCCAACGCGCTGTCACGCCACCCGCGCGACTTTGAAGACATTTACCGCGCCCTGGTCGGCTCCGGCGAGCAGATCGGCCAATTGGCCGGGGTGCTGTCGCGTCTGGCTGACTATATCGAGCGGCGCAATGCCCTGGTGGATAAAGTCCGGCTGGCCTTTATGTATCCGGCCATCGTCACCGTCGCCGCCCTCGGCATTGTGATTGTGCTGTTGACTTATGTGGTGCCGCAGATTGTGCAGGTGTTCGCCAACAGCAAGCAAAAGCTGCCGCTGCTGACGCAAATCATGATGGCCTTGTCTGATTTTGTGCGCAATTACGGCATTTATGTCGGTCTGGCGCTGGTGGCGGCCTTCATCGCCTGGCGGCTGGCGCTGCGCGATCCGGCGATTAAATTGCGCTGGCACACCTGGCTCTTGAACGCGCCCTTGATTGGCCGTTTTGAACGCAGCATGAACACCGCGCGCTTCGCCAGCACGCTGGCGATCACCACCGGTTCCGGGGTGCCGATTTTGCGCGCCTTGCAAACCAGCCGCGATACGCTCTCGAATGTGGCGATGCGCGATCTGGTGGACGAAGCCACCAACAGCGTGCGCGAAGGCGTGAGTCTGGCGCGTTCGCTGTCGGCGCAAAAACATTTCCCGCCGATGCTGATCCACATGATCCGCGCCGGCGAAATCACCGGCGAGCTGGCGCAGATGTTGCAACGCGCCGCCAGCGCGCAGGAACAGGATCTGGAGCGGCGCACGCTGACCATTGCCGGCATGCTGGAGCCGGCCCTGATCCTGGGCATGGGCATTGTGGTGCTGCTGATTGTGTTGGCGGTGCTGATGCCCATCATTGAAATCAATCAATTGGTGCGCTGAAACAGCGCACCGGAAAAAAGGAAAGACATGAATAAGCGCCTTCCCTTGCTGGCCAGTTTTGTGCTGTTTCTGGCCTTATGCGCATCGGCCGCTTACTGGGGCATGCAACTGTTCAAGCCCAAGCAGCGCGACGCCGCGCCGGCCCCGGCCCCCAGCGTGCAGGCGGAGCAGCCGATTGATGCGGCGATGACGCTGTTTGGCGGCAAAGCGGTGCATGCCCAGGCCGCCAGCAATTACCAGCTCAAAGGCGTGGTCGCCGCCAGCAATCCGCAGCGCGGCTATGCTCTGTTGTCGGCGGATGGCGGCATCCCGCAAGCGGTGGCTGCCGGCAAACCGCTGCTGAGCGCCGACGGCAAGCCGCTCGAGCATGTGGTTTTGCAGGAAGTGCATGCGCAATATGTGATGTTGAATGAAGGCGGGGTCAGCAAACGGCTGGATCTGCCGGCGCAGGCCGGGGCCGTGCAAGCCATGAGCGGCAACAGCGCGCCTCCGCCCCCACCGCCTCCTCCACCGCCGCAAGCGCATAACGGCCAGCCCTTGCAAGGCATGCACGGCGCCACCGGCCTGAACATGCCGACCATGAAAATCGGCGAACCGCAAATCATGGTCAACAGCGGGATTGGCGGGCCGAATGTGGAAGCACAGCAAAGCATCCCGAAACCAGCCCAGCCGTCTGAGCCGAATGGGCCGGTGGTGAGTAAATAAGCCGGCAGCGCCAACACCAAAACGCGGGTTTGCAGCCCGCGTTTTTTATTCTCCGCGCAGCCTCACGCCAGCCACTGCAACCCGACCACAAAAGCGCCGCGCAAGGCGTTGCAGAGCATGACTTGTTCTGCGCGGCGCAGCTCGGCCAGGCTAATGCTGCGTTCCTGCGCGCCGAGTTCTTGCAGCAGTTGCGCGCGCATCACGCCGGGCAGCAGGCCGTCGGCGAGGGGCGGGGTCAGCCAGACGCCGTCCAGCAGCACAAACAGATTGCTGCGCCCGCCTTCGGTGACATGTCCGGCCGCATTGCAAAATAATTGATCAAATGCGCCTTGCGCCTCGGCGGCGCGCCAGGCGGCGTCGTATTCTGCGCGTTCGCTGCTTTTGTGGCGCAACAGCCAATGCGGCGTGCTGCAGCGCGCGTCGCTGACCAAGAGCTTGGGCGCACTGCTCATGGGCGGCAGCACGGCGTGTTCCAGCTGCACGCCATTCGCCCCCAGACTGAGCTTCAAACGGCGCCACGCCGCATCCGGGAAGCTGGCGCAGCATTCCGCCAGTGCGGCGCGCAAGGCCGGCAAATCACACGCCAGGCCCAGGCTGTGCGCAGACGCCTGCAGGCGCGCCAGATGCGCTTCCAGTAGCGGAATGCCGTCGCGCCCTGCGCGCATGGTTTCAAAAATGCTGAATTCAGGTGGCAGGGCTTGCAAAAAGCGCGCTTTCAAGGCCACTTCCTCATATTCATCCGCAGCCTGACTGTCATATACGATGCCGGAACCAACGCCCAACACGCCGGCGCGCAAACCCTGCTGATCCGGCGCTTGCAGATGCAGGGTGCGGATCGGCACTGAAAGGCAGAAATCGCCAATCTTGTGCGCGTCTGCATGCGGAGCAAACCAGCCCAGCGCGCCGGTGTACCAGCCGCGCGGGCCGGTTTCCAGGGCGCGAATGATTTCCATGGTGCGCCGTTTTGGCGCGCCGGTGATCGAGCCGCAGGGAAACAGGGCTTGCAAGAGTTGGCGCAAATCGACCTCGGGCCGCAATTCGGCTTCGATATTCGAGGTCATTTGCAACACACCGCCAAAACGCGCCACCTCGAACAGGGCCGGCACACATACGCTGCCGGTGCGCGCCACCGCGCCCAGATCATTGCGCAGCAAATCGACGATCATCAGATTTTCCGCGCGGTTTTTCGGGTCTGCCGCCAAGGCGGCGGCGCGCGCCTGATTCTGCTGCGCATCGTCGCTGGCGGGCGCGGTGCCCTTCATCGGTTGCGCCAGCAAGCGCTGGCCCTGTTTGCGTAAAAACAATTCCGGCGAGAGTGAAAGCAGCGCCTGGCCATCCGGCAACGCCAGCAAGGCGCCATACGGGGCCGGCTGACGCGCGCGCAAACGCGCATACAGGCGGCGCACATCGCCATATGCCTGGCAGGCAAGGCGGCAGGTGAAATTGATTTGATAGCTATGGCCCTGTTCCAGCCAGTCATGAATCTGCGCCAGCTTGGCGGCATATTCTTCATAACCTGGCTGCAGATGGGAATCGAGGATGCCTGCCGGGGCTGCCGGGGCCTGCGCCAGCCAGGTTTGCAATTGGGCCGCATCCAACAGCTGCATATCGTCGAAAATCAAGATTTGCGCTGCGGCGCAGGATGTCTGCGGCCAGGGCGGGATATTTTGCAACGCCGCGCCTGATTCATAGCTGGCCAAGAGCACGGCATGACGGCCCTGGCGCAGATGGCTTTGCATGGCGTCAAGCACGCCGCCCAGCGCGGCGGCGTCCGGGCAGATCAGCTGCGTGTGCAGCTTGTCATATACACGCGCCTGCCCGGTGCGGGCGTCATCAAGCAGGGCGAAACAGGGCGAAGCAGACAAAGCGATTCCAGCCTAAAAACATGGCGCCGGCCAAGGGTGGATAAGAAGATGCCGAATAGTAACATGATCGCCGCCCGGCTTTGCGCCAGCGCTGGACGCTGCTTTCTTGCCTGCCGGCTTGGCGGCAGCCGCCCCGCAGCAGCGCGCCGTCATTCCTGCGCGCTTTGGGCGGGGCCACTGCGACGGTATGCCGGGTGCGGCGGCCAGCAACACGCATGCCGCACACAGCAAGTCAACCCAGGCTGTCAGCCCAGATATTATTGGCCCAGTTCATCGCATATTGCCCTTCCAGCAAGTTCGGCTCTGTGGACAAGCCGCCGGAACCGGGCACGGTGAGCATGGTTTTCTTGGCGGCGTCGTATTGATGCACTGAGGCGACATGAATCACATTCTGCGCATCGACAAAGCTGTAACAGGTATTGGTCAGCAGCGGTTGCGGATTGGGTGCGCGCTCCGCCAGCAAATCGAGCACGGCGGCGGCGCAGACTTTGGCGTGCTGATTCGCCATATGCGCTGATTTCGGCATCAGGGGCGCGATTTGAATCGCATCGCCCAGCACATGCACCCCAGCCGCCACTTTCGATTCATACGTCAGAAAATCGACTTCACACCAGCGCCCGTTCATATTCGCCAGACCGGCTTTGCGCAGCAAACTGCCAGCTGCTTGCGGCGGCACCACGTTCAGCACATCGGCCTTATGCTTGTCGCCAAATTCCGATTGCACTTGCAATTGCGTCGCATCGACTTCGGTCAAGTTGAACTTGGGCTGATATTCCACCATGCCGGCGTATTGGGTGGCCCAGACTTTTTTGAACAAGCCGGCTTTTGAGGTGACATCCGGGTTGGCGTCCAAAATCAACACCTTGGATTTCGGTTTGTGCTGTTTGAAATAATGCGCCACCTGACAGGCCCGTTCATACGGCCCCGGCGGGCAGCGGTAAGGCGCCAGCGGCACCGTCAGCACATACACGCCGCCATCGCGCATGGCTTGCAGTTGCGCGCGCAGCTGCAGGGTTTGCGGCCCGGCTTTCCAGGCGTGCAAGATGTGCGCATGTTGCAGTCCATCGCTCAAGCCCTGGATGCTGTCATACAGCAAATCAATGCCGGGCGCGACGATTAAGCGCTGATACGGCAATTGTCTGCCATCTTCCAATTGCACCTGACGCTTGGCCGGATCAAACCCGGCTACGCGCGCCGCGATCAACTCCACCCCGAGCGCCTGCAAATTGCGATAATCCCGGCGCAACTCGTCCAGCTGCATCTCGCCGCCCAGCACGCGATTGGATAAGGGACAGGAAATAAACTGCGGATTGGGTTCGATCAGGCTGACATGCACGCCCGCGCCGCCCCAGTGTTTCAAATAGCGCGCGGCAGTCGCTCCGGCATAACCGCCGCCAACCACCACCACACGCGGGGCCGGCGCGCCCAGGCCGAAACCGGCGCAACCGGAAAGCAGGGCCGCGCCGCCCAGCGCTTGTAAAAGTTGACGCCGTTTCATGGTTGTGCTCCCGCTGGCAGGCTGGCGTACCACTGCGCCAGCAAGATGATTTGTTCTTCTTGCAAACCCTTGGCGATTTGCGGCATCACCGTGCCGCTGCGCTGGCCGCCTTTATATTCACGCAGGGCGCGCTCCAAATCGCTGCGCGGCTGCCCCGCCAGACGCGGCAACAGCTGGCCCTGGGTGCGCCCTTCTGTGCCATGACAATTCGCACACGCCGCCGCCAGACGGCTGCCCGGCGTGAAATACGCGCCCGATTGCGCTGCCGCCGGCAGCTGTGTCAGCGCCAGCCAGGCGCAGATGGGGACAAACCATTTTGACATACTCGCTCCTGATGACAGCCCTGCGGCGGGCCGGGGGAAATTCGGCAAAACCTGCTTTGCATTCTATGTCAGCGGCGCACTCAGACTGTTGTTTATGCGTCAAGCCTGTCAAGACTGGCAGGCGCACAATCCGCGCAAGCCGGCTGCGCTGTGCTATCGTCAAGCCCGCCGCCTGATCTCAAGCCTGAGCTGACAACCACCATGAAACCTGATCCCCGCTTTGGCGCGCTGCAAGCCGCGCCGGAAAACTTTCTTGCTCCCGCGCTTTGCCAGGACATCACGCGCGAGGGCCTCAACCCGGAACGCCGCCGTTTGATGCAACGCAGTCTGGCCGCCGCCATGGCGCTCGGGGCCACGCAGGCGGCGGCGCAAGATGATCCGGCCATCATGCAATTGCCGCCGCACAGCACCAGCCTGGGCCAGCCGGTGGCGGCGCGTCCATATGGCCAGCCATCCAAATATGAGGCGAATTTGCAGCGGCGCGAATCGCCCGGTTTAACCCGCGTCAGCGCCGCCTCGGTTTCTTTCACGCCGCTGCAAGGCTTGTTTGGCATCATCACCCCGAGCGGTTTGCATTTTGAGCGCCACCATCAAGGCTGGCACGACATCGACCCGCGCCAGCACCGCCTGATGCTGCATGG
The DNA here is from genome assembly GCF_037300705.1 of Massilia sp. W12. Taxonomy (NCBI): domain Bacteria; kingdom Pseudomonadati; phylum Pseudomonadota; class Betaproteobacteria; order Burkholderiales; family Oxalobacteraceae; genus Massilia; species Massilia sp. W12. Next base: position 5,581,425 of record NZ_CP147776.1, on the reverse strand, counting down.
TTTGCTGCGCGAAGCAAAAGTGTTCACGATGGATGATTTGCTGCGCATGCCGGCGGTGTCGCGCATCCATTTCATTGAATGCGGGGCCAACAGCGCCACCGAGTGGGGCAATGTGGCCGTGCCGACGGTGCAATACACACACGGCATGCTGTCTTGCTGCGAATTCACCGGCGTGCCCTTGTCTGCCTTGCTGCGCGCCTGCGGCCTGGACGAAAAACGCGCGCGCTATGTGCTGGCGGAAGGCGCGGACGGCTCCAGCATGACGCGCACCATCGATATCGAGCGCGCCATGGATGATGTGCTGGTGGCCTGGGGCATGAATGGCGAAATGCTGCGCCCGGAACACGGCTATCCCTTGCGTCTGGTCGTGCCCGGGGTACAGGGGGTGTCCTGGGTCAAATGGCTGCGCCGCATCAAGGTCGGCGACCAGCCTTTCGGCGCCAAAGATGAAACCCTGCATTATGTGGATTTGATGCCGGACGGCACGCACCGCCAATACACCTCGGTGCAAGAATGCAAATCCGTGATCACCTCGCCTTCCGGCGGCCAGCGCTTGCTGGCGCAGGGCTGGCACTGCATCACCGGCCTGGCCTGGTCGGGGCGCGGCAAAATCAAGCGCGTCGATATCTCAACTGACGGCGGGCGCAATTGGCAAACTGCGCAGCTGCAAGGGCCGCTGCTGGATAAATGTCTGACCCGCTTTAATCTGCCCTGGGAATGGCGCGGCCAGGCGGCGATTTTGCAAGCGCGCGCCATCGACTCCAGCGGCTATGTGCAACCGCAGATCGCCCAATTGCGCGCGGTGCGCGGGACGCGTTCGATTTATCACAATAACGCCATTCAATCCTGGGCGGTGGCGCCAAATGGGGAGGTCAGCAATGTTCAAGTTAATGGCTGAAACGCGCGCCGCCGTGCTCGCGCTGGCAGGCATATTGAGCTGGCCGGCCTTGGCTGCAGGCCAGGCCGATGCGCCCTGGCGCGAATTGGGGCGGCCTGCGCGCGCGGCGGAAATCGCGGCCTGGGATATTGATGTGCGGCCCGATTTTCAAGGCTTGCCGCGCGGGCGCGGAACCGTGGCGCAGGGGCAGGATATCTGGGACGCCAAATGCGCATCCTGCCATGGCGTGTTTGGCGAATCGAATCAAGTTTTCCCGCCCATCGTCGGCGGCACAAGCAAGCAGGATATCGAGCGTGGCCGGGTGGCCGCGCTGGCCTCGAATAAAGAGCCGCAGCGCACCACGCTGATGAAGCTGTCCAGCTTATCCACGCTGTGGGACTACACCAGGCGCGCGATGCCATGGACTGCGCCGAAAAGCCTGAGCGTGGACGAGGTGTACGCGGTGACGGCGTATATCTTGCATCTGGGCGATATCCTGCCGGCCAACGCCAGTCTGGATCAGGACAGCATCCGCCAGGTGCAATTGCCAAACCGCAATGGCATGAGCCGCGCACACGGCTTGTGGCGCACCGATGGCAAGCCGGATGTGAAAAACACGGCATGCATGCGCGACTGCGCGCGCGAGGTCAAGATCAGCTCACGTCTGCCGGAATACGCCGCCAACAGCCATGGCGATCTGGCGCAACAGCACAGGCTGATCGGCACGCGCCCGCAGCCCGCCGCCAGCAGCGCCAGCGCGGCAGCGGCCAAAGCCGCTATACTGGACACGCCGGCGCTGCTGCAAAAACACAATTGCAACGCTTGCCACAGCCTGGATCAAAAATTGGTCGGGCCGGCCTGGCGCGCGATTGGCGCCAAGTGGAAAAATCAGCCGCAAGCCGCGCAGGCGATTGCAGACAAGATCCGCAGCGGCGGCCAGGGCAATTGGGGCGAGATTCCAATGCCGCCGCAAAGCACGCTGAGCGAGGCGGAATTGGGACAGATCGCTGACTGGTTACTGAATGGAGCGAAATAATGGAACTGCAAGAAGCCATGCCGGGGCCAAACAGCGCCAAGCCCAAACAAGCCAAGCAACGCAGCGTGGTGCTGATGTTCATGCTGTTCGGCGCCTGCGCGACGGCGTTTATTTTCCAAATGATGTCGGGTCTGGTGACGCACACCATCAAACTCGGCGAGCAGCAGATCATGCAATTGGCGCGTCAACATGCGGCGGCGCTATGCGATGGCCAGACGCGCAAATGCAATATCAGCGTACGCCAGGCGCCGCAAGCCGCTGGCGGTCAGGATCAGCTGTGGGTCTTGCAAATCACCTCCCATCCGCCGGGCGACGCCGGGATGCAATTGCATTTTGATGTGTATGGCAGGCTGAGCGGGAAATTTGATGCAAACGGCAAGCCGATATGAGCTGAGCGCAGAGGCATCGCACAACAGCGGCAAATGAAAGCAGAAATCAACCCCAACAAAATCGTGGTCTTGAGCGGGGCCGGCATCAGCGCCGAAAGCGGCTTATCGACCTTCCGCGCCAGCGACGGGGTCTGGCAAAGCCATGCCTGGCAAGAGTTGGCCAGTCCTGAGGGATGGCGCAAGAATCCGCAAGCGGTGCTGGCGTTTTATAACGAAAGACGGCGCCAAGCCTGGGAGGCGCAGCCGAATCCGGCGCATCTCGCGCTGGCCGCTTTGCAAGATGCGTATGAAGTCGTGATCATCACCCAAAATGTCGATAACTTGCACGAACGCGCAGGATCAAAGCAAGTCTTGCATGTGCATGGCGAGCTGGCGTATGCGCGCGGCCAGTCGGCCCAGGCGAAACGTTACCTGATCGGCGGCGCGCCGATCAGCTTGGGGCAGTTATGCGAAGATGGCACGCAATTACGTCCGGATATCGTCTGGTTTGGCGAAGAAGTGCAATATTATGCCGAAGCGCAAGCGCATATCGCGAGCGCCGCCAAGGTCTTGGTGGTGGGCACATCGCTGGCCGTGTTTCCCATCGCCGGCCTGGTCAAACATGCGCGCTATCATGCGCAAAAAATCCTGGTGGCGCTGGATGAGATGGAAAAACCCTGGGGTTACACCTTTATGCGCGGCAAAGCCGGTGAGATCGTGCCGGCGCTGGCGCAAACCTGGCTGGCGCAAGCAGGCGCCTGAATCAGCAGAACGCCATCATTGCGCCAAAAATCAGCGATAATCTGTAGCAATTTCCATCCCCGCCGCCAAGCCATACGCCGTAGAAAAAGGAGTCGCCATGCCATCCCAGGTTTCCGCCACCGCCACCTTGCAATGCACGTTCGGCGCCGCACCTTCCACTCTGATGGTGCTGCCGAAAAACCGCGTATTGGCGGAAGGCCCGCCAGCCGCGAATATCATGGACCATATTCCGATGCTGAATATTTTGCCGTTCGGCATGTGTCAGTCGCCGGCCAATCCGATGGTGGCCGCCGCCACCGCCGCCGCCATGGGCGTCTTAACCCCCATGCCCTGCATTCCCGCCACTTCCTCGCCCTGGATTCCGGGCGCGCCCACTGTGCTGCTGGGCGGCATGCCGACGCTGGATAATGTTTCCAAGTGCATGTGCAACTGGGGCGGGGTGATTTCCATCAATATGCCGGCCACCACCAAGACCATGGTGCCGTAAGTCCATCAGGAGCGCTGCGATGAGCGATCTGGAACAATTTTTGAGCGCCTGCCCGCCCGCCACACATGACGATTGCCGTCAGCTGGCGCTTATGATGCAGGAAATCAGCGCCGCCCCGCCCAAGCTGTGGGGCAGTATGCTGGGTTTTGGCGATTACCACTACCGCTACGCCAGCGGGCGCGAAGGCGATATTTTCCAAATCGGTTTCGCGCTGCGCAAAAGCGGCCTGGTGGTGTACTTAAATTGCCATCACACCCTGCAACTCGACGATTTGCTGACGCGCCTGGGCAAACACAGCATGGGCAAGAGCTGTTTGTATATCAAAAAACTGGCGGATGTGGATCAGGCGGTATTGCGTGAGATTGTGCGCATGGCGCATAGCGCCGTAAGCCAAGCCTGAGCGCCTGGCAGAATAGCGAAATAGCGGCCCTGCTCCCCATTTTTCTCCGCCTGACAGGCAGGCGCCGCACGAACTCGCAGACCGCGTTCAAAAACCCGGCCTGCGCTGACCGCGCATATTCATGCCTTGCTGTTCCTGGATATACCACTCGGTTTGCAACTCCTGCCCCAGTTTGCCGCGCAATTCCTGTTCCTGTTTCGCCGCCAGCGCTTGCACCGCTTGCAATTCGCGTTCGTGGCCCTGGCCTTGGCGCAGTTGCTGGCGCAGCAATTGATATTGGCGTTTGCGGTTGGCGCAGTAAGCCACAATCAAAGATCCCAATTTGCTTTGTTCCGGCTGCAGCTGCAGTTTGTCCCACCCCTGGCTCAGCTGGTAGCAGCGGTCCCAGGCGTGTACGCCTTCTTGCAACGCTTGCTCGATTTGCTGCGCCGGAATGCGCAGCTGCGGCGGCGTGGCCGGCATCGCCCCGGCCCCGGCTTCCTGTCCCTCTTCGCGGGCCGCATCCTGCGCGCCGGCTGCGCTCTCCGCTTGCGCGGCTTGCGCTTGCGCCAGGCGGCGGAATAAGACGGCGGGATTGGAAAAGTGGTCAATGATGGCGGCGATTTCCGGCAAGGGTTTGCGGAAGCGGTATTCGTCGGCTTGGTGGGTGTTGAGTTGTTGCCACACCAGCAACAGGCCGGCGCCGAACAAAATCAGCGCCGCCAGCCAGCGTTGCAGGGCGCCGGGTTGCAGGCGATCCAGCAAATAAATCATCAGGCCCAGCAACATGCCGATCAATAAACCGCCGACGTGGGCGGCATTGTCGATGCGCGCCAGCAACAAGCCGACCAGCAAGGTCAAGCCCAGCCCCATGGTCAACACGCGCACCTGGGTCAGGCGCTCAATTTCCTCATCTTTTTCCAGCTTGGGCATCAAGAGCCAGACCAGCAGCGCGCCGGACATGCCCATCACGGCGCCGGACATGCCAACCCCGACCGAGAGCGGCTTGAAACTCAAGCTGCACAAGCCGCCGCCCAGGCCGCTGAGTAAAAACACCACCAGCAACATGCGCCGGCCAATTTTGCGCTCCAGCAGATAACCCACGTCAAGCAGGGCAATCGTGTTCATCGTCAAATGCAAAATCCCGCCGTGCACAAACAGCGCGGTGAATAAGCGCCAGCCTTGTTCGCTGACGGTCAGGGGGCGGAAGTTGGCGCCCCAGGCGATCAGGGCTTGATGATGGGGATTGGCGAAATGCGCGCCGGAATACAGCATCGCCAGATACACCAGAATACAAATCAGGGCGATGCTGCTGCTGACCGGCGCTCTGCGCCACAGCGATTGCAAGAGGTTCATGGCTGCGCTCAGGGTTGCGGGAAGGGCGATTGTACCTGATGCGCTGCGCCACTTTAGCGGCGGGCGCAAAAACGGACACGGCCGCCCTGCGCCTGCCCGGGTTTACAGCGGGCTGTTTTCGCTGCCGCTGTCGTCACGGCGCGGACTGAGCGCCTGGGCGCGGCCAATGTCTTTGGCGCGGCTTTCAAACACAAAAGCGCCGTCGCGCACTTCGCTCAAGAACAGGCGTTTGCCTACCATATCGCCTTTTTCACTGAAGCTGTGCGGCCCGGTCACGCCCTGCCAGTTGCGGGTGCTGCGCAAGGCGTGGGCGATGCGTTGCGGGTCACGGCTGCCGGATTGATTGATGGCGTGCGCCAACAGACGCACCGCGTCATAACCTTGCGCCGCATGGCTGTCCGGCTTGACGCCGAAGCGCTTGCGGTAGCGTTCGACAAAGCTTTGCACTTCCGGCCGCAAGCTGTCGGGGTCGAACAGGGTAAACACGACGGTGCGTTCGAGTTCGCGTCCGCCCAGCTTGACCAATTCCGGCGAATCCAGGCCGACCCCGGCAAAGATCGGCGCCTTGATGCCGGCGCGCCGCATTTCCTGGATGATTTGCGGGCCTTCCGGCAGCGAGCCGGCGAAAAAGATGGCGTCAAATTTGAGGAAGGTGGCCCAATCATTGAATACGGCGCGGTGGTTGTCGGCTTCTTTGTTGTATGAGCGGCGATCCAAGACATGTAAGCCGAGTTCATTGGCGCGCTGTTCAAAGAAGTTGGCCAGATCGACCCCGTAATCATTCTTGATGTAATAAATCAACACATTGCGATAACCTTGCACCTGGGCATAGTCGCCAATCTGGCGGCCCTGGTCACGGTTGCCGGGCAGTGAGCGGAATACCAGACGGCTGTCGCCCTCGGTGATTTTTTGCCCGCTGGCGCCGGGGGTGAGCATGACGATGCCGGCGCGCTCATAGATTTGCGCCGCCGGTTGTGCGATATAGGTGTTCAAATGCCCGATGACAGCGGAAATCTGCGGATCATTGGCAAACTCCTGCGCCGCCAACCGGCCCCGGATCAGCGAAGATTCATCGTCTTTGGCCTGCATGCGCAATTTTTTACCTTGCAATACGCCGCTGCCGCTATTGATTTCTTCCAGCGCCAGCTGGGCGCCGTTGTACAGTGTGCCTTTGGCCGATTTCAGTGGCCAGGCCAAACCCAACACCACGTCCTGATTGTTGCTGCTGGCCAGTTGCTCTGAGCGCGTTTGCGCCGGCGATTTTTCTTCACAAGCGCCAAGCAGCATGATTGCGCACAGGGCAAAGCCCAACTGCCAGCAGCGTTTGCCTGAAAATCCTCTCATTTCTGTCCCCTTCTCTGCTTTCGCTGTCATGCGATCTGGCGTTTGGCGAGTTCCACGAACAAGCCTTCCTGCTGCATCAATTCGGCATAATTGCCGCTTTGTACGATGCGCCCTTTGTCCAGAACATAAATGCGGTCAGCATTGATGATGGTGGATAAGCGGTGCGCAATCACGATGCGGGTCGCATGCAATTGTTCAATACTCTTACTGACGATGGCCTGGGTTTGGTTATCCAGTGCGCTGGTGGCTTCGTCAAAGAAAATCACGCGCGGGCGGTTGACGATGGCGCGCGCAATCAATAATCGCTGCCGCTGACCGCCGGACAGCGCACCGCCGCCGCTGTCTATCATGGTGTGCATGCCCATTGGCATCGCTTCGATATCTTTATCCAGGCCGCAGGCGCGCGCGGCAGCCCAGGCGTCATCCAATCGCAAACCGGAGGAGCCGACGATATTGCTGAATAAATCGCCGCTCATCAATTGCCCGCCCTGCAACACCACGCCGAGCTGGCGACGCAAGGCGCCGAGATTGACCTCATCCAGATTATGGCCATCATAATAAATACCGCCGGAAATCGGTTTTTCAAAACCGAGCAAGAGCCGGAACAGGGTCGATTTGCCGGAGCCGGAGGAGCCGACCAGGGCCACAAATTCACCGGCCTTGATCGAGAGCGAGACATCATTCAGGATCAGCGGGCCATCGCTGCGATAAGCAAAACTGAGATTGGAAACTTCCAAGGCGCCATTCAATTCACCCGGATCAGGCTTATTGCTGCCGCCTTCAGGCGTGGCTTCCAGCAAGGGTTTGGTGCGTTCAAACAGGGGCAGCATTTCCAGCAAGTCGAGTACGCTGCGCGACAATGCCAGGCTGGTAGCCAGAAATGCAGCAAAAGCGGCATTGAAGGCAATGAAATCGCCGGTACGGAAATCTTCCTCACCTGCGACTTTGTTTTCCATCAGATAAATGATGAGGCTGAAAATCAGCATATTCGCCAACACCGGAAACACGCTGCTGAAGGCATTGCTGATAATGTTCAGACGGCCTGCCAGCAGACCATAACGCTTATGCTCAGCATAGCGACTGGCCCAGCGCGCAAAGGCGCGCCATTCCGCGCCGGTAACGCGCAATTTGGCGATGCCATGCAAAAACTCATAGGTAATCGCGCCCAATTTGCCATTCAATTCTGTCATCGGGCGCATATGCCGCATTTGCTTCCAGCCTATGCCGAAATTGACTGCGGTGGCAAACAACACCAGGCCCAGTGCGGCCCAGGCCAGCTCCACACTGTAGTAAAACAGCAAAAACACATTGAAAAATGAAAACAGGCTGCTCAACAGCGTGGCGATAAACGTACCGGACAACATGCGCCGGATTTCATTAATGCTGTTGATGCGCAAGGCCAGATCGCCCGCTTGATAATCACGGAAAAACGGCGCCGGCAAGCGCAACACTCTGTCCCAGATTGCGGCTTGCAGCTCGCTGCCGGCCTTGCTTTCGACGCGCAGCAAAGACCAGGCGCGCGTGATATTGAATAACAATGTGACTGCGCTGGTAATGAACAGCATCATCACCACCTGCCACATTTGCGCACGGTCGGCGGCGGGAAAGACGTTTTGGAATAAATGGCCGGTAGCGATTGGAATCGCCATGCCCAGCAAACCGGCGCACATGCCGACGATAAAGGTCATCCACAAATCATGCTTCACGCCGCGCAACACAAAATTCACCAGATCGCGCCAGTGCAGACTGTGCCATGGCAATGCACGGTAAAACATAAAAGCAAAAGAGCGTAATTCTGCGGCGAAATCTTCATCCACCTTGTGCTCGCGCCCGTCCGGGTGCTGCGCGCGGTAGCCGCCTGCGTGCGGCATCAAGGCCCAGACCTCTTCCTTATTGTCAAAACCCAGTAAAGGCCCGTAATTGCCTTCCCACCAGGCGCCACGCAAGGCGACTTGACGGAAACGCACGCCGGAGGCTTCGGCGATTTGCTGTACCGGATTAGTGCGCCGAATCGAATGCTGACGTATGGGTGGTTCGACGAATTCCAAACCAAGCGGCGCCCCCACCATATTGCAGGTTTGCACTAATGCATTGCCGTTGCCCAAACGCTGCCGGGTCAGCGCCGGATCATCGAACAGGCCGGCGAATTCGCTCATTGCATGTTGCATGCCTTGCTGCTCACTGGCGCGCTTTTTTTGCAAGCGGCTTTGTTCCTGCGCAGCTTGTCGGCGCACCTGCTGCGCGCACTGCTCCAGCATTTCCCCGCTCAGCAATTGCACGCCATCCAGCACTTGCGGCAAACTGAGTTGGGACAGATTGACGACCTCGGCCTGCGCCGCTGCGCTGAGTTTGATCCAGCAGGGATGCGGCAATAGCATATGGCGCGGGCCTGCCAGCCCGGCGCCATGCTGATATTGCGCATTGCCTTGCTGCAGAATCAGGCAAAGATCATCTTGCGCCGGGAAAAAATATTGATCCTGTTCGGGCTTGCATTCTCCCACCCCGATTGCCTTGGCCCCGTTGGGCGGGCTGATGCGATTGCAGGCGCCAATCAAACGCGCTGCGCTATGCAATAAGGCGCACGCTTCATCCTGCGCTTGTTGCAACAAAGGCAGGCAGGCCTGCATGCTGAGAATAGCCCATTGCGCGCCGGCATCCGGGGCCGCCAACATGCGCCAATCCGGCGCATGCAAGACCTGCGGCAACAAGATGAAGTCGCCGGCTTCCATGCGCAACACATGGTGGCGCGCGCCATCCTCGCCTTGCGCATTGAGCATGCTCAAAAAGATATCCACTTGCCCGGACTGCAGCAGCAGAAATTGCGGCGCCGCCAGATCAGCCACATGCAATTTGGCTGGCATCGATTGCGCCTGCGCCAACAAGCTTTGAAACAGAGTCGGCTTATTCATTCGCAATCAACCTCGCATAATGTCCATCCAGCGCCACTAATTCCTCATGTGTGCCGCGTTCCAAGACCTGACCTTTGGAGAGGAACAGAATTTCATCACAATCGCGGATCGCCGACAGCCGGTGCGCCACAATCAGGCAGGTGCAACCGCGACGGCGGAAACTGGCGTCCACTTCTTTTTCGGTAAGCGGATCAAGTGCGCTGGTGGCTTCGTCCAAAATCAAAATCCGTGGATTGGCCGCCAGCGCGCGCGCGATTTCCAGACGCTGGCGCTGACCGCCGGAAAAATTGCGCCCCCCTTCGCTGACTTCGCTGTCATAGCCGCCGGGGCGGTTGGAAATCACATCGTGAATGCTGGCGTCTTTCGCGGCTTGCACCAGAGTGTCGAGTGCAATGGTGTCATCCCACATCGAAAGATTGTCGCGGATGGAGCCGGAGAACATGGAAATGTCTTGATCCACCATCGCCACTGAATTCAATATCTGCGCCCGGCTCCATGCGCTGCGTGGCTGACCGTCGAACAGGATCTCGCCGCTCCAGGGTTGATACAAGCCGGACACCAGCTTGGATATCGTTGATTTGCCGCAGCCGGATGCGCCAACCAGGGCAACTTTCTGCCCCGGCTTTAAGCTCAGACTGAAATTTTCCAGCAAGGGCGGATCGAGCCGACTGTAGCCAAAGGTGATATTGCGCAATTCGAGCGCCCCTTCCAGCTTGGCCGGGCCGTCGTTGTCGCTGTATGCGCCCGGCGCATACAGCGGATCTCGCGGATTGCCCATTACATCTTCGATCCGGTTGATATCCCCCTGGAATGCTTGCAGTTTGTTGCTCAAACCCACCAGCGCATTCACCGGGGCGGTGAAACTCAGCACCAGGCTTTGAAAACCGACCAGCATGCCGATGGTCAAATCGCCGTCCACCACGCGGCTGCCGCCCAGTCCCAGCACCAGCGCGGTATTCAAGGCCGTCAACAGGGCCGGCATCTGGTCATACACAATGCTATGCCTGCGCACTTCCTGCATCGTATTCATCAATTTGGCGTGATAGCCGGACCAGTGACTGAAAAAATCGCTTTCATTACCAGAGGCTTTTAAGGTCTCGATCACGGTCAAACCATTCAGCGAGGCGCCGCTCAGCTTGCCGGCTTCGATTGACTGGCGCTGATTCAATTCACGCCGCCGGCGTGACGATACTTTCAACACCGCCACATTCACCAGGGCGATCATGATGGTGACCAGCGTCATACGCAAATCGTAAAACATCATGACTGCCGCAAAAAAAAGGGCGGTGAGCAAACTCAAAAAACCGCTGGCGATATCTTCTGACAGCACTTTCGCCATACGGTTTGCAATCCCGATGCGGGAACTGATATCGCCCGCACTGCGCTGAAAATAAAAGCCGACCGGCAATTGCAGGACATGCGCAAAAAAGCGGCTGGCGGTGACCAGATCGACCTTGGTTTCCAGTTTGAGCAGGTAATAGCGTTGCATGGCGGTCAGCACGCCCAACAAGAGCGCACAGCACAACATACCGGTCAGCAAGGGCCATAGCCAACCCGTCATTTCTTTGACCAGAATATTGTCGATGAAGATGCTGGAAAACGCCGGAATCACCATGCCCGGCAACACCAGCAGCAGGCCCAGCACAATCAGATACGCTAAGGCGTTGCCGGAACCAGCCAGCTTTTGCTGCAGGCTGCGGCGCAAACTGGGCGCCTGGCCGCTGGGCTTGAAATCCGGCCCCGGCGACATTTCCAGCCAGACGCCGGTGAAGGATTTGTCGAATTCATCATGGCTGACGCGGCGCTTGCCGCTGGCCGGATCATTCAGCAGCACATGATCTTTGGTCTGCCCCTCATACACCAGGAAGTGATTGAAGTTCCAGAAAATAATCGCTGGCGCCGCCATCTTTTTGGCCGCTTCCAAACCGACTTTGAAGCCCTTCGCCTGCAAACCGTATTGGCGCGCCGCAATCAGCACATTCGCCGCCTTGCTCCCGTTGCGGGACACGCCGCAGGCGGTGCGCAATTCTTCCAGCGGCACATATTTGCCGTAGTAGGCCAGCACCATGCTAAGTGAGGCGGCGCCGCATTCCAACGCATCCATTTGCAGTGTGGTGGGGGTATCCACCGGGCGCGGCATGGCCTGGTCGCGTCCCTGCCACCGCGCCAGCAAGTTATTCACGACGTCCTTCATTGCCCGCTCATTTTCCGCAAGAACGGCAACACCAGCGCAATCGGGCGCTGTTCGCTCAAGGTAATGTCAGCCGCGCACAGAGTGCCGCTTTGAATCGCAAACGGCGGACCTTGCCGGGTTGACCATTCATAATTGCCGGGATTGCTGGCCGATGGTTTCAGGCTGGCCACCATTTGAATCGGCGGGTTGGAGCCGGTCAATTGTTTGACCAGACTTTCATTGCCGAAAATCCGCATCAAGCCCTGGTCGGTGGAGGGATATTCGGCCACGCTGCCGATAAAGGCGTGCAGGAAACCGTATTCTTCGCGTTTGACCGTGCTGGGGCTGATTTCCACCCGCATGCCGGGCTTGATCTTTTTGCCATCCGCCGCCGGCAAATAGACATAGGCTTCAATCTCATTCACACTCGAACCGGCGGCTTCAATCGACAGCAGCTGCGTGCCACGATCCACCAATTGTCCTTCGCTGACTTTCACTTCGAGCACGCGCCCGGTGTATTGGCTGACCACCAAGGACGAGGTTTTGGCTTCGCGCAGGGCCAGATTGATTTGCCTTTGCACATCTTCCAGTTGATTTTTGGCCTGGGTGACTTCGTTTTCACTTTGCTTTTGCTCTTCCAGACGGCGCACTTCCAATTGTTTCAACTCAGACTTGATGTTTTCCGCATCCAATTGCGCGGCGCTCAAATCAAGCTGGGTGGCGATCACGGTTTGCTTGGTCAGCAAGCCCTGGGCAAATAAATTGTTTTGCGATTCCAGGCGTTCTTGCAGCAATTTAATTTTATTGGCATTGGCCTGTTGCCGGGTCTGCAGTCCTTGCAATTGCTGGCGATTGGTGTTTCCCCGCAGTTGCACCACGGTCGCGGCCATTTTCGAGGCTTGCGCATATTGCGCCTGCACTTCTTTTAAGCGCGCTTCCATACCCTTGATTTTTTGCAATGCGTCTAACTGCTCGATGCGACCGATGATCTGCCCGCGCGTCACCATATCGCCACGCTCGACTGACATATCGGTCAATCTGCCGCCAGCCACGCTGGCGACTATGCTGACCCCGCCGCTTTTCACCAAAATGCACTGCTGAGCGTTGATTTTGGTCGGGACAGAGCCAAACAAGGCCCACAGCAGCAGCATGATGATCAACAAAGCGAGGCCGGCGAGGGCGAGCCAGGCGCGCCGGCTGACCACCTGCAACAAGCTGTCGAGTTGTTCAGGAGAAGACAGCCGCTCCATGGCGACCTGACGGAAAATCGTATTTTTTTTCATGGCGTCATATTAGGGGCAGACTGCGCCAGCAGGCGTTGAATGTTTTGCAGCGAGTACAACGCCACCGGGTCAATTTCATAGGCCCGCCCCGCATCTTGAGGCGGCAGCAGACATGCGCTTTCATGCAACAGACTGCCCAGCGCTTTGGCGAAATCGGCTTGCAAATTGATCAGCGCCGCTTGCGCGCCGTTATAGCGTCCCTCAATCGTAATCACGTCGATCAGGGTGGCGATGCCATTGCGCTGTTTGGTGATTTCCTGGCGCACCGCCAATTCATATAATTCCAGGCTGCGCCGGGCGGCCTGCAGCTGGCGCGCGGTGACTTTGGTTTTTTGCAATGCGGAATTGAATGCGGACATGGCCTGATTGCGCAAATCGCGCAAGCGCACTTCGCTTTGCGCCAGCGTCGCCGCATTCACGCGCGCCGCGCCGCTGGCGGCATGATTTTCCGGCGCGAATTCATAACTCAGGCGCGCAAACACGGTCGGTTCACTTTGCGTATTGCCGGCGGCAAAGGGAAAACCCAGGCGCGAGCCGCCTTCCGAGGCGCGCGCCATGCTCACGCCCAGATTCAAATCCAGTTTCGGCTTGCGCGCCTCATCGGCTTGCTTCACATTCAGGCGCGCCTGCTCTAATTGTTCCTGCGCTGCGCGCACATCTGGGCGCTGGGCCAGCGCCAATTGCTGCAGGCGCGCGCCCTGCTCCAGAATATTGTCCAGCTGCTCTTGCGGCTGCGGAAAACGTTCCAGCGGTGCGCCCAACACGCTTTCACTGTCTTTGCCCAGCAGACGCGCCAGATTGCGGCTGCTCTCTTGCAATGCCAGCTCGGCTTGCAGCAAATTGTTTTGTTTATCGGCCAAATCCGCTTGCAACAGCACCAGATCGCCACGCGGCTTCTCATTCGCATCCACCAGTTTCTGCGTGGAATCGAGTAATTGGCGGGCGCGTTGCACAGAGCCTTGCGCCAGCGTCAATTGCTGATTGCGCGCCAGATAATCCCAATACGCCGCCATCACGTTTTGCAACACCTGCGAGGTCTGCTGGCGCATGGTGTGCAAACTGGCTTGCGCGGCGCGCTCGGCGGACTGCAGGCGCAAGGCGTCGCCATTTTCATGCCGCCCGCGCCACAGTGGGATATTGAAATTAAAACTGACGGTGGTTTTGTTTTGCTGCAGTCCGGTGATTCCAGCGGTATCCGTGTTTTGCTGCGCGCTGGCGCTGATGCCGTAGTCAAGCGACATGCCGTTTTTTAATTGCTTTTTGAAGCCGGCCTGCAAATTGGCGCTTTGATTGCGTGTCTGCAGCGGCTTGCCGTTGGCGCCGTTTTGCGCGCTCACATTCACGGCGCGCTCTTGCCGCGCGGAGGCGCTCAGACTCAAATCAAACGCCCCCTTGGCCTGCTCAAGCTGTCCCTGCGCACTTTCGACCTGTTGAATTTGCAGCAGCACATCGCCGTTTTGTTGTAAAGCCAGGCGCAAGGCTTCGGCCAAACGCAATTCCTGCGCCTGCGCCAACGGCAGAAAAGTAAATGCGAGGCATGCGCAAATCATGCGCGGTGCGCTGGTAATTGTGCAATTCATGCGCTACGAACCAAGAAAAGGGGAAAACCGGGAAAATTGAAGAACATGTTTCAGCTTGCATGGTGAACAGCAAACCAAGTTCTGCCGGGCGAACAGAATATCACACTCTTTACAAAAAGCAACATTTAATGCATTCCCGACATCTTCCCTCCCTGCTTCGCTCCGCTTTCATCGCGCTGCGCATACATAAAAAAGCCTGCCGCAGCAAGCGGCAGGCTTTTTCCAGCAAGGTTGCTTAGAAGCGATAGCTGGCAGTCAAATAGACGCTGCGCCCGATCGCATCGGCATAACGGCCATCGTAACCAATCTGGTCGCCATTGCCGACTTTCAACGAGAGCGGCGGCTTGGCGTCAAACAGATTGCGCACACCGGCGGTCAGGATGACATTTTTCTGCCAATTGAAGCGGGTTTGCCAATCCAGCGTGGTGTAGGGCGAGACCTCGCGCGCCAGTTTGACGAAAGCGCCGAAACTGCCATCCGGGTTCACTTCGCGCACCGATTGCACCGAGTCATGGTAGCCGCTCTTATAGTTCAGGCTCAGGCTGTGCTGCCATTGGTCTGATACTTTGAGCGTAGCCGCCAGACGCGTGATCAGGCGGAAACCGACCGCATTGTTTTCATCATAGCGGCCAACGCTTTTAATCATCGGGCTGCCCGGCACTTCATAATCCGAACGCAGCAAATATGTCCCGGTCCAGTTCAGATTCAATTTGCCGATCCCGCTGTCAAAACGGAAGCTGTGATCCCAATCCAGACCACGGTTGTACGATTTGGCCAGGTTGAAGGTCGGCAGCACGCCCACCAGGATGTTGGCGCCCTGTCCCGGTTCATAGAAAACGCGGAACAGGCTGTCGTATTGGCGCGGATTTTCAAACAAGGTGCTTTCCGGCAGGGTGGAGATTTGATTTTTCATCGTCACATCCCACAGATCAAAGCCGAACGACATCATACTATTCGGCTCGAAGCGCAAACCGATGCTGGCCTGGCGTGACTCTTCCGGTTTCAGGCCGGTGGCGCCACTGTCGCGATTGCCGCCGCTCAGCACATCGTATTGCGTATTGCCGGAACAGTACACGGCGCGCGGATCAGGCGCTTTGACCGGGCAGTCATAGGTGTCGCCGGTATTGCCCGAGTGCAGCAGCGGCGCGGTGATGTCGGTCATGGCCGGCGCTTTGAAACCCGTGCCCCAGGAGGCGCGCAACATCAGCGCTTTGGTGGGACGCCAGGCGCCGGACAATTTATAGGTGAATTTGTCGTATTTATTGCCCTGGGTGGCGGCGGCGACCGGCCTGCCCTGCTCATCAAAATTGGCGCTGTTTTTGATCGCGCTGTAATTGTCGTAGCGGATTGCAGCGGTCAAGTCGAGCGACTTGGAGAGCGGCATTTGCAATTCAGCAAACGCGCCCCAGTTGTGGCGCTTGGCGGCAGTTGGCAAATCCCCCGGCGAGTCGCCCAACGGTGAATCGGTGTAATTCGGCTGCAGCGCATTCGCCCCCATGCCGATCGGGGTCGGGTAGTAATTGTATTTTTGCACGGTGTAATCAAGGCCGGCCCCGAGTTGCGCCGCACCGCCGCCGAGTTTGAACACTTCACGCGAAGCGCTGATGGCCAGCACGTCCAGGGTGTTTTTGGCGCGGCTCCAATTCTCATGCAACACCGCCGGGGCCAGCACCTCGCGCGAGGAGCCGGGCGGCAGGAAGGGGTCGTATTTGCCGCTGTCAACGATTTGATAGAACTTATCTTTGCTCAAAAAACCGCCGGCAAAATCACGGCTGCGCTTGCTGATTGAGTGGGTCCAGCTGGTGTTGTAATCCCAGCCAAATGCCTGTCCCTCAGCCCCGATCACGAGATGCTGCGCATCGGTGCTGTAGGCGGTATTGCGGCCCCCGGCGTCAGAAATGCGCAAGCGCATGCGCGCCGAATCGACATTCGCCGGATTCACGCCCAGTTGCGTCAACCAGGGCGCGACATATTTGCTGTACAGCGCGCCATTCAAGGGCAGCGCCAGCGGTTGCGCCGGCGGCGCATAGCGGCCGGTCTGGGTGAAATTGGAAAACACGCCTTGCGCATACAAGGTGGTGTCGGCATTCAGTTTGAAGCGGCCCGAGGCAAACAAGCTGTCCCGTTTCGACTCCGGAATTAATTGCACGGTGGAGGCGTAGTCATACGCGCAGCGCTGGCCGACCAGGAAAGTATTCGGGCCGCATTTTTTGTCTTGCAGATAGGCGGGAGAAAACAGCACCGGCGCACTGCCATCTTTCAAGCGCAGCTCGGCAATCGCTGGCGCGGAATTGTCCGACAAGGCCCAGGTGGCGTAATTTTTGCCGTCATGGCTGAAACGGCGCACGCCGGTATTGGCGAATTCGCGCTGATCCGCATTCAGCATTTTCTGCTCGTCGTGGCTGTAGGACAGCAAGACATTGAAGCCGTCTTTTTCGAGCGAGCCGAAGCCTTTCGACAGGCCGATCGTGTGGCTGGCGCCGCCGGCGTGTTGCGGCTGATTGTA
The DNA here is from genome assembly GCF_037300705.1 of Massilia sp. W12. NCBI lineage: Bacteria > Pseudomonadati > Pseudomonadota > Betaproteobacteria > Burkholderiales > Oxalobacteraceae > Massilia > Massilia sp. W12. The sequence goes on along the minus strand of NZ_CP147776.1, from coordinate 5,564,365 downwards.
AGTAAAATCAATTGCGCCATCGGTCTGGTTTTTGCGCAGAATGAAGTTGACCACGCCGGCAATCGCGTCCGCGCCATACAGGGTGGAGGCGCCGTCGGTCAGAATTTCCACCCGCTCAACGGCGGACAAGGGAATGCTGGCCAGATTCACCGAGCTGCCCGAGCCGAATGAGGCTAAGCGGTGGCCATCCAGCAACACCAGGGTATACGCGGCGCCGATATTGTGAATCGAGGCGGTCTGCACCCCGCCGCCGCCGCCATTGATGGTCTGGTTGGCGGTGGCGAAACCTTGCATCGCCGGCAGCGCTGCGATCAACCCTTCGACGCTGGCGGCGCCGCTGCGCTCGATATCGGCGCGCGACAAATGCAGCACCGGAATTTCTTTTTCACCGGCGATCCGCTTGATTGAGGAGCCTGTCACTTCAACCCGCTGCACTTGGGCGTCCTGGGCCCAGGCGGCGCCATACATCGCCAGACACGCGGCCAACGACTGCGCCAGCACGGTCTTGTTCATCGTTTTCTTCATCTTCTCGTTCCAAAAAAAGTCATGGGCTTGTGGTGACGGGAACAGGCCGGCCTGATCTGGCTGACGCCTGCTGGCGCAAAGCGATCTGGAGATATGCGGCGTGTCGCCGCGCGTCTCCCTCCCAATTCAGCTTGAGGCTGAATATTTTCACGATATTTATTAAATATATTTAATCACATCAGAACATTATGCACGCTGGTTGTCAACCGGCAAACCCGCATAAGTTGCCGTCTTGCAACGCGCCAATCATGCGATGTGAAACAGGCTTGAAAAGGCCGCATACGGCCTGCATAAACTGGCATAAGGGGGCGCTGCGCCCGGCTTGGCGTGGCGCAGCGGCGGCACAAGGACACCGCGCCCCTTCCCGTTTTACAATATGGCAAGATCAGCTTCCTGTCCGACATGACGATGAACCAATACAGTCCTGAAATTGCTTCAATTCTGGGCGCCAGCCGCACCATTGCGGTGGTCGGTCTGTCAGCGCAATCGACCCGCACCAGTTATGAAGTGGCCAGCTATATGCAAAAGCATGGCTACCGCATCATTCCGGTCAATCCGACCTATGCCGGCCAGCAGATTCTGGGGGAGACTTGTTATCCCGACCTGCCCAGCGCCGCCAGCGCGCTCGCCGCGCAGGGGCAGCGGATTGATATCGTGAATGTGTTCCGCCGCTCCGAAGATGTGCCGCCGGTGACAGAACAGGCGATTGCCATCACCTGTCCCTGTATTTGGCTGCAACTCGGCATCAGCCATGCCCAGGCGGCGCAGCAGGCGCAGGCGCAGGGCATGCAGGTAGTGATGAACCGCTGTATCAAAATCGACCATATGCACTGGCGTTCTCAACAACGGCTGACGCCGAAAGGATTGCGATGAAAACCTGCGCACTGTTACGCCTGCCGGCGAATTGGGAAGCTTGCGATGATGATGCGGCGCGTTTGCTGGTCGGCAGCGGCGACAAGCAACAGGATAAAGCCGCGCTGGAAGCTCAGGCGCGCCGCATCGGCGAGCTGCAACAAATGTTATATGCCCAGCAAAAGCAAAAATTGCTGGTGATCCTGCAAGGGATGGATGGGGCCGGCAAAGATCGCAGCATCGCCGCCTCGTTTGCCTATTGCAATATGATGGGCTTGCGCGCCAAAAGCTTTAAAGCGCCCACGCCGCAAGAATTGGCGCATGATTTTTTATGGCGCGTGCATGCCGAAACGCCGGCTTGCGGCCAGATCGGGATTTTCAACCGCAGCCATTATGAAGATGTGCTGGTGCCGCGTGTGCATGGTCAGCTGGACGCCGCCGCCTGCCGTCAGCGTTATACGCATATCCGCGCATTTGAATCGCTGCTGGCCGAGAGCGGCACGCGGATTTTAAAAATCTTCCTCCACATTTCCCAGCGCGAACAGGCGCGCCGCCTGCAAGAACGCCTGCAAGATCCGGAAAAACAATGGAAATTTGATCCTTCCGATTTGCGCGAGCGCGGCCAATGGAAGTTATATCAACAGGCCTATGCCGACGCGCTGCACGCCAGCGATGCCGAACATGCGCCCTGGCATATTGTGCCGGCGGACAATAAGCCGCAGCGCAATCTGGCGGTCAGCTGCCTGATTGCCGAAACCCTGGCCGATATGCAACCGGCCTGGCCGGCATTCCGCCCCGAGTTGGCGCAAATCAAGGTGGAATAAGCCTCACAGCGGCAGCGCGGTGGTGTCTTTGATGCGCTGCAGGGCAAAGCTGGATTTCACGTCCAGCACTGCCGGATGCTTGAGCAGGGTGGACATCATGAAGCGCGAAAAATGCTCCATATCTTCCACATGCACGCGCAGCAGATAATCCATTTCTCCGGTCATGGCGTAGCAGGCCACCACTTCCGGCCAGCGCTCAACCGCCTCGGCAAAGGCGGCGCGCGGCCCGATGTTTTGGCGCGGGCTGCCGCCATCACTGTGCTTTTCCAGTCGCACATTGATATACGCCTGCAAACCCAAGCCCAATTTTTCCGGCGCCAGCAGCGCCACATACTGGCGGATCACGCCTGCCTCCTCCAGCCGTTTGATGCGGCGCAAACAGGGCGAGGGCGAGAGGTTGACGCGCTCGGCGATTTCCTGATTTGACAGGCGCCCATCCATTTGCAAAATCGCCAAAATCTTGCGATCTGTCTTGTCCAACTCCACTTTCGCCATTTTTTCACCTTTTCTGCCAATTTTACGCAATTATATTGCGCATTATTGCGTTCTTCGGGAATGATTGGCAATCATATGCTGCGCGCCAGGGTCTATACTGTTCTGATCTATAACTTGGAGCCTGACATGGACTTTCAACCTTGGGACAATCCGATGGGTACGGACGGTTTTGAATTCGTCGAGTACGCCGCCCCCGATCCACAAGCGCTTGCAACGCTGTTTGAAACCATGGGTTTCACCGCGATTGCGCGCCACCGCCACAAGAATGTGACCCTGTATCGCCAAGGCGATATCAACTTCATTATCAATGCCGAACCGGATTCATTTGCCCAACGTTTCGCCCGCCTGCACGGGCCGTCGGTGTGCGCCATCGGCATCCGCGTGAAAGACGCCGCCTTCGCCTACAAACGCGCGCTGGAACTCGGCGCCTGGGGCTTTGATAATAAAACCGGGCCGATGGAATTGAATATTCCCGCCATCAAGGGCGTTGGCGATTCCCTGGTGTATCTGGTGGACCGCTGGCGCGGCAAGGAAGGCCATACAGAAGGCGCGATTGGCGATATCTCGATTTATGACGTGGATTTCGTCGCCATCCCCGGCGCCAATCCGAAGCCGCTCGGCCATGGCCTGGGCGTGGTTGATCACCTGACCCACAATGTGCACCGTGGCCGCATGAAGGAATGGGCGGAATTCTATGAAAACCTGTTCAATTTCCGTGAGATCCGCTACTTCGACATCCACGGCAAGATGACCGGCTTGAAGTCGAAAGCGATGACCTCGCCTTGCGGCAAAATCCGTATTCCGATCAATGAGTCTTCCGACGACAAATCGCAAATCGCCGAATATCTGGAGCAGTACCACGGCGAAGGCATTCAACACATTGCGCTGACCACGGAAAACATTTACCACACCGTGGAATCGATGAAAAAAGCCGGCGTGGTGTTCCAGGACACCATCGACACCTATTACGATCTGGTGGACAAGCGCCTGCCCGGCCACAAAGAAAATCTGGAAGAGCTGCGCCGCCTGCGCATTTTGATCGACGGCAAGAGCACCGAAACCTCGCGCGAACTGCTGTTGCAAATCTTCACGCAAACCGTGATCGGGCCGATTTTCTTTGAAATCATTCAGCGCAAGGGCGACCAGGGTTTTGGCGAAGGCAATTTCCGCGCCCTGTTTGAATCGATCGAACTCGATCAGATCCGGCGCGGCGTGCTCAAAGAAGAGCCGGCCACCGCCTGATTTTAAGGTCGGCATTTCCGGCCTGCGCATATAAAATGATAAGGAGCGCAAGCGGCATGACCGCTTGCGCCGCATTTCTACACCCCTTGGAACGAGAACATGATGGATGCCCTGACCGATGTTGCGCAGCAAGCTGCGCCCGACACAGATGACTTTTTCGCCAAAGTTGCGACCAAATCCGACAGCGGCGCTTTACGTGGCGACTATTCCAAAGCGAATGCGCAGTACGTGGTGCAACAGGATTGCAGCGCCTATACCGAGGCGGAACATGAATTGTGGCGGCGGCTGTATCAGCGCCAGGCAAAATTGCTGCCGGGCCGCGCCTGCGATGAATTCATCGAGGGCTTGAAACAGCTGGACGCGGCGGATGGCATCCCGGATTTTGCCATCGCCAATCAAAAACTGGCTGCCGCCACCGGCTGGCAATTAGTGGCGGTGCCGGGCTTGATTCCAGAACAGGCTTTCTTTGAACATCTGGCCAACTGCCGCTTCCCGGTCTCGGTCTGGCTGCGCACGCCGGAAGAGTTTGATTACATCGTCGAGCCGGATGTGTTCCATGATTTCTTCGGCCATGTGCCGCTCTTGCTCAACCCGATTTTCGCCAAGCACATGCAAGACTATGGCAAGGGCGGCTTGAAAGCTTTGCAATTGGGCGGGCTGGATATGCTGGCGCGCCTGTATTGGTACACGGTGGAATTCGGTTTGATCCGTGGCAAAGATGGTTTGCGCATTTATGGCGCCGGCATCCTGTCTTCCGGCGGCGAAGTCGAATACTGCCTCAACAGTCCAACCCCTTTGCGCGTGCCGTTCAATGTGCAACGTATGCTGCAAACCCTGTACAAGATCGATTCGTATCAGGAAACCTATTTCGTGATCGACAGCTTCCAACAGTTGTTCGATGACACCGCGCCGGATTTCACTCCCTACTATGAGCGCATCGGCAAACTGACGCCGCATCCGGCGAATACCTTGCTGCCGGGCGAACAAAACATTCCGGTGTGAATCCACAGCACGTAAAAAAACCCGCCGCAGCGGGTTTTTTTACGTCTGTCAATCAATCAAACGCCGGCCCCGCAACGCGGGCAAAAGCTGGCGGCAGGCGACACCGGGTGACCATTCGGGCAACGCTTCAGCTTCGGGCGCAACAGCAAAGGCAGGCGAATCGCCGAGTAAAACATCACGCTGGTGGTGGCGAAAAACAATGTCACCAGCACGCTCGGGAAGGCCGGGCCAATCGTGGCGGCCCAGGCCATTTGCTCATTCGCCAAAAAATGCAAGAGACTGGCGCACACGGTGTAGCCGGCCAGGCCGGCCAGCGCACGGCGTGCCCACAAGGGACAGGTTAACCGGCACAGGGTCAGATATTCGCGGAAGCGGGCATGGCGCACCAGCGGATTGCTCCACAGCGTGACAATACAACCGGCAGCCAAAAAACTGCCCATCAAGCCCCAGGACATCCAAGGCACAGCGGGATGGCCGCCAAACAACATAATCACATGCAATGCCAATGTCATTAACAGACTGGCTGAACTCAACATCAATAAGGGGTAGAACAGATAATTCATTTTTATACTCTCATAATCTGTTTATCAGAATTCCAGATTACTTAATTCCGGCTGATAACATGCACACAAAATATATTTCGCATGCTTGTATTTGTTTTGTGCAGTACTTGCATTGATTGCTGCAAGCCCGGCTGATATTCCCGCAAATGAGGTATAGTCGTAAATTGTATCGTCAGTTAATTTACTTCTATTTACCCGGGCTGTAACAACCCGCTTCGATTGTGGCAGGATCTGTGTGCGTTGAATATCACCCTTTCGGGCCGTTTTCCGCGCTTGCCACGGGAAGATAATTATGCGGCACTGGCTGCCAGTTCCCCTTGGCGGGGGTATCAAGTCTCAGCAACTGATACGGATCACATGCAGATTGATACCGGCAGCTGGCATCTCACTCTGCTGCCCGCGCATCAACCGGGACAGGCTGGCGGCTCGCTCGGGGCAGAAAAATCTTATATGAATTCTGCCTGTTTTTTTTGTGATCTGTGTCACGTATCTTGCAGCCTGGCGCCATATTTCTCCACTTTTCCGTGGTATCGGCGGCGCATTTGCTGCCTGATTCAGGAATAACACCATGTTTTCCTCCGTTTCAGGCTTCGCCTGTTTTTATTTGTTGAAGCAGTTGCATTGATTTGCAATGACTGAATCGTATCAGCCAAGCCCATAAAAGTTGTGCAAAGACTTTTTCAGGCTGTGCAAATGAGAAGTAAACGCAGGCGCGCTATAAACGGGGTGAATGAACCGGCTTTGGCGGCAGAAAAAACGCAAAATAATTCCGCTGCAGAGGGAAACCGGGGATTGCGGCGGGGAATTGTTGCGGGAGCGCTGTTGCGGATTTTGTTTACATCCTGTTTACAAGCTGTCTCAGGCGGATTTTTACACACTCCCCAGCTGCATGCGATTTAGGGCTAAACTTGCAGCAACTTACTTCAACCACTCCCACTATGCCAGGCGCCCATCAACGAAACGGTCAGCTGTATCTATTTTTTGGCGGCGGACCTTATCTCGGCAAAAACACGGCGCTGCAAGCTGCCGTGCGCCTGCGCGTACAGGGCGGCGCACGCAGTTGCAATGCGGCGCTGGCCGGCAATACCCTGGCGTTTGCGCCGGAACACGCTGATCTGGTGCTGCTTGGCCCGCTGGCGGCAGCCGCCACCGATGGCAGCCCGCGCCTGCGCTGGCAACAGGTGGCGCCGTTGCTGGCGGCTGGCCTGGATGTGTACGCCAGCCTGCAAGTGCAAGATCTGGCGAGTATGAATCAGGTGGTTTCCAGCATCACCGGACAAACCGCGCCGGCGCAGGTGCCGGATCAATTATTTGATCAAGCCTATCAGGTGGTGCTGGTCGATTTGCCGGTGGACGCCTGGTTGCAACGCATACGCGAACGCGCCAGGCAGCCGGCGGACAGTCCCTGGCTGCATCCGGGGAATTTACTGGCTTTGCAAGAATTGGCGCAACGCCGCGCAGCTGAGCGCGGCATCGCCTTGCATTCCAGCGGCTCAGCCTGGCTGCGCGCGGGCATGATTTTATGCGTGGGCAGCAACAGTAATGAAGCCCAGATTGCCCAGGGCATCAAATTGGCGCAGCAGCTGCAAACGCCATGGCAAGCGGTGCATGTGGCGGGGCCGAATCAAAACGAGCAGGAACAGCGCGCCGCGCTGCATTGGCTGCAAGTGGCGGAGCAGGCTGGCGCGCAAACGGTTTTATTGCATTCCGGCGATGTGGCGACCGCATTGGCGCGTTATGCGCGGGAACAGGGTTGCAGCCATCTGGCGCTGGGGCAAAGCCGGCGCCACTGGCCATGGCAACGCTCCTTATTGCATAAACTGAGCAAATTGCTGCCGAATTGCAATCTGGTCGGCCTGGCGCAAACACCCGGCAATTCCTGGCGCTGTTATCTACGGGCTTTGTGGCGCGGCGAATTCAGCGATACCGAATTGCAAGCCGGCGGCGCCTGCCTGACGCCGCCAACATCGCAAAATCTGGAGCGCGTGCGCGGCATGTTGCGTGAAATGTCGCGCGCCCGCCGTTATGTGCTGGCGCTGGCGCTGACGGCGGCTTGCGCCTTGCTGGCGATTCCGTTTACGCGCTATGGCGAGCTGATCAATATCTCAATGCTGTTGCTGCTGACGGTGATCATCGTCGCCCTGCGCTTCGGCCGCAAGCCGGCGGCCCTGGCCAGCATCAGCGGCGGGATTGCGCTGTACTGGCTGGCGCCGCCGACAGAGCAGGCCGGTTTGCAACATGTGCTGACCACCAGCATGATTCTGGGGGTGGGCATGCTGACCGGCAAACTCACTGCCGACCTGCGCTACCAGGCCGGGGTCGCGGCGCAACGCGAGGAGCGCATGCGCGCCCTGTATGCTTATGCGCGCTCGCTCTCAAGCGTGCTGCAAAACGAACAGGTATTTGAAATCACGCGGGAATATATTCAAACCAGCATCCATGCGCGCGCCATCGTGCTGGTGCCGAATCTGGACGGCAAGCTGCAACTGCCGGCGCTGCCGGTGGCCGGCGCGCCGCAGCTGTCGCTGATAGATATCGTCGCCGCACAACATGCCTTTGACCAGGCGCGTGCAGCCTGGTATGGCAGCAGCGATGCGCGCCTGCTGTATCTGCCGCTGGTGGCCAAAATGCGCACGCGCGGGGTGCTCGCGATTCAAGTCTATAGTCTCAGTCCGGATCAGCGCAATCAACTCGACACCTTCGCCACCATGGCGGCGATTGCGCTGGAGCGCGTGCATTACGGCGAAGTGGCGCAGGATGCTTTGATCAAAATGGAGTCCGAGCGGCTGCGCAATTCACTGTTGTCGGCCTTGTCGCATGATTTGCGCACCCCGCTGACTTCGCTGGTCGGGCTGTCCGAATCGCTGTTGATGGGCGCGCCCATGAGCCGTCACCAAACCGAGCTGGCGACCGGCTTGCGCGATGAGGCTTTACGCATGAGCAGCCTGGTTTCCAATTTGCTGGATATGGCGCGCATTGAGCAGGGGCAGATCCGCTTGAATTGGGAATGGCATTCGCTGGAAGAAATCGTCGGCACGGCGCTGCGCGCCAGCCGCAGCCAATTGCAAAGACATCAAGTGCAAATCACCCTGCCGCCTGATTTGCCGCTCTTGCGTTTTGACGCGGTATTGATTGAACGTGTATTGTGCAATTTGCTGGAAAACGCCGCAAAATACACCCCATCCGGCTGCAGCATCCGGCTCAGTGCGCAAGTGCGCGCGCAGCATGTGGAGGTCAGGGTGCATGATAATGGCCCCGGCATTCCACGCGGACGTGAACAGGCGATTTTTGAGAAATTTGCGCGTGGTGAAAAAGAGTCCGGCAAGCCGGGGGTAGGTTTGGGCTTGTCGATTTGCCGCGCCCTGGTGCAAGCGCATGGCGGCAGAATCTGGGCCGAGCCGGTGGAGCAAGGCGCCTGCTTTGTCTTCAACCTGCCCTGGACCCCGGCCCCGGCCCTGCCGGATGAACCTGATGATGATTTTGAGGAGGATGAACATGAGCGACCCGGCGCCGATAGCCTTGTTGATCGAGGATGAACCGCAAATCCGCCGTTTCGTGCGCATGGCGCTGGAGGGCGAAGGCTGGCAGGTGCATGAAGCCGAATTGATGAAGCGCGGCTTGATCGACTGCGGCACACGCAAACCGAATCTGGTGGTGCTCGATCTCGGTCTGCCGGATGGCGATGGGGTGGACTTTATCCGCGATGTGCGGCAATGGTCGCAAGTGCCCATCATCGTCTTGTCTGCGCGGCGCGATGAATCCGACAAAATCGGCGCGCTGGACGCCGGCGCCGATGATTATCTGCCCAAACCCTTCGGCGTCGGCGAATTGCTGGCGCGCGTGCGCGCCACGCTGCGCCGCCAGCGCAGCGGCGCGCACACCCCGGATGCGCTGGTGCGCTTTGGCGATGTCAGCGTCAACACCAGCACGCGCCTGGTGATGAAAAACAATCAGCCGGTGCACCTCACGCGCACCGAATACCGCCTGCTGTCAGTGCTGGTGGCGAATGCCGGGCGGGTGGTCAGCAATCCGCAATTACTGCGCGAAGTCTGGGGGCCAAGCCATGCCCAGGATGGGCATTATTTACGCATTTATATGGGACATTTGCGGCAAAAACTGGAAGATGATCCAGCCCAGCCGAAGTATTTGATTACCGAAACAGCGGTGGGGTACAGGTTGTTGGCGGGCTGAGGGTCAGGGGAAAAGCCAGGGGCGCACAGTCGTATTCAAGCGGAGAAATTGTTCATTGTTGCCGGCAGGCGCAGCAAGTTGCGTCTGCCGCCAAAGCAGGCTGTCCTCTAACCGGGTGGCATGCTCGCATTCTTGCGCCAGCAAGGCGCCGATTTTAGCTCCCTGGGTTTGTCCCAACCCTAATTCATTGCAGAGCGCTTCCACCTCTTTGAGCGTACACAGCACAAAGACATGCTCACGCACCTGTTGCGGGAATTCTTGCCGAATCTGCGCACCGCGATCTGCAAAACCATCGCCATCAATCCACAACAATACATACCACTCGAATTTTTTATGAATCACGCTGTTTTGAAACAGCCTGCTACCGGCATAATCCAAAGCTTGCGCACGGGCATCTTTCCAACCCCGGCATACCACAAGTTCGAGCAAGTCCTGACAACCTGCATGTACCTTCATTCCTTTTCCTAAGGCATCGGTAAAGCCGGTGAAGACATCCGCCGTCGCCTCATCTTCGGCAAAAACCATCAACTTCCGGCGTGCATATTTATCGCCCATCGCCTAAGCCTCGCCATCGAGCAAACCTGATTTCAAAGCACTGGGAAGAGAGCGGTATAGACGCTTGGCGTCATCATCCAAATCGGCCAGCTTGCGCAAAGCCAGGCCGGAGGCGTGCGACTCCCGTTGCAATACCAGGATTTCATCTAATGTGAATTGGTGCATCGCCTCAAGATTATGGGTTGTGGCCAAAAATTGCCCGCCGCCGTTATTGAAAATGTCGCGCAGCGCGCGCAAAAAATGGGACACATCAGGATAAGCCAGGAAATTATCCGGTTCGTCCCACACACACAGCAAAGGCCCATAATGCTTGCAAGCCGCCAATACCAAGGCAGCTGCAACAAAGCATTTTTCCCCATCTGACAGCCGGGCCAGGCTGATTGCTTCTTGCATACCCTTGAATCTGAGCTTGATTTCACGCACATCCGGTCCCGCTCTCTCGGCAATGATGCCGTCATAGTCAGGCATGCGCTGTTTCAAGAAGGGCCGGATTGTTTCCATCGCTTCACTGTATTCCATTTGCAGTGCGGAATACCAATCAGCCAGATTACTGCCATCCAGCAGTGGATATTTATCCCGGCTGCCCTTTTCCGTCGCTTCACTCTTGATCAAGGCCGGCGCAGGCGCCAGCAAGATCATATGCGCCAGCCACGAGATGAATTTTTCAATCACCGGCTGCGCTTGGCGCGGCGAAATCGAGAGCAAAGCGATTTGATGCCAATCAAACGTGAATTTAGCCTGGTGCAATTCAATGCTGTCCTCATTGCGATTGAACACAGGCGCGCCATTGATATGCAGGTATTCCTGGCAAACTTTCACTTCCTTGAAAGAAGGCGGCAAACTGAGCTTCAGGCAGTACTCCAGCAAGCCGCCATTCTGTGGCGCCTCATACTGCAGGAATAGCACGATGTGCGCCGCCGCATCATTCACTGGCAAATCATATTTATCAAACAATTCACCGGTGCGGCTTTCGCCACGCCCAATCGCCTGCAGCACCGCCAGGGCGGCAATCAGGCTGCTCTTGCCTGCGCCATTTTTGCCAAGCAGCAAAGTGCACGGCTGCTCAGGGCAAAACGCAAGATGATCCAGACCCCGAAAATTTTCTATCACCAATTTTTTCAACATAGCTGTACCTTATTACCACCCCGGCGTAATCTCCTCGCGCCCGAAAGTCTGGTGTCCATACTCGGCAAACACCCCGCTCATGCCGCCATCCGGGCGCAGATTGTAGGCGGAGACGCTGCATTTTTCGCCGCCCCAGGCAATCGCCAGGAAGTTGCCGTGGCGCAGGCCGACGCCGTCGAAAGTGTCATTCGAGTTATCGCGGAAAAAGGTTTTAAACAGATTGCCGCGCGCTTCAATGCTGCCCTGACCGGTGTAACTGAGGCCATCCGGGGCGCGTCCCATTGCGCTGTAATTGCCGGGCAGGCCGGGGCCGGCGGTGCGTTTCCAGTTTTCCTGGCCGAAATTGGTGGAGTCCATATAACCCCAGGCCCCGCTCAACTCGCCGCTGGGCAAGACTTCCAGCGCGCTCAGAATGCAGGTTTCGCCCGGCCCCCAGGCGGCAAACAAATGCGGGCCGCGCACAATCCCGACCCCGCTGACCGGTTTGCCATCGTTATACACCAGGCGCCAGGCCTGCCCCTGGCGCGCAATGGTGATTCTGGCTTGATAATTTTTACCGTCCGGATCCACGCCCTTGAGGCGATACTGGCCTTCTATCCCTGTGGCGCTTATTGGCGTCGCAGCCAGCGCCAGCAAACCAGGCAATAAGAAACGGCAAAATAGCGATTGCATGCGTCCTCCCACATCAAAGCAAGCGTCAGTGTAGGACAAAAGCCAAGCCGGCGCAGTGGAATGTTAGAATGCGGCGGACATCATCGCCCCCTGCCACCCTATGAAACATGATCTTTGCACGCCGTATGAACTCGGCGACCGGAACCACACCACCACCCTGGAAGAATGCATCGCCTTCTATCAGATGCTGGCGCAACGTTTCCCGCGCTTGCTGCGCTTTTGGCAAATCGGCGAAAGTGACGCCGGCCTGCCCATGTATGCCGGACTGGTGAGCGCCGACGGGGTGTTTGATGCAGCCACGCTGCAAGCCGCCGGGCGCACCATCTTCTTCAATAACAATGGCATCCATCCGGGCGAGCCGGAAGGGATTGATGTCTGCATGGCGCTGGTGCGCGATTTCTGCACCCGTCCCGATTTGCTGGCGCTGCTCGGCCGCACCGCCTTTTTGTTCATTCCGGTTTACAACGTGGATGGCTGCGCCAACCGCAACAACAGCAGCCGCGTGAATCAGGATGGCCCGCACAGCTTCGGCTTTCGCGGCAATAGCCTGCACCTGGATTTGAACCGCGATTTTCTGAAATGCGACTCGCTTGCGGCGGCGCATTTCAACCGCTTTTTTGCGCAATGGCAACCGGATCTGATGGTCGATACCCACACCTCAAACGGGGCCGATTATCCCTATGTGATGACGCTGATTCCAAGCCAGCCTGACAAACTCGGCGGCGCCCTGGGCGCGTTTTTGCGCGAACGCATGCTGCCGCGCATTTACCGCCAGATGCGCGCACGCGGCTGGCCATCCTGTCCCTATGTCAACCCGGTGGCGGACAGCCCGGATCAGGGCATCGCCGACTTCCTGGAAACGCCGCGCTATTCGACCGGTTACGCCGCGCTGCATCACTGCATCGGCTTTATGCCGGAAACGCATATGCTGAAGAGCTTTGCCCAACGCTATGACGCCACCCGCATCTTGCTGGAAGAAGTGTTGCATATCGCGCTGGAGCATGGCGAGGAGATCCGCGCCATGCGTGCGCAGGCGCGCGCCGCCCTGCCCGATCCCTGCCCGGTATTTTGGCAAATCGACATGGAACACCCGGCGCGCCTGCCGTTTGAAGGTTATGCCGCCTGCCGCAAACCGAGCGCGCTGGGCGATTATCAACGCCTGTACTACGACCGAACGCAAGCCTGGTCGGCTGAAATTGATCATTTTGACCGCGCCCGCATCGTGCACAGTGTGCGCCTGCCGCGCGCCTATCTGATTCCACAACAATGGCGCGCCGTGATTGAACGCCTGGAATGGAACGGCTTGCACATGCAGTGCCTGCCGCAAGCGCAAACCGTGCAGGCTGAGGTGTTGCGGATTGTGCGCACCAGCAGCCGCAGCGGCCCGTATGAGGGACAGATGTTCCATGATGAAGTGGAGCTGACGGTGGAAACGCGCAGCATGCAGGCGCGCGCCGGCGATTATTGGCTGGCGCTGGACCAGCCGGGCGCGCGTTACGCGCTGGAAAGCCTGGAACCGCTGGCGCATGACAGCTTTTTCCGCTGGGGCTTTTTCAACAGCATTCTGGAAAAGAAAGAACACTATTCCGACTATGTGTTTGAAGATCTGGCGCAGGAATTATTGCAGCAGGATGCGAATCTGGCGGCGCGCTTTCAAGCCTGGCGCGCGCAACATCCCGGCGCCAGCCAGGAGCAAACCCTGGACTTTATTTATCACCACTGCCAGCCTTATGCCGAAGATGAATGGCGGCGCTACCCGGTATTGCGTGTGATGGCGTAAAAAAACCGGCGCCGCATCGCTGCGGCGCCGGCTTTAGATGTAGCGGATTATTTGCCGCTGCGCATTCTGTCCATGGTCAGCAACGCGCTCAGACTGCCGAAGCGGGCCATCAGGGCTTCTGCGGTTTTCTGTTTTTCAGCCGGCGATTTTTTCTCATCGTCCTGGTTGCGGCGCAGCTGTGAGAACAATTCCAGATCCGCGATCGGGATCAATTGCGCATTGCTGGATTTGCGGAAACCCGATAATTTCAGAATCTCGCCCAACACTTTTTGCTGGCCGGCGCCGGATTTTCCATAACTGAGGAAGAATTTTTCCACCTTGTTTTTCATCGATTCCGGCAAGTCGGTGCGGTAGATCAAAGGATCATTCGGAATCTGCGGCGAAGTCCAGATCACGCGCACTTTTTTGAAATCTTCCGGCATTTCCTTTTCCAGGCGCTCCATGTCTTCCGTGTTGTTGGTGGCCAGATCGACTTCACCTTTGGCCACGGCGACGAAGTTCTTTTGATGATTGCCGCTGAGCACTTTCTTGAAATGGCTGTCCGGATTCACTTTCTTCAGTGAAAACGCATAGTAAGAAGGCACCAGGAAACCGGAAGTGGATTTCGGATCGCCATTCATGAAGGTGTATTCACCCTTCTTGGCCACCACATCATCGAGCGTGCGCAGGTTGCTCGAAGCGGGCGTGATCAAGACTGATTTATAGCCTTGCGAGCCGTCTTTTTTGACGACCTGGGCGAACACCTGGGCGCGATCGCCTTCCACCGCTTCCAGCGCCAGCTTGCCGCTCAACCAGGCGACCTGGGCGCGCCCGTCGCGCACGGCGGACACCACATCCGCATAGTTGGTGGAAACAAACACATCGACCGGCACGCCGAGTTGTTTGCCCATGTCTTCCAGCAAAGGCTTCCAATCTTTCCGGGTTTCTTCCGCCGGTTGGGTGGAAATCAATGCCATCGTGATTTTATCTGCCGCTTGCGCCAATTGCATGGTGGAGGCCAACAGTAAGGCGCCAATCGCCATCAGGGGTTTGTTCATCGTTCATTCCTCATCTAAGTTTCCGGGAGGGGCGGGCTTATTCTATCCAGACTAGCACGCCAATTGCGCTTTGTCGCTTTTTGAGGTGACATTTTATTGCATTTTAGAAACATTCGTTACGTATTTCCCCCACTCCGTTTCCCCCGTGCAAAAAAAATCCCGCCAACACTGCTGCTGGCGGGACAATTCCGGTCTTCTTGTGATTTATTCTGTAACTTAACCAGCGGATTGCGCGGTCTTGCGATTGTGCTTTTTACGGTAAATCGCACGGCTGTTGCGATCTGCCGCACGATGCAATTTGGCTTTTTCCTTGCGGCTGACCTTGCCGTCGGCTTTAGCCGCCTGCTTATCGGCTTCCAGCCTGGCTGCGTTCTGCTCCAGTTTAGCCGCTTCCTGCGCAGTCAGCTGACCGCTTTGTATGCCTTGTGCGATACGTTGCTGCTGATTGGCCTGGCGCGCATCCAGATGCGGGGTGGCGCTGGCGGAAGCCGGCGGGGTGGTTTGCGCCTGTGCAGAAAAAGCGAACAGGAAGGGGCAGAGGGCGGCAATAAACAGCTTTTTCATCATCAGTCTCCTTAATTTATCGGTCTGGCGGCAAGGCCATGCCTGCTTAACGCGAAACAAAAGCAAGCGCTGACAAGGGATTTGTAACAGCTTGCAAGGCGCGCAACATTTGCCGCCGGACAAATCTCAGAGCAGAAAAGGGGCATGCCTGCCCGGCTTTCTGAAACAAACCGGCGCCATCAGTTAGAATCCCATGTCGGCGCCGCCGCGCGCCCTGGATGGAGAAGCTGATGTCGCAGCAAAACCCCGATCTGCAAGTGCTGGGCAATCTGTTGCAAATCGAGCAGGATGTCTGGCAAGCCGAATCTGAAAGCGCGCTGGAATTCATCATCACGAACGACAGTTTCCGCATTTTTCCCTATCGTCAGGCTTGCCTGTGGCGCCCCGGCCCGGGCGGCGCAGCGCACTTGCGCCTGGTCTCCGGCTTGGCCGATGTCAGCCAGGATTCACCCTACCGCCAATGGTTGCACGACCTCTGGCGCAGCTTGCCGCAAGCTGAATTGCGCGTGCTGCAAATCGACGATGTGGCGCCGCAATTGCAAGACGGCTGGCGCGAATGGCAGGCCGGCTATGCGCTCTGGCTGCCGCTGACCAATGCCAAGGGACAGGTGCAAGGCGGCTTGTGGCTTTCTTGCGAACGCGCGCCGCATGACGCTGAACTGGCTTTGCTGCAAAGGCTGGCGCAACTGTATGGGCATGCGCTGTGGGCCTGGCGCCAAGCGCCGTCCTGGTGGCGGCGCGCATTGAGCGGCATCAGCCGGCGACGCCGGATCAGCGCCCTGGTTTTGCTGGCCATCGCCTGTCTGCCGCTGCGCCTGTCCGCGCTGGCGCCGGCGGAAATCACCGGACGCGACGCACTGGTGATCGCCGCGCCCTCGGATGGCGTGCTGGCGCAATTTTTCATCACGCCAAATCAAGTGGTGGCGCCGCAAGCGCCGCTGTTTGCGCTGGACGACACCAATGTGCGCAACCGCCAGCAGGTGGCGCAAAAAGCGCGTGCGGTGGCGGAAGCCGATTATCTGCGCGCCACGCAAAAATCATTTTCCGATCTGGCCAGCAAGGCCGAACTGGCCAGCCTGAAAGCGCGTCTGGATGAGCGCAGCGCGGAACTGACATTCGCCGAAGAGCTGGCGCAACGCATCCAGGTGCAAGCGCCCGCCGGCGGGGTGGCGGTGTTTTCCGATCCGAATGACTGGCTGGGCAAGCCGGTGCAAACCGGCGAGCGGATTTTATTGCTGGCCGATCCAAACAAGGTGCAAGTCAGCATTCATCTGGCGCTGGAAGACGCGCTGGAATTGGCCCCGGACGCTGAAGTCAAGCTGTACCTGAATGTGCAACCGCTCAACACCTTGCACGCGCGCTTGACGCAAAGCAGTTATGAAGCGGTGAGCGGGGCGGATGGCGTGGTGAGTTATCTGCTGAAAGCCGAACTGGCCCCGGGCCAGCCCCTGCCGCGCATAGGCTGGAAAGGCACCGCCAAAGTATATGGCGGCTATGCGCCGCTGATTTACCATGTGCTGCGCAAACCGCTGGCGGCGGCGCGCCGCATGCTGGGCATATAAGCGCCGCCGGCGGCGGCCGCATATGTTTATAAAATTTAGCAGGTTGACAAAGCGCCGCCCCTGCGACAAGCTTGCCGGGTTTATCTGTTCTTTCCTCTTTTCATCTGTCAGCCCGGATCGCCATGAAATTGCACGCTCTTGCCTTCTCCGTTTTGCTGGGTTGCGCCAGCCTGAGTTTTTCCGCCACCGCCGCCGCGCCGCAAAGCACACAGCATGAAGCCGGGATTGCCTGGTTCAAAGGCGATGTGGACGCCGCTTTCGCCGCCGCCAAAGCCGCCAACAAACCCTTGTTCTTGTATTGGGGCGCAAGCTGGTGCCCGCCCTGCAATCAAGTCAAAGCCACGATTTTCAACCGCCAGAATTTCATTGAGCGCACCCGCTCTTTCGTGCCGGTGTATGTCGATGGCGACAGCCCGAGCGCGCAAAAAATCGGCGCCCGCTTCAAGGTCAGCGGCTATCCAACCATGATTCTGTTCCGTCCCGATGGCAGCGAAGTGACGCGCCTGCCGGGCGAAGTGGACGCCAACCGTTATCTGCAAGTGCTGACCGCCGGCATCAGCTCCAACCATACTGTGGAAGATTTATTAAAGCTGGCGCACAGCACGCCGGATAAATTGAGCGCCAATGATTGGAAGCTGCTCAGCTATTACACCTGGTATGCCAACGAGCAGCATCTGGTGGCGGGCAAAGACATTCCGGCCACGCTGTTGAAACTGGCCACAGTCAGCACCGATGCTGACAGCGCGCTCCGCCTGCAATGGCGCGGCTGGCTGGCGACGGAAGAAAAAGCACGCGAAGAATTGCCTTTGAGCAGCGCGGATCGCGCCAAAACGCTCAAACAATTGCAGGATATGCGCTGGGTGCGCGAGAACGCGGATCTGGTCAGCAGCGCCGGCGAACTGTACGCCCTGCTTGGCGCCAAGGCTTCCGCAGAAGAAAAACAAGCGCTGCAACAAGCTGCCGATAAAGCCTTGCGCACCCTGCTGGACGACGCCAGCCTGTCGCGCGCCGACCGCATCAGCATGCTGGATGGCCTGCGCACACTGGTGAAAACTGATCTTGGCAAAGACGCCGCCTTGCCGCCCGCGCTGCAAAGCCTGATCAAAGAAAAAGTGAAGCAGATCGAATCCTCCACCAGCGACAGTTTTGAACGCCAGTCCGTGGTGTCAGCCGCTGCGCACACCCTGTTTGCCGCCGGCTTGCAACAGGAATCGGATGATTTGCTCAAAGCCGAGTTGAAACGCTCGCATTCGCCGTATTACTTCATGCTGAGCCTGGCCGGCAACGCCAAAAAACGCGGCGATCGCGCCGCCGCCATCAGCTGGTATGAGCAGGCGTATCAAGCCGCCAAAGGCCCGGCCACCCGCTTGCAATGGGGCGCCGCCTATCTCAACGGCTTGCTGGAATTAAGCCCGGACGATGAGGCGCGCATTGAAAAAGTCGCCGCCAGCGTACTGAGCGAATTCAGCAAAATGCCTGATGCGTTTTATGACCGCAACCGCGCCCAGATCGAGCGCACCGGACGCCGCCTGCTGGCCTGGAATCTGGATGGCAAACATGCGCAAAGCTTCGCCAGAGTACAGGCGCAAGTGGATGCGATTTGCGCCAAACTGCCGAAAAACGACGCCGAACGCGCCACCTGCAAAGGGATCCTGCCCGCCGCCAAAGAGCAGATGTGAGGCCGCGCTTGTAAGGGATTGCAAACAAACTGCGCGTGGCGCCGGATTTGCCTGATATGCTGCAAACGCAGCGCTGCTTTTTCAGGAGATTGGCATGACACGCTTACTACTTTGCTGCCTGTGGCTGCTGGCTGTTTGGCCGGCGGCGCGGGCCGAGGGCGATCCCCCCTTGCGCGCTTTGCGCGTGGCTCAGGTCTATGGCGAAGTTGAATTACGCCCGGCTGGCAGCGGCATGGGCGGCGTCAAGCTGGAACGCAATTGGAGTCTGGGGCCGGGCTGGATTGTGGCGACTGACCGCTTTGCCGCCAGCACGCTGCAAATCGGCAGCAGCAGTTTTACGCTGGACGCCGAAAGCGAGCTGGAAATTCTGCAACTCAACGATGTGCAGCTGCATTTGCGCCTGCTGCATGGCGGGCTGGAAGCGCACATCCACAACCCGCAGATTCTGCCCGGTCTGGTGCTGGAAAACCCGGAAGGGCAATTCCATCTGCTGCAAGCCGGCCACTATCAACTCAATTACAACCGGCGCGATGGCGCGCAAAAACTGCGGGTTTTCAGCGGCCAGGCGCAATTACTCTATGAAAACGGGCAAAGCCAGTTACGCCCGGGGCAGGAAGTCGAACTGTATCGCGGCAACCTGAACAGCCAGTCCATCAGCGATGAAATCTTGCGCCGCCTGCGCAATAAACAGGAACGCCCGCCGGCCCCCTTGCGCTTTGTGGCGGCGGAAATGACCGGGCAGCAAGACTTGGCCGGCCAGGGCGAATGGCTGGAAACCGAGGAATATGGCCCGGTGTGGCGTCCGCATAACGCCAACTTCATGCCCTTCCGCGACGGTTATTGGCAACAGATGGCGCCATGGGGCTGGGTCTGGGTGGATCATGTGCCCTGGGCTTATGTGACCTCGCATTATGGGCGCTGGGCTTGGCATCAGGCGCGCTGGGTGTGGGCGCCCGGCCCGGCGCATTTGCCGCCGGCCTGGTCGCCGGCCCTGGTCGGCTGGACGCATCAGGGCCGCGTCACATTCTCCCCGGTGGCCGGCAGCGATTTGGCCTGGTTCCCGCTGGCCCCGCGCGAATTTTTACTGCCCTGGTATGCCGCCAGCCCGAATTATCAACAGCGCATCAATCAGGCATGGCTGGGGCCTAACTGGCGCGGCAGAGTCAGCGCGCCGGAACGCTACCACCATCACGAACGCAAAATTCAGGGCGCGCAACAACATTATTCGCGCTTGGCCACCGTCGCCGTGCCGGCCGCCACGCCGGCCCCGGCCAAACCCGCGCCGCTGCGCATGCCGCACCACCCCGGCGTGATCAGCACCCCTGTCGCACCGGCAGCGCCGCCGCAATTGTCCAGTCCCGCCGCATCCCTGCCGCCCGCCGCCGCCCATACCGTGACGGCCCCGGCAGCGCCGCTGCAAATGGCGCCGCTGCAAGCTGCGCCCCGCGCTGCGCCGCCTGCGCCGCCGGTGCAACATACGCCGCAGCCAGCCGCCCTGCCGCCGGCGATACAAACCGCACCAACAGCCAAGCCGGCGCCCAAGCTGGAAGTCAAAGCCAATCCGCCGGCGCCGCAAAGCCCGCCCAGCCCGCGCCGCAACCGCGACGAAAAAGAAGAAAAAGCGGATAGCAAGAGTCAGCTGCGCTGAGTTTGAAGCGCGTCCTTTTTGGCCGCGATGATTTTCAGTTCAGCTAAACAAATACTTTGATATCAAGGTATTTGCAGGTACAATTTTTCCTGTTTTTTAAGCAAAAAATACCTGCCTGAGGAAGTCATTCATGTCCCCATCTGTGTTTTCTCCCTTACACACATTGTTCGCGATCCTCCTTCTATTGTGCGCCGGTGCGCTGCGCGCTGAAGAGGAAAAGAAAATCAGCGCCGAAGCATTTCTCGCTAACCTGCAATTTCAAAGCGGCAAAATCAATCTTCCAGGCGGCAAAGCAAGCTTGAATCTGCCACCGGAATTTCGCTATCTAAGTCCGGCGGATGCGGAAAAAGTACTGACCCAAGCCTGGGGCAATCCGCCTGGCAATCCCACGCTGGGTATGATTTTCCCGGCGGATGTCAGCCCGCTTGACCCTAATAGCTGGGGCGTGGTGATCACATACCAGAACGATGGCCATGTCAAAGATGATGATGCAGAGAAAATCGATTACGCCCAATTGCTCAAAGATATGCAGGAAGGCATACAGGAAGAAAACAAGGAGCGCAAGAAAAGCGGCTATCAAGAATTGAATCTGGTCGGCTGGGCGGAAAATCCTTACTACGACAAAAACACCCACAAAATGTACTGGGCGCAAGAGTTCAGTTCACCGGAAGCCCCCGAACACACCCTGAACTACAATGTGCGCGTGTTAGGCCGTGATGGCGTGCTGGTCTTGAACGCAGTGGCCGGCATGAAGCAAATCGGCCCGGTCAAAGAAGAAATGAAAAAAGTGCTGGCTTTCTCTGAATTCATCGAAGGCCAGCGTTACGCTGATTTCAATGAAAAAACCGATAAGGTGGCGGAATATGGTTTAGCCGCACTGGTGGCCGGCGGCGTAGCCAGCAAATTGGGCTTGTTCGGCAAGCTGTTTGCCTTCGTGCTGGCGTTCAAGAAAGTCTTAATCGGTGTGCTGATCGCGCTGATCGCAGGGCTTGCCAAATTGTTTGGCCGCAAATCTCAGGATTAAGCATCTGCCGGCGGTGCGCCGCTTGAAAACAGCGCGCACCGCACCTGATCTGCAACAAGCTTGAGCGCCCCCATTGCACACACGGCTAAAACCCGCCCGCCGCCGGCCATTCGCGTTACACTGGCGGCATGAAAACCCTGCTCCCCTCTTTCCTCAGACGCAACAGCTGGCGCTGGATGCTGCCGGTGGTGCTGGTGTTGTCTGTGCTGGGCATTATTGTCTGGCTGCCATGGCAGTTGCGGCAGTTGGAAACCGTTGAGCGGCAAGAACAATTGGTTGCCGATACGCTCTGGGTGGAACAAAGTCTGCAATTTCAATTGCTGAAAAACGAAGGCAGCATGCGCTTGCTGGCGGGGGAAATCAGCAGCGGCGCCCTGCCCCTGAATAATCAAGCGGCGTTGGGGCAACGCCTGTATGAGCTGCAGCACAGAGTGTATGAATTTGAGCAAGTCCAGTGGTGGGGCGCGGATGGCATGCGGCTGTCCACCAACGAGCAAATCAGCCCCTGGTCTTCCGATGCGCAAAGAGTGGCGCTGGAAGCGCGCCGCACCACCGTGGCGCGCTTCGCGCCGCCGCATCCGGCGCTGAAAAGCGAAAGCCAGATGCTGGTGGAATTCTTTTTGCCGGTATATGACGGCACCACCTGGCTCGGCCATCTGGTGGCGATTTATGATTTGAACAAATTACTGGAAGTCACCACGCCCTGGTGGTTTGCGCAGGAAAATCAAATCAGCCTGTATGACCAGCACAATACCCTGCTGGCGCAACGCGCCGCACTCGGCTCCGGGCGCGGCATTTACACCCATCAACGCGAAGTCGAATTGCCCGGCTTGAATCTGCGCCTGCACACCAACAGCCTGCGCGCCGCGCCCAGTCTGGCCCCGCGCTTTCTGGTCGGCAGCGTGATTGTGCTCGCGCTTGGCCTGATTTTCAGCCTGTGGCTGCTGTGGCGCCACGTCGAACGGCGGCTGGCGGCGGAAAGCGCCTTGCGCGCGCAAATGGCGTTTCGCACCGCGATGGAAAATTCTTTGGTGACAGGCATGCGCGCGCGCGATCTGGATGGCCGGGTCACCTATGTCAATCCGGCGTTTTGCCAAATCGTCGGCTACGCTGAACACGAGTTGATCGGCAAATTGCCGCCCATGCCCTACTGGGCGCCGGAAGCGATGCAAGATTATCAGGACCGCTTTGCGCAAGTGCTGGCCGGCACCATCACGCCGCAAGGCTTTGAAACCATTTTCCAGCGCGCTGACGGCGCACGCGTGCCGGTGCTGGTGTTTGAATCGCCTTTGCTTGACGCCAGCGGCAAGCAAACCGGCTGGATGGGGTCGATTCTCGATATTTCTGAACGTAAGCAAATCGAAGAATTAAACCGGCAGCAGCAGGAAAAATTGCAAACCAGCGCGCGCCTGGCGACCATGGGCGAACTGGCTTCGATTCTGGCGCATGAGTTGAATCAGCCGCTGGCGGCGATTTCCAGCTACGCCACCGGGGCCTTGAACATCTTGCAGCAAGGTCATTTGCACGATCTGGATTTGCTCAAGGAAGCGCTGGAAAAAGCGCGCCAACAGGCGCAGCGGGCCGGGCAAATCATCCGCAGCGTGCATGAATTTGTCAAAAAACGCGAACCGGCGCGCCACCCGGTGGGCGTGCAAAGCCTGCTGGATACGATTTTGCCGCTGATCGAATTGCAAGCGCAGCGCTATTTCGTCAAAGTGCAATGCCGCATCCCCGGCGATCTGCCCTTGCTGCACGCGGATAAGACCATGCTGGAACAAGTCTTGCTGAACCTGACCCGCAACGCCATCGAAGCCATGCGCGAGGCTCCGCCGGAACGGCGGATTCTGGTGATTCAGGCGCAATTGCTGGCCGATGCGCTGCCGCCGCAAATCAGCGTCGCAGTCTGCGATTATGGCCACGGGATTACACCGGAAGTGGCGGAACGCCTGTTCTCGCCCTTCTTTTCCACCAAGGCCGAGGGCATGGGCATGGGCTTGAATATCTGCCGCACCGCGATTGAATTTCATGGCGGCGCGCTGGAATATCTGCCCAATCCGGAAGGCGGCGCGATCTTCAGATTTTCCTTGCCGCTCGCCACGCAAACGGGATAAGCTAAACCGCTGTACATGGCCGCACCCGGCGGCAATTCGCGGAGTATGTTGATGCTGCATATCATCGATGATCAGGAAGAGGTAAGGGATGCTTTATCCTGGCTGGCGCGCTCATGCGCCATTCCTGCCTGCGCACATCAAAATGCGCAAGCCTGGCTGAGCTGGCTGGACAGCCCGCAACAGCAATTCGATGCGCAAGGCGATTGCCTGCTGCTGGATGTGCGTATGCCCGGCATGAGCGGTTTAAGCCTGTTTGACACCCTCAATGCGCGCAATCTGCTGACCCGCTTCCCTGTGATTTTCCTGACCGGACATGGCGATGTGCCGATGGCGGTGGACGCCTTGAAGCGCGGCGCCTTTGATTTTTTTGAAAAACCGTTCAATGACAATAAGTTGATGGCGCGCGTTCTGGAAGCTTTTGCCGCCAGCCGCGCCGCCGCCGGCGAAGCCCAGGTGGCCGAGCGTTTAGCCAGTCTGTCGCCGCGTGAACGGGAAGTGCTGGATTTGATTTTGCAAGGCAAAATGAACAAAGTGGTGGCCGATGAACTCGGCATCAGCATGCGCACGGTGGAAGTGCACCGCGCCAATATTTTCGACAAAATGCAGGTCAAGACCGCGGTCGAGCTGGCCGGCCTGCTTCGCACACGGTAACCGCCATGGCCGAGAAAACCATCGTTTTGCTGGACGACGACGAATTACTGCGGGAATTGCTGCACGCCGAGCTGGAAGCCGCCGGCTATATTGTGGTGGCGGCAGCCAACAGTGCGGATTTGCCGCAATTGCTGGAAGACCACAACGCCGCTTTGCTGATTTCTGATCTGGTGATGCCGGATCACGAAGGCATGGAAGGCATTTTCGCCGTGCGACAGCAGTTCAATATACCCATCATCGCCATTTCCAGCTATGAACAATATCTGCGCGTGGTCGAATCGATCGTCACGCTGACTCTGAAAAAACCTTTTACCCCGCAGCAATTGGTGCAACAAGTGCGCCGTCTGCTGGACAGCTGAGGCAAGTCATGGAAGACAAAATCAAGCAACTGATCACCCGCACCCTGGTGGCGAAAGCGTTCGCCAAAAAAGCCCCGGTGCTGGGCGCCATCATCGCATCTGAAGATGTGTTGAAAAAACTGCAGGCCGCCGGCAGCGATTGGTTAAGCGGGCATCCGGAAGGCGCCAAAAATGAATTACAGCAAGCCGTCACGCATGCGGTTGGCGCAGGCGTGAATTTTATCGGCGGACTGTCCCTGATCGGGATGACCGGCGGTCTGGTGGCGCAAGCCATGGCGCAACGGCATGCGCAGCAAATCGCGGAAAAGAAGCCGCCGCACCCCAAGCTGGACGACAGTCTGCTGAGCAAGGTCAAACAAACCGCAGACAAGGCGCGCAAAGTGAAACGCGCCGTCGATAGCGCCAGCCAGGTGGCCGATCTGGCGCAGCAAGCTGGCGCGGCGGTCAGCAAAGCCGCTGGCGCCATCATCAGCAAAGCAGCGCAGGATGAAAGAGTGTCGCGCGTGGTGCAAAGCGCCGCCTCTGCCGCCGGCCTGGCCGCTGGCGCGGCGCAGGCGGTGGCGCGCGCCGGTCGCAAAAAAGCCAAGGCGCCCGTTCCCGCTGAGGTCAGCCCGGCGCAAAAAAGCGCAGCAAAACCAGCCGCCACGCCGCGAAAACGCAAAAGCGCGAGCACGCCGGCAGCAGAAGCGCAGCCGCCAGCAAATCAAGGTAAAACAACACCAGCGCGCGCGCCTGAAACGCCCATCAAGCGCAAGCGCAAACCGGCCACAGTCCCAACAGATAGCGCGACTTGACAAGGCAGCTTAATCCCGCCATTTCCCGGCACGCGCTTCTCCACGGCAGGTGAGTGCTAAACAGATTCTCATGTCTCATCAAACACAGCTGCGGGTTTGCATTGATATGCGCAAAAAATCTCTACGCGCCTGCGGGGTTCTCTGTTCAGCCTGAGTGTGCAGAAACTGAACAATGAGCCACTACGGGAGAACCATCATGCCCGCGCAAAGCCTGCCCTCGAATGTCTTCATCGCGAGCGGGAACCCAGAGGTTTCTGGATCCCCGACTAAGACATTCAGGAATGACGGCGCATGATGTACAGGTAAAAGAACTCACCTTGCGCACCGTATCAAGTTGAATAGTCACCCTGCGGTTAATTGCGCCCATATCTTTAAAGCTTTTGCGGCAAGCTGGCTTGCAGCAGGATATCTTGCAAAACATCCCGCAAACAGCACCGTCATCTCCGAGCAGAGTTGCCCCGGATTTGAGCAAAGAAGCGTCGCATCCACTGCCATCAAAGAAAACTTGAATTCAACATACCGCCTGACTTAATTCCCGCACAGCAACAAACTGATGCCGGGATACATCTGTCATTAACAGTGCTTACATGGCATTTTTAATATCTCTATTGCTATCATCGGAAATCTTGCCCCAGATCAAGCAATTGCTCAATAAGAACATTCGAGATCATTACATTGCAGCGCAACAATTCTCCATGGGTAGAAAATTTCTCTTTGCATAATGTTACAATCGCCTACATTGCCGCATTGCAATTTTTCCCAAGCAAACCTTAAATCGTTTGATTTTCTTTGCACACTCACTTTACATATTTTTTTTTCTCAGTTAGAGTTCAAATATCTGCACTGACTCGCCTTCAATACATCGAAATCAGAGTTAATTCGCTGTCTTCACAGCTTAACAGCAGGCTTTCCATTACTAAAACACTTCTGACGACTGCCGTCCGGTCGAGCGGACTCCTATTATCTAATTGTTTCCCCACGGGTAAGGGTATTACCCAAAGACCGAACAATTTGAAGTCTTTAAACTAGGAATTATTTTCTAATATCAGGAGGATTTACAATGAGCAATGAAAAACTGAACCAGGCCCTGGAAAACAGCCAAGAAGAACTGAAAGACGGCGACCTGGAACAAATCTCCGGTGGCGTTTCGAGCGAAGAGCCGCCGGCAGAAGATTGCTGGTGGAGCATGTCCTGCAGCAGCTTCTCGGTCAAGCAGGTCTAATAAGCTTCATGCCAGGGCAAAGCAGAGGGCCGTCATGCGGCTGATCCTGCTTAAGACCCGCAGGCGTAACGCTTGCGCTACGCCTGCCAATTGCACTCTTCCTTCGAGCCTGCATCATGTACAAATTATCTGATTATTTAGTTTTTACCTCCGCCGTCGCAAATAAACAATCGGATGATCCGCTGCGTATTATGTATGCGACCCGTTCTGGAAGTTCCATCTTGTTGAAAAACTCAGTTTGCGAGAACTTAAAAAAAGGCGCGTTCGACAAGTTAAGTGATGAAACACTCGCCCAATTGATCCAGCTTGACGCCATTGTGCCGCAAGAAGAAAACGAGTTTGAGACAGTCCTTGAAGAGAATCTGGCGATTATCGCCGGTTATCGCCGCCTGACCATCGTGATACAACCAACCGCCAACTGTCAGTTAGGTTGTAATTACTGTGGTCAAAAACATTCCAAAGTCAACGCCAGCCAGGAAATCAGCGACAAAATCGTTGCCCGCATCAAGCAAAAACTCTCCACTGGCGCATTCGATTCAATCAAATTGCAGTGGTATGGCGGTGAGCCATTGATGGCTTACAGCGAAATTTTACGTATCAGTCAGGAAGTGCGCGATTATTGTGCCGGGCACAATATTAAGTATATGTCACAGATGATCACAAATGGCCTAAGTTTCAAGCCTTCTGTGTTCCTGAATTTGATGCAGCAGCATGTTTCTCATTTTCAGATTACTCTGGATGGCGGTCAGGAAACGCATGACTTGATGCGTATCACGAAAGAAGGCAAAAAAACCTTTAAGATCATTATTGATAATGTGATCGAAGTCACCAATCTGCCTGAGTATATTGCCAGCGGCGTTTCTATCGTGATCCGGATCAATATCAACCAGACCACTGTGCATGGCATCTATAAGCTGATTGATCTGCTGGCGCAACATCGTTTGCATGAGAAGAATGTCTATCTGGACTTTGCCTGCGTGGTTGATTGGGGCGATAATGATGCTTCAAAGGGCAGTTTGTCACGCGAAGAATATGCCAAGCAGGAAATTGACTGGTATATGTACGCGACCGAAAAAGGCTTCCACTTTGGCGCCATGATTCCTGAGCGCCACTATACTCCCTGCATGGTAGTGAATCCGAATGCAGAAGTATATGATGCGTTTGGCAACATCTATCCCTGCTACGAGTTTCCATATACGCCGATGTACGAAAGCCCGGACTACAAGCTTGGCCATCTGGATGCTGATCCACCTATTCAAAATCCGAATGCGATTACACGCAACTGGAACAGTGATATCAAAACTGATATCAGTCCGTGCAAGAAATGTGCTTTGTTCCCGGTTTGCGGCGGCGGCTGTCCAAAGCAATGGTATAACGGCAAAATTGCCTGTCCATCAATGAAGCTGAACATTGCTGATCGCCTGGCGCTGGATTATTTAAACAAACGGCAGGCAGCTAAA
Source organism: Massilia sp. W12 (assembly GCF_037300705.1). NCBI lineage: Bacteria > Pseudomonadati > Pseudomonadota > Betaproteobacteria > Burkholderiales > Oxalobacteraceae > Massilia > Massilia sp. W12. Next base: position 5,536,428 of record NZ_CP147776.1, on the reverse strand, counting down.
AAAGCCACCACCAACTCCGAAACTAAGGTCATTGAGGTCGCATGATGGAAAATTCACCCTTGTTGCACATCCTTGCACAACAACTGCCGGAACAAACGCCGCATATGCAAGCTTTTAAGCGTGAACATATTTTCATGGCGATCCTGGAGTATGGCAAGCAGCATGAAGAGTTGTTGGGCAGAATGGATATGTTGCGTCATTTCAATCTGTACCAGCGCTGTGTTGGACATATCCGCAGTCAAAACCGCCCGGTAGTCGAATACTGGATGCAAAGAATCCAAGCCCAACCATTACGCCTGAACAGTGAAGAGGCCAAGTTCGGGATGCAAACGCTGTATCTGCCTTTACTGGGCAATCGGGCTTATATGCTGGGCGACTACCAGACTGCCTGTGACTATCAACAACAAGCCCTGGCCTGCATCAATCAATTACGCACGCTCGCGCCGTCAGATGTGCTGGCCGCCAGATTGGAGCAAAGCTTGAATCTGTTCCGGGTGTATTGCTCGGCAGGTGAACATGCCCAGGCGGCTTCGCTTGCAATCGCGATTATCAGCTATGTCCTGGGCGGCGACTGCAATCAATACTTCCCCAATCAAATGTTGCAGCAAATCCTGCCGCAACATGAATGGGCCGGCGTGGCCGATTATTTCACCCGCTGTATTTTCAATCGCCTGGTCAGCAACGCCACGATGCTGCGTGAATGCGTGCAGACCTTGGCCCAGGATGCCAGTCTGGCGCCACATTTAAGCGCCTGTTTCAGTTTGATGTTGCAGGCGATTGATGGCGAATCCTGCGATAAGACGCCGCCAGGTTTCGAGTTGAAGGCCCTGCCTTTCTGCCTGCAGTCCTACACCCTGGGCATCATACTGCGCCGCAGCGCTGACGCCGGTGAAAACCGGCAACGCCTGCAAGGCTATCTGGGCATCTTGCCGGAATTCCGCAAAATTGACAGCATTCTGAATAAAGCAAATTGGTTACCCAAACCTGAACTGGCAAGCACTCACTGAACTCCGGCTCAGACCCGGCCTTGTTGCGCCGGGTCTGAAGCAAAAAATGCCTGCACGATAAGCCTGAGCTGCAAACTTCCTGATTCAGCAGCTGCACACCGATTCCCACGGGTAAGGGTTTTTACCCAAAGACCGAGCAATTTGAAGTCTATAAACTAGAAATTTTCTTTTAATATTTAGGAGGATTTACAATGAGCAATGAAAAACTGAACCAAGCACTGGAAAACAGCCAAGAAGAACTGAAAGACGGCGATCTGGAACAAATCTCTGGTGGCGTATCGAGCGAAGAGCCGCCTGCAGAAGATTGCTGGTGGAGCATGTCCTGCAGCAGCTTCTCGGTCAAGCAGGTCTAATAAGCTTCATGCCGGGGCAAAGCCGGCAGCTTTGGCTGTTCCGGCTTAATGACCCGCAGGCGTAATGCTTGCGTTACGCCTGCCTATTGCATTCTTCCATCGGACCCGCATCATGTACAAATTATCTGATTATTTAATTTTTACTCCTGCCGTCGCAAATAAACAATCGGATGACGCGCTTCACATCATGTATGCGACTCGCTCTGGAAACTCACTCTTATTGAAAAAGTCAGTTTGCGATAACTTAAAAAAAGGCGCTTTCGACAAGTTAGGTGATGAAACACTCGCCAAATTGATCCAGATTGACGCCATTGTGCCGCAAGAAGAGAACGAATTTGAGACTGTACTGGAAGAAAACTTGGCAATTATTGCCGGTTATCGCCGCCTGACCATCGTGATACAACCAACCGCCAACTGTCAATTGGGTTGTAATTATTGTGGACAAAAACATTCCAAAGTCAACGCCAGCCAGGAAATCAGCAATAAGATTGTCGCCCGCATCAAGGAAAAACTCTCCACTGGCGCGTTTAAATCACTCAAATTACAGTGGTATGGCGGTGAGCCATTGATGGCTTACAGCGAAATATTACGCATCAGTCAGGAAGTGCGCGAATATTGTGCTGAGCACAATATTAAATATGGCTCGCATATGATCACAAATGGTTTAAGCTTCAAGCCTGCGGTTTTTTTAAATCTGCTGCAGCAGCAAGTCTCTCATTTCCAAATTACTCTGGATGGTGGTCAAGAAACCCATGATGTGATGCGCATCACGAAAGAAGGTAAAAAGACTTTCAATATTATTCTTGACAATGTGATCGATGTCACCAATCTGCCTGAGTATATTGCCAGCGATGTTTCAATCGCGATCCGGATCAATATCAACCAAACTACTGTGCGTGGCATCTATAAACTGATTGATCTGTTGGCGCAACATCGTTTGTATGAAAAGAAAGTCTTTCTGGACTTTGCCTGCGTGGTCGATTGGGGCGATAATGATGCATCAAAGGGAAGTTTGTCACGCGAAGAGTATGCCAAGCAGGAAATTGACTGGTATATGTATGCCAACGAAAAAGGCTTCCGCTTTGGCGGCATGATTCCTGAACGCAACTATGCACCCTGCATGGTGGTTGATCCGAATGCTGAAGTATATGATGCGTTTGGCAACATCTATCCCTGCTACGAGTTTCCTTATACACCCAAGTACGAAGGCGCAGACTACAAACTGGGCCATCTGGATGCCAATCCCCCCATTCAAAATCCGAATGCAATTACTCGCAACTGGAACAGTGATGTCAAAACCGACATCAGCCCCTGCAAGAAATGCCCCTTGTTCCCGGTATGCGGCGGCGGTTGTCCCAAACAATGGTATAGCGGCAGTATTGCCTGCCCCTCATTCAAGCTTAACATTACTGATCGTTTGGCTCTGGATTATTTAAACAAGCGCGAGGCTGCTAAAAAAGCAAGCGCCAAGGTTGAAACGCTTGCGCCTGAGATCGCATAAGCGCACCAGCTGAACGCTGGCGCAGACTCGATGCAAGCTCGAGCCTGCGCCAGAAGTGCATACGCGGGTTTATGCATGTGTGATGTATTTCACTGCTCGCCTGCATAAGTCCAATAACATTGGCCAGCGCGTGATGCGCATGCAAGCAAATCCCGGATTCCTTTGGCGCCGATCATCGCATGAGCATTTTTTATCTTTTGCTGTATGCCCGCCGCCTATCATTCTGCCAACTGCCCCTTTCCACTGCACTATTCTGGCGAAATGAGATCACAGCAGCGCGCCGCTCAAGGCTGCGCAGCGCCGTTGCACAGCTGCGGCATATCCTTGTTTGGCCCGCCTGCACACTTCCACTTCACTTGATTACCTGACATCTGTGGAATCAAGACAAGATAAGCGCCTCAATTTTCCTGCTGCATGCGCTGTATGACGATGCTGAGTTCCGGCGCAAAACGCTGCATCCATTCCTGCGCCGCCTCCTGCTTGCCAGCGTCGGCGGCGGCTTCCAGTTCTTTACAAATCGCTTGCAATGCGTGGGCGCCGAAATAGCCTGCACTGCCTTTCAGGCTGTGCGCATGCAAGGCTAATTGCGGCCAATCCTGCGCTTGCAAAGCCTGCTCCATCTGTTGCAATTGGCGCGGGCCGTCTTGTAAAAAGGCCTGCCGCATGCGCATGCGCGCCGCCGGGCTGAAGCCATCCGCCGCCGGGACGGCGGGGGCGGCGATATTGTCACCGCTGTCAGCGCTGATCGCGCTGGTGTCGATTTCAAATAATGCATCCAGATCCGCAATTTCCAGCTGCGGCGGCGGAGCCGGCGACAGGCTGACGCCAGCCGCCAGCATATTCGCAATTTCCTGCCCGATAGCGCTATGCAACAGGGCTTCATCCACCGGCTTGCCGAGGAAACCATTGGCGCCGGCGCTCATAAAACGCGCACGCTCTTCCGCGCCGACATTCGCGGTCAGCGCGATGACCGGAATCTTGCGCTTGCGCACGCCATGCTCACCGTTGCGGATATGGCGCAGCGCTTGCAAGCCATCCATGCGCGGCATGCGGCTGTCCATCAAGACCAGATCGTAATCCTGCGCCGCCAAGGCCTGCAAAGCGTATAAACCATCTTCCACCACATCAATCTGATGCCCCATGCCCTGCACCAGTTCGCGGATGATGATTTGGTTGGTCGGCCCGTCTTCCGCACACAGCACGCGCAGGCGGCAAGGGTGGCGGCCATCGCCATCCTGCTGACTGATGTGCGCCACCTCTTTGCCATGCAACAACGGCAGCCACACGGTAAATTGCGTACCCTGCCCCACTTCACTGTCCACATTGATCTGCCCGCCCATCGCGTCAACGATCAATTTGCAAATCGCCAGACCCAGGCCGGTGCCGCCGAAACGGCGCGCGGTGGAAACATCGGCTTGCTCAAATTTGCGGAACAAACGCGGCAAAATCGCCGCATCAATGCCGATCCCGCTGTCCTCCACCACAAATTCAAGCCCATCGTCCACCACTTCCCGCACCGTCAAACTGACCCAGCCCTCATGCGTGAATTTGATTGCATTCCCCAACAGATTCACCAGCACCTGACGCACACGGGTTGGATCGCCGCGCCACCAGCGCCCCAGCGGCGCACGCATCTGAATCTGCAGCTGCAAGCTTTTGGCCTCGGCTCTTTCGATCAAAATCGCTTCCACATCGCGCACCAAAGCAGGCAAGTCGAAATCAATTTTTTCGATCACCATCTTGCCGGCTTCCAGCTTGGAATAATCCAGAATGTCGTTGATGATTTGCAGCAGAATTTCCGCATTGCGCAAACCAATCTCCAGCTTGGCGCGGGTATCGGCCAGCAGACGCACATCTTTCAGCGCAAAGCGCAACATGCCGATCACCCCGCCCAGCGGCGTGCGCACTTCATGGCTGATCATGGCCAGGAATTCATTCTTCATCTGGTTGGCGTCTTCCGCCGCCTGCTGCCGCGCCAGCGAATTGCGCAAGGCCTGCTCTTGTTGGCGGATGCCGGTCATATCGCGCGCCATCGAAATCAGATGCGCCTCGCCATTCAAGTCAAACATGGCGCTTGACCAGGACACCGCCACGCTGCTGCCATCGCAACGCCGCAAATTCACATCCAATCCGCGCAACACGCCGCCCTGCTTGCGCATTTCCGCCAGCATGCGGTCGCGCGCATCGCCATCCCAGATGCCGAGCTGCACCGAGGTCTTGCCCAGCGCCTGCTCACGGCGCCAGCCGGTGAGCGCTTCAAAGCCGTCATTCACTTCCAAAAAGCGTCCGTCTTCCATCAGAGAAATGGTGAGAAATTCCGGGAAGGCGCGGAACATCGCCGCCAAGCGCTCCCGGGAATGGCGCAAGGCCTGCTCCTGCTTACGGATTTGCGTCACATCGCGCGCAATCGCAACAATATAACGGCTGTCGTCAGCGGCAAAAATCGCACTCGACCAGGATACTTCAACCCGGTTCCCATCTTTGCAGCGCAAACTGATGTCCTGCCCGCGCACCATGCCGCCATGCTTTTGCATATCCTCCAGCAAGCGTGTGCGCCCGGCTTCATCCCAGATTTGCAATTCAAGCGAGGTGCGTCCCAGCGCTTCGGCCCGTTGCCAGCCGGTGATGTGGGTGAACCCTTCATTGACCTCCAGAAATTCGCCGCTTTCATAGCGTGAAATGGTGAGAAATTCGGGGAAGGCGCGCAACATCGCCGCCAGGCGTTGCTGCGATAAGCGTAATTCCTGCTCTTGCATGCGGATCTGGCTGACATCGCGCGCAATCGCCACAATGTATTGCGCGCCATCCAGCGCAAACAGCGAACTCGTCCAGGACACTTCGACCATGCCGCCGTCTTTGCGCCGCAAAGTTAAAGGCGCATCACGCAACACCCCGCCGCGCTCCACCATCTGCGCCAGCAGATTGGCGCGCCCGCTCTGGCTCAGAATCTGCAAGTCAATCGACGTCCGCCCCAATGCCTGATCCCGGCGCCAGCCGGTGATATGCGTGAAGCCTTCATTCACTTCCAGAAACTCGCCAGTGTCAAAGCGTGAAATGGTCAAAAATTCGGGGAAAACGCGCAGCATCGCGGCCAGCCGTTCGCGCGAGGTGCGCAAATCGCTTTCCTGCTGGCGCATCAGCGTCACATCGCGCAGCACCGCCACCACCACCGCTTCGCCATCGATATCCGTGACCACGGCGGAAATCGAGGCGCGCCAGCTGCTGCCGTCTTTGCGCACCATCATCGCCTCATAGGAGCGCAAAACATGATGCGTGGCTAACTCACGCCGGAAACGGGCGCGCTCTGCGTTGTCCTGCCAAATGCCGAGTTGCAACGGCGTTTTGCCCAAGGCTTGCTGATGTGTCCAGCCGGTCAGCAATTCAAAGCCTTCATTGACTTCCAGAATCTCGCCATCCGCTTCCCGATGCACGCTGACGCCTTCCGGCATGCTTTGAAACACGCTGGAAAATTTGCGCGCAGCGGCGGCGGCGCGTTTCTCGCTTTCCTTGCCGCTGCTGATGTCGGTATAGGTGATGATCCAGGCGCACAGCTGCTCATCCATATTCACTTGACGCGCTTCCAGCAGCAAAGTGCGGCCATCTTCATGCAATTGCTCACTTTGCCCGCTTTGGGGAACCTCATCCAGACCGAGTTGCTGCGCGCTGCAGCCTTGTTGCAGGGGTACATCTTCCCCCACCAGCGCGGCAAAACCCTGATTCCAGTAGCGCAAGCGCTGCGCCTCATCAAATACGCTGATGCCTTGCGGCATCTGATCGAGGATCGCTTTGAAATACGCCGATTGCCTTTCCTGTTCTTTTTCGATGCGGCGGCGTTCGCCCAATTCGGCCATCAGGCGCGCATTATTCGCCTCCAGGGTGCCAAGCAGGGCGGCGATCTGCTGCCGCGCGCCATTGATGCTGCGCCCGAGCTGGCTGATTTCATCCTTGCCGCGCCAGACTTCCAGCGGCAAATTGGCGTCATGCCCGGCCAGGGCGCCGGCCTGCTCGCTCAAGCGCCGCAAGGGCCGCAATAAGCCGAAATGCGCCAGCAAGAGCAGGGACAGCATGCAAGCCGCCAACAAACCGGCCAGCAATAACACCGAAGCCAGGGTGCGTTCCCAGATGCGCTGGCGCAAATGGCCCTGGTCAAATTCCAGGCGCAATAAGGCCAGAGTTTGTTGATTATGTTGGATTGCCTGCTGCAGCACGCGGGTGGCGCCGGCGGCGGCGTGGCTCTGCTGCAGTTCGACCTTGATCCAGGCCGGCGTCGGGGCTTGCGGGGTCAGGCTGAGCTTGAGCAAATTCCGGTTGCCCATGAAAATCCGCGTCACTTCGCGCACTTCCTGCTCATTGATGTCCCACAATGGGGCGCGCAGCAGCGTCACCAGACTGTCCAGCTGGCGCGCTTCCTCCTGGCTGCTTTCTTCTTGCAAGTCTTGTTGCAAATTCATGATTTGCACGCTGCCGATCAAGACGCCGGGCAGCAAGAGGCCGAGCAATAAAGCCAGCAGCAAGGCTTGGCGCACTGTCAGGCCCATGGCGCACATGCTCCCGCTGGCCGCACTGCATGAAATAGGAACCGCCGCCACATAACAGCCTCCCGCCATCAACACTGCTTGCAAAAGCAAGGGCGGCGCAGTTGACCGCCATGCATATCTGATTTTGCCTTCTGATGCAGCATTTGACCAGCCTTCCATCATGAATTGTGGCTGAATTTCCCTGCGCCCCCCGCCAGCGCGCTTTGTTATACTGCCCGCTCTGTCTGAAAGAACGCCATGCTTGATCCGATCCGACCGCTTGCCGATATTTTTCATTACCACATTCACATCTATTTTGACGCCGCCAGCCAGGCCAAAGCCTGCGCCTTGCGTGAGGCGATCGGGGCGCGCTTCAAGGTGCAATTGGGACGCGTGTTTGACAAGCCGGTCGGCCCGCATCCGCTGCCGCAATATGAAATCGGCGTACTGCAGGAAGAGTTCGGTGCGCTGCTTGGCTGGCTGATGTTGAATCATCAGGGTTTATCGATTCTGGCCCACCCCAACACCGACCTGGAGCGCCACGATCACAGCAGTTCCGCGTTCTGGTTGGGCCAGCCTGTGCAGCTGGATTTTCAACGCACCGCGCCATCGCTGCGCGCGATTGGCCAGGATGCGCCACGCCCGGTGCTGCTGGACAGCCAGCCGCATTTGCCGGCCTGAGCCGCACGCCGAACTGAAAAGCGGCGCATAATTCCAGCAATGTCACCGCCCGGAGTTCCGCATGCCGCCCGACCGTCTGCCTGCCGATTTAACGTTCAGCTGGCGCTACACGCTGCCGCCGCGCAGCAGTGTGCCGCAGCTCTATCATGACACTGCATTTTGTCTGGACATGCCGGATGTGCTGGCGACCGGCTATCTGGTCGGCATGATGGAGCTGGCTTGCATCCACGGCTTGATGCCCTATCTGGATTGGCCGCGCGAGCAAAGCGTCGGCGTGCATGTCAGTTTCAGCCATATCGCCGCCAGTTGCGCCGGCATGACGCTGCAGATCGAAGGCCGCTTATTGCAAGTTGAGGGACGGCGCCTGCGTTTTGCGCTGAGCGCGCGCGACGATCTGGAATTGGTCAGCGAAGGCGTGCACGAGCGCATGCTGATCTATCCCGACAAATTCAATGCCCGTCTGGCGCAAAAACAGCAGCGCTGGCAAGGAGAATCAAGATGACACGCCATATCCGCAATTTCAATCTGGAACAGCACCAGGGACTCTTGCCTTCGCCCTGCATCAATGTGTGCAAAATGGACGCCGAACGCGGTGTTTGCCTGGGCTGTCTGCGTAATATTGATGAAATCATCGCCTGGAGCCGCGCCGATGAGACTTACAAACGCCAGGTGTGGCAGGCGCTGAAGCAGCGCGCGCAGAAATGAGTGCGCTGGCGCTGCCGCCGGCGATGCGCCTGTTTGAGCGCGGCTGGCTGTCAGCCAATAATCTTTTGCTGCAGGACGGCGCGCAAAATGTGCTGATTGACAGCGGCTATCTGAGCCATGCGCCGCAAACCCTGGCGCTGCTGGCGCATGCGCTGGAGGGACAGTCGCTGGATCTGATTGTGAATACCCATTTGCATTCCGATCATTGCGGCGGCAATGCCGCGCTGCAGGCGCGCTATGGGGCCGGCACGCTGATCGCCGCCAGCGAGGCGGACAAGGTGCGGCAGTGGGATATGGATGCGCTGAGTTACCGCGCCACCGGGCAGCAATGCGCACCGTTTCACTTTGATGATGTGCTGCGCCCCGGCGAGGTGCGGCGCTGGGCCGGGATAGATTGGCAAATCCTGGCCGCGCCCGGACATGATGCGCATGCGCTGATGTTGTATGCGCCGCAAGAACGGGTGCTGGTGAGCGGCGACGCCTTATGGCAAAACGGTTTGGGCGTGCTGTTTCCCGAGCTGGCGGGGGAAGACGGTTTCGGCCCGGCGCGCGCCACGCTGGAACAGATCAGCCGCCTGGATGTGCGCATCGTGATTCCCGGCCATGGCGCAGCGTTTGCCGATGTGGATGAGGCGATTGCGCGCGCACAGCAAAAGCTGGATGCGCTCGAAGTCAGCGCGGAAAAACATGCCTGGCATGCGCTGCGGGTATTGCTCAAATTTTTGCTCTTGGAGCGACAGCAGATTGCCTTGGATCAGCTGGGCCAGACCTTGCACGGCATCCCCTTGTTCGCCAGTGTGAATCAACGCGTGTTGCAACTGGATGCGCAAACCCTGGCGCAGCAGGTGGTGGCGCAACTGGAGCGCGCCGGCGCGGCGCGGGTGGAACATGGGGTGTTGTGGAATGTATGATGCGGGATGGCGGCGCAGAAGCGATTTTTGGAAAGGGGCGCGATGCGCCCCTTTTCTCATGGCTATTCACGGGCGTCGATTGCGTCATCGGTCACGGTTTCTGCAATTTTCATCACTGACAGCGGCGGATACACCTTCAGCTTTTTCGCACTGCTCATATTCACCAGATAGGTAAAGCGATGCAAAACTTCGACTGGAATCTGCTCCGGCTTCTTCTTACGCGTCAAGATTTGCTCAGCCTTGTATGCCGCCAGTTCACCCACGTTGTAATAGGTGGAAACCACGCCAAGCAAGGCCCCATTGTTGCGGATCGGCGCTTCGGTGGCGGCGAATACCGGCACTTTAGCGGCCATCGCCGGCTTGACCACATCGTCTGCATTTTTGATCAGGAAAGAATCTGAAGGCAGATACAAGAACTGCGGTTTTTTCGCCAGCGCTTCTTGCACCCCGCGCGCCAGCCCGGCGCCTTCGGCTTTCGCATCGACTTGGGTGAGTTGCAATTGCATGCCAAAGCGCGGCGCCATTTTTTTCAATTCTTCAATCGCCAGCAAGCTGTTTTTTTCCTGCGAATACAAAACCCCCAGCACACTGGTTTTGCGCATCGCCTGCAAAGCCTTTAACTGCGCCTCCAAGGGAACCAGATGCGACGCACCGGTCAGATTGCGGCCCGAAGATTGCAACTGCCGCACCAACCCGGCGCCAACCGGATCGGCCACGATATTGAACACCACTGGAATCGTAGTGATATGGCGCGCCGGATCGACTTCTCCCTGCAAGCCCACCAATTCGCTGGTGAGCGTGGTGCCAAAAGCGTAAACCAGATCGGGTTTGACCTCATTGATCTCCCGCACATACTCCGCCACCTTGCTCTTATCGCCTTGCGCATCGCGGATGATGTATTCGACTTCAATCTTGCGCTTCTTCAGATAGTCCATGAAACCTTTTTCGGCTTCGGTCTGGCCCCGGTATAACAACATCATGATTTTGTGCTGAGCAGCGCCGGCTTGCGCACTCAACAACAGGATCAGGCAAAAAGTCAGAATACTGCGCATCACGGATTCCATCAGTTCAGGTTATGGCTTGGGCTGTTTGCAGCCGTTTTCGCTCAAAGTGGAAGAATAGCAGGGTAAACACGCTGACACAGGACAGACACAACACGCCTATGCCTAAAAATGCGCCACTGAAATCAAATTGCGCGATCAACACCCCGGCAATCAGCGGGCCTGTGACGTTGCCGATGCGTTCCATCAGGCGGAAAATACCATTCGCCGCGCCAGGCCCGACTTCCTGCACCACGTCTTTACAGAAATCATTGATCAAAGCAAATTGCGGGGAAACACCGATTGCATGCGCCAACCCGAGCAGGGTAATACTGACCAATAATCCAGCTAAGTTGTCAAAGTACCAGATAATAAACATTGACAGGCTGGCGGCAAACCCGCCGATGCTGACAAACCAGCGCAATTTGCCGAGCTTGTCCGCCAGCTTGGCCACCAGCGGCGAGAACAAAATAATCGCCAGTCCATAGGCCATCATCACGCGCCCAATGGTGGATTGATTACTGCCCAGCAGCTTCAAGTACAAGGGCACTGCGTAATACAAAAAGCCGGTCAGTGCGATCTTGGCCGGCACCGCCGCCAGGAAGGTAATGACAAAGAATTGCTTGTGCTGCAGCAAGCGGCGCATATCCTGCAGGCTGATTTTCTTGCGCGCGGCAGTGCTGTTTTGCTTGCTGCGTAAAAAGCGCAGCACAAACCAGGCCGAGGCAGCGCTCAGCAGGGCTGACAGCAAAATGGTCTTGTCATAGCCCAGACGGTCGGCCAAAATCCCGCCAATCGCCGAACCGGACAGCGAGCCGGCGAAAAAGGTCGATAAAAACATCGCCATCGCCTTGGTGCGCTGATTTGGCGCTGTGTTTTCCGACACATAGCTTTGCGCGGTAATGAATACCAGACCATAACCCACCGCAGTGAGCGAGCGCCACAGCAATAAGTCGTAGAGCGTCTGGGCAAAGGCAGTGGCGATCAAACCCAACGTGGTGACGATGGCGCCGACGATAAAGGCTTTGCGATGGCCCACATGATCACTCCAGGAGCCAGCCCAAGGCATGGACAAGGCCCAGGTGAACATGAAAATCGAAATCGGCAAACCCACCACCAGACTGTGCGGCAAGCCCATATCCGCCGAATAAAACTGCCCGACAAATACCGGGAAAAAGGACAGCGAGAGTGAATCCGCAAAAATCAAGAGAAAGAAGGGCCAGCGGATATGGTCAACCGCCGCCGTGCCAAGGCTGATGCGCTCGCCCGGCTGGTGAAAACGCAGGCCGGACAGAAAGGCATGCGATTTGTCTTGTAAAGCATGATAACGCCGGTTCAATTCTTCAATCACGCGGTTGTAATGACTGTTCAGCTGGCCCAGGCCGCCCGGCTTGTCATGCGGCAGATAACGGCTGAAATCGCCCTGCTTGACCTGCTGCAGAAATTCACGCATCAAGCGGCCCGGGGTCGCCACCGAAAACGCCAGCACAAAGCGCAGTAATTCCATAGCAATCAAGCTGGCCACCAGCAACACAGTCAAGACGTCATACAATACATCTTTTAATTTTTGCTCGACCAGGCCGACTTTTTGCCCGAGATGCAAAATACCAACGCGCTGCTGGCGAAACACCAGCGGCGTTGCGCTCACATAGTATTCACCTGCGCGCACGGTTTGCTCTTGCGTCACATTTTCATGTAAAGCCTGCTGCAACCCGGCATCCATCTGCTGTGGTAAGCCATGGCTGTACAAGACGCGCTGCTTTAAGTCTGTCAACACAATGTAATCAATGTCTTTATGCTCAGCCAGGACACTGGCGAAATATTCCTCGGCCCCCACCATTTCATCCAGCGGCACCCCGTTACGCCAGGCTTTTTCCAGCACCCCGGAAGTGGACTGACTGACCGCCATCACGGTGCGCGCCATTTCAGGAGGCAAATCACGTTCAAAATTTTTCAAAGCCAGCCATGCCAGCAGCATCGCCAGCAAGGCCAGCAAGGCCGCCACCAACAACACCAAACGTATATACAGTTGTCTCATCTATTCTTTTCCTCTTCTGGCTGCTCCAGCTTGGCCGGAGTCTTTTTTTTTACTTTGCCGGTTTTTCTTCAGCCTGGCGCATGTTGTGCAACATGCGGTGACTCAAATTGGCGAATTGGTCAATTTCTTCCGCTGCTTCACGCTCAAACACTCCGGGTGGCAGTTGCGGCGCCTGTTGTGAATCAACAATCGCATCCAAATGCCCTGCCACGGTATGCAGATCGCGTTGCAGTTTGCGGGTCAGCAGATAGACGCCAACAGTAATCAAGAGCGCGGCCAGGGCCAGGGTTTGCAGGGTGTCGAGCAGCAATTTACGGCGCATTTCCGCCATCGCCTGTTCAATCGGGGCACGCTCATAACCGATCATCACGGCGCCAATACGTAAATTAAAGTTATTGGAAAAACTCATGCCCATTTCCAGATATTCAGGATGGGACTGTTGCCATAGATTGTCATTGTGCTGCAGATGCGTGC